>JAFDYQ010000009.1 GCA_018267365.1 Bacteroidota bacterium | reverse complement strand
TCGGGAGTTCATAAATTGATTATTAATCCGTCAACCTATTTTAGGACGATACAGACTTCATGATTCTCCATACATTAGCACTACATGACCGTTGGCACTAAAATCTATTTTGCCTCAGACCTGCACCTGGGTACGCCCGACTATGATACCAGTCTGGACAGGGAGCGCCTTTTCGTAGAGTGGCTGGATCTGGCCGGCAGAGACGCGGCGGAGATTTTTCTGGTGGGAGATACGTTTGACTTCTGGCATGACTACAAGACTGTAGTGCCCAAAGGTTATGTACGGCTGCTGGGCAAGCTGGCAGAGCTGTCAGACCGTGGTATCAAACTTCACATCTTCACCGGCAATCATGACCTGTGGTTCGATGGCTATTTTGAAAAGGAACTAGGCGCACAAATCTATACAGCGCCCATAGATCGCACTATAGATGGCAAAGAGTTTTTCATCGGTCACGGTGACGGGCTCGGTCCTCGTGATCATGGCTATAAATTCATCAAAAAGGTTTTTACTAACCCTGTCTGTCAGTGGCTCTTCCGCTGGATACATCCAGACCTCGGTATCCGGCTGGCATCCTATTTGTCATATCGCAGCAGGTATAGCACCGGAGAGAAAAAGCTGGAGCAGTTTCTGGGAGAGGATAGAGAGTGGCTGGTCATGTATTGTAAACGGCTGCTCACACGCAAACACTATGACTATTTTATATTCGGGCATAGGCACTTGCCTCTCGACATAAATATAGAGGGTAGCCGTTATATCAATCTCGGAGACTGGCTGGATTACAATAGCTACGCCGTCTGGGATGGTCGCGAACTTCGCACAGGACAATTCAAATCTGGTGCTCAAACATTATAATATGAATAAGATCAATCCCCTGATCGCGAAGACTGCCCTTGTGGCCCTGATCCTATTGTGTGGTATTACTGTATTTGCGCAAGCCACCTATACGCAGATAGGTGCCTATACGGTCAAAGCCAACTCCCTCAGCGTAGATAATTTTGGCAATTTCTATACGGTCGGAGACAATCAGATCATCAAGTTTGACCGGATGGGAAATAAGTTTCAGATCTACCAGGAGGTTAAGTATGGTAAGATAGGTGCGGTAGACATTTCCAACCCGATGAAGATAGTGGTCTACTATCCTGACTTTATGCAGGCTGTTTTGCTAGACCGCTTTCTGGCTTACTTCACCACCTACAATTTTTTTGACCTCGGCTACCAGAATGTGACTGCCGTGGGGATGTCTTCAGATGGGTTTCTCTGGTTTTATGACAATCTCAACTACACGCTCAAAAAAATAGACCAGACGGGTAAGATACAACTCCAAAGCCAACCGGTCAATCAGCTCATCAATACCGTTATCACGCCAAACTTTATCATGGAAAAAAGCGGCCAGGTGTATGTGAATGACCCTGCCGTGGGTGTGTTGGTGTTTGACAATTTTGGGGCTTATTATAAAACCATTCCGATCAAAGGGCTGCAGCGCTTTCAGATCTTTCAGGACCAGATAGTCTACTTTGAAGAAGGCAAGCTAAAATCGTACAATCCTGTCACATTTGACGCAAAACAGATCAGCCTGCCCGACAGCGTAGGAGTCAAAGAGGCTGTCATCGAAAAAGAGCGGGTAGGGATCATGCACCCGGACAGTGTGGTGTTTTACAAATACTAGCCGCAGAGTCAGCAACGATAGCTTGCGCCCATACTTTTCATTATTTTCGCCACCCGATAGGAGCCCGGCATCTTATTTTGTCACCCGCCACTCCTCACCCATAGCATATGTTTGATCAGATAGAAAATCTCAGAGGTAAATTCATAGAAATAGGCAAAGCCCTCTCCGATCCGGCCACGATGGCCGATATGAAGCGCTTCACCGCACTCAATAAAGAATACAAAGAGCTGGAGACACTCGTAGGTGTCTACGATCAGTACAAGCTCGTATTAGCCAATATCGCCAACAATAAACAAATACTGGATACTGAAAAGGATGAAGACTTCAGAGAGATGGCTAAGGCAGATCTCACACATCAGGAGGAGGAGAAAGAAAAGTTTGAGACTCAACTAAAGTCGCTCCTGGTGCCCAAAGACCCTGAGGACGACCGCAATGTGCTGCTGGAAATACGTGCCGGAGCTGGCGGTGATGAGGCGAGCATCTTTGCCGGAGATCTGATGCGCATGTACACCCGCTACTGTGAGACCCGCGGCTGGTCTGTCACAGTGGCCAACTCCAGCGATAACCCTGTGGGGGGCTATAAAGAAGTGGTGCTGGAGATAGAAGGGGAAAATGTCTATGGTACACTGAAGTTTGAATCAGGCGTACACCGCGTGCAGCGCATACCGGAGACAGAGGCCAAAGGGCGTGTACATACCTCTGCCGCATCTGTAGCTGTACTACCTGAGGCAGATGAGGTAGAGATATATATCAACCCCGCAGATATACGCATGGATGTGTTTCGTGCATCCGGCGCAGGTGGCCAGCACGTGAATAGGACCGAGTCTGCTGTGCGCCTGGTGCACATCCCGACCAACACGGTAGTAGAGTGCCAGGCGGAACGCTCTCAGCATAAGAACCGGGATATGGCTATGAAAATGCTCAAGACGCGCATCTATGAGGCAGCCGTGCGCAAGCATGAAGACGCTATCGCTGCGCGCCGCAAAACGCTCGTGAGCACGGGCGACCGCTCTGCAAAGATCCGCACTTATAACTATCCGCAAGGCCGTATCACCGATCACCGCATCAACCTTTCAGTGTACAACCTCGACTCTTTTATGAACGGTGATATCGGGGGCATGATAGAAGCCCTCGCTGTAGCTGAGCAGACAGAAAAGCTCAAAGAGAATAATCTGATCTGACGCCCTGGCGGTCAAATACTGCATATTATTTGCATCTTTATGCTTTACAACGAAATCAATATGGCGAAGGCTCTGAGATTGTTTCTTGTGTTTACCCTATTGCTGTCTGGCATTGTAGCCGAGGCACAAAATGAGCGCACATTTTTCACTGTGAAAATGCGGAATGGAGATGTGATCACAGGTATGACCGAAATCAGCTCTATTTCATTCAAGACGGCCTACGGCGACCTGGCAATGCCTATCAGAGATGTGTCCACTATTACGCTGGGTATTAATACCACCGGTATAGACAAAAATCAGGTGCGCGACCTGCTGGACAAAGTGCAGAATGGCCCACTCAATGAAGCTTCATCGGCATTTGACAGGGTACTGAAAATGGAGGTGGGGGTAGTGCCGGTGATCAAAGAGTACATATCCTCATCTACCTATAAGAAAAGGGAGAACAGCGATTTTTCTGTAGACCTGCTGTATGATGTCCTGCTGTCAAGATACAACCTGCCCAAGAACTTTCATACAAAAGACCTGCTGCAAACCACCGGTGCATCGGTCATAGAGGGGCGCTATGATTTTGAATCGATAGGCCTGGAGACCGACTACGGCAGTATCAGTGTCAATAGGGCTAAGATCGTATCCATAGCTGTCAGCTTCAAAGATGTCAATAACCCCGGCTCAGGCACTTACAAGCTCAACGCCAATCAGCATATTTTAGGCAACTCTAACGGCGGCTGGCTGAATACGGGTATTCTGATCCGCAAGGACCAATCTGTACAGATACTTGCATCTGGCGTAGTGAACATAGCCAGCCTGTCTAACAATGCCTATACACCGGATGGTGGCGTAAATGGCACCCCGGGGCCCAAAACAAACGAACCCTCGTACGGCTGCCTGGTATTCAAGATAGGAGAGAGTGGCCAGGTGGTAAAAGCCGGAGATACTTTTATAGGTAAATCTATGGGTACCGGCATTCTCTATCTCTCTATCTTTGAGTCGGTTTACAACGCTGCCAATACCGGTACCTACACTGTAAAGGTGACAGCAAACCAGCAATAGATCTCACCGCTGCATTGCATTCTGTTCATTTACGCTGCGTCTGTAGATAAAGTATCACGCCATTGATACTTCGGCTGGGCAGTATTTCGTTGTTTAGCTATCAGATGGCAAGGCTAGTTTCTCTTTTATTGGCAGTATCCGTGTATGTTTCCCTCACGGCGCAGAATGTAACTCCATTTTATGACTGGCAGCACGATAAGGCCTGTGTGGCCTGGGTCAATAAAGTATATGACTCGCTGACTGTAGAGGAGCGCATAGCCCAGTGCTACATGCTCTCCGCGCATACCGACTCTATGCCTGAGATGGCGCGGGTGGAATCGCTGGTGCGTGCCGGTCGGGCAGGGGGCATCATCTTCTTTCGGGGGCACCCTACTGCGCAGCTAGACTGGACCAATAAACTACAAGCACTCTCCAAAGTGCCACTGATGGTAGCGCTCGACGCGGAGTGGGGGCTCGGTATGCGTCTCGACTCTACGCCTTCATTCCCGCACAATCTCACACTCGGTGCGATCAGTGACAATACCCTCATCCGGCACATGGGAGAGGAGATAGGACGAGAGTGCAGGAGAATGGGCGTACAGGTAGATTTCGCTCCGGTAGTGGACATCAATAGCAATCCAGAAAACCCGGTGATAAATGACCGCTCGTTTGGCGAGGATAGATACAAGGTAGCCGTAAAGGCCGTGGAATATGCAGATGGACTGCAGTCGTCTAATGTGCTGGCATGCGCCAAGCACTTTCCGGGGCATGGCGATACGGATAAAGACTCGCACAAAACACTGCCGACCGTACTGAAGCCTCTGGATAAGCTGGAGGCTTTTGAGTTGTTTCCATTTAAGGTCATGCTCAGCAATGGTATAGGCGGCGTGATGGTAGCGCACCTGAATGTGCCGGTACTGGATACAGTTACCACTTCCCTGTCACACAAAGTCGTCACCGGCTTGCTCAAAGAGCAGATGCATTTTGACGGGATCGTTTTCTCTGATGCGCTGAACATGAAGGCCGTGACGGGCCAATACCCGGAGGGCACGATAGACAGCATCGTTTTCATGGCCGGCACAGACGTGCTGGAGTATTCGGAGAATCCCGAAAAAGGGCAAGAAAAAATACTCGCTGCCTATCGCGATACTACACTGGCCGATAGCATACTGGAGCAGCATGTCAAAAAAATACTAGCCTATAAATATAAACTAGGCCTGCGCGAGTGGCACCCTGTGAGCACAGAGAATCTGTACTATGACATCAATACAGACACAGCCATAGCGCTGCGCCGCACGCTTTTCGAGAATGCGATCACTGTGGTGGCAGATGAGGGTAAACAAATACCACTTCAAAACCTGATCGCGCACCGTACGGCCTCGGTGTCTATAGACCACAGAGGATACTCAGACTTTCAAAATGCGGTTTTTGAGTTTGCGGAGATCCCTCTATTCAATTCGCCCAGAGAGAGCAATGATACACTGCTGCCGCTGCTTGACACCCTGTCAAAATATGACCGCGTGATCGTAGATCTGCACGGCATGAGCCGACTGCCGGCTACCAACTTCGGCATCAATCAAAACACACTGGACTTTATAGACAGCCTGTCGCGGCGCACAGAGGTAGTGCTCGTTATTTTTGGCTCGCCGTACAGTCTGAAATTCTTTGAAGCGCAGAAGAACATCATTGTAGCGTATGAGGATAATGAAGTAACACAGCCTGCGGCTGCAAATGTTCTCTTTGGTGCCATGCCCGCACTCGGCAAACTGCCTGTGTCTGCGTCGGAAAAGTATAAAGCGGGTATGGGTATCACTACTGATCATCACGTCAGGCTCGCACAGGCAGAGCCGGAAGATGTGCACATGAAAACAGAAGACCTGCGTGAGATGGACGACGTGATCCTGAACGGAATGATAGCACACGCCTACCCCGGCTGCCAGGTACTCGTGGCCAAGGACAACAAGGTGATCTGGAACAAGGCCTACGGCAGCAAGATCTATGAAAACTCAAAAGACAAAGTACAGACTACAGACCTGTATGACCTGGCCTCTATCTCCAAGATAGCCGCCACTACGCTCGCGGTAATGAAGCTTTACGACCAGAAAAAGATAGATCTCAATAAGACCGTAGGAGACTATCTGACACTGGATGATAGTGCCACGATCCGCGGCCTGAAGCTGACGGACGTGCTGACACATCAGGCGGGGTTGAAGCCGTTTTTTGAGTTTTATAAATATACCGTAAGCCCTGAGCAGTATGACTTGCACTACCGCAACTTCTGCAATGACACCTTCTGCTACCAGGTGGCAGATAGTATGTTTATCCGCAGGGACTATGCAGATACCATGTGGCACATCATGTCTCACTCTGAGGTCAGACCCGATGCCGGCTACGTCTATAGCGATCTGGACTTCTACATCATGCAGAAGGTAGTAGAGCAGGTGTCAGGCAGGCCGCTTGATAGCTTTGTCTATGAAAACATTTACTGGCCCATGGGGCTGACGCGCATCGGGTATAAACCAACGGTGCACTTCTCTCTGGATCGCATCGTGCCTACGGAGCGCGACAAATTCTTCCGTAAGCAAACCGTGCGGGGCTTCGTGCACGATCCGGGTAGTGCTATGTACGGTGGTGTAGCTGGTCATGCAGGAGTATTTGGCAATGCCTTTGACCTCGCCGCGCTGATGCAGATGCTGCTCAATAAGGGAGAGTATAATGGCAAGCGCATCCTAAACGCGGCTACCGTTGATCTGTTTACACAAAGAGCGACGCCTAAATCGCGCCGTGGTTTAGGTTTTGACAAGCCGGAACCGGATCCCAAGAAGCCAACCCCCACTTACGATAAAGTACCGCTGAGTGTCTTTGGTCACACGGGTTTCACCGGTACCTGTGTCTGGAGCGATCCGGACAATAACCTGACGTTTATCTTCCTCTCCAATCGTGTCTATCCGGATGCAGAGAACTCCAAGCTGGTCAAGATGGGCATACGTACTGATCTGCAGAAGATCGTGTATAAGGCGATGAAGAAGAAATGAATGCTATTTCACCCGCTTCTCATTATTCTTCAAAAAATCCGCCCAGCCGCTAAACTTCTTGCCGCCCATGATCACGGAGCTGCTCTGGAAGTGATGGCACACTGCGGCAGCGAGCCCATCTGTAGCATCAAGGAATTTTGGCTGGAGATCAAACTTGCATAGCTGCTGTAGCATGGCTGCTACTTGTTCTTTCGTCGCATTACCATTGCCGGTGATGGATTGCTTGATCTTTTTGGGAGAGTACTCTGTCACTGTCACGCCATGTACGAGCGCAGTGGCGATAGAGACTCCTTGTGCACGGCCCAGCTTCAGCATAGACTGTACATTCTTGCCAAAGAAGGGCGCCTCTATGGCGCAGGTCTCGGGTTTGTATTGCTCTATGAGGCCTTTCACTTTCTCTGAGATCACACGCAAGCGGTCCAGATGGTCTTCATACTTTGAGAGCTGTATCACGCCCATGCTCACCAGCTTCATCTGCTGGCCAGTCACGGTGATCACGCCATAGCCCATCACGATAGTGCCGGGGTCTATGCCTATGATCGTGCGCTGTGTAGCTTGTGATTTATCCGCAGCCATGACTGATTTTCAATTTGTTTTAGCACCTTTACTAGCGATAGATGGATACACCCGTGTACCGCCGCCTGCTGCTCGCTTTAAAAGTAGGCATTTTCATTTTCATGTCCTTCGTCATCTACCGGCGGCTGGCATCGGTGCAGAGCTTTGTCGGTTCGCTGGATCTATTCATACAGCGCTTTAGTGGCGGAAATATTGTCTTGCTATCTTTCGCCATCATACTGATGCCTGTCAACTGGCTCCTCGAAGCTACCAAGTGGAAAATACTCTTGAAGCACTCGTCTCCTGTCAAATTGAAAGAAGCGCTGCGCTCCGTACTTGGTGGTTTGTCCATCGGATTTGCTACGCCGGCGCGTGTGGGAGAGTTTGCCGGCCGCGTCATGTTTCTGCACAAGGGTGAGCGCGTAGATGGCATCTATCTAAGCGCCATAGGTGGTATAGCGCAGAGTGTTGTCACCTTTCTCACGGCGCTTTTTATGTTGCGATTTTACTCCGGCGAGGCAGAGAGTTTTATCAGCCCGTATAGTTATATAGGGTTTGCGCTGCTGGCATTTATGTTGATCGCGCTTTACATCTCCTTTGAGCAGGTGGTAGACTGGCTGCACCACAGGGGCCTGCGCTTTGACAACTACATTATAGACACCGCCAAGACACCACATCGCAATGATAAATGGCTCGTCTTTCTCACCAGCCTTTTGCGCTATATGGTCTATGTGTTGCAGTATTATCTTTTACTGCGATTTGCCGGTATAGGCGGCAGAGTGTTTGAGCTGGTCTCTGCCATCAGCCTGGTGCTATTTCTTCAGTCGGTATCGCCGCTGATACCACTCACAGACCTCACGCTGCGAGGCGGCATTGCGCTGCTGGTTTTCCGCGGCTGCGGGCCGGATCTGGCTATGAGTGTATTTATGGTCCCCGTTCTGCTTTGGGTCATAAACTTGCTGATACCGGCTCTGGTAGGCTATTTTTACATCCTCACGCTACACGCCGATGATACTGCTCAATGACGAATACTGGATGCGCCTTGCGCTCAAAGAGGCCTGCTATGCCCGTGAGGATGATGAGGTGCCCATAGGCGCGATCATCGTCTGCAATGACAAGATCATAGGCAAAGGCTACAATCAGACAGAGCGCCTGAATGACGTGACCGCACACGCCGAGATGATAGCTATCACCGCCGCGGCCAACTACCTCGGCGCAAAGTTTCTGGAAGACTGTACGATCTATGTGACCGTAGAGCCCTGCCCCATGTGCGCCGCCGCCCTGCGCTGGGCGCGTATGAGTCGCGTGGTATATGGAGCTCCAGACCCAAAGGCCGGCTACAGCCAGTTCGGGCCAAAGATGTTTCACCCCAAGACGCAGCTCAACCATGGTGTGCTGGAGCATGAGTGCGGAGTACTGATGACTGAGTTTTTCAAAAGCAAACGGGGAAAGTAGCCTGTTGGCACAAAAAGTGTGGCATCTAATGGCTGATTTGAGATACCGAAAACATTTGTTTTTTCATCCATAAGGCTGTAAAATCGTATCTGGATTCATTCGTCCATTATATCATTATTCACTCAATAAACGAAACAACATCATGGCATTCACATTAGACCCTCTACCGTACGCAAACAATGCGCTCGAACCACATATCGACGCCCGCACGATGGAGATACATCATGACAAGCACCACGCTGCATATGTCAATAACCTGAACGCTGCTGTAGCAGGCACGGAGAACGAAAACAAATCTCTGGAAGAGCTGGTAGCCAATATCTCCAAGTATCCTGCTGCCGTGCGCAATAACGGCGGTGGCCACTGGAACCACACCTTCTTCTGGCAGATCATGGGTCCTAACGGCGGAGGTACACCATCCGGCGCGTTGGCAGAGGCCATCGACTCTCAGCTCGGCGGCTTTGACAAATTCAAAGAGGACTTTGCTAAGGCTGGTGCTACCCGCTTTGGCTCTGGCTGGGCATGGCTCAGTGTAGGCGCTGACAAGAAGCTCGTGATCAGCTCTACACCTAACCAGGACAACCCGCTGATGGATGTAGCGGAAGTAAAGGGCACTCCGATCCTCGGCGTAGACGTGTGGGAGCACGCCTACTACCTGCACTATCAGAACCGCCGCCCGGACTATCTGGCCGCTTTCTTCAATGTGATCAACTGGAAGGAAGTAGAAAAGCGCTATGAGGCTGCCGTGAAATAATTGGTAGTATCAAAAGTTAATCGGAAAATCCGGAAATCAGGTAAGCTGACTTCCGGATTTTTTGTCTAATTATCTTAGTATCGTTTTCGCTTCTTCCATTCCTGAGGGTCTCGCATCAAGTGTATAACGGCAAGAATAATGACTTGATGCTTGACCACGACGTAGAACACCCCAAATGGAAAACGCTTTAGATTTACCTTTCTTTTTTGCTTGTAAATTTTCTGGAAGATTAGAGGCTCTCTTTGGATCTGAGACAAAGCTGCATCAACAGCTAACAAGAAATCTGCTCCAAGTCCAACAGACTGTTCTTCATAGTAATCAAAACTTTCAGCGAGGTCTTTTTCGACTTTGGATCCAAAACTTAAGTCGTATTTCATTTCTTCCTGCTGCTGACGGATTGCTTGATCTCCTCCCAGGACTTTTTAGAAACTTTGCCAGACAGCGCATCTTTTTCTCTCTCATCCAAAAGTTCTTTTTGCTTTTTGGAGAGTTTGGTCGCATTGTCATCAGCTATACTATCCCAAATGTCTTCCACCAGAAGAATTCTCTCGGCTACACTTAATACTCTATAATCGTCCTTTAGCATTTTATTGAATTAGCATAAAGATACAAAATATCACGCCACCTCCTTCTGCTGATTAAACTGCATATCGTACAGGTGCTTGTAGTGGCCGCCGAGGGCTATGAGCTGATCGTGGCTGCCAAATTCCTTTAGCTCGCCTTTGTCCAGCACCATGATCTTGTGCGCGTGGCGGATGGTAGAGAGGCGGTGCGCTATCACTACGGATGTACGGCCCTTGACCAGCTTCTCTATAGCCTCCTGCACCACGTGCTCAGACTCGGTATCTATGGACGAGGTAGCCTCATCCAGTATCAATATAGCAGGGTCATATACCAGTGCGCGCACAAAAGAGATGAGCTGCCGCTGGCCCATAGACAGCGTAGCGCCACGCTCCATTACTTTGTAGTCATATCCACCCGGTAGGCGCATTATAAAGTCGTGGGCGCCGATAGCTTTTGATGCAGCTATGACCGTTTCGCGTGTTATGCTTTCATTGCGCAAGGTGATATTGTCATACACACTCCCGGCAAAGAGAAATACATCCTGCAGCACGATGCTCATCTGCTGGCGTAGAGCAGATAGTTTGTAGTCTTTTATACTGATGTCGTCTATCTTTATCTCACCCTTATTGATCTCGTAGAAACGGCCGAGGAGCGACATGGTAGAGGTCTTGCCCGATCCCGTGGCGCCCACTATAGCGAGCGTCTCGCCCGCCTGCAGCGCGAAGCTCAGGTCTTTCAGCACATAGTTGTCATGCTCATAGGCGAACCACACGTGGTCAAACTCTATCTTCCCTTTTGCCCGCTGCGGCACATAGGTGCCTGTATCGGGTATGCTTTGGTCTTTATCCAGCAGTTTAAATACGCGCTCTGCGGCTATCACGCCGCGCTGGATCGTATTCACCTTGTCTGCTATGAAGCGCAGCGGCCGGAAGAGCAGATTGATCAGCATGATATAGAGGCTGATAGTCCCTACAGATGAAGTGTCAATGATGACATTGTTCTTAGCCGCATTCCATACCATTTGTCCCGACGCAAACCACACCATGAGGCCAATGGCTGTAGCAAGGAGGATTTCCACCGCAGGGAAAAACAAAGAGTAATACCAGATACCGCGCACGTTAGCATCTCGCAGCTGGCCGTTGATGCCCTGAAACTTTTCTCTCTCCTGTTTTTCTACATTGAAGATCTGGATGATGCGCATACCTGTGATATGCTCCTGCAGGAAGGCATTCAGCCGGCCTATCTGCGTGCGCTCATCCTGAAAGGACGCCTTGACACCGCGCTGAAACCAGCGCGTGACGAGCAAGAGAAATGGAAGCGGTATTAGGGACACGAGCGCCAGCTGCCAGTTGAAAATGAGCATACAGGTCACAGCGACTACAATAGTGAGAATATCCGCAAAGATAGAAATGAGCCCCTCTGAAAAGGTATCATTCACGGCCTCTACATCGGTAATAGTGCGCGTAGTAGAAGTGCCGATCGGTGTAGTGTCAAAATACTGCAACCTCGAATAAATGATATGGCTGTATACGCGCTGACGCAGGTCGCGGATGATGCTCGTGCCCAGCCAGGCAGCGATGTACGCAAAGTAGTAGCGCATGACGGTCTCTACTACCAGTGACAGGAGCATGACCAGCACGATCACCCGCAGCCCCTGCAGGTCAAACCGGATGATGTGGTAGTCTATGGCGCGCTGTACCAGCAGTGGCCGCACCATAGCCATACCTGCCAGCAGGATAGATAAGATAAGCGTCGTGTAAAATTCTTTCCGGTAGGGGCTGGCCAGTCCTAAGACTCTCCTGACGAGGGGCAGGTCCAGGCCGCCTTTTGCAGATTCTGACATCGTGGGGCAAATATACGTACATCCGGACTACCCTTGGCAATTAGAAGCAGGAGAACATATTTGTTAAAATTATTCAAAGAGCGATCTGCCTCAAACTTTGTTTAATTTTTGTGGTTGAATGGTTAAACAAAATAAACAAACATGAAACACCTCTTTAAAACCATCCTGGTATCGGCAGGCATCGTAGCCTCCGCATCGGGTCTGTATGCCCAGACTGCCACTGTGCAAGTGATTCACAATTGCGCTGACCCGGCTGCTTCTTCTGTAGACGTCTATGTAAATGGCACTCTCGCCCTTGACAATTTTGGTTTCCGCACAGCTACTGGCTTTCTCAGTCTGCCATCCGGTGTAGCCCTAAATGTGGGTGTGGCGCCCTCTACCTCTATGTCTGCGGCGGATACGCTAAAGAACTTTACCCTCGGACCACTGCAGGCTGACTCCAGCTATATAGTGGTAGCCAGTGGAGTGGTAGCTACCGGTTTCGCCAGCAATCCCAATGGCAAAAGCACTGCCTTTGACCTCAAAGTGATCCAGCACGCTAAAACCGCCTCTGCCGCTGGTACGGTTTCATTTGCGGTTTTCCATGGTGTGACTGATGCCCCCGGCGTAGATGTAAACCTGACCGGTGGCGGCAACCTGGTGAGCAATGCACAATACGGCGATGCGAGCGGCTATCTGACTGTGCCGCCTACATGGTATCCTATAGAGATCTCTCCGGCCGGCATGTCAACGCCACTGGCTAAGTACGTAGCAGACCTCTCCGGCCTGGACGGCAAATCGGCTCTGGTCATCGCCTCCGGCTTCCTGACCCCAGCGTCTAATAACAATGGACCCTCATTTGAAATACTCGCAGTGCTGGCAGATGGTACTGTAGTCACCCTGCCTCAGCAGCAGCAGTCCTATGTACAAGTGATACACAACGCCCCGGACCCCGCAGCAGACTCTGTAGATGTATACGTAGACGGAGCTAAGGCTATACCTAACTTCAAGTTCCGCACGGCTACGCCATATATTCAGCTCCTGTCTAATGTAAACCATACTGTAGCTGTAGCGCCGGCAAACTCTACGAACGTGTCACAGGCTATCGCCACCTTTCCCAATATCCTGCTGGATCCGGATAGCAGCTATGTAGTGACTGCATCGGGCGTAGTAGGTACAGGTTTTGCTTCCAATCCTGACGGCAAGAGTACAGCTTTCACTCTGCTCATCAAGCCGAATGCACGCAGGCAGGCAACTTCACCTGGCAATTTTGACTTTTTTGTGATACATGGCGCTCCTGACGCTCCTAGTGTGGATGTACGGGTAGAAGTACCGAGCATCCTGGCTGTAGACAATGCATCCTACATGGATCAGACAGGGTATCTGCCGGTACCCGCTGGCAGCTACGTATTTGATCTGCAGGATTCTGCCGGTACCACTACGCTGAAGCGCTATCAGGCGGCCCTGTCAGCACTGGGCGGCCAGAGTGGTGTAGCGCTGGCATCCGGCTTCCTCAATCCGGCTAATAATAATAACGGACCTTCATTTGGCATCTGGGTGGCCCTGGCCTCTGGTGGCAATCTGATTCCGCTGTCTGATGTAACTGGTATCAAGGATATAACTGATGAGCTCGGTCTCAGCCTCTATCCAAATCCTGCCAGCAATAAGGTAACGGTATCCCTGAAAGGAGAAGCTGGCAAAGTAGAAGTGATGGACCTGACCGGTGCTGTGATAAAGACCATCGATAGCAATGGTACGGACAAGATCACTATCAATACATCTGACCTCAGCAGTGGCATATACACCATGCACATCACTACCCGCAATGGTGTAGGTACTGCTAAATTTACAGTGATAAATTAATTATTCTTAGGGTTGGGTTTTATGGGGCGGCTTCGTATGGGGTCGCCTCTTTTTTTATTCGTCTTCTTCGGTCCCGGCCGGTGCTTCGTCCATCTTGCGGCTGCGGTCTATGGCGCGACCCTCCAGCACTCCATCTTTGTAGACCACTTTGGTCAGATAGAGGCCCTGCGGCGGAGAGGATACGCCAAAGGGAAACTCTTCTTTTGCCTCCACAATGCGTTTATAGTCCGCAATTGACAGCTTACCCCTGCCTATGATGAGCAATACGCCTACTATCTTGCGTATCATGCCCCGCAGAAAGCGATTGGACGTGATGGTGAGCCGCATGAATTCATACTCCCGCTCACCAGCTACTGCCGGCCTCACTATCCGGTCCCACCGCGCTTCGGTCACATCGCAGATGTTAGTTTTGAAATCCTCGCTGGGGCGACACAAGGATGTGTAATCGCCAAAGGCGGGGATCAAAGCCGTAGCTTCATATATTTTCTCCCAGTCCAGTGTGTTGCCATAGGTCTGGGTACTCTGATGACGCAGAAATGGGTTCTTGTCAAAGTGAAGGTAATATTCATAGGTGCGCTGTATCGCGTCAAACCGTGTGTTTGACTTCTCATGGACAGGGATCACACGGAATATCTGGATGTCTTTAGGCAAAATAGAGTTGAGCCGGAAGGTAAACCTCTCGTCCAGCGTTTTATCTGTATCAAAATGCGCGTAGAAGTCTGTAGCATGCACGCCTGCATCTGTACGGCCACAGCCACCTGTAGAGATCGGCTGGCTCAGCAGTCTGGACAGGGCAAAGTTTAGCTCGCCCTGCACGGTCTTGCCGTTATTTTGCACCTGCCAGCCGCAGTAGCTGGTGCCATCATATGCCATATGGATGAAGTACCTCATATCCCTTTCGCGGGCGCAACTTATCACTATTGCATGACACTTAATAAATGAGCCACCCGGAAAATAAAAATCCCGCTCATCGGAGCAGGATTTTGTAAGATTGATATAAAGTTCTTTTTATTTCTCCACTACCTCCAGCGGATCTACCTGATAGAGCGGTGCGAGATCTACAGGGGAGTATGTCTTTGATTCTCCTTTGGTGCTGATAGTGCGTATCCTGTAGTAGGAGTCCAGGTTAGCAGATGTCGGATTGGCATCAGATACCTCTATATAGTTTTTGCTCTTGATCAGAAAGTCAGACACCTTCACAGACTGGCAGCGTATGAAGCCGGATGTAGGGTCTGTGCTGCGCTCTACATAGATCACATCCACATTTCTCATATTTTGAGAATAGAGGTGTACCATCACTTCGCCACCTATGCGCTCTACCTCCATGCTCACGTCTGTGGATGCGAGCGGTTTGAAGAGCCATTCTTTACCATCCTTTCGCACGGCCGTGCCATCAGCGCCGGTGCCGGCATATATATACTGAAAAGCAAAAGTCAGGGCAGCGAAGAAGAGTATGGATTTTTTCATAATAAAGGTATTTGTTGTGAATATGTACGCGGGGTGCGGTATTATGTTTCAGTTCTTAGGTGTTTTAAATAAAAAAAGTGGCTTA
The DNA here is from genome assembly GCA_018267365.1 of Bacteroidota bacterium. GTDB lineage: Bacteria > Bacteroidota > Bacteroidia > Chitinophagales > LD1 > UBA1941. The sequence goes on along the minus strand of JAFDYQ010000009.1, from coordinate 120,604 downwards.
CGGGCCACCTTTTTCTTTGATTAAACTAAACAAGCATTAAAACTTTTACTCTCTGGTATAGCTTACGCCAGATATCGAGCGGTGTTACATTTGAGTGAGAAATTTATCACAAGCGCCTTATTGTAACGCGCATAAAGAATGATAATTTCCGTTAAAACCTTGCGCTATATCAGAGGACCGCATGGTTTTTGAAAACGTACCGACAGCATCAGTTGGCACCTCTGCTAAACTTGCCTCTCGTTTGTTTGTTCAAATTCGTAGCTTAGCTATATTTGCATCCCTTTAGGCAGGGTCTAACAAATAAAAACAACGCCGGCGCCAGGCTATATATATGACCAAACCGATCTTATTTCTGATCATGCTGTGTTCATTTATCGCCTTTGGCGCACAAGGGCCGACAGCAGTGACCCCCCCACCTACTCCATCTGTAGCTGTCAAAACAGGCAATCTTCGTGTGATATTGCGAAACTTTAAGAATGATAATGGTGTGACCAATATTATTCTCTATGATAAGCCCTATACCTTCCCCGATAAACCTGATAAATGCTTTAACAACCTATGGACCACTATCTCCAAAGGATATGCGGAGGTTACCTTTAAAAATGTGCCATATGGAGAGTATGCCCTGGCGGCCTATCATGATGAAAATAATAACCACCGCCTGGATCTAAGTGTCATAGGCATTCCCAAGGAGGGGATCGCTATATCTAATGATGCCAAGGGGCTTTTTCTTCCCCGGTTTAAGGATGCAAAGATCCTGATCAATAGCCCTGACAAAACAATCGTCATGACCATTGGTTACTAAGCTGCACTTGCAGTATCAGATTCAGCATCGCGCTGCTCACCGTATCCTTCAAAAAACTTGCACATCTCTATACCCATTACCTTACTGATATTGTATAGGGTATACACAGTGGCGTTTGTTTTTCCTGACTCGATCCTGGATAGGTTGGCCTTCTCGTAGTCGCAGAGAGCTGCGAGCGTATCCAGAGACATATTTCTCTCTTTGCGAAAGCGCCTGATATTGGCACCCAGTTTTTCCAGAAATGGACCTTTGTTGCTGATCATAATATATAATTTTCGTAGAGAGCCTCATGATCATATAGTTTTAAATAAAAGGGCTCTGCTCAGAATCGAGCGTGAGCTAATGTGTGGGTATTGTAGAAAATGCCAACACCGTGCCAAACGACCCCAAAATGTTAAACCAGGATATAAACAGCAGACATAATCAACTGACTATCAGTCTTCAAAGAAGTCGCTGACCTTGACACCCATGACACGGCTGAGTGTGTAAAGTGTGAGGATGGTAGTGTTCGTCTTGCCGGATTCTATGCGCGAGAGGTTAGCTTTTTCGTAGTCGCATAGGGCTGCGAGCTTATCCAATGATAGACTCTTTTCCTTACGTATCTTTCGGATCTTAGCACCTAGTTTGGCAAGGAATATTTTATCGCTCATTGAAATTGATGATGCGGTAAAAATGCGCAAGATGGTCGTAAATATGGTTGTTGTACATGACAATAAGTCATATACAAAGAAGATTGTTTATCTGTGTTGCGCCAGATAACCTACAGCAATTACTAGCGGGGCCGACAGCCTGATGGCTAGCGCCCCCGAACAAGCTTAAAGATATGGCGGCTATCGCCATCCTGGATACTAATGGTGTAAATGCCGGCAGGAAGATCCGGCAAAATGAGATGGGCAGAGTTGGTGTACACCTCCTCGAGCACTAGGCGACCCCGCAGGTCGCTGATCTGTATCTTTAGCTCTGCGGCACTCTGGCCATAGACGAAGAGTTCATGGTCAAAAGGATTTGGCCCTACGGTTATTTTATCACGCGCTACAGTCTTTACATCTGTAGGAGCAGCACACGAGATAGCAAGATTTGACTGCTGCCATAGGTTGCTACGGTGAGCGTATGGGTCTTGCAAAGTATGATGAACCCGCGCTACCTGCTCTGCGGTAAACATGCAGGCGCAGTGGGACCAATTCATGAAGTTTTGCATGTTCTCTACGACTGCTGTATCGCAAAACGCCCTGGAGGTATCACACCTAAAGAAAAGGGAACCAGCAGTGACGGGAGTATCAGAGATGCTATCATCTCCGCAGGCCGTTTCTGGCTCGTCAGAATTACCCCAGATATTATCGAGGTTAAAATAATGTGCAATAAAATTGGTCAGCAGTCCGCGCTGGCCAGGCAGGAGGGTAAAATAAGCCGCCACTACGCCATCTTTACTGGTATCAGCTAAAGCCTGCATGGGGTGCGTACCGGTGCCTGGTAGAGAGTTGACCAAGCTCTGCTGTCGTAGCGAGTCTACCACCCACATATTCATATATCTGTCAGATGGCCATTGATTGATTTTCGCAGCATCACTATCTCCGACGTATGTTAGCGGGCTCACGATGCGCTCTATGCCAGTGGTAAGCTGACCCTGCGGGTCTGTATGCGCCAGGCAAAACTCGATTTGCATATTGCCTATGATACTTACAAAAGGCGAGGCCACGCCAGAGAGGCTGGCGTTTTGGGCATTGTAGTTTCTATTGACTTCTGCCAGGGCATCGTGTATCAGAGAGTCAGAGATGTTTTCCGGACCATTATTGTGTACCACGTGTACCACCACCGGTATGGTGTACTGCGCAGAAAGAGACGGGCAGAATGCTGTAATGAAGATGAGGATAGCGAGACCTGTGTGTAGCTGTTTCATAGTGTCTGTTTACACTACAAAACTAAGGCACCCGATGCGCACCATCCATTATTCTGTGTCATTTTTTTGACACAAAAGTCAGATTAAAGGAAAGGTGTCTTGACCACTTTTGCTTTCACGAGGGCATTGCGGATATCTATATAGACCTCGGAGCCTGGCGCAGAAAACTCGGTCTTGACATAACCCAGCCCGATCGCCTTATTGAGTGTAGGAGACTGAGTGCCAGAGGTTACTTCGCCTATTTCATTGCCGGCTGCATCCTTTATCTTGTAGTGCTGGCGTGGTATGCCGCGATCTACCATCTCGATGCCTACGAGCTTCTTCTTTACCCCTGTCTCTTTGAGCTGCTTGTGATAGTCTGAGTGTACGAATGGCTTGGTAAACTTGGTGATCCAGCCGAGGCCCGCTTCTATTGGGGAGGTGGTGTCATTGATATCATTGCCATAGAGGCAAAATGCTTTCTCCAGGCGAAGCGTATCACGGCAGCCGAGCCCACAGGGCTGTATACCAAACTCGTTGCCGGCTTCAAACACGGCGTACCAGAGTTTCTCTGCGTCTTCGTTTTTCACATAGAGCTCAAACCCGCCTGAGCCTGTATATCCGGTATTAGATATGATCACATCAGCTATGCCAGCAAAGGTGCCGATAGCAAAAGCATAATAAGGTATAGCGCTCAGGTCTGCATCTGTCAGTTTCTGCAGCGCTTTGATGGCGTCAGGGCCTTGAACGGCTAGCAGGCTGGTATCTGCGCTCACATTTTTCATCTCCACACCAAAGCTATTGTGCTGGCTGATCCAGTTCCAGTCCTTTTCTATGTTAGAGGCATTGACCACCAGATAGTATTTCTCTGCACTGATACGATACACGAGGAGGTCGTCTACTATGCCGCCCTGATCGTTGGTCATGCAGGAGTACTGCACCTTGCCGTCTGTGAGTTTCGAGGCATCATTGGTGGTGACCAGCTGTATCAGGTCCAGCGCCTTGGGTCCGCTGAGTATAAACTCGCCCATGTGAGACACGTCAAATACACCCACACTATTGCGTACGGCATTATGCTCCTGCGTGATACCGGCATAGGACACCGGCATATTAAATCCGGCAAATGGCACCATCTTGGCGCCCAGCGACTGATGTACGTGTGTGAGGGAGGTGTTTTGCATATCCTGTTTTTGAGTGCGCCAAATGTAAGATATGCCGTTGAATTTTACTATGACCATATCCCAGCACCGCGGCGAGCACTTCTCTACTGTGGTGAGCGCTGATGTTCGGAGCCATTATATCTCTGAGGCTGCTTTTGACGGCCGGCACCTTTATTGACAGGCGGAGTCGTATATATGCCGGACGGTCCAGTACCTCCCGCAGGGGTAGTATTGCCATACACTCCATTCACAGGCTTCGTGCCTGGCGCTGTATTATTGCCGGGATTGCCGGACGGATATTCTGTTTGCGGAGAGGGGTTGCTATTAGTGCGGTCGCCGCCATAGTGTACAGGCGTCGTGTTTTGATTGGAGTTTTGTGGCTGAGGGCTTTGGGCGGGAGACGACAGCGAGTAAACTAGAAAGCAGAGAAATATAACAGTGGTTTTCTTTTTCATCACAGCAGTTTAGCACCACCGTCACAAAAACGATACCATTAGCGGGCACCGACGGGCCTCGAATCCTCCAGCACGTGCTTATAGTACCTCTCATATACGGGCAGGATCTGCTCTATATCAAATCTTTTGGCCTGACTGTAGGCGTTCTTTTTGAACTGCTGCAGGCGGCCCTCGTCACTCAGTATGTAGATGGCATTGCGCGCCATATCTGCTACGTCTCCTACCGGGCTCAGGAAGCCCGTTTCGCCGTGGATATTGATCTCCGGTATGCCACCGGCATTAGACGAAATGACCGGCACCTCGCATGCCATAGCCTCCAGCGCTGCCAGGCCAAAGCTCTCCTGCTCAGATGGCAGCACGAAGAGGTCTGCTATGGCCAGCAGGTCCTCTATAGCATCCTGCTTGCCCAGAAACCGTACTTCATTACAATTGCCCAGCTCGCGGCACAGGCGCTCACAGTTTGCGCGCTCAGGACCATCGCCTACCAGCAGCAGCTTGCTTGGTATTTGTTTCACTACTTTGTCAAACATCATGACCAAATCCTCCACTCGTTTTACCTTGCGGAAGTTTGAGACGTGCATGATGATCTTCTCGCCACCGGGAGCGATAGCTTTCTTGAAATGCTCTTTATTGGTCTTTTTAAACCGGGCAAAGTCTATAAAGTTGGGTATCACCTCTATGTCCCTGCGTAGTTTAAAGTTGGCGAGGGTCTCGTCTTTGAGGCTTTGAGATACAGAGGTGATGCCGTCAGAGTGATTGAGCGAGTATTCCACCACGGGCCTGTAGCTGGGGTCGCGGCCTACCAGCGTGATATCTGTACCGTGCAGTGTGGTGACAAAGGGGATAGTGATACCCTCTTCACGCAGGATAGATTTGGCCATCAGGGCTGAGGAGGCGTGTGGTATGGCATAGTGCACATGGAGGATATCCAGCTTTTCAAATTTGACCACATCTACGATCTTGCTGGCCAGGGCGGACTCATAGGGCTGATACTGAAAGAGGGGATAGTCCAGCGCCGACACCTCATGATAGAATACATTTTCGTGAAAGCTGTCCAACCGCACCGGCTCACTATAGGTGATGAAGTGTACCTTGTGGCCCTCCCGCGCCAGGGCCATGCCCAGCTCGGTAGCCACCACTCCACTACCGCCATAGGTAGGATAACAAACGATGCCAACTTTCATGATGTGATATTAATGCAAAAGTAGTGAACCCATGTTATGACACGATAATGAATGCTCGCCTATGAAATCCGGTTGACTGCCGTGACCTTTCCTGTGGACGTATATGCTTAGCCTATATTGCACGTTCTGTATTGTATTATGCTGAAATTCAAAGCTGACGTCAGAGTCCTTGTTTACTTTGCTATTATCACTGCCATGTTTGCCGGGCAGTGGTACTATGGCTTTGATGTACATAGCCCGCTATCATGGGCGGCCTATATCGTTTACCTGCACTTTGCTGTATCTGTGGCGGTGATCACGCACAATCACAACCACATCAACATCTGGACCAACAAGACACTGAACATATTGACGGACTGGTGGCTCACCGTATTTTATGGCCTGCCCATATTCGTCTGGATACCTACGCACAATCGCAACCACCACCGCTACAATAACAAGGAGGGCGATGTGACCCGCACCTACCGCCATACGGAGGACAACGACCTGACCTCGCTGCTGATGTACCCTACCATCAGCGGCAAGAACCAGATGAAGGAGAGTATATTCCCCTACATGCGTGAGCTGAAAGAGAAAAACCCGGCTCAGTACCGCGAAAACTGGATGCAGCTCGCAGTGCTGATCATCTGGATGATCGTCTTCTTTATCTGGAACTGGAAGAAGGCGCTTTTGTTCGTCTTCATACCACAGCAGGTGTCGCAGATCACGGTGATCGTATTCAACTATGTGCAGCACGTACATGCCGATGAGATGTCTGAGTGGAACCACAGTCGCAACTTTGCCTGGGTCAATCCTTTCCTTTTCAACAACGGCTATCATACCATCCACCACTATAGGGCCTCCCTGCACTGGAGCCAGGCACCTGAGGAGCACGCCAAGATAGCACACCTCATCTCTCCAGACCTGTATGAGACCAGCTTCTGGGGCTACCTTGGCAAGACGTACATCCTGAGCATCTTTATGGATAAGTATAAGTCCAGCTCTATGCGTCTCGAGCGCAAGGCCCGTGAGGCTGACGAGGCCAAGGCGGCGTAGTTACATCCTTTTACTATACAGACCAGTACAGTATCTTTATCAGCAGCGATGAATACTGTGAGATATGTTTTAATTGCTTCAATTCTGATCTGCCTTTCAGGGTCGTGTAGACGGGGTACGGCCATGACAAGTTCGTCAAAAGTGGCTGACACAAAACCTGTTTTACGTACCGTTGGCGCGAATGGCAATAAGATAATCAACTGGCAGCCCTTCTGTAGTGGCACTAATGAAAAATGTGGCGCGTACATAGACCCAGTGGATGATACTACCACCTACAAACTAATATCTGGAAAGATTTATTCCGATACTGCCCAAAAGGTTTTTGTCCTGTCTATATATCAGGACCCAAAGTCATTAGGAAGGGATACCACCCTGTTTGTAGAATATTTTCAGGATGTCACCGATCAGATAGACCTGAGATCATACAAGGTAATAACTGATGGTTATTTTACCACCAATGGCAAAGTCTATCTCTGGTGGGGAGATATGCAGCATTCTTATCCTGTAGAGGTCAATGGCGCTGATCCCGGCACTTTCATGCCCTTTGATAGTATAGCAGGAGGTATAGATAGCAGGCATGTATTCTATGGTGGCCCTCCGGGAGATCTTGAGATAATACCTGGTGCTGATCCACACAGTATCAAAATACTGAACCCCAAAGGAGGCTGCTGGAACTGCGGCAATTGCTATTTCGCTGACAGGTCATCAGTATTCTTTGGCTTGAAAAAGATCAAGGATGCTGACCCTAAAACTTTTCGGCTGGTAAATGAAGACCAAATCGACGCTGAGGATAAAAACCATCGTTACTTTGACGGTAAGCCTGTAAAGTAAACCGGCATAACGGGCTTTCCCTCTATTTTCCCTACCTTTGCAGCCCGTTTTTTATGGCTGACAAGATCCAACTCCTCCCAGATGTAATAGCTAACCAGATCGCCGCAGGTGAGGTGATACAGCGCCCGGCATCGGCTATCAAAGAGCTGATGGAAAACGCCATAGACGCTGGTGCTACCCACATCAAAGTGATCGTAAAAGGCGCCGGCAAGACCCTCCTGCAGGTGATAGACAATGGCTCTGGCATGAGCGAGACCGATGCGCGTATGTGCTTTGAGAAGCATGCCACGTCTAAGATCAGGACGGCAGATGACCTCTTTGACATCCGCACGATGGGATTCCGCGGAGAGGCGCTGGCCTCTATAGCGGCTATAGCCCAGGTGGAGCTGCGTACGCGGCTGCATGGCGAGGCGCTGGGCACCGGCATAGACATAGAGGGTATGAAGGTGACCAAACAGGAGCCCTGCCATACACCAGAGGGTACGTCTATCTGTGTCAAGAATCTCTTCTTCAACGTCCCTGCCCGTCGCAACTTCCTCAAGTCTGACCCGGCGGAGCTGAAGAATATCATAGAGGAGTTTACACGCATCGCGCTGGCACATCCCGCGGTGGGCTTCCAGTTTTATAGCAATGACCAGGAGCTGTTCCATTTCCGTACAGGCAATCTGAAGCAGCGTATCTGCGCCATCTTTGATGATAAGTATGCCTCTCAGATAGTGCCGGTAGAGGAGGTGACCTACGCCCTGACTGTGAAAGGTTTCGTAGGCAAGCCGGAGTACGCCAAGAAGACGCGTGGCGAGCAGTACATCTTTGTGAATAAGCGCTACATCAAGTCGCCCTATCTGCATCACGCCATCATGGCCGCCTATGACCAGATGCTGCCCAAGGAATCGTTTCCCTTCTATGTCCTCTTTCTGGATATAGACCCGAAGCGGATAGACATCAATGTACACCCGCAGAAGTACGAGATCAAATTTGACGATGACAAGCTGGCCTACACATTTGTGAGCCTGGCAGTGAAGCATGGACTCGGTGCATATAGTGTATCTCCGTCGCTCGACTTTGACCAGGAGGACCATCTGAATAAGAACAAGACCTTTGACCAAATGCCCGGCTGGCTGCAGGGGACCGGTGTAGGTGGACGAGGGACAGAGGTCAATCCATACACTGCCGAAACGATCTCATCCTCACGGCCAAAGGCAGATGCGCGCGAGCAGTCTAATATCCGCAACTGGGAGACCGTTTTCCAGACTACAGCACCGGTACAGAAGCAGGATACCCAGGAGAGCCTGATACAGCCGCAGGAAGATGACACCGTGCTGCACAAGGAGGTAGCCGTACCCTACCAGCTGCACCGCCGATACATCGTATCGCATATCAAGTCGGGCTTCATACTCATAGACCAGCAGGCAGCGCATGAGCGCATCCTCTTTGAGCGGTATATACAGCAGATGGCGCACAATAACAGGTCGAGCCAGCGCCAGCTATTTCCCCAGACCATCGAGCTGAGCGCGGAGGATACCGAGGTGATGCGTGAGATGCTGGATGATGTCAATGCCCTGGGCTTTGAGATACAGGAGTTTGGCCGCCAGAGTTTTGTGATCCATGCCTTCCCGTCAGACATCGTAGCCGGTGGCGAGCGCCAGATCATGGAGGAGCTACTGGAGCAGTACAAGAGCAGCCAGTCTGTGTCTAAGCTCAATAAGCGCGAGAACCTGGCCCGCACACTGGCCCGCAGCAGCGCCATCAAACCGGGTAAAGTACTGTCTGACAAGGAGATGACGGGCCTGATAGACGAGCTATTTGCCTGCGAGAAGCCCTACACTGCACCGGGCGGCAATTTTACTTTTGTCAGTTTCACACTCGATGAGCTGGCCAGGCGTTTTGAGAATAGATAAAAGCGCAGCTTCTTTGTCTACCCATTATCTGTTGTTTATTTATACTGTGTAAAGCAAACAGCTTGTAACGACCTGTCGCTTTTTGCGTAAAACCATTGCTGCACTATGTTGACCAGCATCAAAAATTACTTTCTGGAGCCGTTTAGGTCTCGTAGCAAGGCCGAACTGAAAAAAGCCTACTACCTGCTGCTGTCTACCCTGACGGTGCTGGGTTTTTTTGCTTTCCTGCTGGTAGCGCATATAGTCTTTGTGGCTGGTAGCGTGTATCTGTGGTTTGACCTGCTGGGACTAGCCGGTACAGCCATCGCTATCTACCAGTTTCGCCGCGGCAATATAGACACTGCCGGCAAGGTGCTGATCGGTATCATTATTATTGACTTTACACTACAGACCGTAGTCACAGATATAGACCGTACAGACCCGGCTATCCGCTATCGCCTGTATGTGACGCTCGTGGCTATCATGGGCTGCCTTTTTTTATTCATTTCTTTCTTCCGGCAGATCCGGCTGATCATCTTTTTTTCCGGTGTCTTTCTCATCATCCTGACCATACACTATGCTATCATCCTGCACCAGATAGGGCACCTGCCCCAGATGTCGCTATGGACCACAGAGCATTATATCATCTGCTGTACCGGGGTCATCTTTGCTACTACTATCAGCTGTATACTCATCATGCTGATAGAGAAGCTATACATACAGGCTATAGCCCAGGGCGATGTGATCAAAAGACAAAACGAAGACCTGCAGCAGACCATAGATGAGCAGACGAAGTTTCTGGTATCCAGCAATGAAAGCCTCAAAGAGTTTGCCTACCTCACCTCGCATGACCTGCGGGAGCCGCTGCGAAATATAAGTGGGTTTATCTCCCTGATCAAAAAGCACCATGACAATGGCACTACGGAGCAGCATAAAGAGGAGGTCCGGGAGTACTTTCAATATGTGCAGAAGGGTGTAGCGCAGATGGAGGAGCTGATAGCCGATATCAAAGAATACTCAGAGATCAATGTGCTGGAAAAGAATTTCACCGCCGTATCTATGAGTGAGCTGGTCTATCAGGTGCGCGATGCACTGGAGACGGAGGTGACGGACACAGACGCTACCATACATGTGCAAATAGATATGCCGGTGGTGCAGGCTGACAAGACCCTCCTCTTCTCCCTGCTGCAAAATATGATAGGTAATGCCATCAAATATCACCGCAAGGGTGTAGCCCCCGTGGTAAATATCCGATATAAACTGGACGACGGAGTGTACACCTTCTCTGTAGAAGACAACGGCATCGGTATAGACAAAAACTACTATGACAGGATATTCTATGCCTTCAAGCGGCTACACAGCAAGGAGGGCGAATATGAGGGTACCGGCCTTGGCCTCGCCATCTGCAAAAAAATAGTAGAGATACACGGCGGCAAGATATGGGTAGAGAGCAGGCCGGGAGAGGGTAGTACCTTCTTCTTCTCTATACCTGCCTAGTGCTAGTTGTCGTCATCCTCGGGATTCACGTATTCTTTCTTCTTTTTCTTTTTGGTCGCGCCAGTCGCACCGGGGTCTTGTACCTTGATACAGCCTATGCGCACACCGATATGCAGGCCTATGAAGTGCATGTAGCCTTTCTGCGTAGGGTCGTAGATAGACTTGATAGGTACGAGGCCGTAGTGTGGTGTGGCCACTATAGACACCTGCCCTAGCTGATACTCAAAGTTCATAGCTACGCCTATCTTGAAGCGGTTCTGATTGAGCGAGCTGAAGTCATACGGAGCCTCCGTGGCAGCCGATACACCGTGAAAGTACCCAAAGCTCAGGTCGGGCACGATCTTAAACTTCTTATGCTTGTAGAGCTCGTATTCTATCAGCAGATTGTGGCAGAAGAAGTGCTGCGTGATATTGGGATTATTGATCGTGGTGTCTGAGATGGAGTACGAAGAGTTATAGGTGCGATACTTGTAGGCGGTAGTGAGGATGCGCTCGTACTCAAACTGATAGCCCACCCTGAATTTGCCGATGCTGTAGATCAGCTCCAGTACAGCGGGTATAGCCGGGCCGCGCGATGTGAGCTTGGTGGTAGAGTTGATGCCTCCTATCACGTAGCTATTGGTAGCGGCAGCGTTGTACTGGTAGAAGCAACCGTCTATGCCGCCTTTGAGCCCCACATAAAACTGCGACTGGCCAAAGGAGAATACCGAAGCGCTCAAAAAGGAAAATAGTAGCAGGGCTCTTGTCATCACTCACTGATTTCTCAGATAAAAATATGGATTTGTGATAGATTAGCACCGTTAAAAATCTCACGTGAAAGTTACCGAGCACATTAAGAATGCCAATGGCAAGACTTTGTTTTCTCTGGAGGTGCTGCCACCGCAAAAGGGCAAAACCATAGACGACCTCCAGCATGTCATAGAGCCACTGATGGAGTTCAAGCCGCCATTTATAGACGTGACCTACCACAAGGAGGAGGTGATCTATAAGAAGCGCTCTGACGGCCTGATAGAGGAGGTGCCCCTGCGCAAGCGGCCCGGTACTGTAGGCATCTGCGCTGCGCTGAAGGGCAAATTCAGCGTAGATACGGTGCCGCACCTGGTGTGTGGTGGCTTTACCAAGGAGGAGACAGAAGATGCCCTCTTCACCCTCCACTATCTCGGCATACACAATCTGCTGCTGCTCAAGGGCGACCCTGACAAGGGCCCCAAGAAGCTGGAGCAAAATGTCAAATCAGCCTACAACTATGCCACCGATCTGGTGAAGCAAGTAGCCAATATGAATAATGGCCGCTTCCTGCACGAGGAGACGCAAAATGAGATGAAGACCGACTTCTGCATCGGTGTGGCGGCGTATCCTGAGAAGCACTTTGAGGCACCTAATATGACCTCTGACCTCAAGCGGCTGAAAGAGAAAGTAGACGCCGGTGCCGACTACATCGTCACGCAGTTTTTCTTTGACAATAAGTACTTCTTTGAGTTCGAAAAGAAGTGCCGCGAGATGGGCATCACGGTGCCGATCATACCGGGCCTCAAGCCTATCTACCGCAAGAGCCAGATCAAGGCGCTGCCATCCATCTTTCACGTCAATCTGCCCGAAGCGCTGGTAGACGAGGTGGAGAAAGCCAAAGACGACAAGGCCGCCCGCGAGATAGGTGTGAAGTGGTGCATAGAGCAGTCTAAGGAGCTGAAGAAAGCCGGCGTACCCGTGCTCCACTACTACACCATGAGCCGCAGCAGTGAGACGATAGAGATAGCGAGGGAGGTGTTTTAACCTCTCCCAACCCTCAGCCCCTAAATCCCCAAAGGGGACTTTAATACCAATACACGCGAGGCACGTGATTTGTAGCCTGTATTATCTAAATACTGAATACTAACTACTAAATACCGGTAGTTGTATTATCTCAATACGCAATACGCACTACTCAATACTATCATCATGTCTTGGAAAGAAGAAAACAACAAACTGACCCGCACCTTTGAGTTCAAGGATTTCAGAGAGGCCTTTACCTTTATGACACAGGTAGCCGCCGTGGCTGATGAGATGGACCACCACCCCGAGTGGACCAATGTGTACAACAAGGTCTCCTTCAAGCTCAGCACCCACGATGCCGGAGATATAGTGACCGACAAGGACCGCAAACTAGCTGCAGAGATAGACAGGATAGCAGCGGCGGGGTAGGGTTACTTTCTTTTCTTGCGACGGTGAGGTGCTTTTCCTTCTTCTTTTGGGAGAGGTGTAATGAGGAGGCTGTCCCTGTGTGATGCGTCTATCTCTGGTGTGCGCACGATAGCCAGTGCCCCTACGATCTCAGTCTTTACTTCATGCTTGCGCCGACTGCCCACTGTTACCTCATCCAGCACCACAGGCTCTGTGATGGTGGTATCCTTCCTATGCGAGACAGCTGCTTTGTGCTGTATGTGCTGGCCCGATGCCGGAGCCTGCGCGTAGCCACTCTTTATACCTAAAAAAGGCAGCAGGATGGTCAGCGCGGTTTTCCATAATGAACGTAGCCTGTTTGCTGGCGGTAATATCACGGGTGGTGTGTCCAGCTGCTCGGTGCGAAACTTGCCACAGCCCGGAGTACCTTGCTGCAGATAGTGGATCAGCTCCTCATCCGTCATGCGGGTAAAGTCCACCACCACCTTCTGGCAGCTATGGCAGAAGGCACCTTGGTCCGTAGCCGTCATGTCGCTCCACTGCTCATGACAGGGCGCGGGGATGGTGATGCGTAGAGATCTGCGATCCATAGAGTGATAAAGGTAAAGATTTGATCTCACCCCAACCTCAGAAACCGCCGCAACCAGTGCTTTCGCTCTTTCTTTGGCGAGAGAAACTGTGTTTGGTGGTCCTTGCGCCTATAGTCTGCGTGAGGCATGGTATAATTTACCAATTCTTCGCCGACCGCTGCCGCACCCAATATCCAATGTTCATGACTAGTTGTAGCAGTATCTTCTGATTGCAGTATGATAGTGTTATCCATCTTGAGTGTTTCTTGGGCTAGCTTTGTGATGAGTGGCTGTGGTGGTGCATGTGAAGGTAGCAGCTGCGGCTTTGCAGATATATTCTCAGCAGTTAGGTCCATCCGGTACTGATCGGGTGCAGCGGCACTTGTTTTCAGTGATAAAAATGGAAGGAGCGAAAAGAACAGCGCCCGCCATTTCATCCGCCCGTTATCCAGCCTCCGCTCCATGATACGCACACCCACCTGGTCACCGCGAAACCTGCCACAGGTCGCTTTGCCTCCGGCAAAAAAAGACAACAGCTCGCTATCGGTCATGGAGGAGAAGTCTATCACTTCCTTCTGACAGCTGTGGCAGAAAGCGCCGCGCTCCGTAGCGGTCATAGCGTCCCAGCGTTCGTGACAGGGCATGGGGATGGTGAGGTGGAGTGTGTGTCTCATAGCAGTACCTTTCTGTATAAAGGTAGTACACTACCAGCCCGTGCGAAAGGCTGGCCACACATTGTGACAGAAAAATGGCAATACAGAATGTGCTCTCACATTCATGTACAACCATTTTGCGTCTCCGCGTTTTTGCGGTAAAAAGTTTTTAGAAGTTCGGCTTCAGGTCTGCCTTCTTGTAGTGCTGGCGTATGATCTTGACCACCTCATCAGGATCGTCCGTGAGGTGAAAGAGGTCGAGATCCTCTGCGTTGATATTGCGCTCGGTCAGCATCGTGCTCTTGATCCAGTCTATCAGGCCGCTCCAGTATTTGGTGCCCATCAGGATGATAGGCACGCGGGCTATCTTGCGCGTCTGTACGAGTGTCATCACTTCAAAGAACTCATCCATCGTACCAAAGCCGCCCGGCATATAGACAAAGGCTTGCGCATACTTGATGAACATCACTTTGCGTGCAAAGAAGTAACGGAACATGAAGATCTTATTCTGGTCTACATATTTATTGGCTGCCTCCTCTTTGGGTAGCACGATGTGCAGACCCACAGATTTCGCCTTTACGTTATAGGCGCCGCGGTTGCCCGCCTCCATGATGCCCGGCCCGCCACCGGTGATGATGCCATAGCCCTCTTTGCCCAGTTTCTCTGCTGTCTTTACCGTGAGCGCATAGTAGGGGTTGTCCTCGTGCGTACGTGCAGAGCCAAATATGGATATGCAGGGGCCAAACCGCTCCATGCGGTCAAAACCATCTGCAAACTCAGCCATGATCTTAAACATCCTCCAGGCAGCATCGCCATGATGTGCCGTCCACTTCTTGTCTTTCATTTCGTTTCTTTTTTACTGATCAATAATAAACCCGCCCATGTGATCACCACATTGACGAAGGCGGACTCAAATCCCATCTGATAGCCGCCCAATAATTCTTTGGAATACCTGTCTATGACAAATGTTAGCACCGGTGCCACGATACACGCCACGGGCACCCATGCCTCTCTCGGCCTCCTGCGCGAGTATAGCCCCATACCAAATAACGCTACCAGCGGCCCGTAGGTATAGCCTGCTACCTTGAGTATCAGGTCTATCACAGACTTGGTGTCTATCCACTTGAAGAGCAGGATGCACAGCAGGAAGACGAATGCCACAGAGAGGTGCACCACTTTGCGCGTGCGTGTCTTCCGCGCCTCAGAGAGGGGGCGTCCGTTCAGGTCCAGTATATCTATGCAAAAGGACGATGTGAGCGCCGTGATGGCTCCATCTGCACTAGGAAATAATGCCGAGATCAGCCCGAGGATAAACATCAGCCCTGCTACCGGAGGCAGCATGTGTAGCGCTACAGTGGGGAAGACCGCATCGCCGGCGGGCATCACAGGTACAGGGTGCGCATCGAGATACAGGTAGAGCGCTCCGCCTAGCGTGAGGAAGAGGAGATTGACCACGAGCAATATGAGGCTGAATACGACCATGTTTTTCTGCGCATCAGGCAGGGTTTTCACAGAGATGTTTTTCTGCATCATCTCCTGGTCCAGCCCCATCATAGCTACAGAGATAAAGATGCCCGACAGCACTTGCTTGAGCAAGAAGGACGGACTGCGCCAGTCGCTATTGATGATCTGTGTATCGCCCCGCTCAGACAGGCGGCCTATCAGGCCTGCGGGCGAGAGGCCGAGGCCCTCGCAGATGTACCAGATGGTCATGACCAGCGCCACGAGCATAAAGGTGGTCTGCAGCGTATCGGTCCACACGATGGTCTTGACCCCACCCTGAAAGGTGTACAGCAGTATCATGAGCAGGATCAGCCCCGCGGTGGCTATAAATGGCACGCCCCACTGGTCCAGTATGAATAGCTGGAGCACATTCAGCACGAGGTAGATACGGGCAGAGGCCCCCAGCGTGCGCGATAGGAGGAAGAAGGACGTACCCGTACGGTGGCTCACTCTGCCAAAACGCTCCCCCAGGTAGCTATAGATAGACGTCAGGTGTAGGCGGTAGTACAGCGGCAGCAGCACATAGGCCACTATCATATAGCCTATAAAGTTGCCCGCTATGAGCTGAAAGTAGAAGAAATGGTCCGTGTGCACCTTGCCCGGCACACTCATAAAGGTGACACCGCTCAGCGAGGTGCCTATCATGCCATAGGCCACGAGGTACCACTTGCTATTGCGCTGGCCTATAAAAAAGTGGCTATTGTCCGCACCCCGGCTCGTGATCCAGGCGATCACCACCAGCGCCGCAAAGTACAGGGCGACGATAGATAAAATGACAGCACCGCTCATATAGCAGAAGCAAATCAAAGACTAATGGAGGCTAATGGTGTAATGACTTATAAACAGAACAATGTGCGGCTATAATGCTCTGAATAGGCACGCCATCATCGGGCAAAGAGTATCCGACGGCCCGTTGTATCTGCCAATTTTATGGTAGCCCCGGCACGGGAACAATAATGACCATTACTTACCTCAATGGACAAAGGCATTAGTCGCACAGTGGTACCTCTCTTATGTAAAGGCGCAATCCGCATCTCCATCCTGTATCTGTAGCGAGACGTGATCTGCGAAATGTGCGTCGAGTGTTTTTGTGATGATATAGTTGCGCTGTATCCGGCGCTTGTAGATGAAAGGACTTTTGTGTTGCTGCAAATGTCTGACGATAGCCGGATGAAAGACCGTCAGCATACTGGCTTGCGTGCGAATCATCAGGTCATAGATATAGGCCAGCACATCCGGGAGGATGTCATCTGGTAGATAGGCATATGGTACTTTGAGATGATTGTCCCGTAGTGCCAGATGCATGAAGCCTCTCAATTGCGTGCCATCCATTATTTTGATAAACAGATTTTCAAACCGCTCCGCATTTACGGAGAAGTGGTATTTCTTGGCTTCCTCACCGGTACCTGTGGTCAGCCATGGATATCGCCTGATCCACTCCAGCTCATCGCTGCTCCTCCGCTCAAAACCCGATGAACTATATGCCCCGATCAGCGTGCCGATAGCCGCGCCTATACTATCTACACTCTCAAATCGTAATGTAGAGTCACATAGTGGTGAAAGTCCATTGAGGCGCACATTGATCGGTACATTGGCCAGCGCATCCGCCATAGAAAGAAGGCGCTTGAACTTTTTATATCGCTCATTCTTCTTTGGCAATACTTCATGCAGGTTAAATCGCAGATAGCAGCGCAGGCCATCATTTGTGCGTAGCGCATTGAAATGGCCTGATCTGTCATAGAGCCCCTTGGCCTCCGGGGTAAACTCGGTGACGAGGATGTGATCGCTCCAGGTGTCAAAGGCGGTGCCAATAAGCTTCTTGGCTATGCCCTTGCCCCGTACCTCAGGATCTACCCACATGCAGCTGAGCCAGCCACACCTGAAAGCTTCTCCCTTTTCATTATAAATCTTATCGGGCAGTACGCCTAGATAGCCGACCATGCGCCCCCCTTCTCTGGCTATGATCAGCAGCACATCATTAGGCTCAGCGCGGGGATTGTGTATATGTGAGATAGCCCGCGGCGTGCTGATGGGTATCACCGGCATAGTGCGAAACTCCTCCGAGCGGATAAAGTCGCCCAGC
The DNA here is from genome assembly GCA_018267365.1 of Bacteroidota bacterium. GTDB lineage: Bacteria > Bacteroidota > Bacteroidia > Chitinophagales > LD1 > UBA1941. The sequence goes on along the minus strand of JAFDYQ010000009.1, from coordinate 102,916 downwards.
TGTACTGCATTGTATGTCGTGATCTCCATCCCGGTTTTACCTTTTTATCGTATTGCGCATCAGTGGCGCTCTGAGCAGGTAGTAAAGGTATTCAGATTTCAGCGTCTGCTCTGCACCGGCTGCCCATCCCTCCATCGGTATCCGCTGCATCTGTCGTGGATGTATGTCATTCTTGATACCCGCCCCACCGAAAGTGAAATCCATTTTGCCCTCGGTAAATATCTTGTCAAAGAAAGCCTTTGATACACCGTGATCTGTAAATGGAAAAGCAAAGAGGCGCTGCCTGATGTTAAATTGCTTTTGCAAGCCGTCAATGGAATCTAACGTCTGTGACAGCTGCTGCTCCAGAGATAGTGTGTGATAGTATGGGTGGTTCATACTGTGTGAGCCTATGCTAAAGCCTTGTGAGATCAGCGCTCTGATCTGCGCAGATGTCATATAGGGCTTATAGCTTTTCAGAAAGCTATCACACAGCTCGTTTAGCGCGAGGACATCATCTTTCAGACTCTCATCCAGGATTTCCTGCAGGTCTGTATCACTTTTTATCTTGTCCATGTTATTGCTCAGGGCAAAGTATTTGTCATAGTCTGCGCCTATTCCTAGACTCACCTTATACCTAAACATAAGCGCCTTGTTGTCTACGAAATCGTTATTGACAAAAAAGACTGCTGGAATACCCTTGCGCAAAAGGATCGGAGTTACCGTGTCATACATCTGCCTGAGGCCATCATCGAATGTCAGCAGCATTATTTTCTTCCCCTTATATTTCCCCGCCACTACATCCTCCAGATCTGATGCTGCTATGGGTTTGTATTGCGAGGTGAGATGGTCCAGATCACGCTCAAACTGTTTGACATTTTTGAAGGAATAGAGATGTCGTATATGCGGGCACGGCTCGTCACTGACTACATGATAGAAAGGGATAATAAAGTGATGCCCTGTCAGTGCCGTCAGTACACTCAGTGGCAGCACAGAGGTGAATGGTGAGGTAAAGGATATGAAGCTCTTGCGGACTGACATAGCAGCCTAAAGAAACTAATAAAATCTCAGAGTAAATGGCAGATCAATAGTTGTATTTGCCCGACTCTATCGTGAGCCGTATACCGGCCTCTATAGGGATGAGCGGTCGGCCCAGCAGCTCGCGCATCTTGCTATTATCCGGTTTGCGGCGGCTCATGTCTCCCTCCTTTAGCGGTGGCAGGAAGACGATCTTTGATTTAGACCCGGTCACCTGTATGATGAGCTTGGCCAGGTCCAGTACTGTAGTTTCAAAGTCACTGCCTATGTTGACTGTATCATTCACGATATAGTCATTGACAAAGGCATTATAGCAGGCGTCTACATTATCATCTTTATAGCAGAAGGTACGTGTCTGTGAGCCATCTCCGTAGATCGTAATATCACGACCGGCCAGAGCCGCATTGATAAACTTGGACATCACAAAGTCCTGGCTCTGCTTAGGGCCGTATGTATTGAAGAATCGGAAGATCGTATAGTCGAGATCAAACTCCTGCTTGTATGAGCGTAAAAAAGCCTCTCCTACATTCTTTACTACTGCATACGGCAGGCGCGAGTTGAGCGGAGTGGTGTGTTCGTTTTGCGGATGCTCGAATGGTTCGCCATATACCTCTGAGGAGGAAGAGAAAAAGACACGTTTTACACCTGTATTTTTGCAGAGGTCCAGCAGATACTTGAAGCCATTGATGTCTTGCAGTACTGATACCGGATTCTGCAGCGTGCGCTGCACACCTACTACAGCGGCATAGTGAAATACATAGTCAAACTGATAGGCCATCATCACCGCAGAGATGTCGCGATAGCCATTCACATTGCACTTGATAAACTTCCAGCGATCCTTATGTACCTCCGGCAGGCGGGTGATATTGCCCGTAGAGAGGTCGTCTACTATCACCACAAGGTTATCGGGATCCTCTATCAGGCGATCCACCATACAGCTTCCTACAAATCCTGCACCACCGGTGACGAGTATTTTTTTTGTCATGCCTTTTGATCTTGGGTTAGGGGTCGTTTTATTACGCTGTCAAAAGGTCCATGAGGTATTTGCCATAGCCACTTTTCATGAGGGGTTCGGCGAGTGCTTTGAGCTGGTCGCGGCTGATAAAGCCCTGGCGAAAGGCCTCCTCCTCTATACAGCCTACCTTCAGGCCCTGGCGCTGCTCTATCACCTGTACGAACTGTGATGCCTGCATCAGAGAGTCAAAGGTGCCCGTGTCCAGCCAGGCTGTACCGCGGTCCAGTATCCCTACCTTCAGCTTGCCACGGCGCAGGTATTCTTTATTTACGTCTGTGATCTCGTATTCACCGCGAGGACTGGGCTTTAGCTCTTTAGCTATCTTGACCACCTCATTGTCATAGAAGTATAGCCCCGGTACCGCATAGTTTGATTTGGGCTCCTTGGGTTTCTCTTCTATAGAGATTGCATTGCCTTCTTTGTCAAAGTCTACCACACCGTAGCGCTCCGGGTCAGATACGTGATAGGCGTAGACTACGCCGCCGTCCGGATTATTATTACTCTTCAGGAGCTGATCCAGGCCGGTGCCGTAGAAGATATTATCTCCCAGTATCAAGGCTACCTTGTCCGAGCCTATGAACGCTTCACCCAGTACAAACGCCTGTGCGAGGCCATTGGGTACCTCTTGTATCTTGTATGAGAATTTGCAGCCGTATTTCCTGCCATCGCCCAGCAGTCGCTCAAAGTTGGGTAGATCCGTAGGAGTAGATATGATCAGTATCTCATTGATACCCGCCTTGAGCAGCACTGACAGCGGGTAGTAGATCATGGGTTTATCGTATATCGGCATGATCTGCTTGCTGATCGCATATGTGATCGGATAGAGACGTGTGCCGGAACCTCCCGCGAGTATTATTCCTTTCATTCAAATAGTTATACTCCGCAATTTAACCAAATTCATTAATCCTGCAATGGCATGACAACCGAGAATGCCGTGAATTCAAGGCAACCAAGTTGGCTCAATCGTTCTCTGCAACAGGTGATCAGGAAAACACAATGGCTGAATTTGCCCCGGATATGGGTTATATTTGGTTCGACATATGAAAGTTGCGTCGCTACTTTGTTTGTGGGTCTTGTTCTTGATGGACTTTGCGTCTGCCCAGACAGAATTGGCGGTCACCTGGAGAGCAGGCCGAGGTTACTTGCAAATTGCCGGTTTTGCCGGTTGTCCGGTTAAGACCATCAACGACTCAATGACTCTTTATAAGCTGTCGGTAAATGAGCCCAAACACTTGTTTCTGATACTCGATGCCGGCAAACACATCAAAGCCCGGTTTTGGATAGATACTACCAGAACTCAACGACATTTAACTATCGACGCAAGCAGTCACCAAATAGTAAGTCGGGACTGGATTAAGATGGATACAGATTATGTGCTCAGTGATTCTATGGAGACCTTATTTCAAAAACGACTTATCACTTTGGCTCAGCTGGATGAGTTCAAGAAGAGATATATCCGGCAGCATCCAAATAACTTCATCGCTGTTTTTTCTTTGTCTCACATTATGTACAGGGCGCCAATAGACACGACTATTGCGCTGATGAATTTGGTACGGAAGAGCTGCGAGCGCTGGCCAACGTTTCGGACCATCGAGGATTATGTCAGCAATAAATTAAGAGCTACCTACAAGATATCAAATCTCGGCGACTCATTGGTGGACATGAGTGGTATCACTATCAGGGGCGACTCATCTAGCACGCGAAACATCCGGGGCAAGGCAATACTTGTCTATTTTTGGTACTCAGGATGCGGGCCCTGTCGCCAGATCTCAGCTCCCCTCAAATCGCTGTATACCCGCTATCATGATCAAGGCCTGGAGATAGTATCATTCTCTGTGGACGAAATGGCGCATAAGGCAGACTGGATCGCCAGATCTGAAGAATATGACCATCTGTGGATGAATCTATCTGACCTCGGAGGAATAAATGGTATAGTACCCCTCACATACCAGATTTCTGCCATGCCCGCGTTCATGGTTTTTGACCGGAGCAGGAAGCTCGTATTGAGTACCTCAGGCAATACAGAGCTACCCTTGGTAGAGTCTACCGTGGCGAGACTTCTAAAATAAGCAAGGCTATAATTTATTTAATATTATTCAGCTTATCCTGTGCTGCGGCCACCTGTGTCTTCTGCGCATCTACATTGCTGCCTGCGGGGCCTTGGTTGTCCTTAGCTTTCGCGCTATTAGCAGTTTCTTCTTTGATTTTATCCTGCAGGCGCTCTATGCGCTTATTGTTGCTTTTGATGTTATTTTCAGCTTTTTCCTGGTCTTTGATATAGCCCTGCATTTCTTTGTTATGCTTCTTTTCGGCTTCTGTATCCTTTTGAGATGCCGCTGTGGCTATGTTTGCCTCTTTGTTTGCCTTAGCCTGTTTGATATTGCCTTCTTCGTCTATGTTCTTTTGCTTCAGTTTCTCTATTTCTTTTTGTGCGTCAGCTACTTCCTTGTCCGCGTTTTTCTGGTCTTTCACAAAGCCGTCATAGATCTTCTCCAGTTGCTTCTGTTTGTTTTGCTGGTCTTCGAGTTGTTTTTTGGCTACGGCCTTGTACTCCTGTACACCAAAGTCGTGCAGGTATTTTTGCACGGCGGTGCTTTTGTCCGCAGAGTATCCTGTAGAGATAAAGGAGTCTCCCTCCATCAGCCAGACAGACAGCTGGATACCCCCTTGGGCCTCCATGGTGCGGCTGTAGATCATGAGAGGCACACCCGACACGTTTTTGAGTGTCACCAGTGAGGCTTTGACTTCAGATTTATTGTCTTCTATTTTTCCTTTCGCATCCTTCTTGATCATTTTCTGCCAGTCGCTATTGATGTCCTTGATATTGGCCTCCGGAATGGTGAGCACATATGAGCTTTTATTGCCTCCGCTAAAGTCCTTCACTGTCTCTGAGACTTTGACCTCCTGCTGTGCGAACGCAAACAAAGGAAAAAGGTAAATGGTGGTGCTTATGAGTCGTTTGATCGTCATGGTTGAAAATTTAGTGTTGGTCAAAAAATTGTTATGCAGCCAATTTGCAAATCAAGTGCCAAAGTAGAGAATGTGTAGCAGATCACCAGTGACTATCCGCAAATCATCTGTCAACTTTTCATGAAAAGCCAGCGACCGATCTCACGAAAAGAGGTCTTCTTGCCATACATCAGGATACCTGTGCGGTAGATCCTGGCAGCCAGTGATACGCACACCAGGAAACCGGCAAAGAGCAACGTCAGAGATAGAAGGATCTGCCAGATAGGCGGGTTAGTAGGCATCAGAGCCGGCATGATGATAGGCGAGCAAAATGGCACCAGCGATGCCCAAAAGGCTAGTTTGCCATCGGGCTGGCCCAGGATATTGGTCATCATGGCTATCGTGATGATGATAGGAAGTATGACCGGAAATGTCAACGACTGAGAGTCTGTCTCATCACCCCCGGCAGCACCTATCGCGGCGAAGAGTGAACCATATAGCAGGAAGCCACCCAAAAAAAACAATAGCAAAACAACCAGCATAGGACCATAGTGAAACTGAAAGAGTAGCGGAAGGTTTTGAGAAACAAGAGATGAGAAGCCGCTATCGCTGACCGGTGTCACGGAGGGCACCGATGGATGGATGATGCCAATGGCTGGCAGAAGAAAGACGAACGTGCACGTGATCAAAATGATCCAGATGACAAACTGGGTCAGGCCGACTGCCGCTATCCCCAGGATCTTGCCTATCATCAGCTGAATAGGCTTGACGCTGGATACCAGCACCTCCATGATACGCGATGATTTCTCCTCTACTATTCCCTTCATGATCATCGTACCATATACCAGCAGAAGCGTGTAAATCGCTATGCCGATCACATATCCCAGCAGCATACCCATGATCGCAGCGCCATCCTTTTTCTTGTCCTCTGATAGTTTTTGATAGCTGAGCTCTATATCAGTATTCAGGTTTTCCAGCTGCTCCTGGGTGATATTCATTTTGGTGGCTCTCACCTGTCTGACTTTGTCGGAAAAGACCTTGTTGATATAAGTGCTGGCCATCATGCCCAGGCTCTTGTCAGAAGTGCAGGCTATAGATACTTTGCGGGGATTGTCTATGTCATAATTGGATGGGATGCGAATAATCGCGTCATATTTTTTGGATGGCGCTTCGCCCTGCTTCAGGTAGTGAAACTCTACGGATCCATCTGTAGCATCTGGAAATACCACGCCGCCAAAGAGCCCCGACTCATCAGAGATGGCCACCTGGCGTGTGCCGCCGGAGTAGTTTGACATCAGCACCGAAAACAAGATGAGTGCAAAAAAACCTAACGGGGCCAGCAGCGTAGAGATGATGAAGGTCCTCTTGCGCACGCGGGTGATATACTCGCGCTGTATGATGATCAGTATCTTGCTCATATGTAGGCCGGCTTGCCCGCTTTTATTTGTTGCTCATTCACTGCCCGGATAAATATCTCGTTGAGGCTGGGTAGTAGCTCACTATACCCGCGCACAGTGATGTCACGATCTATAAAGTACTTCAGGATATCATTGCTACAGGAGCGGGAGTGCACAGTAGCCTCATGCGCTGTGACCATCTGTACGTCAAATGTCTCGGCAAAATCATCTCCTACTACACCATCAAAGGTGATATGATATTTATCTTCCTTGAATCGTTGCTTCAGTTCAGACACATCACCTTCCAGTATTTTGTGGCCCTGATCTATCAGTGCTATCTGATCACAGATATCCTCTACCTGCTCCATGCGGTGCGTAGAGAAAATGATCGTCTTGCCCTGCCCGCGCAGTGCATATATCTCATCTTCTATCAGCTTGGCATTGATGGGGTCGAGGCCGGAGAAGGGCTCATCCAGTATCAGCAGGTCCGGGTCATGTAGCACAGTAGCTATGAACTGCACTTTCTGCGCCATACCCTTAGAGAGCTCTTCTATCTTTTTTTGCTTCCAGCCGGCTATCTCAAATTTATCCAGCCACAGGTTTACCCGGCGGGCCGCTTCTGAGCCGCTGAGGTCTTTGAGCCGGGCCAGATAGATCAGGTGCTCATATACCTTCATTGTTTTATAGAGGCCACGCTCCTCCGGCATATAGCCTATGCGCGCGGTGTGCTCCTCTCGCAGCGGTTCCCCGCCAAAGAGGATCTGACCCCTGTCAGGCATCGTGATCCGGGTGATCATGCGTATGAGCGTAGTCTTACCGGCACCGTTAGGGCCCAATAATCCATAGATGGACCCTTTGGGAATATCAAAGCTCACATTGGCAGAGGCTATATGGTCGCCGTAGCGCTTTTCTATCTGTTTGAGACTGACCTGATCCATAAAGTAATGGTGATAAAGGTAGGAAAACGGCAACTCGCAATAGGAGTAAGTTTCGGCGGCCACCACCGTCTATGAAAGATAGGTGATAACAGCCTTAAGCGTTCTAAAAGCATATCTGTCGGTTCAAAAACAATTGTTTGCCAATTTGTCACTTAAAATTTAGATAAAATAGACAAAATGGCGCAAAAAATGAGATAGTACGACCTTTGACTGTTACGAGTCATATTACTTAAACCAAAAAAATAACAGAATATGACACTCGTTTCAGTAAAACCACAAGCAGGAAGATTTGGATTTCCACGGTTTACAAACTGGTTTGACACCTTCTCGGAAAATGAATTTACAAATGACTTCTTTGAAGGAGTACGCACTCCGGTACTGGTCAATACTAAAGAAGCGGCAGATAACTACAGGATAGAGATCGCTGCTCCCGGCCAAGCCAAGGATGGCTTCAAACTGGAGGTAAATGACAACATACTGACCATCAGCACCGAAAAGTCTGACGTCAAGAATGAAGAAAATGAGAAATGGACCCGCAGGGAATTTCACTTCGCATCGTTCAAGCGCAGCTTCACGCTCCCCAAGACCGTGAATGCAGAAAAAATAAGCGCGGAATACAAAGATGGCATCCTTTATGTAGTACTTCCTAAAGTGGAAGAAGCGAAAGCAAAAGGACCTATCGAGATCAAAGTATCGTAAATGGGTTTTTTCATAAATTGGGTTTAGGCCCCTCCGCTCGGAGGGGTTGGGTTGAAAAGGGACGGCTACTCGGAAGGGTGGCCGTTCTTCTTTTTATAAGAGATGAAGAGGGAAACTAGCTTTTGGGGATCGTCTTTTTCTTGACAAACCCACCCGTATTGATGCTGAGGGTAAACTGGGCCAGCGTAGCGTGCAGCGGCATAGGCGAGAGAGCCACACCTACTGATATCTGCTTGACATGCACACCGATGCCGGCAGAAAATCCCGCTATACTCCTGCGCGTAGATTGCAATACTTCCTGCCTGCGCTCATGATTATAAGATACATCTATGTACACCACTTTTTTGATGTTCAGCTCCAGGCCTACTATCAGGTGGCGGAAGAACTCATCTGCCGCCGCAGCGCTTTTCTTTGTTTTTACCGTGTCTGAGAATAGACTGGTCTGCTGGTCCGCCGGATTGCTATACCTGATATCCCAGCGCTGCAGATCGTGGAATGTCACGTGAAACCGTACCGGGAAGCCCTTGAACTTGACAGAAAAGCCTGCCTGCAGATCAAAAGGCAGAGGTTCGCGTTTCCCGCTGCCATTAGAATACGGAGTCAGCTGGACACCTATGTTTCTGGCTACGATACTCGCTACAATGCCGTGTGCGGTGTCATTCACAGAGGCTCCCAGATCTGCCGCTACCCCAAAGGACCGGTAGTCTCCATAAAATGATCCTATGAACTTAGCATTGGCGCCCACGCTGAATATCCTCCCAAAACGATAACTGCCGCCACCATACAGGTTGATATCATTGGCATTGACCCTTCCCGATGTATTGGCATATACATCTGTAGCCGGTATGTAGCCGTAGGTCATATACTGCACGCCCCATCCATAGGTGCCCTTTTTAGCAAAATCATGTACATAGCAGGCATTGCCATAGTTGGCTCCGCCGGGATAGATAGACGTGCTGAAAGAAACCTGGCGCGACATGAGCGGATTGAGTGATGCCGGATTGGAAAGCTGTGAAGTGGGATCGTAGTCTATCGTGGTAATATTGATCTCCCCGAGAGCTGTCTGACGCCATGAAGGAGCATTGCGCAGAAAGTTGAATACCGTATTGCCACCTATCTGCGCTTGCGCAGCAGAGATCATCAGCAGGGTCATTATTATCAGGATAAACCTTCTCAAGGCATTCATTTTGCGCTAAGAAACGGCTTTTGTCTGAGATTATTTTGGAGCAGCGGCAAAAATCTCTTGTTATTCTGAGACTAGTTTGATGGTCTTCACCCGGTTGTCCTGCTCCACGCTCACTATATAGATACCCCTATCCAGATGGCTGAGATCCAGTGTGCAAGAGTTGAGCCCGCTTACTGCCTTGTATGTATCCGACCAGACCATTCTACCATAGACATCAGTCATGTGCAGTACACTGTTTCCAGTACCGGAAGCGATAAAGGTCAGTTGTGCCTTTTGCCGGGCAGGATTGGGATACACCTTCAGATCAGAAACATCTAATGACATTTCTGTCAGACCTGTGTGGCAGTTGGTATAGTGAAATGCAAAAGGATCGGAGCTGATGCCATTGGCGCTCAGATATAGAGAGTAGTCTCCATTCGGTAGGTCAGCTGGCACAGAAAAATACGTCGTATCAGAGGCGGATAGCAGCAGACCCACATGATTCCAGTCGTGAGTGCGTGCATAGTATACACGGCTACCTGACTCCAGCCGGATGATAGGATAGTTGGTAGACATCTGCCAGTCGTCTCCATAGGCAGCACCCTGAGATATGCCGTTAAACAACCATCCCGTAGCTATAAACTCGCAGCCTTCGGGACTCACAGACGAGATATAAGGCTTGCCTGCATCTATGGCAGGACCTCCCGGTGTGTAGATATAGTAGCGGTCATTATATTGATTGGAGAATAAAATATTGCCATCTGGCAGATCGAGCATCTGGCAGCCGTAGGTGGATACAGGTATGGATGGTGGGCTAGATGGCACAAACGGGCCACCCACTGGTGCATCTACCAGTGTGAAACTGTCTGTGAGGTAGTCGAACTCGTAGAAATAAGTAGGCGTGTGAAATATACTATCCGGGTCAGGGCCATTGGGCACCGGTGACACAGCGCATAGTACGAGCCCATCGCGCATGGCTGCGGCGGATCCATCTGTTATACCATTATGATCCGGGATCTTTGGGCCCCTGATCCACGATCCCGCAGTCGTATCCCCGCTCGGAATGTAGATGGCTGTATTGCTATTCGCTCCCAGGAATAGCACGGAGCCATCAGGCAGGTTTACAGCAGGACCGGTTTCATAAAGATAGTTGTCATATAGCATCACCGGAGCCGGCGCATCCCTTTTCCACCTGCCCAGAGAGGGGTGATACCGGTCTGTCTGCAGGCTGTGTATGTCTACGAAAAGAATGCTATTGTCAGGTAGCGTAGCCCAGGCGGACTCATCTGCATCTCCTATACACGACGGACCATAGGAGAAAGAGTTTGCTACCGGATCGTAGATCAGGTTTTTGGTGCCGTAGTCTATCTGATTGGAGTTTACGATATTCTGGAGCACCCTGCCATCAGGTAGTAGCTGTGAGTTGGCATCGGCTATAGAGTCGCCGGGATCCGGGGTAGGTATGGAAGTCCATGTATCAGCCACGGGATCATAGATCTCCGCTGCATTCACGCCGGCACCGTACTCTCCTCCGGCCACATATACCTTGCCACTGCGCAGCACCTGCGAGGAGAAGTAGAGCCTGTCGTCTATCATGGGTGCGATGGTAGACCACTTGCCATTCACATAGCTGCCTGTGCTATCCGGTGTCAGCTTGTTCCACACATTGCCATAGCCAAATACGTCTGTCGCCTTGCAGATCACAGAGCCATCTGATAGCAGCAGCATCACGCCGCCATTGTAGTCCGGCGCTGTGTCACGCACCATAGACCATGTGCCGTGGGCACGTGAGGCGAGCGGCAGGATCAAAAGAAGAATGACAGAGAGCAATGCGGATAAAAGACGCTTCATAGCAGGATGTATTCTTGGAAAATGAGCCGCAAATATCTCAAAAACATAAGATTAAAAAAAGCTGGCCGGCAAGTCATGAAGCCTTTGTTAAATTCATTATTCTTGCTCCGACTATGATCACGATGCTTTACAGAGGACCGGTCCTCATCTCTATTTTTTTGCTCGCTCTCTCTGCCGCCCGTGCAGGTGCCGGAGTCATCTCTGAGATACCCCTGGAGATCAAGGCTAATAAGGCACCTTTTTTCAGCTTCAGCGGCACTTGTGCCAAATACATTTTGCTGCGCGACAAAAGTGATCTGGTCATAGTGCACCTGGATAGCACCTTTCATAGCATTCGCACTGTACGGTATGATCTCGATCAGGTGCTCAATGTAGCAGAGCCTCTGGCTGCAGCGGAGACTGGTCCCTATGTCACAATACTCATGAGTGATAAAAGTCACGAGCACTTCTCAACAATCAGGTACCACATACAGAGCGGTGAGGTGCGGAAGGGTGTCAACTTTGACACTGATGATTATGACTACTTTGGCTGGTATCCGCGAAAAAATGAGATCATGATGCTGGCTGTCAAACGGAAAACATCACTGCTGTCTATACTATCCATAGACTCTGCCGGCCCCGCTCAGAAGTATAATTTTGAACTGGATGATGTACGCTTCAAAAGATATGAGCAGACCACGCTGTACAGCACCCTCTCCTCCTACCCACTGACCACCATAGCAGCAGATGAATATGTATCAGATGTCAATACCACTTCATACGCCAAACTATACTACGGTCAGGATACAGTAGCGATCTCGCTCAGTGTGCGCCTAGATAGTACACAACTGATACTATTGGACCTGCCACATCATACATTTACTAATTTGCTGGTCCCTAATCTGGTCGGTAAGGTTCAGGTAGACGATCAGGCCGATGGCAATGCTTTTCTCAGAGGGCACCTCCTGACCACCGTTTTTGTTTATTCTCATACGATCAATGTAGGTGTATATGACATTTTTCAACAAAAATATATAGTGGTCTGGTCATCCAATGGCAACCTGTGGGACTCTCTCGTGTCCGGACCACTGCTATATGAAAATCTACAGACCCTGACGCAAGATACGGTGACAAATCGCGATAAGTTTGTCTCACATCTCTTTACTCTACCCATTTTGTCAGTGGCCACAGATATTACCGGAGATGGTATGGATATCTATGTAGCAGGGCTAGGTCGCCTGGAGAGGTCAGGGGGAGGTGTGGTGATGTCTCCAGGCGGAGGTGTGATGATGGCGGCCCCTATGGGCGGATCATTCGGCGGACCGATGCTATGGCCCCGGCAGACCGCCAGGGATGAAGATATACAACTGCGAAAGCACTACTACTTTGTGAGCCGTGTAGATATTACGTCATTTAAAAAATCTAAGCCTGGTGTTATCGCAGATAATTATCAAAAACTAAACATGAGCTACTTTGACAGTCTGCACGATATGGAGCGGTATTATATCTGCAGGTTTCGGCAAGGTGACAAATTTTATCTGGGGTACTATAGTTACGACGAAAAAAATTTTTTCATAAGAGGTTTTAAATAGGCACAACAAATATGAAAGCACTACTATTTCCACTTTTCTTTATTGCTGGTACGTATATTTATGGTCAATCTTCGGTGTTTTCCTTTGCCGGCGGCGGCGATGCACCCATCGCACGCAGCTATACTACATCTGCCGAGACGCAGGTGCAGCAGTCTGGTCAGTCATACACCACTACAGCCCAGAGTGTCAAAGCCGTCTCGCTCGGTCAGGGCGGAAATGTGTCTCTCGCCTATGACTGGTTTTCCAAAAAGGATATTGGCTTTGGCGTAAAACTCAATGCTTTTTTCGGAGCACCATTTGTCGTCCATGGGGATCAAACCACCAGTGCCGGAGATCATATCCAGTATACTGTAGCTCAGCGGGGAATTTCAGGCCAGTTTATACCGCATTTCAGTGCGCGGCACGACTTCAAAAAAGTATGCCCTGTGCTGGAAATCGGGATGATGATAGGCGTGAACGGAATAAAAGAAGACTACGAAGGCTATTACAATGGGTCCAATCAGGTCAAATCTACGATCTGGGAAAGAGGTGGAGCGACATTCGGGTTTTACTCCTCCCTTGGTGTATGGATCAAGGTGTCGCGGGTAGTCAGGTTTTCACTGGCAGCCCACTGCATTGTTTCTTCATACAGCCCTACACACTGGGAGCGTACTTCCTTTTTGGCAAATGGGCGTGATCAACTATCACAGTTAGCAGTGTCTGATGTCAAAGGCGATTATGTCACAGACATCAATAGTAGCACCCCGCAGTATTCCGGTGCGCCCCGCAAAAGCCTGAAATACTCAGCCCCGTTTTCTGGTGTTGGCTTCAATATCGGTTTCGCCTTCGTCTTTGAAAACCGGAAAAACCGGATCACCAATGAAAAAGACAAACGGGTGGTCCACCCCTTCTGACGGCAATAATGACCAGTTGAACTGAATTTGATTTTGTGCTGCTGCCTCCATTATATATTCACCGTATGAAAAAGCTCATCCTTTTCTCTCTGGCGCTTTCCGTATTTTCTCCCGCATTCAGTCAAACGATCAAGCACGTGGTGGTCTTTGGGATAGATGGATGCAGTCCGGATGGTATAGCCAAAGCCCACACACCCAATATCGACAGCCTCGTAGCGCATGGCAGCTGGACCTGGGAGGCCAAGGCTCAGATGCCCACCAGCAGCTCTACCAACTGGGCCTCTATCATAGACGGTGTACCACCATCGGTACACGGTATCTGGAGCAATAAATGGCAGCGGTCGCAGATCAAGGACATATCCTATTGTGGTGGCAAGAAGGGCCACGTTTTCCCTACCATCTTTCGGGTACTGAGAGAGAGTAATAAGAAGGCACAGATAGCCTGTATCATGGAGTGGTGGAGTTTCCGCCGGCTGGTGGAGGATCACGTATGCTCTATACGCCAGCGTACCATCTGGGAGCCGGTCACTGATGTCAGAGTACCTACGGTGATCAGTGTACGCAAGCCGGAGTTTCTCTTCATCCATTTCAATGATGTAGATGAGACCGGACATAAGTATGGACACGGCACTACAGAGTACTACGATGCCGTAGCCCGAGTAGACAAATCTATAGGCAAGTATATAGCTGCTGTGAAAAAAGCAGGCATGCTGGAGAGTACAGTTTTTGTGATCATAGCTGACCATGGAGGTATAGGCAAAAACCATGGAGGCAATACACCACAGGAGGTCAATGTTCCTTTCGTACTGTCAGGTGCAGGTATCAAGAAGGGACACCACATCACGGCACCGGTCAATAACTACGACCTACCCGTGACAATAGCCAAAATGCTGAATGCGAAAGTGCCTGACTGCTGGCAGGGCAAGGTGGTAAGTGAAATACTTGAGTGATTAGCCGGTGGTCATAAAAAAGCCCCGGCGCAGGTGGGCGCACCGGGGCACTATAAACAAACCAATCAACTTTATTACTTCACTATTTTGCCTGATATCAGGCCGCGGTCTGTAGCGAGTCGGAATATGTAAATACCCTCCGGCAGATCTGCCGGTATGCTGGTGACCTCTCTGCTGCGTACCGCTGCGGTGAGTATGGTCTGGCCAGTCATAGCTATCAGCTCTATGCTGGTAGCCGTCAGCTGTGAGCGGGCCATATCTACTACCAGGCGGCCACCCGCATAGTACAGGCGCGCATCTGCAGAGGCCAGGTCATGTATACCTATATTGACAGAGTCGGTCACGGTGATCACAATAGCCACAGTACGGATACTGTCGTTCCACCCGTTTACGGATGTACACTCTACATAGTATGTGCCGGCCTGATCAAAGTGAGGTGTATACACGCTACTTGTATCTTGGGGACTAAACGAAATATAGTTTTGTGAGCCGTTAAAATTGTACGCCCACTCACGCGTAGCAGGATGTGTCTCTGCAATGCTGATCGGCGTACCGTCATAGTGTGTATACACATGCTGCGGTGCCAGCGAGGATAAGGATACTTCAAATGGTACAATCTGCAGGTCGGTGCCATTGTCAGTACCGGTCAGCACCGGATCAGTAGATACTACGCGGATGCGGTAGCCGGTGCCAGCCAGAGATGAGTTTGGTATCTGGGCAGAGATGGCAGCAGGAGTGGTGCTCGCTACCTGACCTATGTTTACGGCATTGGCAAAGCTACCGGTGGCATCAGAGAGCTGCGCAGTGAAAGTATTGCCGGCATTGAATACGGCATCGGAGGTATAGTTTACAGTCACCATGACCTGTGCCTTGGGTGAAATCAGGAAAGGCGATCCGGCTACTACAGACGTGGTCAGCGTAGTACCATTAGTAGCAGTGATCATCACTTCGCCGCTGGTCACTGTATCATTGTATTGATTGATGGACTTTGATACGACATAATAAGTGCCCGGTATGGCAAATTGTGGCGTATAACTGCTACCTGTCTGATCAGGCGTAAACATAGAATAACCCGAACCACTTGTCGTGCTGTACTCCCATACTTGTGTGCTGGACTGAGAGGCTGTGACAGTCATCGCGGTGCCGGCAGTGTTGATCTGCATAGTCTGGCTGGAGGTGGGAGAAACAGAGTTGTGAAACTGGTCTACGGTCAGGTCGGTTCCATTGTCGCTGCCGAGTATAGCGGGGTTAGATGATACTACTCGGATACGGTAGGCAGAACCCGCGGGTGTAGTATGCGGGATCGAAGCAGAGATAGTACCCGCAGTAGTAGCTGTACGTGTACCTATACTAGTAGGTGTCGCAAAGGAGCCTGAAGCATCTGATAGCTGGGCTGTGAAGACATTGCCATTATTGAAAGTACCGCTTGTGGTATATGGGACACTCACAGATGCGTCCGGAGCATGCGGGCTGAAGAGGAATGGCGAACCACTCACGGCGGAGGTAGAGATAGTGGCATTGCCTACTGATATGATCACCTCATTGCTCGTAGCGGTCACACCGCTGATCACAGACTGGCATACTATATAGTAGGTGCCGGATGTATTGAATACCGGCGTATAAGAAGTGCCTGTCTGCACGGTACTAAAACTGCTGTAAGGCCCACCGGCAGTAGTAGCATATTTCCACTCGCGCGAAGTAGCGGCTGGTGCTTCTGTCACCGTGAGGCTATTGCCGGATACGCCTATCAGGAGGCTCTGTGAGGTAGACGGCGTGATCTCGTTGCTTACTACATTGACCACCACCTCTGCGCTGGTGGTACTAAGGCTGCCCGGGTAGGTAGAGATACATACCACATAGTAGGTGCCTGCTGTGGCAAAGTTTGGTGTATAGGTAATGCCTGTCGGGGGCGTACTGAAGCTGCTGTATGGGCCGCCGGATATGGTGGCATACTTCCACTCGCGGGAGGTAGCAGCCGGTGTCTCTGTCACGATGAGTGGGGTGCCATTGGTATTGGCTGCGATAGTCTGCGCGCTGGATGGTGCTATGCTGTTTCCTGCGAGGTAGATGGTGATGTTGCTGCCGTTATTGGCTGCGGTGATAGACGGAGAGCTGGACACTACACGTACCCGGTAGCCTGTGCCGGTAGCTGTGCCAGCAGGTATGGTGGCAGTGATAGTACCAGATGCAGTAGCTGTAGCAGAGCCGATGGTCACCGGGCTGGCAAAAGAGCCACTGGCGTCAGATAGCTGTGCTGTCACCGTATTGCCGGCAGAGAATGTACCTGTCATGGTAAAAGGTACAGAGATCGTAGCACCCTGAGATGATGATACATAATATGGCCCCGTAGCAATAGTAGTGGATGTAGTGAGGGTCGGATTGTAGATAGCGGTCATACCATCTACCCAAAGTGTAGAGCCGGATGTGCCACCTGTCTGGTCTCCCGTGCTGGTCATAGTGACCAGTATGTACCGTGGCGTGCGCCCATCTACATAGTTGAAGGGAACAGATATCCTCGTCCAGTTGGCTACCGAGTTGGCCGGACCATTCCAGAGGGCGCGTGCTATAATATTGACGGTACTGTCAGGGTGATTGCCATTTACGGGAGCCTCGGGAGCATAGGCATTGCCTACATGCAGACGGGTCTCGATTTTAGGATAGTCGCTACCGGCCTTGGTATAGCGATACCAGAAGGCGATACTATCCGGCCGTCCGATGAAGGTTGAAGAGTAATTAGGGTCCCCTGCTATAGTATGGATATAGCCTTCAGACTTGCTGGTAGACGGAGCTTCTATTTTACCGGTAGAGCCTGAGCCATTGACCACGATCCCGAAGTATGATCCGGTCTTGATCTTCATACAGTAGGAGCCGCCATTGAGTGTGCTGGTATCGCGAAAGCACGTCTGGGGGCCGCTGGTAGCGAATCCACCACCAGTCTTATTGGAGTTCCAGTTGGTAGGTTCTTCGGTAGATTGGCCTACATTCTGCCAGTTTTCATACTCACCATTGGGCACTGTCGTCTGAGCCAGAGAGCATAGCGCCAGGCCTGTGCATGTGAGCAGGGAGAATAGTTGTTTCTTCATTTTGCCTGTTTGTTTACAGCAAAAATGAGAAAAATCTATAAACGAACGATTGTTTTGTGTAAACGAACGATAACTAATTGTCGGTCAATGTGATTAACCGAATTTTGAATGATATTTTATTTGCTTTGACTGATAAATATATTGAAAATCAGTACTATATCTCATAGCTCTAGTTCCTTCATGGGATCCCAAAAGAGCTTTTTGAAATCTACTACTTGATCATTTTTCACCTTGACTTTTTCTTTCTCCAGCAGCTCCTGCATCAGGTCCGGTGTTTTGAAGTGGTGCTTGCCGGTAAGAAGCCCTTGCGAGTTTACCACGCGATGGGCAGGTACTTTGAGTTTAGATTTGTCTACAGCGTTCATAGCCCAGCCTACCATGCGAGCAGAGCGGCCTGTACCCAGGTAGCGGGCTATAGCGCCATAGGATGTCACACGTCCTCTCGGCACCAGTCGTGCCACCTCCCATACATTCTCAAAGAAAGAGTATGACTCAGGGGAGTATTGGACCTCCTTAGGTTTATCGGGAGCTTTCGCCATTTCAGATGTAGGGTCTTCGATTTCGGCAATGTGCCTGCTCAAATCTACTGCTTAAACCGAAAACGCAGATAGTTGATTTTTCTGCCATCTGCTATATGTTGTTTCTCGTAGAAGGTCTTGATAGATAGCTCCTCCCGCTCCAGCGGAGCGCTGTAGATATCCTCCTGATAGTAGAGCATTTCGCAGCCAAAGGCCAATGCGCTATCACGTGTGTAATGGAACATATCCATATCATCCATCTTAAAATTGACTACACCTCCGGCCTTTAATATTCGCTGGTACTTGGCCAGGAAGTCTTTGTACGTGAGGCGATGCTTCTCATGGCGGTCCTTGGGGTACGGATCCGGAAAAGTGATCCATATCTCATCTATCTCTCCGGAGCCAAAGAAGTTGAGGATATTCTGGATCTTGATACGCGCAAAGGCTACATTGTGCAGCCCCTGCTCCACAGCATGCTTGGCACCGGCATGGATGCGGGGCCCTTTGATGTCCACTCCTATAAAGTTGCGCTCCGGATAGCGAGCAGCGAGGGCCACGGTGTAGTCTCCCTTGCCACAGGCCAGCTCCAGCGTGATCGGATTGTTGTTTTTAAAGACCATTTCATTCCATTTGCTCTTCAGGTCCAGCTTGTTGCCCGCAGCATCGTTGAGCTGGGTCTCATGGTACTCCGGGCATTGAAATACATTGGGCAGTGTATTGACCTCGGCTATTTTCTTTCTCTTGTTTTTGCGTCCTCCCGCCATATGAGGTGCAACTTTAATACAAAAAAAAGGTACTGAAAAGCAGGCCGCCCGCTAGCCTCTTATTTTGTGTAATTTAGCCAATCATGACAGAGACAGCCCCATCACTTTTCAAAGATCTACGCCTCAACGAGGAGATAGCCAAATACTGCCGCCCTCGGCATCTGGAGAAAGACCAGGCCATGATGTCTCCCGGAGATGACATACACTTTGTACCTATCGTGACCAAAGGCGCCATAAGAATCATGCGTCAGAATGAAGACGGCAATGAAGTGTTCCTCTACCACCTCTACCCCGGCGAGACCTGCGCCATGGCGCTCAACTGCTGCCAGGCTGGCCGCAAGAGTCCTGTGCGGGCTGTAGCCGAAGATGAGACAGACATCCTGCTAGTACCGGTGCAGATGATAGATGAGTGGTCGCGCTATCCGGAGTGGCGTCAGTTTATCAATAATACATATGGCAATCGCTTTTCGGAGCTGCTATCGGTCATAGACCTGATCGCGTTTAACAATATGGACAAGCAGCTCCTGCACTATCTGCGTGAGCGTGCCAAAGCGCTCAATACGAAGGCGCTCTATATCACGCATCAGGAGATAGCAGATGAGTTGCATACACACCGCGAGGCCATCAGCCGCCTGCTACGCACTATGGAGCAGAAGGGTCTGCTAAAACTGGGTCGCCACACTATAGAGCTTTCATAAAACCTTTGAGTAGGTAACATTTGTTCCCGTTCATGTACTGCGGGCTTTGTTTCTTTGCATCATAAAATCGATGCAAATGAAAAAGAATATGGGAAACCTGGACCGCGCGCTCAGAGTGGTCGCAGCACTGGTCATTGTAGCATTATATTTCACCGGAGTGATCAGTGGTCCGCTGGGTATAGGCCTGCTTGCAGTAGCTGTCGTCTTTGTGCTCACCAGCATCATAGGCACCTGCCCGCTTTATCTGCCATTTGGTATCAATACCAGCGACAAGAAATAATGATGCGTAGTACGGTCATGGCAGTGACAGCTGCGCTGATGCTAGCCGGTCTACAGAGTTGTTTCTCAGTCAGGAATAGTGCAAACTTTACCTATAGCAAGGTGAGCCCGGCGGCGTATGACAGTCTGCTAAAGGCCAGTGACGATCATTATCTGATAGACGTCCGTACGCCTGGTGAATACAACAAGTCTCATATGCCCGGAGCGAGAAACTATGACTTCTTTGCTTTCCACTATGGGGCAGATGTAGATACGTTGCAGCGAGGTAAGACTACATTCGTCTATTGCCAGACATGCCATCGATCGCCATTTGCAGCACGCATCATGAAGCATAAAGGGTTTTGCCACGTTTATGACCTGCGCGGCGGCTATGCAGCATGGCAGAAGGCTTTTGAGACAGAGCAAAAATAAGGTATGGCCATCCCCTGCCCGTTTTGCATGACAAAATGGCCAGCGCAACTCAGGCACGGGATTGGTTGTTTGGATGCCGGGGGTACAGGCCCGCATCGGAGCAGTGAAGGAATAGAAGTGTAGTGATGAATAGCTCTCCGGCGGATCAGGCCTCCGGCACCAACTAAAAAACACAGTAAACAAAGTAAATATGGAAAAAAGCAATTTCAATGACCTGATCAGCTCAGACAAGCCGGTACTGGTAGACTTTTCTGCCGAATGGTGTGGCCCGTGCAAGATGATGGCGCCGATCCTGTCTCAGCTCAAAGATATGGTCGGCGAGGATGTACGCATCGTAAAAATAGATGTGGACCGCAATCCTGCTGCCGCCTCTGCCTACCAGATACAGGGTGTGCCTACGCTGATGCTTTTCAAAGGAGGGAAGGCGCTATGGAGGCAGTCCGGCGTGATGCAGGCCGCTCAGCTCAAGCAGGTGATAGACCAGCATAAATAGTACTGTCCCTTCCGGCAAATAGCGTAGTTTAGCCGCATGAGGTATGTCGCACTGGGTCTGATACTCTGGCTGTCTGTATCAGCTGCCGCTCAGGATTCTACCCTTGCAGTAGTGCGTGATAGTGTCCGCTTTGTACACATGCCGTATGACACTTTTACGGCATTGGTCCGATTTGAAAACAAGCCCTACATCATCCTCTTCACCGCTCCGTGGTGCGTACCCTGCCAGAGGCTCAAAAAAGAGGTCTTTGCTGACCCTCAGATAGCGGCACTGGTCAATAAGAACTACCTCGCCTATTACATAGACCTGGAGAACTTTGATGACCTCGAGGTCAATAGCAAGGTCTTTCATGTAGAGCAGCTACCCACCATTTATTTCTTTGACTCCCGCAGTAGACTGGTAGACAAAGCTGTCGGCTTTTTTGATGCACATTATTTCTTTCGTAAACTGCGTGAGTATGTACCGCCTGCCAGGCGCGGATCAGAATGGCAAGGAGAGTAGATAGTTATATTTGCACATTAGCCATTTCGCCCTATATTTGCAGCCGCTCTTTACCAGTATGATTATCAAGAAAGACGGAGGGACAGGCCCGCTGATGTCTTAGCAACCCTTGTCTGCTATCAAGCCAAACGGCTACGCAGACAGATGAAGGTGCTAAATCCTGCTATCGGTATCTACCGGTAGATAGATAACAAAACGTATACTCCGTATCGTATCCCCACTATTCTTGATAATCTATTGCTTAAGGCATTGTGTATTGGTATTTATCTAAATACTTAATACTAACTACTAAATACTATGCAATGAAGACACTCGCACAGCTCGCAGAAGAAAAGATACTCGTACTCGATGGCGCTATGGGCACCATGATACAGCGCTACAAACTGACGGAAGAAGATTTCCGCGGAGAGATATTGAAAGACCACAAGCATGACCTGAAAGGCAATAATGACCTCCTCTCTATCACAAAGCCCGAAGTGATCAAGGAGATACACCGCCAGTACTTTGCCGCAGGCGCGGATATCGTGGAGACCAATACCTTCTCCTCTACTACTATCGCGCAGGCAGACTATCATCTGGAGCACCTGGCCTATCAGCTCAACTATGAGTCGGCCAAGATTGCGAAGGAGGTAGCAGAGGAATTTAACCGTGAGAATCCTGATAAGCCGCGCTTTGTGGCGGGTGCTTTTGGCCCGACCAATCGTACGGCGTCTATCTCTCCTGATGTGAATAATCCGGGCTACCGCGCTATCACCTTTGATGAGTTGGTAAAGGCATACTCAGAGCAGGCGCATGGGCTGATAGATGGTGGTGCAGACTGGCTGCTGGTAGAGACCGTGTTTGATACGCTGAACTGCAAGGCGGCTCTATTTGCCATACAGCAAGTGCAAAAAGAAAAGGGTACTAACCTGCCAGTGTCTGTCTCCGGGACCATCACAGACCAGAGCGGACGCACACTGAGCGGGCAGACCACGGAGGCATTCTGGGTGTCGGTGAAGCATGCGAACCTCTTCTCTGTGGGCCTCAATTGTGCATTGGGTGCGAAGGATATGCGCCCGTATGTAGAGACGCTGTCGAATGTGTCGCACACCTGGGTGAGCTGCTATCCTAATGCGGGATTGCCAAATGCCTTTGGCGGGTATGATGAGACCCCGCAGATGATGGGCAGCGATGTGGAGGAGTTCATCCGGTCTGGTTTCATCAATATCATAGGCGGCTGCTGTGGCACTACGCCGGACCATACGAAGGTCTTTGCAGAGATCGCTGCGAAGTATGCACCACGGAGGAAACCAAAGCGTATCCAGTTCATGCAGCTATCTGGCCTGGAGCCGCTGACGGTCACACCGGAGTCCAACTTCATGAATGTAGGCGAGCGGACCAATGTGACCGGCTCGGCCAAATTCCTCAAGCTGATAAAGGAGAATAAATATGACGACGCGCTGAGCATCGCTACCGACCAGGTAGAGGGTGGCGCACAGGTGATAGACATTAATATGGACGAGGGCATGCTGGACGGCGTAGATGCCATGCAGCGCTTCATCAACCTCACGGCCTCTGAGCCCGATATAGCCCGCGTGCCGGTGATGGTAGACTCATCCAAGTTTGAAATAATCGAAGCGGGCCTCAAGTGCCTGCAGGGCAAAGGCATCGTCAACTCGATCTCGCTGAAGGGCGGCGAAGCAGAATTTATCCGCCAGGCAGAGCTGGTCAAACAATACGGCGCTGCAGTGATCGTGATGGCTTTCGACGAAGTCGGACAGGCTGATAGCTACGAGCGGCGCATAGAGATCTGTGAAAGGTCCTACAGGATACTCGTAGACCACGTCGGCTTCCCGCCGGAGGATATCATCTTTGACCCCAATATATTTCCCGTGGCTACTGGCATGGAGGAGCATAGGAAGAATGCCCTCGACTTCTTCCGCGCTACGCGGTGGATACGCGAGAACCTCCCTCATGCGCACGTGAGTGGCGGCGTGAGCAATGTGTCCTTCTCCTTTCGCGGCAATAACCCGGTGCGGGAGGCCATGCACTCGGCCTTCCTCTATCACGCTATCCGCCACGGTATGGACATGGGCATCGTGAATCCGTCTATGCTGGAGGTGTATGACGATATACCAAAGGACCTGCTGGAGCGGGTGGAAGACGTACTGCTGGACCGCCGTGATGATGCGACCGAACGACTGTTAGCCTTTGCCGAGACGGTGAAGAAAAAGGACAAGGCCGAAGTAGCAGATGAGGAGTGGCGCAAGGGTACCGTAGAGGAGCGCCTGTCTCATGCACTGGTGAAGGGTATCGTAGAGCACATAGAGGCAGACACCGAGGAGGCACGCCAGAAATATGGCCGGCCGCTGCATGTGATAGAGGGCCCGCTGATGGCTGGTATGAATATCGTGGGCGACCTGTTTGGCAGTGGCAAGATGTTTCTGCCGCAAGTCGTAAAGTCTGCGCGCGTGATGAAGAAGTCGGTGGCATACCTGGAGCCTTTCCTCGCAGAGGAGAAAAAAAACAACGCTGACAAAAGCGGCGCAGGCCGCATCCTGCTGGCTACGGTCAAGGGTGACGTACACGACATAGGCAAGAACATAGTAGGCGTGGTGCTGGCCTGCAATAACTATGAGATAGTAGATATAGGCGTGATGGTGCCGGCAGACAAGATACTGGAGAAGGCGAAAGAGGTGAATGCGGATATCATAGGCCTCAGCGGCCTGATCACGCCGAGCCTGGATGAGATGGTGCATGTGGCCAAAGAGATGGAGCGCCTGGGCATGAAGACCCCGCTGATGGTAGGCGGCGCTACGACCTCCAAGCTGCACACGGCGGTGAAGGTAGCCCCTGCCTACAGCGGCCCTGTGGTGCACGTGCTGGATGCGTCTAAGGCCGTGACCGTGGCCAGCAACCTGCTGAGCAAAGATACCGGCGCCACTACCGCACAGGAGCTGCGCCAGGAGTATGACAGGATGCGTGAGCAGTTTCTCTCGCGGCAGTCTGAGGTGGAGTATGTATCGCTCGCAGAGGCCCGGCGAAACAAATACGCCATAGACTGGACCAAGGCGGAGATCAGGAAGCCAAACTTCACCGGTGTGAAGGTCTTTGAAGACTATCCGATAGCGGAGCTGGCGGCGTATATAGACTGGTCGCCGTTCTTCAGCTCGTGGGGTATCTCTGGTACCTACCCGCGTGTGCTGGAGAGTGACAAGTATGGCGCCGAGGCCAAAAAACTCTATGCCGATGCACAGGAGATGCTGCAGAAAGTGATAGCAGAGAAATGGATCACCGCCACAGGTGTCATCGGCATCTTCCCCACTAATACTAAAGACGAAAGTATCATCGTTTATACCGCAGGTATGGCGAAAGCTCCCTCTCCTTTGGAGAGGGCGGGGGGAGAGGTGGTGGCCTTTCACCAGATGCGCCAGCAAACTAAGAAAGAGGGCACGCAAAAGAATATCTCCCTGGCAGACTTCATCGCGCCGGAGGACTCAGGCCGCGAGGACTATATCGGCGCCTTTGCCGTGACGGCGGGTGGCAATATAGAGGCGAAGGTGAAGGAGTTTGAAGCGAAACATGACGACTACTCGGCCATCATGCTCAAGGCGCTGGCGGACCGCCTCGCAGAGGCCTTTGCCGAGAGGCTGCATGAGCGCGTACGTAAAGAGTTCTGGGGCTATGCCGCAGACGAAAAGCTGACCAACGACGCGCTGATAGACGAGCAGTACCAGGGCATACGCCCCGCACCGGGCTACCCTGCCTGCCCCGACCACACCGAGAAGCCGACCATCTGGCAGCTGCTGGATGTAGAGAAAAACACAGGCATCACCCTCACCTCGTCCTACGCCATGCTGCCTACCGCCTCTGTGAGCGGCTGGTACTTTGCCAATAAAGAAGCGAAGTACTTTGGTGTGGGCAAGATAGCGAAGGACCAGGTAGAAAATCTAGCTCGCCTCAAGGGCCTCTCTGTAGCAGAGATGGAGCGGTGGCTGGGGCCTAATCTGGGGTATTAGTCTAGACGACGACTGGAATACAGTTTACCGCAGAGGCGCGGAGACGCAGAGGTTTTTTTGAGGTATAAAGATTTAGTGTGTTGTGGTGGCGATTATTTATTTTTCCTACGGCTTAAAAATGCCGTGATATGGATCTGGAAACACTGGCTGCCCGGCTGCGGGAGATGATCGTACATGCAAAGGTGCGAGACGATAGCATACACTGCGGCTATATGACGGATGAGATCGGCGAAGGCGTCAGCATCATCGTCACGTCCTTTTTCATAAAGCTGCAGGGAGATGGGTATCTGATATATGGCATGGCTGCGGGCGGACCCGACTGGCCTATCCGTGTGCTGGATAGCGCAGAGGCACTACTTACTTTCGTAAATGGCGACTATCGCCATCATCAGCAGGAGATAAATGATGCTGCGTGGGAGGCCTGGTGCAGCCGACCCAAGGGAGGCGATCAATAGAAATATGGTTCGATCAGTGTAGACATTGGTGGTTCTATTTTTATGTATTATAAACATAGAACGCCTTGTAAGGAAAAACAATACACCTTTTTGGGTATTTTGAGGTGAAATGTCGAAAAATTCGGGCGGTTCACTGGATTGTGACAGGGCGGTGACGGAGTGGGTGGGTTCCAAAGCGACTATTTTAGCGCCATAAATGAAAGCTAAGCACACATACTTTCTTCTTGTCCTGCTGGTAGCTGGCAGGTGCTGTATAGCGCAGCATACTATGCGGGAGGAGCGGTATAGTCATCAGCTGTGGCTACTGGATTCGCTGCGCGCCTTTATAGCCTTAGACCTTCAGCTTTATGTCCCTTCAGACTTTTATACGGACTGGCAGGAGGAGCGGCAGGACAGCCTGTACGCCTTTCTATATATCCTATGGCGATCATGTAGCGCGTGACACCTCGCTGCACATCCCAGCCTACTGCCCTTCCGAGGCTCTGGCCCATGCTACCGCCGCAGGCCTGACTACACGCGGCTATCACACGCTGGTGTACAAAACGGCTGGCATGTCCAGCGCCCTGCTCAACCCCAAACTGCTCTCCTATCCTGATGAGGCCATCGCCTTTATTGTATTTCATGAGGCCATACACCGCAATATGGTGAACCTCGGCCATCCTATCGCCTACCGCTTTGAAGAGTCTTTTGCTGATGTGGTGGCCAATTATGCATGTGTGCGATTTGCCCGGCAGACACATCTGCTGGACACGGCGGCAGCCATCAGGCAGCGGGATATTTTTGAAAGGGCATATGTCTTTATGAACCGGCAGCGGCACTTGCTAGACCGCCAGCCGCCCAAAGCCAAAGAAAGGATCTACGTCAGGTGCACCGCCACACTAATCCGAATCACTGCCGGTGGCAACCAGTTTCAGAAAGACAGGATGAACTATCCGGTCAATAATGCCTACTTCCTCCGCATGGAGGATTATGCCTCCCATTACTTTATCATTCGCCGGCTGGTCGGTGGCAGGTTTGATCTCCGGTCAGCTATAGACGGTATCAAAAGCCTGCCGTAGCAGATAGCTCCGGTTTTGTAGGCATTACTTTGCCGAATCCAAAACCTGCCTTTGCCGGCCGGCTGGTCGCACATCCCAAATCCTCCATCCTGTCAGGCAGCAAAGTTTTTTCCAGCTTTTTCTCTGCCATTCTTTCCGATTGGCATGGGTGGGACAGGTTTTTGATGTTTCAGCCGTCTAAACCTATTGCGAAAGTCACAGGGTCCGCTGCACTCAGGCTGCCTTTAGGCGTTTGAGGGCAAAATCCTATCTTAGCGCACCTTTTTGGAAATAACATTATATACCCATATACATGGCAAACTTTTTAGAAAAACTCATCGGTTCCATCTTCGGCAATAAGAATGACCGCGAGCGCAAGGCCCTCCAGCCCCTCGTAGATGAGATCAATGCAGAGTATGAGAAACTGAAACCCCTGACCAATGACCAGCTTCGCGCCAAGACGGCGGAGTTCAAGACCCGTATAGCCGAGTATCTGAGCGATATAGACACCGAGATAGCCGGTCTGGTAGAGCGCGCCAATGCGCAGGAAGACCTGCATGAGAAGGAGAATATCTTCAAGCAGGTAGACGAGCAGAAGAAGCACCGCGACAAGATGATCGAGGAGGTGCTGCAGGAGCTGCTGCCACAGGCCTTTGCCGTGGTCAAGGAGGCTGCCTACCGCTTTACCAATAATCCTCGTGTAGAGGCTACCGCTACCCAGCTGGACCGCGATCTGGCTGTGACCAATAAGGCTATAGAGATAGAGGGCGATAAGGTCTACTACAAAAATGAATGGCTCGCTGCCGGGGTGCCGGTCAAGTGGAATATGGTGCACTACGATGTGCAGCTCATAGGCGGTATCGTACTGCATCAGGGCAAAATAGCAGAGATGGCCACCGGTGAGGGCAAAACCCTCGTGGCTACCCTGCCAGCCTACCTCAATGCACTGGCCGGCGAGGGCGTACACATCGTGACGGTCAATGACTACCTGGCACGCCGTGACTCTGAGTGGAATGGCCCGCTGTTCAACTTCCTCGGCATCCGCGTAGACTGTATAGACCAATATGAGCCGCACTCCGATGGCCGTATCAATGCCTACCGCGCAGATATCACCTACGGTACCAATAACGAATTTGGCTTTGACTACCTGCGTGACAATATGGTGCGCAATCCTGACGAGCTGGTACAGCGCAAGCACCACTTTGCCATGGTAGATGAGGTGGACTCCGTACTGGTAGATGATGCCCGTACGCCACTCATTATCTCCGGCCAGATAGATAGCTCTGACGAAAAGGAATTTTACGAACTGAAGCCGCGCATCAATAAGCTGGTAGAGACACAGAAGCGCGTGTGCAATAACTTCCTGACTGATGCCAAGCGCCTGATCAAGGAAGGCAATACGGGATACAAGGAGGGAGAAGGTGGCCTCGCACTCTTCCGCGCGCAGCGAGGCTATCCCAAAAATACGGCATTGATCAAGTTTCTCAGTGAACCGGGCGTGACACAGATCATGCGCGAGACAGAGAACCACTACCTGGGCGAGCAGCAGCGCAATATGCCGATCGTGGACAAGGAGCTGTACTTTACCATAGATGAAAAGAACAACAGCGTAGACCTGACTGATAAAGGTATCGAGCTGATCACAGGTGCCGGTGAGGACCCGCATTTCTTTGTGATACCGGAGGTGGGCAGCGTGATAGCAGACCTGGAGAAGTCAAGCCTGACACCGGAGGAAAAGCTCCAGCAGAAGGACGCCCTGATGCAGGACTTTGCTATCAAGAGCGAACGCATCCACTCCGTGTCACAGTTGCTAAAGGCTTATACACTCTTTGATAAAGATGTAGAGTATGTAGTGATAGATGGCAAGGTGAAGATCGTAGATGAAAACACCGGGCGTATCATGGAGGGCCGCCGCTACTCTGATGGCCTGCACCAGGCTATAGAGGCCAAGGAAAATGTGAAGGTAGAAGCTGCCTCACAAACGATGGCTACCATCACCCTGCAAAACTACTTCCGTATGTATCACAAGCTCTGTGGTATGACCGGCACTGCCGAGACAGAGGCACAGGAGCTATGGGATATCTACAAGCTGGAGGTATCCAGCATCCCTACCAATCGCCCCATAGCACGTGACGATCGCGAGGATTTGGTATACAAGACGCGCAAGGAGAAATTTAACGCTATCATAGATGAGATCACCAAGCTGACCTCAGAGGGCCGCCCTGTACTGGTCGGTACTACCAATGTAGAGGTGTCTGAGCTCCTGGGCCGTATGCTCACTATGCGCAAGATCAAGCACAATGTACTCAATGCCAAGCAACACCAGCGTGAGGCAGAGATCGTAGCAGAGGCAGGACATGCAGGCAGCGTGACCATCGCTACCAATATGGCAGGCCGTGGTACGGATATCAAGCTGGACGATCAGGCCAAGGCCGCAGGTGGCCTCGCTATCATAGGCTCTGAGCGCCACGACTCCCGCCGTGTAGACCGCCAGCTGCGTGGCCGTGCAGGCCGCCAGGGTGAC
This sequence comes from Bacteroidota bacterium, assembly GCA_018267365.1. Taxonomy (GTDB): domain Bacteria; phylum Bacteroidota; class Bacteroidia; order Chitinophagales; family LD1; genus UBA1941. The sequence continues at coordinate 73,710 of JAFDYQ010000009.1, read as the reverse complement.
CCGGGTTCATCACAGTTTTATGTATCACTGGAGGACGAGCTCATGCGCCTCTTCGGCTCTGAGCGTATCTCCAAGGTTATGGATCGCTTTGGCTACGAGGAGGGCGAGGTGATACAGCACAGCATGATCACCAAGTCTATCGAGCGCGCACAGAAGAAGGTAGAAGAAAACAACTTTGGCATCCGTAAGCGCCTGCTGGAGTACGATGATGTGATGAATAAGCAGCGCCAGGTAGTATACACCAAGCGTAAGCATGCACTATTCGGAGAGCGTCTGGCTCTCGATATACAAAACTCTTTCTACGATCTGGCAGATGAGCTCGTCACTACCGGTCTTGACACCAAGGACTATGAAGGGTTCAAGCTGGAGGTGATCCGCTTCTTCTCGGTAGATACTGCTATCACGGCTGAGGAGTTTGCTGCAGGTCGCGCTGAGGCACTGACAGAGAAGCTATTCCATGAAGTAATGGAAGCCTATGAACGCAAAAAGCACTTCATCCTGTCCAATGCACTGCCGGTACTCACGGGTCTCTATATGGAGCGTGGCGAGCAGATCAGCAGCGTGGCCATACCATTCACAGATACCCGCCGTGGCATCAATATCTACGTGCCGCTGGAGCATATCGTGAAAAGCGAAGGCCGTGACCTGATGACGTATTTTGAAAAAGGTGTGTCACTCGCGCTGATAGATGACGCGTGGAAGGACCACCTGCGCCAGATGGATGACCTGAAGCAGGAGGTTCAGACGGCAGGCTATGAGCAGAAAGATCCACTGGTGATCTATAAGATCGAGTCGTTTAACCTCTTCAAGGGCCTCATCAGCAATATCAATAAAGAGATCGCATCTTTCCTTTTCAAGGGTATGATACCGGTAGCTGAGCCACAGCAGGTGCGCGCCGCCGAGCAGGAGCAGACAGACTTTCGCAAGATGAAGGAGAGCCGCAATGACGCCGCGCTCAATGCCCCACAGCATGCGCAGGGTCACATGCCGCATGGTCAGCCACAGCACGCTGAGCCGGTGCGCAAGCAAGAGCCGGTGCGTGTAGGTGAGAAGATAGGACGTAATGATCCATGTCCATGCGGCAGCGGCAAGAAGTTTAAGAACTGTCACGGACGCGAAGAATAAATCTATGGATTCATGCTGATTGCATAAGTTGGGAATAGTAATATCGGTTATGCTGGACAGAAGAAGCTTTATCATCCATACATCATTAGTAGCCGGGGGACTAGCAGTCAGCCCGGCTTCTCTTTTTGCGAAAGGTGCAAACTACGAAACCCGCAGGCCGGCTATGGCGCAGCGGAAATTTACCAGCCCGGCCATTGAGTCGGAGATCGTGCGGGTGAAAGCTGACATAGCAGATCCCGAGCTGGCCTGGCTCTTTGAAAACTGCTTTCCCAATACGCTGGATACGACCATCACACATCACGGCGAGGTGGATGGCAAGGCAGATACCTTTGTCATCACCGGAGATATAGATGCCATGTGGCTGCGCGACTCCTCGGCACAGGTCTATCCCTACGTGCAATACGTCAATGATGATCCTGCGTTGAAAAAACTCGTGCAGGGTGTGATCAACCGGCATGCGCGGTCCGTACTCATAGATCCTTATGCCAATGCATTCAACTACGATAACAAAAAGAAGAGTGAATGGTATGGCGATAAGACCGATATGAAGATGGACCTGCACGAGCGCAAGTGGGAGGTGGATTCGCTGTGCTATGTAATCCGGCTGGCACACAGGTATTTTGAGGTGACCACTGATATTTCTGTCTTCGACAAAGACTGGGTAGCAGCGATGAAGCTAGTGGTCAAAACATTCAAAGAGCAGCAGCGCAAGACAGATCATGGGCCGTATCATTTCCAGCGTGGTATACTGGCTAATAAGGACACCCTGACTCATGATGGCTACGGAGAGTCTGTGAAGCCTGTGGGCCTGATCTGCTCCATGTTTCGCCCCTCAGATGATGCGACCACGTATCCCTTTCTGATCCCGTCCAATTTCTTTGCAGTCATTTCCCTGCGGCAGCTTTCTAAAATAGCTACAGCGATCCATGAGTCAGCCTTAGCCAAAGAGAGCACAGAGCTGGCAGACGAGGTAGAAAAGGCCCTAAAGGAATATGGAGTACATCAGCATCCTAGGTATGGTGCGATATATGCCTATGAGACAGACGCCCTCGGCCACCAACTCGTAATAGACGAGCCCAACTTGCCCAATCTGCTCAGCCTGCCCTACTTCGATGCAGTGGATCGGACGGATGAGACGTATCAGCACACCCGCCAGTTCATCCTTAGCGATAGCAACCCGTACTTTGTCACAGGCAAATATGCCACAGGCGTAGGTAGCGACCACACGCCCAAAGGCTACGTCTGGCACCTCAGCCTGATAGCACGCGCTCTGACCAGCGAGGATGATACCGAGATAGCCTCTTGCCTCAGCATGATCAAGGCAACGCACGCCGGCACAGGCTTCATGCATGAGGGCTTTAGCGCCAATAATCCGAAACTGTATACGCGGAAGTGGTTCGCCTGGGCCAATACGCTCTTTGGCGAGCTGATCGTCAAGGTGCATAAAGAACGACCACACCTGCTGAAAGTCTGAGATACGGCTGTTGTCTAAATACTTAATACTAACTACTGATTACTTACTACTAATTACTATTTTCCGTCCATGTGCGGCATCGTAGGTTATTTTTCAAAAGCGGAAGCAGATCATAAGGCGCATCTGGATAAAGCGTTGCAGGCGCTATCGCTGCGCGGGCCGGATACGCAGGTGTCACGTATTCTTTCGCCGCATGTGGGTTTTGGCCATGCACGTTTGTCTATCATAGATACGACCGACTGCGCCACCCAGCCGATGACGGATGAGACGGGGCGGTATACTATTATCTTTAATGGAGAGATATTTAACTATCGTGAGTTGCGTGCGCAGTTTCTGGGTGATCAGAAATTTCACTCCTCCTCAGACACGGAGGTCCTCCTGGATCTCTATATCAAACTCGGCGAGGACTGCCTGCAGCACCTGAATGGCTTCTTTGCCTTTGCGGTTTATGACAGTGTGGAGCAGAGCCTCTTTATAGCCCGAGACAGGATGGGTATCAAACCACTGCATGTGTATGAGGATAACGGCAAGATCATTTTTGCCTCGGAGCTGAAGGCTATCTTTGCCTTTCCCATCAGCAAGGAGATAGACTTTGACTCGCTGGCGCTCTACCTACAGCTAAACTATATCCCCGGTTCAAATTCAATTCTAAAGCATGTATCGCGCCTGCTGCCGGGTTGGTATATGACCATAGACCGGACTGGTCACCAAGGCAAAGCGCAGTACTATAAAGTGCCCTACGATGACAGAAACCTGATCGCGGATACACCAGCCTCCTACGATAGGGCGCAGAGCGAACTACGCACCCTGCTCGATGCCTCTGTACAGCGCAGGCTGGTGTCAGATGTGCCGCTGGGAGCTTTCCTCAGTGGTGGTATAGACTCCTCTATCGTCGTCTCCCTCGCGGCACGGCACAAGCCAGACCTCAATACTTTCTCCATAGGATTCAAAGATGAACCGTTCTTTGATGAGACGTATTATGCTAATCTGGTGGCAAAGAAGTTTGGCACCAATCATACGGTCTTTAGCATTACTACAGAGGATATGTATCAGCACTTGTTTGATATCCTCGACTATTTAGACGAACCGTTTGCGGACTCTTCGGCTATCGCGGTATACATCCTGAGTATGCATACCCGCAAGCATGTCACCGTGTCGCTCTCCGGAGATGGTGGAGATGAGCTGTTTGCCGGCTATAATAAGCATGATGCGGAGCTGCGCGCCCGAAAGAAGAACCTGGTGAATACGGCTGTAAAGGCCGGACTGCCTGTATGGAAGATGCTGCCTAAGTCGCGGCAGTCGAAGTTCACCAATATCTTCCGGCAGCTGGAGCGCTATGGTGTGGGATTAAAACTTTCACCACAGGAGCGCTACTGGAGGTGGTGCGCCTTTGTAGACCAGGATGATGCACAGCGGCTGATCCGGGCCAATCATAGCATCAATAAAGCAGATATAGACCAGCGCAAAGAAGCTGTTCTGAAATATGTGAATGGCAAGGACTCTATCAATGATGTGCTGATGGCCGATACACAGATGGTCCTACCCAATGATATGCTCACCAAGGTAGACCTCATGAGCATGGCCAATAGCCTGGAGGTACGCGTCCCGATACTGGACTACACGGTGGTCAATTATGCTTTTACTATCCCGACAAAGTTTAAAATAGCCGGCGGCCACACAAAGAAGATACTTAAGGATGCATTCCGTGATGTGCTGCCCGATGAGCTCTACACGCGTCCCAAGCGCGGCTTTGAGGTACCACTGCTGAAATGGTTTCGCACGGGGCTGCGGTCGCTGATAGAGGATGACCTGCTGAGTGATAGCTTCATCGAGCAGCAGGGGATATTTGACGCTACCGAGATACGTCTGCTGAAAAAGCAGCTCTTCTCCTCTGATCCCGGCGAGGTGCATGCACGCATCTGGGGCCTGATCGTTTTCCAATACTGGTACAAGAAGTACTTCCTTTAACAAGAATTGGCGACGGTAGGCAGAGAGAATCTGCGTCTTCGTGATAAAACAGCGCCCGTTCTGAGAATCATGAGGTATTTTTGCTGTTCATATATCAAAATGAAATCATCTTATACCTCCCGCATATTTTTGATGGCTGTGCTGATCGCAGTATCTACCTGTTCGCTGCTAGCAGCAGATAATACCAAGGCCATAGACAAACCCCTTGCCACAACAGCGCAGGGCACGCTACGTGGCATCAGCCAGCATGGCATCAGCATATGGAAAGGCATACCCTATGCGCAGCAGCCGGTAGGTGAACTCCGCTTTAAGGCGCCGCAGCCGCTACAGCCGTGGGTAGGCGTCAAGGACGCGAGCGCCTTTGGCCACGTATCCCCGCAGACCAGGCGCACCCTGAAAGACCCGAAAGAAGCAGGCGAGGACTGCCTCTACCTGAATGTATGGTCGCCGGCGGCTGATAGTAAGAAGCGCCCAGTAATGGTATGGATACATGGTGGTGGTTTTCTGGTCGGCTCGGGCTCTGCAGATATCTATGATGGCACACACCTGGCCCAAAACGGAGATGTAGTAGTCGTATCGATCAACTATCGTCTCGGAGCGCTTGGATTCCTGTATTTCGATGACATAAAAGGACAAAAAGAAGGATTTGACAATAACCTCGGTATACGTGATCAGGTAGCTGCACTCAAATGGGTCCGCGAAAATATTGCTTCGTTTGGTGGCGATCCTGATCAGGTCACGATTTTTGGTGAATCTGCCGGTGCTATCAGTGTGATGACGCTGATGAGTACACCTTCTGCCAAGGGGCTTTTCAAGCGGGCTATCGTAGAGAGTGGTGCGCCTGAGTCCCTATGGACACCACAGACCGCTACTGAGATCACGCAGCGGTACATGAAGCTCCTGGGCCTGGGGCCGAACGATCTGGATAAGCTCAAGGCACTGCCATCAGACACACTGGTGGCAGGGATGGACAGGCTCTTTGAGCAGCTGATGAAGGAGACGACGAGGGTCAAGGTACTAGCCCCGACAGTAGACGGCAGCTTTTTGCCAAGGGATCTCATGGCGGCGATCAAGGCCGGCGAAGCATCTGGGGTAGAGCTGATGATAGGGACTAATAAAGATGAGTCGACATTCCTCTCTCTGAAAAAGATCGGTGTCACTCCGCGAAATGCGCAAGAGCTGACCCCATATCTGGCTGTAGTGGAACCAGAGGCCCGTCAGAAAATAATAAAGGCCTACAAAAACTATCCGCACAAAAGTGGTGTGATGGATATGACGACAGATGGCGTGTTTGTAATGCCATGTATCCGATTTACAGAAGAGCAAAACAAATTCTCTTCTACATACATGTACCGTTTTCAGTGGTCGTCGCCATTGCTGCGTTTGACCGGGCTGAAATCATGCCACGGACTTGAGATGCCGTTTGTATTTGGTAATATGGACCATGGATTAGGCAAACTCTTTACGCTGGGCGCAAACAAAAAAACGATACACCGCATCTCCGCACAAATGCAGCAGAACTGGCTGAACTTTGCCCGATATGGCAATCCTGCGGGTGCAGGCACCGGAGACTGGATGAAGTATGACCCTACTCATCGCTACACGATGATCTTTGACAAGAAGTCTCAAATAGTATCGGATCCATCGGACTACTATCGCAAGGTCTGGGCGGACTACAGCATTTTCAGATAGTATTCAGATATTGATCAGGTCGTCTTTATTGACGGTCATACGTATATCGTCTGCCACGACTGTCACCTTATTTCCTTTTACAGACTCTATCACGCCGTTTTTATTGAAGGATACGATCTTGACCCTTGCACCGGGATTTGTTTTTAGCACGGGTTTCGCTGCTTCTCTTTTCTTTTCCTGAGGCGCCGGTTTCTGCTTTTCTCTTTTCTCCTCTTTCGGCTTTTCTACCTCTATGGCTTTCTTCGTTTGCTCGGCTACTACCTCGAGATCTTTGCGTGTCTCCCAGTCGCGGAGTAGTTTCTGCAAGCGGCGCTCTGCCTCACGGATGTATGGAGTAGTCTTAGAATTATTTTGTATCACCTGCTGGTTGGTCTGGCGCTCGCGGGTTTGCTGCACTTTGGCCAGCAGAGTCTCGTAGTTCTTCTTAAGGTCGTTTAGCTCATTGGTCTTTGTAGTCAGTTCCTTTTCTTTTTCCAATAGTAGCTGATGTTCCTGTTCTACCTTATTGAGTAGCAGGTCCAGCTGGTAGTGCTGCTGGTCTACCATGTCTTTCGCACGCTCGATGAGCATGCGCGGCAGGCCGGTGCGCTCGGCTATGGCAAAGGTGTAGGAGCTGCCGGGTTTGCCGGTGGTAAGCTGATACGTAGGCATGAGCGTCTCCTCGTTGAAGATCATCGCGCCATTCAGGATGCCCTTGACCTTATTGGCCATGATTTTCAGGTTCAGGTAGTGGGTGGTCACTACGCCGTAGGCCCGTTTGAAGGCCAGCTCCTCGAGTATGGCCTCTGCAAAAGCACCGCCCAGCGCGGGGTCTGAGCCAGTACCAAACTCATCTATCAAAAAAATCGTGCGCTTGTCTGCATTATCCAGAAAAAAGCGCATAGCCCGGAGGTGCGAGGAATAGGTGGACAGCTCGTCCTCTATGCTCTGCGAGTCACCGATGTCTACGAAGAGAGACTGAAAAATTCCCATCTCGGAGCGCTCATCTACAGGCACGTGCAAGCCACTTTGCAGCATCATTTGTAGCAAGCCGATCGTCTTCAGCGTGATCGTTTTGCCACCGGCGTTAGGACCTGAGATGACGAGTATGCGGTTATCGTCATCCAGCTTAATATTAAGCGAAACCGTTTCTTTTTTGGACTTCTTCAGATGAAGGTATAATAGTGGATGCACCGCCTTGCGCAGGTGTATCACCGGCTTGTCTGATACGACAGGATAGGATGCATTGATCTCATTGGCAAATTTTGACTTGGCTTGTATCAGGTCATACTTAGTGATCACACTCTGATAACTCTCCAGTAGCTGCCTATAGAGTGCTAGTTGCGCCGTCAGCTCCTTCAGGATGCGGTACACCTCCCGGTCTTCTGCGCGCTCCAGTTCAAATATCTCATTGTTCAGCTCTACAGTTTCGCGCGGCTCCATGAAGACCGTCTTGCCGCTATCTGACTCATCATGTATGATGCCGCCCATCTGGCGTTTACTTTCTGCTACGATGGTCACGACTTTACGGCCATTCCTTATACTCTGACCGGAGTCGGTGAGGATGCCGAGCTTGGCATATTTCTGTATGATCCCGGCAAAGACGCGGCTGAGGTCATTACGCCTTTTGCTGAGCCGATTGCGGATGTCCATCAGGTCTCGTGAGGCATTATCCTTTACATTGGCGTTCTCATCAAACACGCCATTGATCAGTTGTACGATCTGCTTCTCATAGTAGATACCGCCTACTAGGGCTTCCAGGTTGGGATACAGGCCCTCATTAGCTGCGAAGAACCGGAAGATGCCCTCTATGGTCAGCGCGGTCCTCTTGATCCGGATAAAACCCTCCTGCTCCAGTACAGCGTCTGTGATGCCGAGCAGTTTAAGCTCTTTGCTCAGATCGGCCACGTAGTCCAGCGGGAAGTGAGAGCCGGTGGACATGACCTTACGGTAGTCGTGTACCTGCAGCAGTTGTTTGCGCACCTCTGCGCCGTCAGTCATAGGCTCTAGTACGAGAGCCGCCTGTTTTGCGGGTTCGCTGCGGCAGTACTGTGCTATCAGCAAGAGGATTTTGTCAAACTCTAGTTTCTCAATGGTATGTGAAGGATACAAAAGCATGGGACTGCGAAGATGGTGAAATGGCCCGCAATGAGCAAAGGCCCGACACTCAGACGTGTGAGCGCGGTGGGAAATTGTATATCTTGCGGACTCAGAAATACTCAGGCTCATGAAGAATATCCTACTCCTGCTGGCAGTGATATGCGGTACCATTGCAAAAGCGCAATCCACCAGCAAAACATACGCTAAACTCTCTCCACGCACACAGATCTACCTGAATGCGATCAAAGGCACCGCCAGCAAATCTGCTATCCAGCCCGACTTTGTATACAAGAAAACGAACGCAGGAGTCTGCATCAGCGCGCTGATCAGGGTGGCGCCGTCAGTCTCGCAGGCAGATATGGAGGCGCTGGGTGTGCATATCGGTACAAAAGCGGGGCGTATATGGACTGCACAGGTTCCTGTAGCTAACGTAGAGGCTTTCACACAGCTAAGGGGAATAGATTATATCCAGCTGGATGAGCCGGTCTGCATGGCACTGGACTCCGCTCGTCGTACTACACGGGTAGACTCGGTGCATGCCGGAATAGGTTTGCCGCATCCCTATACAGGCAAGGGAGTGGTAGTAGGCATCGTAGATGTAGGCTTTGACTATACACATCCTACAGTATATGATACATCGGGTACACACTACCGCATATCCAGGGTGTGGGAGATGAAGTCTCTGGGCACACCACCTGCAGGCTTCAACTATGGCAGTGAAATAACCGATAGCTTTATGATACAAAATCAGCAGACGGATAATACCGGTGCTACGCACGGCACGCATGTGATGGGTATCGCCGCAGGCAGTGGTTTTGGTAGTACAGATACCAGCAGCGCACTATATCGGGGTATGGCTTTTGAGAGTGAGCTGGTGCTGGTGGGTATCATGCCGGACTCCAGCCAGTGGCAGGGCACAGGTATGTCAGACTTTCTGGATGGGATCAATTATGTGTTTACCTACGCAGCATCTGTAGGCAAGCCCGCAGTAGTAAACCTGAGCTGGGGTACTCCTGTAGGTCCGCGCGACGGCACCTCTCTGTTTAGCGAAGGGTGTGATGCCCTGACAGGTGCGGGTCGTATCTTTGTAGTGGCCGCCGGCAATGAAGGTGAATCTGCCATACATCTCCAAAAAACTTTCACAAGCGCAGATACTATGGTGAAAACCTTTGCAACATTTGATCCATATCTGAATGTCAAAAAGCTGTGGTTGGACTTTTGGGGAGATTCATCAAAGATATTCAGCCTGCAGGTCAGTCTGCAGCATGGCTCAGAAATAGCCAGCACAGGATATATCCCGCTGGACAATAATCTCCACTCCTTCAGCCTCCCGGGTACCAATCACGATAGCCTGTATGTACAGATGGTGACATCTACTGCAGAGTTTAATGGTAAGCCGCGGATCTACCTGACGCTATACAATCGCGCTACTACAGATAGCGTACTGCTTTCTATAAAATCTTCAGATGGCAGAGTAGATTTTTGGGATGGCTATGTGACCAACGGCGAGGGGTATGGAGGCCCGCTCTCCGGCTATGGCTACACATGGGCGCAGCAGGGTGACACTAATTATGTGACCAGTGATATTGTTTCTACCAGGTCAGCTATCTCTGCAGGGGCCTATTCGGCCAAAGTAGAGTACACGAATATTAATCATCACAGTTATAACTTCTTTAACTATACAACTCTCGGTGCGCTGGTCCCTTTTTCCAGTCACGGACCGACCACAGATGGCCGCGTAGTACCGGATATAACGGCACCGGGCCTATGCGTTGTATCTTCCGTCAATTCATTTTGCGCCGATGTGAGACCTGGAGGGGTAGACTATAACGATGTAGTGAGTTCGTGGCTCGACCCAAATCAGAATAAGAAATACTACTGGGCACAGTTCTCTGGTACGTCTATGGCTACGCCATGTACCTCCGGTATCATTGCGCTGATGCTAGAGGCCAATCCGGGCCTCTATCCGGATCAGATCAAGCGGATACTGACGCAGACGGCCATCCTGGATACTTTCACGGGTGTGCTGCCGGCTGCGGGCCTCAATACGTGGGGACATGGCAAGATCAACGCCTATGGTGCAGTGATAGCGGCCTCTCTGTCTACAGGTGTGGGCGAGGTGCCGGGCAATACGCTAGCTGTATCTCTGTATCCTAATCCGAATAATGGCCGGTTCACACTGAACTATCAGGCTGAGTGTGCTGCAGTGCTGGCGGTGGAAGTTTATGACATCTCCGGCAGGGTGGTTTACAATACAGAGTGGAATACTATAGCAGGAAAGAACGCAACGGCAATAGATCTGAGTAAGAGCAGCGCGGGCATGTACCTGGTGCGTGTGGCCGCGGGAGATCAGCAGTCGATGATCAAGGTGGCTGTTGGTAAATAATTGCTTACAGGATAAAAGGGATCAGCGCCTTTCTTTCTTTAGGATAGTCTTTAAACTTCTCCTGATACCACTTGTGATGGTCTATGGCGCGTGGGGTGAGGTTTACAATCGTCCAGACTGCAAAGCCCAGTGCAGGTAAACTCCAGACAAGTATCGCATAGCCGGTCCACTCGATCATTTCACCGAAGAGATTGGGCGCGGAGATGTATTTGAACAGGCCGCCCTGTGGGATCTTATAGCCGGTCTCGCCCGGTTTGCGAAGGGCGAGGAGGATATTGTCAGACTGATGATTGATAAATACTCCGGTGGCAAATACGATGATGCCCACGATGAACCGGGCGGAAGTGAAATAACTGTCATCATAGTTGCCGCCAAAACTGCCTAGGTAGGTGCCATTGGTAAAGCCATTCATAAAGTTGAAGCCGATGGCGGAGCAGACGATGAGTAGCGGGATCTTCTTGCCGGTAGTCTTCGTGCGGAATGGGAAGATCAGACTGCGGTAGATATAGTGTGCCACCCATAGCCCCCAGAGAAAGTAGCTCACGTGAGACTTAGGCAGGTCTCCTATAAAAAAGAAGATGGATAAAAAGATCATGGACGGTGCCTCCTGTAGTATCCAGCCGAGCCGGTTGCTGATCATGGGACCCCATTTTTCGGTAGCATGGCGACCATATGGCGCAGTCACCTTGAGCAGAAAGGGAAATGAGACAATACCCACGCCGATCCAGACCAGCGTGATGATGTTGAGTGTTTCGAGCGTCATGGGAGTTTTGTGTTTGGAAACAGCAAGAAAGCCAACAAGGTTCGTGAAGCTTTCTTATTTCATATTGTGAAAGACAAGGCTTACATCATCGTCTTCCTCCAGCCTGTCTATCAGTTTGATCACCTCTTCTGCCTGCTCATCGGTCAGGCCTTCTTTATAGAAATCAGGGATCTTGTCGTACGTGCTTTCTGTGACCTCTATGCCTTTTTCTTCCAGAGCCTTGGCCAGTTTGCCAAAGTCTACGAACTCAGCGTAGGCGATGATCGTCTCCTCGTCTGCCTGCAGTTCAGACAGGCCGTGGTCTATCAGCTCAAACTCCAGTTCCTCAATGTTGTGATTGCCCTTTGGAAATTTGAACACAGCCTTTTTCTGGAACATGTACTCTACCGAACCTTGCGTGCCCATAGCGCCATTCAGCTTATTGAAGATGGTGCGCAGGTTGGCTACTGTACGGGTCGTGTTGTCGGTCTGAGTGTCTACTACTATCGCTACGCCGTGCGGACCGTAGCCTTCGTAGGTTACTTCCTCATAGTTGGTAGTATCCTTAGAAGAGGCCTTCTTGATCGCGGCTTCCACGTTGGTCTTTGGCATGTTCGCGCCCTTGGCATTGATGATAGCCTGGCGCAGGCGGGCGTTTGATTCAGGGTTTGGCCCACCGAGTTTGACAGATATTGCGATTTCCTTGCCTATACGGGTAAAGGCCTTGGCCATAGCACCCCATCTCTTAAACTTTTTCTCCTTGCGGTATTCAAACGCGCGACCCATAGTGTTGATTATTGTTTCGATGGTGAAAATAAGGAGTTAAGCCAATTTAAGAAATCCGTGCAGGTTACTTTTGAGCGCCAAATAAGCTTGGCTCGTAATCATATCTGATATATATTTGAGAATATGAGCAAGCGCCCCGTCAAAGTCTGTGTGATCTCTGATGTACACCTGGGGTTTCTCGGCTGCAAGGCCAAGGAGCTGAACCGCTACCTCAAATCCATAGAGCCGGAGATACTGGTGATCAATGGCGACTTTATAGACATCTGGCAGTTTCGCTCTTACTATTTTCCTAAGTCTCACTCTAAGGTACTGCAGCGTGTCTTCAAGTTTATCAGCTCGGGCGTGCAGGTGCACTACCTGACCGGCAATCATGATGAGCTGCTGCGACGGTATAGTGGGATGCAGCTAGGCAATCTGGAGCTGGAGGACAAACTGATCCTCGATCTGGATGGCAAGCGGCACTGGATCTTTCACGGGGATATCTTTGATGTGACCATGCGTGGCTCACGCTGGCTGGCCAAACTGGGCAACACAGGCTATGAGCTGCTGATCCTGATCAATAAGTTCGTCAACGTGCTGCGCGCACTATGGGGAGCAGACAATATCAATTTCACCAAAGCCATCAAGGACGCGACAAAGCGCGGCATCAAGCAGATAAATAACTATGAGATGGCTGCCGCCGAGATAGCCATAGATGAAGGCTATGACTATGTACTAAACGGACATATACACCTGCCGGTGATCAAGGAGATCACCACCGATAACGGCACGGTGACCTATATGAACTCCGGAGACTGGGTGGAAAATATGACTGCACTGGAGTACAATGACGGGAAATGGGAGCTGGTTTACTACAAAGACCTAAAGTTTGAAAATCCGTATTTCAACTTTGACGAGGTCAATGATCTGCCCTGATACAATAAGTGCGGGTAAATCACAAGCTTAACATTGACCCTCTGCCCCTTTGGATAAATATTCGTATTTTCGTACCCGCTAGAAATGAGGCGTTGACTAACCTCTCTGTTTCACTTCCGCTATTTTCTCACTTTAGATTTTATAATGAAAGCAACAAAAAATACAGTTGTATCGCTGACCTATCAGCTGCGCAATGAACCTAACGGACAGATCATGGACGAGGCTACTGCAGACTCTCCATTCCAGTTTCTCTTTGGCTATGGCAATGTACTCGACAAGTTTGAGCAAAACCTCGAAGGCCTGATCCCCGGCAATCAATTCAGCTTTGTACTCACACCTGAGGAAGGCTACGGTGAGTTTGACCCTGAGGCGGTGATCAAGATGAATAAAGCTGATTTCCAGTTTGAAGGTGAAGATGCATCGCATCTGATCGAAGTAGGCAATCTGATACCGCTGCAGGATCAATATGGCAATCCGTTTCAGGGCCGTATCACAGAGATAGGAGATGAGGATGTGACCATCGACCTGAATCACCCGTTTGCGGGCAAGACACTTTACTTCTCAGGCGAGCTGAAGGATGTGCGCGAGGCTCACAAGACTGAGATCGAGCACGGGCACATACATGCTCATGGCGATCACTCACATCACTAAAATTAGTTTCTACATGAAATACAAAAGGCGACTTACGGGTCGCCTTTTGCTTTTATAAAACTATAAGTGGATGTTTATCTTCTGCTCATCCGGCCCATCTGGGCACTACCGGATGCTCTGGACATCTCAGGCATCTGACGAGCTGCCGGCTGTGCTGAGCGCTCAGTCTGAGCAAAGCTCCTCTGCTGCTGCACCGGTTGGAAACTCTGACGCTCAGGTTGCGTGAAGGCCCTCTGTTGTTGCACGTTTTCACGTGCTGGCTGAGAGAAAGAACGTTGCTGATCGAAGTTCTGACGCGCTGGCTGAGACGCAGGACTACTGTTTTGCATCGGTCTTTGTATTTCCATCCTTTGTGGTGTATTCATTTGCATCCGCTCAGGCTGATTATTTGCCCTCATATCCGTGCGCTGCATAGGCTCCCTATTCTGGAAAGAACTGTTTTGAACCGGCCTCTGTACTTCGGTTCGCTGAGGCGTATTCATCTGTATATGTTCTGGCTGTATGTTGGTCCTGACATCAGCGTGTTGTATCAGGTTTGCGGTAGCGCCCCTTTGCATGGTAGCGTCGTCGTTGCGTTGCAGGTTTGCTCTATTCATATCCATAGTGCGGTCACGCTGGATATTGTTGTTTGGCCTAGCCTGCCTGCTGATAGTAGGGCGATACATTTGTATCTGGCCTCTGTCCAGGCGACTCATTCCCGGCCTGGCGGAGGCGGTGATACTCACAGCTGCGATCCTGTGTCCGGTCACTCTTTCCACGTCACTCACACGGGGTCCGGCGGAGTAGTGGCCACCATTGTATATAGTAGTGTTGTTGATCACTGTGATGTTATTCACGGTGGTGTTATTGATCACTACATTATGGTTCACCACATAGTTAGACACGTACGGCTGAGAGATGTAGCTGCAGCCTACCGTATTCCAGTAGCGGGCAGCGGGCCTGTAGCCTGAGTTAAATCCATATCCCGGCGCTATCGGTGCCCAGCAATAGTTATTGCTATAGCTACCCCACATGACCCAGGCTGGTGCCCACTCACTGCCGGGTACCCACATCCAGCCGTACCTGTCATCCTGATACCAGCGGCCGTAGTGAAACGCGGCCCAGCCCCAGCTGTAGTCAGACACCCATGTCCATCCGTAATCCGTATAGACCCAGTGACCATTGGTGAGATAAGGAGAGAAACCTACCGCCACAGATGGCAGCCAGACACGACCATAGCGACCGTCATAGATCCAGCAGCCGTAGGGAGCCATCTGATCATAGAAGGTCTGATAGCTCTGGTCATAGGCCTGATAGGACGTGGCATATGGATCATTGCTATATACATTGTAGCTATTGTCATAGCCGCTGTAGGCATACGCGTCATTACCGTTGGTATAGTAGGTATCATCGCTCTGAGCGTATGCAGATGTCAGAGCAGATACCGTGATGGTCACTATTGAAATTAGCTTTTTCATTGTTTGGATGATTATGTCAGCATGATTTCCAAACCTGTACCAAACGCCCCATAGAACGCCTTAATTGTTAAAAAAATTAGCTTAATAAATGTTGTTGGTTTTCAGTTTTTTAGCCCAAATCATGCCGCAAACTTAGCGCTGATGCGGGCTGCAGTATAATTCAGCAGAACGGTTATTTTCTGAGGTAAAAAGAACATTACACCAGGCACCTTTAGCGTTTATGTACCGGAAACGGCATCATGTTTGATTTTAGGATTTCAAAAACCGGAAGTATGATAAATGACACCCAGGTACGCGATCTGATCACCACAGAGATACCAAGAATGGCCATCGACCTCTCCCTGCTCAAGGACAACTCCAGCATATGCCGGGCTATGGCCTGTTTTGCCGATTATACCTGCTATGCTATACAGGATCATGATATAGATGAGGTCCTGGCTTGTTTTGATACTGCGTATGAGCTACTCAGCGATGGCTCTGAGACTGTCAAAAACACCGTGATCAATGTATACGTCAACTCGGTGAGCCGCCTCGTAGAGTGCACCCAGACCGTAGAGGACCATGTTAGGATGAAGTTTATGAGACTCTTTGGAGAGGAGTACTTCTCCATGATATACGCCTCAAATCCCTAACCCTCTGTTTGTTTAAATGATAAATATGTTTGAGTTATATTTAAAAGGGAGGCTTGACTTTTAAGTATCCCTTCCTTATATTCGTTGTATCATGACGATCCACTCACATGCATGTACTTGTTGTTGTGCAGCACAGCCGGCGCTGGGGGGATATGTCTGTTAAGTAAATATCAATAACTAAGAATATCACAAGCCCTTCAGCCACACTGAGGGGCTTTTTATTTTATATCAAAAAACGGATGATGCTTTTAGACAAGATACGATCGTTTCAGCGCCGGTTTCCAAACGGATACGCACAGATGATACATGCGCACAGTTTTGCAGATGAGATGGTAAACTTCCTCTTCCCTGTGCGCTGGGGTGGTGAGCTGTCCGTAGATCTGCTGGCGCAGCGAGAGCCGCAGCTCAGAGCAAAGCTGGAAGCGCTGATCGAAGCCAGTAATGCGGACCCCGTCATCGCCAAAACATTTTTTGATCGGCTGCCTGCGGTTTTTGACACCCTGATCAAAGATGCGGAGGCTATCCTCACTTTTGACCCTGCTGCAAACTCCCTGGAAGAGATCATCATAGCCTATCCTGGTTTCTATGCTATAGCGGTGCAGCGCCTGGCACATATCCTATATAGAGAAGGCGTGTCTATACTGCCGCGTATCCTCACTGAGTACGCACATAGCCGGACGGGCATAGATATTCATCCCGGTGCGCAGATCGGTGAGTCTTTCTTTATAGATCATGGCACGGGGGTGGTGATAGGGGAGACTGCCGTGATAGGTGACAATGTCAAGATATATCAGGGCGTGACTCTGGGTGCACTGACTGTAGAGAAAGGAACAGCCAAGGGCCAAAGACACCCTACTATAGAGGACAATGTCATCATCTACTCGGGCAGTACTATCTTAGGTGGCAATACCATAGTAGGCCACGACTCTGTGATAGGAGGAAATGTATGGCTCACGGGAAGCGTACCACCACTCTCTGTTGTCTATCAGAAGAGTGAGGTCAAGATTCGAGATCGCTCGGAGATGAAGAACGTGATTGAATTTGTGATCTGATCCACTCGTAAATTTTTAAACACAATAAAAAGCATGAAAGCACAAAACATACTCGAAACCATAGGTGGCACCCCGCATGTACGCATCAATCGCCTTTTTGGCAATGACTATGAGGTCTATACTAAACTGGAGAGAACCAACCCGGGCGGTTCTATCAAAGACCGCATAGGACTGGCTATGATAGAGGATGCCGAAAAGAAAGGCCTCCTAAAAAAAGACACCGTCATCATCGAACCCACCTCTGGCAACACCGGTGTAGGGCTGGCGATAGCCGCAGCTGTCAAAGGCTATAAGCTAGTCATAGTGATGCCCGAGAGCATGAGCCTGGAGCGCAGGCGCCTGCTGGCGGTATATGGGGCAGAGCTGGAGCTGACACCGCGCGAGAAAGGGATGAAAGGAGCCATAGAAAGAGCCAACGAACTGGCCGCCGCTACACCCGACTCATGGATACCACAGCAGTTTGAAAATCCGGCTAATGTGGAGATACATAAAAGCACTACGGCACAGGAGATACTGGCCGACTTTCCTGACGGTCTGGACTATCTCATCACCGGTGTCGGCACGGGCGGTCACATCAGTGGCGTGGCTGAAGTCCTAAAGGCAAAGTTTCCCAACTTGAAAGTCTTCGCAGTAGAGCCTGCTGCCTCTCCCGTGATCAGTGGGGGCGCTCCCGGTCCGCATCCTATACAGGGTATAGGCGCCGGATTCATCCCCAAAAACCTCAATACCTCGCTCCTCGATGGTGTGATACAGGTGACGAAAGAAGAGGCCTTTGAATACGCGCAGCGTGCCGCGCGGGAGGAGGGCTTATTTATAGGTATATCATCCGGTGCATCGCTGGCAGCGGTGGCACAAAAGCTGAAAGAAGCCCCTAAAGGATCGCGGGTACTTACATTGTCCTATGATACCGGAGAGCGCTACCTCAGCGTAGAAGGGCTATTCTGATAGTTGATTTGGGTTTTGTTAATACGGGAAGGGATAGGGTGACTTATCCCTTTTCTATTTGATCTTGCTTAGTTGCTCCGCAGCTTTTTCCAGCGTTTCGTTTTCTTTCGCAAAGCAAAAGCGAATGATCTTTTGGTCCAGGTTTTTATGATAGAATACAGATACGGGTATAGCGGCTACCTTAAACTCTTTAGTCAGCCATTTGACCACTTCTGTATCCTTTTCATCCGTTATGCTTTTATAGGATGCTAGCTGAAAATATGTACCCTGTGTATCGAGTAGTTCAAATTTAGATCCCTTCATGGCAGTACGGAAAAAATCTCGTTTCTCCTGATAGAAAGAGGAAAGGCCTTCATATAGATCTGGCCGCTGCAATATCTCGGCATAGGCATATTGCATAGGTGTATTGACGGAGAAGACATTGAATTGATGCACTTTTCTAAACTCTGCCATCAGCTCCCTAGGTGCTATAGCATATCCTATCTTCCACCCTGTAGCATGGTAGGTTTTGCCAAATGAGCCTACTACGACACTTCGCTCGGCCAGCCTGGGATACCGCAATACGCTTTGATGAGGCTTATCATCAAACGTGATATGCTCATACACCTCATCGCTGAGAATGATAATATCCGTCCCCTTGGTCAGTTTCTCCAGCTCTTTCATGTCCTTCTCTGTCAAGACTGTAGCAGAAGGATTGTGTGGTGTATTGATCACTATCATGCGGGTACGCTGCGTGATGAGCTTTTTGACCTGCTGCCAGTTGATAGCAAAGTCAGGTGCATCCATAGTGTAGTGCATGGCCTTGCCTCCGGCCAGCGTCACTGCCGGCGCATAGCTATCATACGCCGGAGAGAAGAGGATGACCTCATCATTTTCACTGATCAGCGCAGCTATAGCTGTAAACAGCGCCTGTGTGCCGCCCGCAGTGATCGTGATCTCTGTGTCCGGATCTACGGTCGCTTTATATATTGTATCTACTTTGGCAGCTATGCGCTCGCGTAGCAGCGGGAGGCCGGCCATCGGTGCATACTGATTGTTCTTGCTTCGGATGGCTTTGTCTACAGCCGCCTGTAGGCGCTCGTCCGGATTGAAATCAGGAAAACCCTGAGACAGATTGATCGCATCATGCTCACGCGCCAGAGCGGACATGACGGTAAATATAGTGGTACCTACACCTGGCAGTTTGGATCGTACAGAGCCGGAAAAATTCATTAGCTACACTTAAAGCAATTAAACACGGGAAAAGCTGGTTTGGTTTGTGATAAGTATCACAGGTATTTGTCCAGGTCTTCCTTTTTGAGGTCTATGGTGATCTCTTTGAGTTGCTGCTCCTTAGATTTCTCGCAGATCAGCAGGACATCCTGCGTGTCTACTATACAAAAGCCCTCCAGACCTTGCAGCACTACCAGTTTGCCGTCCGGCACCATGATCATGTTATTGGCTGCATCATATATTTTGACGCTACGGCCCATCACAGCATTGCCCAGGTAGTCCTTTTGATATACTTCATGCAGAGAGTCCCATGATCCGATATCGCTCCAGCCAAACTTTGAAGGGATCGTATAGACATTCTCCGCCTTTTCCATCACACCATAGTCTATAGATATATTGGTACACTGCGCGTACGCATTTGCTATGAAGTCCTTTTCCTGGTCCGTACCATACACCTCTTTGCCTCCGGCAAAGCAGTCCATCACTTCCGGCAGGTACTGATGCATGGCAGCCAGTATCGTTTTAGCCTTCCAGACAAACATACCGGAGTTCCACAGGAAGTCACCACTCTTGACAAAGGCTTTAGCTATCTCCAGGTCCGGCTTCTCGGTAAATGTCTTGACCTTAAAGAAATCCCCTTCTCTGATCTCCTCGTCATACTGTATGTAGCCATAGCCTGTAGAGGGGCGGGTAGGCTTGATGCCCAGCGTCACGAGCGCATCGTGATTTTCTACATAGTCCAGGCACTTTGATATGATCTCTATATACTTGTCCTCATATAGTATCAGGTGGTCTGAGGGCACCACTATGATGGTAGCCTCCGGGTCGCGTGCATAGATCATGTCACAGATATAGGCCACGCAGGGGGCCGTATTCCTACGTACCGGCTCCTTTACTATCTGGTGGTTTCTGATACCGGGTATTTGTTCTTTTACCAGTGGCTCATATTCATCCAGCGTGACTATGAAGCGGTTTTCTGCAGGGCAGATATTTTCAAACCGGTCATAGGTGATCTGTAGCAGTGTCTTGCCGGTATTGAGTATATCCAGAAATTGCTTCGGTTTGGAGCTGCGGCTCTGGGGCCAAAACCTGCTTCCTATTCCACCCGCCATGATGGCGACATACACATGCTCCATTAGTTGAGTCTGATGACTGTTGTTAAAAATTCGGAAGGCAAAGGTAACTATTCGGCACATAAGAGAGAACACTACGCCCCTATGTCCTGATAAAAGGACTTAAACTCTCTGTTTTAAGATCAACAATCTGCCGGATGTTTTACAAATGCTTAGGAAAATTTCTATTATATTTCGTAGGTGTAATGAAAGTCTGCGGTCGAACGTTTATATAACCGCGACGTATATTGAATAATGAAAAGATCGTTTATGGCGGTAGCAGAATTATCTCTCAAAGAGTCTCTCCACGAATATTTTGGTTTCAACAAGTTTAAAGGAGACCAGGAGCGCATTATCAAAAGCCTCATGTCCGGCAATGACGTGTTTGTGATCATGCCCACAGGTGGTGGCAAATCCCTATGCTATCAGCTGCCGGCTATGATCATGGATGGAGTGGCCATCATCATCTCTCCGCTCATAGCGCTGATGAAAAACCAGGTAGACCTGGTGCGAAACTATTCTGATAAAGACGATGTAGCACACTTCCTCAACTCCTCCCTGAGCCGCACGGAGCGTACCAAGGTGATCAAAGACATCAAGGCCGGCAAGACTAAGATGCTCTTTGTAGCGCCTGAGACACTGACCAAGCAAGAGACCACCGACATTTTTAAGGAGGTGCCTATCAGCTTCGTAGCTGTAGATGAGGCACACTGCATTTCTGAGTGGGGCCACGATTTTCGCCCGGAGTACCGCCGTATCAAGGAGATCGTAGACCTGCTGGAGGGTGACTTCCCTATCATAGCGCTGACGGCTACCGCCACGCCCAAAGTGCAAAATGATATAGTCAAGACGCTCAACCTCCGCAAACCGGACATTTTTATTTCGTCCTTCAACAGGCCAAATCTCTACTATGAGATCAGGCCAAAGAAGACACCACAACTGGCCACTAAGAACATGGTCCAGTTCATCAAACAGCGCCCCGGCAAATCGGGCATCGTCTATGTGATCAACCGCAAAACAGCGGATGATATAGCCCAGGTGCTCAAAGCCAATGGCATCAAGGCGGCCCCCTATCACGCGGGAATAGACAATAAGGTCCGCGCTCAGACCCAGGATGCCTTCCTGCAGGAAGATGTGGATGTGATCGTGGCTACTATAGCCTTCGGCATGGGTATCGATAAGCCGGATATCCGCTATGTGATCCACTACGACATACCTAAATCCCTGGAAAACTACTATCAGGAGACCGGCCGTGGCGGTCGTGATGGCATGGATGGGGAGTGTGTGGTGTACTTCAGCTATAAGGATATATCCAAGCTGGAAAAGCTGCTGCGTGACAAGACAGTGGCCGAGCGCGAGCGTGGTCTGCAGCTGGTCAATGAGACTGTGGCATATGTAGAGTCTGCCGAGTGCCGCCGGAAGTTCTTGCTGCATTACTTCGGGGAAAACTATACGCCGGATCAGTGCAATAATATGTGCGATAACTGTCGCCACCCCAAGGAGAAGATAGATGTGACAGAAGACACTAAGCTGGCCATAGAGGCTATCGCTGCGGTCAAGGAGAATCACGATCTGCCATATCTGGTCAAGTTTCTGATCGGAAAGAAATCAAAGGATATCACAGACTTTAAGTACGATAAGCTGCCGCTCTTTGGGGCCGGTGCAGATAAAGATGAGCACCATTGGAATTCCGTGCTGCGCAATGCCATGATGATAAACCTGGTGGATAAAGATATAGAGCAGTATGGCATCTTAAAGCTTAACGACAATAGTCGCGCGTTTGTCAAGAAGCCATTTAAGATAGTCGTATCACTCAATCACAACTATGAGGAAGAGGCGAATGAAGTGATCGTAGAGGAAAATGCTGCCGCGCGCAGCGTAGTAGATCCGAAGCTGCTCAATATGCTGAAAGAGCTGCGCCAGAAAACCGCCAAAGCCAGCAATCTGCCCACCTATGTCATATTTCAAGAGAACTCTCTGGAGGAAATGGCTACTAAATATCCCGTCACCATGGATGAAATGGCCGGTATCATAGGTGTGAGCCGTGGCAAAGCCGAGCGCTATGGCAAGAAATTTATTGAACTGATCAAGCAGTACGTAGATGACAACGATATAGACCGTCCTACGGACTTTATAGTCAAATCTGTGGCCAATAAGTCCGGCGAAAAGATCAAGATCATACAAGCCATAGACAAGCGCATCAGCCTCGATGATCTGGCGCGTACCCTGGGCATCAGCCGCAAGGATATGATAGCGGAGCTGGAGACCATCGTACATTCTGGGACTAAAGTCAACATAGACTACTATCTCAGCAGCGTGATGGATGAGGACCTGGTCAATGACATCTTTGACTACTTCCGCTCTGCCGAGTCAGACTCGCTGGAGGCCGCTATGGACGAGTTCAGCAATGACGATGTAGAAGTGGATGAGATACAGCTGGTCCGCATCAAGTTTATGAGTGAGCTAGCGAATTGATGAATGCGCTTTCTGCTAATTTCAAGCGGTTTTTGTTTAGCTTTTTGATTTTCACAGGTGGTTTCTTGTGTTATGGTTTAGCGCTACATGGTCAACCCGAAGGTACTGTGATGGCTGCCATATTTTATATGCCCTGCCTTTTATCCATCCCGATACTAAAGATTGTATTCTTTATTCTTTGTGGCATAAGCATCTATCACCGACGCGATAAACCTATGCTGGTTTTATACAGGGTGTGTATTATCCTCATGTTATCGGTAGACACTATCGCACTTATGATATTATCAAATGCAGTGTATTCATAATATCGTTCCAGACACAAACCATACTTGCATCAGTGTTTTCATCTTTATACGATTCAGGCTTAGTAGAGACACACACACATCGTCTCCACCACGTTACCTTCCGCTTTATTTATTCTTAGATTTGACTCCTCAAATTTTACGCTCATGGACGCATACATCATTGACGCACTGCGCACGCCTATCGGCAAATACGCTGGCACACTCAGCACGGTGAGGCCTGATGACCTCGCTGCGCATGTGGTCAGGGCTCTGGTAGAGCGCAATGGCTGGCTCGATACCGGCGATATAGAGGACGTGATCTTTGGCGCAGCCAATCAGAGTGGCGAGGACAATCGCAATGTGGCCCGTATGGCGGTTTTGCTCGCAGAGCTGCCTAAGTCTATAGGCGGTGTGACGGTCAATCGCCTCTGTGCCTCCGGGCTACAGGCTATAGGTGATGCCGCACGTGCTATCAAAGCCGGTGATGGGGACCTGTATATAGCCGGCGGTGTAGAGAGCATGAGCCGGGCTCCAATGGTGATGAGCAAGGCGACCTCGGCCTTTGACCGTGGGCAGCAAATGTTTGACACGACACTGGGCTGGCGTTTTACTAATAAGCGCTTCCCGTCTGACTATACCATCTCTATGGGAGAGACGGCAGAGAATGTGGCGAAGCAATGGAATATATCCAGGGCAGAGCAAGACCTGTTCGCCTGGGAGTCTCAGTCAAAATATAAGGCGGCACATGAGGCAGGAAAGTTCACAGATGAGATCATACCCGTAGAGATCGACAAAGGCAAAGGCGAGAAAATATCTTTTGTGAAAGATGAACATCCGCGTCTCTCCACTGTAGAAGATCTGGCAAAACTGAAACCGGCTTTTGCAAAAGATGGCACGGTCACGGCTGGCAACTCATCTGGTATCAATGATGGTGCAGCCGCCACACTGGTAGTAAGCGAGGCTATTGTGAAAAAGCATGGTCTCAAACCACTCGCTCGTGTCGTATCTATGGCTACTGCTGGTGTAGAGCCCTCTATCATGGGCATAGGGCCGATCTACGCTGTACGCAAGGCGCTGGACCGCGCCGGACTCAAAGTATCTGATATCGGCCTCGTAGAGCTGAATGAAGCATTTGCGTCACAGAGCTTGGCCTGTGTGCGCGACCTCGGCTTTGACCCGTCTATTGTGAATGTAAATGGTGGCGCAATAGCGATCGGCCATCCGCTGGGCTGCTCCGGTGCGCGTATCACTGCTACACTACTGCACGAGATGAAGCGACGCGCCAATGTGAAATACGGCGTGGCAACCATGTGTATCGGTGTGGGGCAGGGGTTGGCTGTAGTATACGAGAAAGTTTAATAGTTTTACGCGCATCACAACAATAAACTAATTTAACCAAAGCGATCCACCATGAAAAAGATCTTAGCAGTATTCACTTTTACTCTTCTCACTATAGCCGCCGCTCATGCGCAGTATGGCCTGGGAGGCTTGGGAGCACATTCCAAAAAGGCTGTAGTAGATGGGGATGCATCTGTACTCAAAGGCAAAAAAATAAGCGTGTCTTTCACCTATGACAATATGGGAGTGGGCAAGGAGACTGAGGAGGAGTATCTGAAGACCCGTATAGAACAGAAAAATGAAAAGGAACCCGGCTCCGGCGACAAATGGGCCAAGGAGTGGAAGGATAACAGGGAGAAGAAATATGAACCTGCTTTTATTGACAAATTTAACCAGATGGGCAAGGGTAGTGGCACACAAGTCACTAAAGGTGCAGGAGCTTACAAGCTGGTGATCAAAACCACCAATAGTGATCCGGGCTATAATATTGGCATGGACAAATCTCCTGCGCGCATCAATACCATCTGCGAGTTTTCTGACAATTCCGGCAAAGTCATACTGACCATCAATCTCGACAAAGTGCCTGGCCAGACAGCTACGATGATGGGAGATTTTGCCGTCGGCACGCGCCTGTCCGAGTGCTACGAGAAGCTGGGCAAAGATCTTTACAATACGCTGGCCAAGAGCTTTTGATTTTTGCCACCTTGGCGGTGAACTGACATTATCAGGCAGGATCGGATCATGTGATCGATCCTGCTTTTATTTTCTACCTTTGCGCAGCAGATGGAGGTCGGCTCCGCTGTTCATTTTTCATAAAAATAAATAGAGATGAAGGGTATCTCAGAAAACTACAAGATGGTAGCTAAGACCATCTTTGGGCTGGAGGAAATATGCGCTACGGAGCTCCGCAAACTGGGCGCAGAGAATGTAGAGGTCCACAACCGTGCGGTCAGCTTTGAAGGTAATATCGGGGTGATGTATAAGGCCAACCTGATGGTGCGTACTGCGCTGCGGATACTGGTGCCGATACATAAGTTCACTGCCTCTAGTGATCAGGAGCTGTATGACGGTGTGAAAAAAGTAAACTGGGACCTGTGCCTCGGGCCTAACGACACGATAGGCATCGACACGGCGCTCAACACAGAATTTTTCAATCACTCACAGTTCGTCTCGCAGAAGGCGAAGGATGCTATCGTGGATCAGTTTCGCGATAAGTATGGCAGTCGCCCGTCGGTGGATCTGGACAAGCCCACCATCCGCCTCAACATACACATCTATCACGATGTGGTGACGCTGGCACTGGATAGCTCCGGTGAGTCGCTGCACAAGCGTGGCTATCGCGCCAAGACCAACCTCGCGCCGATCAATGAGGTGCTGGCTGCGGGCATGGTGATGCTGACCGGCTGGGAGGGCCACAGGCCGCTGGTAGATCCGATGTGTGGCTCTGCTACGATCCTGATAGAGGCGGCGATGATCGCGGCCAATATCCCGTGCGGTATCCATCGCGAGTGGTTTGGTTTTGAGCTGTGGCATAGCTTCCTGCCGTATGACAAGGAGCTGTGGGAGACGATCCATAGCAAGGCGGTGGAACGTATCAGCAATACGGATGTGAAACTCTTCGGCTGCGAACTATCTCCTCACGTAGCCCGTAAGGCGAAGGAGAATATCAAGTGGGCCAAGGTAGAGGATATGATCACGATCATCAATAGTGACTTCCGCGATATAGAGCCGCCGGAGGGTGGTGGTGTGTGTATCGTGAATCCGCCGTATGGCGAGCGTATGGACAAAGAGGATATCGACGCGCTCTACAAGTCTATAGGCGATACGTGGAAGGTCTACTATGCCGGCTATGACTGCTGGCTGATCAGCTCCAATATGGATGCGCTGAAGAGTATAGGCCTACGTCCATCGCGCAAGCTGACGCTATATAATGGTCAGCTGGAGTGTCGCTATCTGAAGTTTAGCATGTATAGCGGGACGAAGAAGATACATAAGCTGCAAAAGGGGCAGAATGCCGGGCAGCAGGATACAGAAGAACAGCCATCGTAGAGCCACAATACTTTGTGGCTTTTGCTGAAGAGCTTTGCGGCTTTATATGATTACCGGTACAGGTTTTCACCATTGTCTTTGTCAAACAGCCAATTGGCCGGATTGTCTTGAATGTATTTTCTGATCCTGTCCAGCTCATTGCGGTTTCTGATCACGCGGTCATAGAATCTCGATTGCCACTGAAATTCAATTTCATTTCTTGTGGCAAAGGATTTCACACCGCTTTTGAATCCTCTAATCACCGACGCAAGATTGTTTGACTGTGGGCCAAACTTATTGACCTGCCAGCCAGTATCAGCTTCTTTGTTGAATAGCAATATGCCGTGTATATGATCCGGCATGACGACAAATTCATCCAGTTCTACGAAGGGGAAATTAGCGGGAATCTGTTCCCAGCAATCCTGCGCGACCTCACCCATACGCGATGCCCGTAGAGACGCAATACCTTGCGTCTTGTCCGAAGGATCATCAGCATACTGTATTATTTCACCAAAATATGGCACACGAGATTTTGTACAGATAGTGACGAAATAAAACGCATTAGAGCCATAGTCCCAGTTCTGTAGCCTTGCGGTGCTGATCTTGTATCTGCTTTTGGTAGGTTCCAATGATTCGGTTTGGGTTTCTTGTTTGTCGATAAAAGCCACAAAGGTAAAAGCCACAAAGTATTGTGGCTCTACGATGCTGATCGCTTGCTTTTATAATATTCCTTACTAGCCGTATACACCGTCTTTGTAAAGACTGCATAGACTTTGCCCTCGTCATCTACGTATTCCAGGGGCAGCTCAAAGATGTATTGTCCATTGGCGGCTATTTCTGATTTTACTTTGTCTACCAGCTCGTCGGAGATGAGGAAACGGCATTTAACCTTGTCCGTGATAGGACGCACAAATTTGACGGTAGCGCCTTTGTCCCAGACGATGTAGTCTCGGCCGAGTATTTCCATCATCATGAGCATGTAGTAGGGGTCTACGGAGCTGTAGATGCTGCCGCCGTAGACGGTGCCTACCCGGTTGCGCGTGCGCCAATTGAGAGAGAGCTGGACGTGAAGTTCGCGAAAATCGCCGGACACAAATTTGATACTACTGCCTGTACACCAGATACAGGGCCAGACATTCAGGCCGCGGCGGTACCAGGAGGAGTAGCGGGCTTCGGTTTTATCTGTAGCAAATAGCTTTTTCATTAGACGTTAGATATTAGACTTTAGACGATAGACAATGCACCGATTTGACCGTTATTGATATATTCGATGCACAAAATTTTGTGATGTCAAATTTGATAGAAAAATACGCAAACCTGCTGGTCAATTATTGCCTGGCGGTAAAGAAGGGTGACCAGGTATATGTCAATAGTTCCTACCTCGCAGAGCCATTGCTGAAAGAAGTGGCTAAGGCCATCTATATAGCCGGTGGACAGCCGCACTTTAATATAGAGATGGAGGGGCTGGGTGACCTGCTGCTGGAGTATGGCGAGGAGCACCAGCTGACGTATGTGAGCCCTGTCAAGAAATACATCTTTGAGAACTTTGACTGCTATCTCAATATCCGCGCACCTTTCGCCAAAGGCGATGATGACAAGGAGCCGATCAATGAGGAGAAATACAAGCTCTTCCAGAAGGGCCAGTCAGAGCTGAATAAGATCTACTTTGACCGGCTGGGCAATGGCTCTATACGCCGTGCGCTGTGCCAGTACCCTACACAGGCTGGCGCTGACGATGCGCGTATGACGCTGGAGGAGTATGAGCGTTTTGTGTATCAATCATGCTACCTGTATGACGAGGACCCTGTGGCCAAGTGGCTGGAGGTACGCGCCAAGCAGCAGGCCTATGTGGACCGGCTGGACCGGGCTGACGTGGTACAGTACAAAGGCAAGAACATCGACATGACTTTCTCTGTGAAGGGCCGCAAGTGGATCAACTCTGATGGCAGGGCCAATATGCCTAGCGGCGAGGTCTTCAGCGCGCCGGTGGAGGATAGCGTGAATGGCTGGGCCTACTTCAGCTATCCGACTATCTATATGGGCAAGGATGTAGAGGGTGTGCGGCTGGAGGTGAAGGACGGCGAGGTGGTGAAGTGGTCTGCCGAGAAGGGACAGGAGGTGCTGGACAAGGTCTTCTCCGTGCCGGGGGCGCGCTACTGGGGCGAGGTGGCCGTGGGTACCAATATGAATATCCAGCGCACTACGCGCAATATCCTATTCGATGAGAAGATAGGGGGCAGCATACACATGGCCGTGGGCCAAAGCTACAAGCAGTGTGGCGGCAAAAACGAATCAACCGTACACTGGGACATGATCACCGATATGCGTGATGGCGGCGAGATCATAGCGGATGGTGAGGTGATCTATCGCAATGGTGCTTTTACAATATAGAAACGTCGGGTCCTGGATCCGCTCCTAGTTATTGAAAAATTCAAAGCCACGGGATACCATCTCCTGTGTGCCTATAAGTACCTTCACCATATACTTGCCGGGTGATGTAAAAACATCTGGTTGCCAGGCGGTCAGCCACTCTGCCTGTACATCCTGATTGACATCCCGCAAGAAAACCTCGTTGCCAAAGCGGTCTATAGCGTATACTTTATATGTCAGCCTACCGGCACCAATTGGTACACGCCCGTGAAAAAACATAAAAAGCTTAGCATGTGTACTGTCAGGCGTTGTAATGAACTTTGTATTCTCAAAGACACATTCCTGTGTAGGGCTATTGACGTGCGTGCAAAAAGTCAGGGCTGCATTTTGACTGTAGGCACTACAGTAGGCGAGCACCGCGCCAAATAATAAAAGCTTTTTCAATGTGATGTTTTCTGCAAGATAGACTATATCTCATCAGCAGTGGCTTTTATTATATCCGGTAGGGTCAATCCTTAGAATAATACCCCGTCCCATCATACACGCGTAGTGTAGGCGAGGTCATGCACTCTTCGGAGCAGCAGCCGGCCATTTTGTCGCCGCAGGCTTCGCAGAGGACGAAGTGGTCATTGCACTCGGCGCTGGCACAGTTGATCATGTGGGTGGATGGAGTGCCGCAAACTTTACACGTAGAGATGATGGATGGGTTTACGGTATTGACCGGTACGGAGACGCGGTTGTCAAAGACATAGCAGTTACCTTCAAAGTCTTTGCCCTGCATCTCTTTGCCATACTTGATGATGCCGCCGTGGAGCTGGTATACGTCCTTGAAGCCCGCATCGAGCAGCAGGGCAGTCGCCTTCTCACACTTGATGCCGCCGGTGCAGTAGGTCATGATCTTTTTATCTTTGTACTGCTCCAGGTTCTTGATATACACGGGGAAGTCGCGGAAATTGTCAATATCAGCCGCTACGGCGCCCTTAAATCTGCCGAGACCACTCTCATAGTTAGACCGCACATCCAGTACTACTACATCATCGCGGTGCATCATCTCGGCAAATTCCTTTGGCTCCAGGTGGTGGCCGGTGCGCACGGTAGGGTCTATCGGCATGTTTTTGCTGCCGGAGTTGACTATCTCATCCTTGTAGCGTACGTACAGGGCGGCAAAGGACGGCTCCTCCACATCGTCGACCTTAAAGTCGATTCCGCCAAATAGCGGATGTGTATTCAACGCATCCATATATTTCTGCACGGCCACCACGGTGCCAGATACGGTACCATTCAGCCCCTCATCTGCCACGATGATACGGCCCACCAGGCCGAGGCGCTGGCACAGCTCCAGGTGCTGCTGCGTATAGGCTGCCGCGTCTGGTATCTGCACATATTTGTAGTACAACAATGTCCTGAATGGTGTCATGTCCGAAATCTGAGCCTGCAAAAATAAGGCAAATATCCTGAAGCTGCCAACGGGTGCGATTCTGATATTACTCAGGATAATCTACATCCGTCCGTGTACAAACCTGTGTGCCTTCTACGTTATGGTTAAATACTTTTGCCTCCGCACGATGAATTATCTTCAGTATATCATATTCGCTATGTTTAGCTCCGGTGCCTTTGCCCAGGGCGATACCATACCCGCCTATCCGCGGGAGGGCTTTCGTACGCCTCTGGATAATCCCATCCTACTGGCCGGTAGCTTTGGCGAGCCGCGGGCGGGGCACTTCCACACCGGCATGGACCTGCAGACGCTGGAGCGCGAGGGGCTGCCTGTGTATGCACTGGGTGATGGGTATGTTTCTCGCATAGGCGTGTCGCCCTACGGCTATGGCAATGCGCTTTACATCACCTATCCCAATGGCTTTACTTCTGTCTACGGCCACTTGCAGGGTTTTAGTGAAAAGATCACAGCTGTAGTGCGCAAGGAGCAGTATGCGAAGGAGAAATTTGCCGTAGAGATCATGCTGAAGCCATACGAGCTGAATGTAAAGAAGGGCGAGGTGGTAGCCCTGAGTGGCAATACCGGTGCCAGCGGAGGCCCACACGTCCACTTCGAGCTCAGAGACCAGGCGGAGAGGCCTATCAATCCGCTACTCTTCGGCTATAAAATGAACGACGATGTCAAGCCTGTGATAGGAGCGCTGAAGCTGTACCCCATGGGAGACAAAAAATATACGGCCGAAGCCTGGCGCACAGCGCTGACACTGGCCGACGGCAGTTATACGCCCAAAGCTGGCCTCATAAAAGTAAACGCAAAATCAGTAGCGCTCGCTGTCAATACCTATGACAAAATGGAGGGCACTACCCATACACTGGGTATCTACGATATCAAAACTTATGACGGAGATTCTATCATTCATGAGTATCGGGTAGATCGTGTTTCTTTTGACTATACACGCTACGTGATAGCGCAGGTAGACTACCCTATCTTTCTTCGTGAGGGGAGCCGCTCATTTCACAAGTGCTTTCAGGAGCCCAATAATACTATGCCCGCCTCCTATTATCACGTTTACAACCATGGCGTGATAGACCTGTCTGATGGTCGCGTACATGATGTCCGGATAGAGGTGAGGGACTATAATGGCAACCTGTCTACCCTCCGTGCGCGGCTGCAGTATGAACCTACGGCCACAGTTTTCAAGAGCAAGAACCTTGGGTACAATAAAGTTCTTGCACCGACCGGAGACAATGTAATACAGGGAGATGGCTTTACTGCGACCATACCCGGCAGGGTGGTACTGGACTCCATGTTTATCACCTACACAGAGTCTACATCCTCGGGTCCTGCTATACTATCCAATATCTATAAGCTGGGCGACTCGCATGATCAGCTGCTCGGCTATTTCAATATTTCTATCCGTCCGAACGCCATACCTGACGAGCTAAGGTCGAAAGCGCTGATCGTATGGCGTACTGCTGCCGGAGGCACAGCCTCTAAAGGAGGCAAATGGGACGGTAAGGTTCTCACTACCCGTAGCCGTGAGCTGGGCAGCTACTATGTGATGCTCGATACGACTCCTCCGCACATCACTCCGGTCAATATCACTCCTGGTAAAAATATGCGCGCCTCCAAAGCGATCTACATGCGCATAGGAGACGCGCTCTCCGGGCTGGATGACTACAAAGCATACATAGATGACAAGTGGCAACTGATGGAGATGGACGGCAAAACCAATACACTCAAAGTGATCCTGCCGCATGACCTCGCAGCCGGGGAGCATACTTTTCGCCTCTCGGCCAGCGATGAACGGGGCAATAAGTCTGAATACACCGTTAAGTTTAATTATTGACGCAACCGAATATATCCCGCTTCTTATGACTTCTCTTCAGCCCGGCCAGAAGGCACCCGCCATCAATGCCGTAGACCAGAATGGTGACAAGATAACCCTCGCACAGTTTAAGGGTAAAAAGGTGATCCTGTATTTCTATCCTGCAGATGATACTCCCACCTGCACAAAGGAGGCGTGCAATTTCCGCGATAACTTTGCCCTGCTGCGCAAGAAAGGCTATGTAGTGCTCGGTGTCAGCATGGACCCACCTAAAAAGCACCAGAAGTTCATCACAAAGTATGATTTGCCCTTTACCCTCATAGCAGACGAGGACCGCAAAGTAATAGACAGTTATGATGTCTGGCACCTCAAGAAATTTATGGGCCGCGAGTTTATGGGTATCGTGCGTACCACTTTTGTCATAAATGAAAAGGGTGTGATAGAGCGGGTCATAGAAAAGGTAGACAGCGCCAACGCTACAGCGCAAATATTAACACAGGAATCATAGCAAATCACTATTTTTAAAAGCTAATCCGGTTTTAATGAAAAGAAATTTTACAATCGTCGTTTCTGTGCTTTTTGCCTTTGCGCTGGTCATGCTCTTCAGCTCGCGCCTGATCTCCAATAGTGTCCAGCCACCTCAGCCACCTGGTCAGGGACTGGCCGGAGACCCCGGCCAAACCACCTGTAGTCACTGCCACGCCGGCAATACACGTGCAGATGCCACCAAATTTACGCTCAAGCTGGCTGGAGATTCGGCTGGTCTGGTGGGTACCAGCAATGTAGTATCGGCTGCTACGCAATATATACCTGACTCCACCCAGTGGGTAGCACTGGAGCTTAATGGCGCCAATGGCAGTACACCACGGTATGGATTCCAGATCACCGCGCTTGACTCTGCCAATAATCTGGCAGGCACTTTTACACTGACCAATTTGACTAATACTTCACTGGAGTCCAGCAGCCAGACAGGCAGAAAATATGTGGGTCATAAGGGGGCCACTGCGACGACCAAAGCCTGGTCATTCAAATGGAAAGCTCCGCACTCAGGCGCTGTCACCTTCTACTATACCTGCAATATGGCCAATGGCGATGGTGTAGAGTACCTTCCTGGCGATTCGGTATACTCCGGCACAGCTATGATCACTGCCGGTCCGGAGGTGAATGTAGGTATAGCTGAGTTGTCCGAGGTGTCTGCCCTCACTGCCTACCCTCTTCCATTTACGCATAGTGTCACGGTGCGTATGACTGTTGATAAAAGTGCGGACATATCCCTATCATTGCTATCTGCCAGTGGTACTTTAGTCAAGACTCTCTATGGCGGATATACCTGTGCTGGTCCATTTGAGAAAAGCTTTGGTCTGAATGATGTGGCTGCCGGCCTATACATGATCAAAGTCAGCTCCGGAGGCAAAGAAAAAGTAATCCGGGCGTTTAAACTTTAACTTTTTCAATAGTCTAATTTCCATAGTATTGTCAGGAGATTCACCGATTTTGCTAGCCGCAGCGGTGCATTTACTGTCTAAACACAATCTGTTGTAATGAAGAAAATCTGTGTGGTGCTTTCTTTGTCTGTCATGACGATATTTTGGTATTCCTGCACAAAAGATACGGCCCCGGCCCCAATCGTAAATATCGGCAACTGCGACTCCACCAAAGTTAATTTTACTAAAGACCTGAAGCCGATCATACACAGTACCTGCGAGGGAGCGTCTTGTCATAGTCCTGGTAGTGGTCAGAGTGACTTTACGAGTGCTACTGTGACCAGGACAGATATAGATAATATCCTCTGCCGGATACAGGCTCCGGGCACTTCTTTCTGTGGCGCGCGGATGCCTCAGGGCCTGCCGCCTTTGGCAGATTCTGTCAAGGCCGTTTTTGTAAACTGGCAGGCGGATGGGTTTTATGACTGCCAATAGTGACATACGATTGGCGTGCTATTTGAATATGACAGATCACACTAAAAAATACTAGAATGAAAAGCATCTTCACAGCACTGGCGCTGGCACTATGCCTGTCTCTATCAGCTCAGGAGTATGTAGACAAGAAAGGTACTGTGCACTTCCTCTCCGAGGCTACGATAGAGAATATAGAGGCCACCACACACTCAGCCGGATCGGCTATAAATACAGTGTCGAAGCGCGTAGTGGCCAAGATCCCAATTACCAGCTTCACTTTTAAGGATAAGCTGATGCAGGAGCACTTTAATGAAAACTATCTGGAGAGTGATAAGTATCCGTATGGCGTGCTGAATGGCGTGATAGCTGAGAGCGTAGACTTTACTAAGGACGGCGTGTACGATGTGACCGTCAAAGGGACATTTGAGATACATGGTGTGAAACATGAGCAGGAGGTAAAGGGAAAACTCACCGTGAAGAATGGTGCCCCTGCCAATGCTACCGCTGCTTTTGCTATCAAGCTGTCTGACTACAAGATCAAGATACCGTCACTGCTCGGTGCCAATATATCAGAGGGCGTGAATGTAGATGTGAACTTCAACTATGAGAAGTTTGAAAAGAAGTAACAGCGAAACGCAGTCTTTAGTCTGATAAAAACACAGTCATAAATGAAGAATATTTATCTGGCCTTTGCCTTGATCCTGATAGTAGCCGG
Source organism: Bacteroidota bacterium (assembly GCA_018267365.1). Lineage (GTDB taxonomy): Bacteria > Bacteroidota > Bacteroidia > Chitinophagales > LD1 > UBA1941. The sequence goes on along the minus strand of JAFDYQ010000009.1, from coordinate 39,108 downwards.
TGTCCGAGCACAAGACTCCACAGCGTCTATGCTGGACGATATCATGAGTGCAGGAGCACCAAAGCATACCAATGTAGCTTATACATTCAAGAGTACGCATATCATATGTGGTCAATCGATAGAGATGACCAAGAAGAATGCGCTGGACTTTCGCGTAGTGCATCGCTTTGGCAATATAGCGGATAACAATGCCGGGCACACTCTGGCAGGTTTCTATGCCATCTCTGACGTGCTGTTTTCTTTTGACTATGGCGTGACGGAGGATCTCTCACTAGGTACCGAGTTTGCCAAAGGAGCAGGACCTGTGCAGGAGCTATACAACCTACACCTGAAGTACCGTGTGCTGAAGCAGACGAGCGACTTCCACATTCCATTCACTATCACTCTGTATGGCAATGCTGCTGTATCTGGTATGAAGAACGACCCCTTCACGGGCAATAGGTGGAAATACAATGTGACCGATACGACTACAGGTGTCACCACTACCTACGGCTCACCTATGCATCGCTTCTCCTATGTGCTGCAAGCGCTCATAGCCTGCAAGGCTACAGACTGGCTCTCTGTGCAGCTGTCTCCGACCTTTGTCTGGAGAAACTATGTAGGGCCGGGCTCGTATCCGGGGCTGGGTGCAGACAAGAATGGTATGTTCTTCCTGGGGCTCTCTGCCCGCGCCAAGATGACGAAGCGCCAGGCTATCGTGTTTGAGTACTTCCTGCCTATCACGCGCAATGGTGCCACGTACAGAGAGTACTTTCCTATGCTAAAGGGCCATTTCAACTCCGGCTACTTCCCATGCCTCAATCTCGGCTATGAGGTGGAGACGGGAGGCCACGTCTTTACCATCACGCTGACCAATACACAAGGCCTGATGGAGAATGACTTCCTGCCATATACCAGTGCCACCTGGGCCAAGGGCGGCTTCCGGCTGGGCTTTACTATCTCCCGTATTTTCCAGTTTGGTGATCGCAGTATCAACCCTTGGACCGGGAAGGCGCCTAAGGCCAGAAAGAAGAAGAGCGATTGATAATCAATCAGGTATCTCCAATACATCTGAGAGGCGGCTGAGGCCGCCTTTTTTGCGTCTGGCGGTGGAGAGTCGCAAGTTTTTCGACTGATAGGAGGCTCTCATGGATGGGCAGTCGGCTATTCGTCCAGTTTTATAGACCTAAGTTTTTCGACTGTAGAGGTGAGATAAGTATAATAATATCAAGTATAAATACATTACAAAAAAATTAGCTGACATCAATCAGTAAAAAATTTCAAGCTTCTTGTTTGGATTGATTCTAAATAAGACTTTATTTGCGCTTAATTAGAATGATTCCAAATAGGCGCATGAAAAGACTCTTTACTATCGTTTTGCTTCTGACCAGCTCAGCCCTGTGGGCCCAGCAGAGCGGTGGTACCAAGGAGGACTCCCTCCAGTCAGGCTTCAAGGCGTTTCTGAAGGGTACCACCATCGGCGGCTATGGCAATGTATTCTACCAAAGGGATTTTAACAGAAAGTACTCAGAAGGCAATCTGGAGCGGTTTGTACTATTCATCGGGCATCGTTTCAGCAAGAACATTTCCTTCTTTAGCGAGACAGAGGTAGAAAATGCCGTAGTAGATGGCAAAGGCATCAGGGGGGGGGAGCTGGCTCTGGAGCAGGCCTACCTCAAGTTTGATGTCAATGCGCACCACTATTTTGTGCTGGGTCTCTTCCTGCCGCGTATCGGTACGCTAAATGAGAATCACCTGCCGACCAGCTTTAATGGTAATGAGCGCAACCAGGTAGAGACCTATATAATACCCTCCACCTGGCGGGAGATAGGCATAGGCTATTATGGCACTATGAAGCGATTTCCGCTATCATGGTCACTGGGTCTGGTAAATGGCCTCAACTCTGCCGGATTTGAGCACGGTACAGGTTTGCGCGAGGCCATGTTTGAGGGCCGCCACGCTTCGTTCAATAATATAGCGATCACCGGCGCTCTGCTTCTCAATAGAGGCGGCTTTCGTGCTCAGCTGAGCGGCTACTATGGCGGATCTGTAGGCGCAGCACCGCGGCAGGCAGATAGCCTGCAGCTCACCTCGGGCATGTTTGGATCTCCCATCATCATGGGGGAGGCTGATGTACAGTACAGACTGCGTGGCTTCAGCGCCAAACTACTGGGAGTGATCGTGCACATGCCATCGGCATATGATATCAACCGTGCCTATGCCAATAATATGCCCCTGACAGAATATGGTGCATATGCTGAGGTAGGCTATGATCTGCTCACGGAGATCCGCAAGGCAAACGGCCACCAGCTCATAGCATTCGTACGCTACGAGCGGCTGGATATGAATGCCGCTATACCCGAAAATGGCATCATAGACGGTACGCTGGATCAGCAGCACATCGTGACCGGACTCAGCTATCTGCCTATCCGAAACGTGATCGTAAAAGCCGACCTGAGATTTCTGCGTACAGGTCAGCAAAATCCGGCGCTGGTATTCAACCCCAGCCCGGTGGCACTGCCCTATCAGCAGAATAACGTATTTCTAAACCTCGGCGTAGGATATAGTTTTTAATCATGGAAAGAAAAGAATTTCTGCAAAAGACATGCAAAGCCTGTATAGGCATCGCGGCGGGCTGGATGCTCACAGAGCTGGCTGCCTGCTCACACACGCCGATCTACAAAGCGGAAGTAAAAGACCACAAAGCCGCGATACCGCTCAGTATGTTCGCCTCGTCAGACCTGCTCATCACATCCTTTCGCGGACTGGAGTATGATGTGGCCATAAGGAAGGAAAAGGACAATAGCTATACGGCCTTACTACTGAAGTGTACCCACTTTGACAATCCGCTCACCTCTACCGGCACAGGCTATACCTGCTCTCTGCACGGCAGCATGTTTGACCGCGAGGGTGTGGTGACACAAGGACCTGCAGAATACAATCTGAAGCACTACCCTACCTCTGTAAGCGCTACTGATGTAATCATCCATTTTGACTAACATAAAAGCGTATAACATGACAAGCAATCCAACAGATCACTCTTTTGTAGCTATCAACTATATAGACTGCGATGACAGCTACAAGCCGCGCTTCGAAGAATTGTTTTCCACCCGTGCACATCACATAGACCGCATGCCCGGCTTTCGCAGCATGGAGGTGCTAAAGCCTTCTGATGGCAGTTCTTTTCTGATAGTCAGCTACTGGGATTCGGAGGAGTCGTTTAAGGCATGGACAGGATCTCCCGAATTTCGCGAAGGACACAAGAGGGGCTTTGAAGACATAGCCAAAGCCAGGCAGGAGGGCAAGGAGCCGCCCATGCGTTCATCATTCAAGACCTACTCCGTACTGGCCAGATGATACAGGAGGATCATACAACAGCGGTAAGGAAAGGCAAATGGGCCGGCTGGGTGAAGAAATCCGGCATCGTGGTTTTTTCCCTCTTCCTGCTCAAAGGACTGGTATGGCTGGCGCTGGGCGCCGCAGTATGGATGGGTCTCATGGCAAAAAACTAAAATGGTAAAAAGCCAGACCACATATCCTATAGAGGTGCTCCGCAAAAGCAGAGCGGTGCTGGAGGCCAATATCAAGGGAGCGCCCGGTATGATAGTGAGTCCTGACGCCACCCTCCACTATCAGCGGCAGATACGAGAGCTGAATAAGGCAATAGAATACCTGGAAATAATGGAGGCCAACAGGAAACGCAAAAGAGATATGGCCCTCTCAAAATAGGAACCATACCGCCATATCTGCGGCTAAAATGATGAGCGCGATGAGCAGTATAGCTACGATGACCCACATAAGTGGATCATCAGCATCAAAGCGGAAAAAATTTCGGATACGGGTGCGCATTATATCAAATGTACGCGCCATGCCTGTGCTATAGTCTGCGAAAAGTACAAATGATAAAACACATGACACTATGATGACAATACATAGCAACCATACACCATAGAGATAAACATGAAAAAACTCCCACTCCTCCTGCTCTCTGCAGTGCTGCTCACGGCAGGCTGCAGAAAACCTGAAACAATAACGACTATGACCAGTGACATACCCCCTGTGACTACAGAGGGCAGTGTGGTCACTGAGGAAAACGTCCTGAGGGATTTCGCAGATGTGCTAGTCAATCCAAACTACAGAGATATACAGGCCAATGCGCTGGTGCTACAGCAGGCGGCAGCCAGCCTCAGTGCAGCTCCTACAAATGCCAATCTGGCCGCAGCGCAAAACGCCTGGAGGCAAACACGTGCTCCGTGGGAAAACTGTGAAGCCTATCTCTTCGGCCCGGTAGAGGATCAGAGCTACGACCCTACTATGGATACCTGGCCACTGGACCGCACTCAGCTCGACTCGCTGATGGCCAGCTCCAATAGCCTGACACCTGCGGATATACACGCGCTGCCGGATGCTCTGAAGGGTTTTCATGCCACGGAGTATGTACTCTTCGGTGTGGGTGGCCAGCAGCGCCCCGCTACTATCACCCCCCGGCAGATGACCTATCTGGTATCTCTGACCCAGAGTATAGCAGATATCACCACCGCGCTGCGCAATAGCTGGGATACCACTCAGCCAAATAACTATACTGCCGAAGTGAAAAGAGCCGGTAATGGAAGCACGACTTTCCTGTCGAAGAAAGCAGCGATACAGGCTATCGTAGCAGCTATGGCACGCATCTGCGAAGAGGTAGGCACCGGCAAGATGCAGGAACCCCTGGGCCAAAACGGACAGGCAGACTCTACACTCGATGAGTCCAGCTTCTCTCACAACTCGACCACAGACTTTGCCAATAACATCAAGGGCATCAAGAATGCCTACTTCTGCACCTATAATGGAGTAACAGGTCATAGCCTGCACGAGCTCGTGGCAGCGAAGAACAGGTCTCTGGACAATCAGATCACCAATGCGATCTATGACGCAGCAGGCTCATTTAATACGATCAACTCAAACTACGAGATAGCCATATATACCCAGCGCCCACAGATCATGGCTATACAGGCCAAACTGGCTACGCTGCAGGCACTGCTGCAAGATGACCTGGAGAACTGGGTAATACAAAATATACAAAACTGATAAGGATAAAGCGTGAGAATATCGGATACATACAGAGGCAAGACTGCAGCGATCATCATATCGTTTGCAGTCCTGCTGCTACTCACTATGTGCCGCAAGCCGGGAGATTTTCCTGCCGATGGATATGATGAGCGTCTGAGTGGCGGAGCCAATACGATCTTTGATGCTACTTCACATGCTTTTAGCAATCCCTATCCGGGCCTCACTGCCGCCGAGGAGGCACTGCACGGCCTGGGGGATGGTAAGTTTGAAGCGACTTTTGTGACTGCACCTGCTCCGGTGAATAGTGGCCTGGGACCGCTGTACAATAATGTGTCCTGTGCCTCCTGCCATCACAATGACGGCAACGGCGAGCCAACAGCGGGAGGTGCTAAATCTGCCCTGCTGATACGGGTCAGTATGCCGGGTACTGACGAGCATGGCGGACCGCTTCCTGTGCCCGGGTTTGGCCTGCAGATAGAGGATAAGGCACCGGTGGGAAAACAAGCCGAAGCTACTGTCAATATTACTTATAACTATCAGACCTATTCATTTGCTGACGGAGAGACCTATGAGCTGCGAAAGCCGGTTTTTACCCTGACCAATACGTATACAGGACTGCCCGGAGGCTACCTCATGTCTGCCCGCGTGCCGCTGCCTGTGATGGGTCTGGGCCTGCTGGAGGCGGTGCCTGAGAGCGATATACTGGCCAATGCTGACCCAGACGACCGCGATCAGGATGGTATCAGCGGGCGGCCAAACTATGTGTGGGATCCGGATACCAAGAGCATGAGGCTAGGACGCTTTGGCTGGAAGGCGAATGTCTCCAGCATACTAAACCAGGTAGCAGGCGCGCTGAGTAATGATATAGGTATCACCACCCGCCTGGCACCGGTAGAAACCAGCTACGGTCAGCCCCAAGATGACGGGCTGAAAGATGATCCTGAAATGCCCGATAGCGTCTTGAACGCCATTGATTTTTATATACATACGCTGGGCGTGCCCGCCCGCAGAGATGTGACAGATGCACAGGTGCTGCGCGGCAAAGAAATATTTAAAGCCGCATCATGTGTCAAATGCCATGTAGAAACGCTGACTACCGGGACAGATGTGGGCTTCCCTTCTGTGTCTCATCAGCGCATACATCCATATACAGACCTGCTGCTACATGATATGGGGGGAAGCCTGGAGGATGGCCGACCCGACTACCTGGCTACCGGAGCAGAGTGGCGGACCCCGCCCCTGTGGGGGGTAGGCCTGTATGAGCGCATAGCCTATCCGCCTCATTATCTGAACGATGGACGGGCGCGGACCCTGATAGAGGCTATCATGTGGCATGGCGGCGAGGCGGCCAGGGCAAAGGCCTATGTGACGCGTCTGCGCAAGGCTGACAGGGACGCTCTGATAGCCTTTCTCAAATCACTCTGATACCAGAATTGTGAATATGGATGCGCCTATCCACCGATAGCTGTGGAATGCAATATCCTATTGACCGAGTCAATCTGTCTGATCAAAATCAGAATCTCAGAGCTCACCTAGATGATAATGATCAGATAATATATCGGATCAAGTGCAATCAACAGATACACAGGCCTGATTGTTACTGGATTGTGTACTTCTTTTCATTGAATTTTTAGTATCCCTTCATCCTTCCTTAACACTTCTTGCAGATATTTGTGCTCTAATCCCTATTTATCATGCGAAAAATCTTTTACTACACTTTCGGCGTCTGGATGCTGCTGCAGTCACTGCCATCAGTAGCCACGACCATAGCCGATTTTAATTTTAACGGCCTATCGGGCGGAACCAACAATTTTGGGGCTAGTCCCTTTAACGCTACCACCACAGATGTCAGTGTGGGGTCGGTGACACTGACCCGTGGGTCAGGTATCGGTACGACAGGTAGCGGAGCTGGCAACGCGTGGGGTGGTAACGGATTCAGCACCTCTGCCAGCACTGAGGCAGCGGCGATCGCCGCCAATAACTTTGTGACCATATCGCTGACTGTGACGACCGGCTACAACCTCTCTCTGGATACTATCAGACCGTATAATATCCGTCGCTCCGGTACAGGCCCATCTACTGGTATATGGCAGTATAGTATCAATGGCGGATCATATGTAGATATCGGATCCAATATCACATGGGGCTCCGGCACCTCCAGCTCAGGCAATACAGAACCGGCGATACCCCTAAGCGGTATATCTGCCTTGCAAAATCTTGCGCCGGGTACTGTAGTTAATTTCCGCATAGTGACATGGGGTGCCAGCGGCACTGCAGGAACCTGGTACCTGAATAGCCCCAATACAAGTACGTCGGTCAATATACAAGGTACGGGTGCTCCAGTACCCTCTACCTATCTGAGCGCTACGGCGCTGCATGGTTTCGGCAGCGTATGTATCAATACCCCCAGCGCTTCGGATTCTTTTACTATCACAGGTGTAGGTCTCTCGGCCACCAATGTGACAGTAGGTGCCCTGACGGGATATAGCTACTCGACATCTTACGCAGGCCCTTACACTTCTTCGCTGTCCCTGACACAAGGTGGCGGCGCCTACAGCCAGAAGGTTTATGTACAATTTTCACCGACGCTCGTACAATTCTATGGCGGCAATATAGCCATAGGTGGTGGTGGTGCTACGTCTATCAACGTGGCTGCAGCAGGCACGGGTATCAATACGGCACCTACCCTGACCACAGGCGGAGCGAGCAATATCACTACCTCATCTGCTATCGACACCGGATTTGTGACAGGTGCGGGCTGTAGTCCGTTCATGGCATATGGCATAGAGTACAGCACGACCAGCGGTTTTGCTACCGGCACTGGCACGCAGGTATCCAGCAGCAATCTGAGCGGTGGCATATTCACCTCCAGCCTGACGGGCCTTTCATCCGGCACTACATATTATTATCATGCTTATGTCACTACAGCATACAGCACCTACTATGGCCCGGAGAAATCTTTTTTGACCAACTCGCCATCTCCGATATTAACCACCAGCAGCCTCAACTCTTTTGGCAATGTATGCACAGGCAGCACCGGTGGTCCTAATAGCTTTACAATTACAGGTGTGAGCCTGACCACTGCAGATATCACAGTCGGCCCACTGACAGGATATACATTCAGCACTACATCCGGTGGTACCTACACCAGCAGCCTGACCATCACACAGGGTGGAGGTGTGTTTAGCCAGCCGGTATATGTGAAGTTCTCTCCATCACTCGTGCAGTCATATGCGGGTACTATACCGGTGAGTGGCGGCGGCTCTCCGCTCCCTGCAGATGTAGCTGCAGATGGCACAGGTGTAGCCCCTCCTGCACAGCCATCGGCTATCACAGGCCCTGCAGCCCCTTGCAAATCTACTTCCGGAATCGTGTATAGCGTGACCAATGTATCCGGCGTGACCTATACCTGGACCCTACCATCCGGATGGGTCCAAACAGGCGGCGGCAACACCAACTCTATCACTGTGACTACCGGCACAGGTGGGGGTACAGTAAGTGTGGTGGCTAATAACGGCTACTGCGATGGCCCGGCCTCTACTCTGGCTGTAGCTCCGGTCACTGTACCATCGCAGCCCTCTGTGATCAGCGGCAGCCCGAGCGTATGTACAGGTGCTACCGGCATCACCTATACCGTGACCAACGTATCCGGCATGACCTACACCTGGAACCTGCCATCCGGCTGGACACAGACTGCCGGCGGTACTACTAACTCTATCACCGTGAGTGCAGGTGCCTCCGGGGGTACTATAGCGGTGACGCCGTCTAACGGCAACTGCTCTGGTACACCACGCACACTCGCTGTCTCGGTAGACCCTCTGCCTACGATATCGGGCTCCAGCAATAGCGCCATCTGCCAGGGAGATACACTGAGGCTGACAGCCGGCGGGTCCGGCTTTATGACCTATCAGTGGAGCGCAGGCTCTGCTAGCTCCGGTCAGATCTATCAGCAGAACTTCAATAACCTGCCATCCTCAGGTACATCTGTGACGTGGGTAGACAACTCTACTATACCTGGCTGGTATGCCAGCAGCAGCAATCTGGCTACGACCGGTATCACACCTGGTACAGGTAGTAGCAATAGCGGTGGTATCTTCAGCTATGGCAGTACATCAGCTACCGACCGCGCACTGGGATCCCTGGGTTCCGGTGGTACCGGCAATATTTACTACGGTGTGCGCCTGACCAATACGACAGGTGCTCCTATAGATAGGGTATATGTACAGTATACAGGTGAGCAGTGGAGAGATGGCGGCAACGGTGCCGCGGCCAATACGCTTGCATTCTCCTACAGTACGTCCGCCTCTGCTATCAGCTCAGGTAGCTATACCAACCTGACTGCTCTGGACTATACTTCTACAGTAGCCAGCGGTTCGGGCCCGGGCAATGCACTCAATGGCAATGCAAATGCAACTATCGTGACCAGTACTGTAAACCTCGGCACACCTCTGGCCAGCGGTGCCTCTATCTGGCTGCGGTGGATGGATATCAACGATAGCGGCAATGATATGGGTATCGCCCTGGACGATGTGACTGTGATCATGTACAGCAGCAGCAGTACACTACTGGCTACACCATCTGCGACAGTCAGCAGTCCTACCTTTTCTGCTTCTGGTGATCTGTCATCGGCAGTATATAATGTACCTGCAGCAACAGTGGCCGGCACCTACACACTGGTGGCCGGCAATCCGTCTGGCTGTACCTCTTCTACCACCACTAGCGTGACGATCAATCAGCCAGCTACGGCTACGGCAAATGCGACCCCTACTGCTACTATCAGCAATGCCTCTACCTACACACTGAGTGGTACTGCTACTAACTATAGCAGCTATACCTGGTCCAGCAACGGCTCCGGCTCTCTGACAGGTACAGGCACGCTGACACCTACGTACCATCCGGGTACTAACGAGACCGGCAATGTGACCATCACACTGACCGTAAATGCCCTCTCTCCATGCACAGGCGCGACAGCAGACTCTATGGTACTCACGCTGACCGTGGCTGGTAATGTGTGGATAGGAAATACTTCGGACTGGTTTACGGCGTCTAACTGGGCATCAGGCACTGTGCCGAACAGCTGCTCTACACCTGCTATCATACAGACTGTAAGCGGCGGGTATGTCTATCCGGTGCTGACAGCCTCTGCTCAGGTGAGCAATCTGAGCATCGCATCAGGTGCGCAGATCACTATCAATGCCGGTCAATCTCTGAGCATCTGCGGCACCTGGACCGGAGGCTCTACCACTGCGGCTACCATCAGCGGCGGCGGTAGCGTGGTGCTGAATGGTACTGCTGCACAGACCATGAATGGCAATACAACGCTAAATACGCTGACTGTAAATAAGACTGCCGGCACGACGACTATCACCGGTACAGTAGATGTGAATACAGCTATAGTGATGACCCGTGGCAACGTAAGTGTGAATGCAAGCACAGGTCATGTCACACTGAAGAGTAGTACCGGCAATACAGCTTATCTCGACAATTTCACCAGCGGTACCGCTGGCATATGGTCGGGCAATCTGACCGTAGAGCGCTATGTGCCGAACTCAACAATAGGCTACCGCGATATCAGCTCTCCGGTGACCAATGCCAAGGTGTCAGACTGGGCGGCAGACTTTGCTGTGAGCGGGCCTAATGGTGTCAACTGCTGGTATGCCTACTCGCCATATCCTACCCTGCAGTACTACAGTGAGAGCACTAACTCGCCTACTACGGATTACTATGGTGGCTTCATCAGCACTACGGCTGGTACTAACCCGCTCACCCCTATGAGAGGCTATGCGGCCCGCCTTTATACCGCACCGCTGACTATCACTACCACCGGCACACCTGGCAATGGGACTGTATCTGCTACGATCACCAAGACAAACACCACCAATCCGGCTGCCGACGGCTGGAACCTCATAGGCAATCCATATCCATCTCCGATATCGTGGAACGCCGTGAAGGCACTCAACGCCGGTAAGACGGATGGATCGGCCTATCTCTTCCAGGCTACGGGCGAGTATACCGGCAACTGGGCTACATGGAATGGCACAGTGGGTACCAATGGCGCTACAGACCAGATCAGCTCTACACAGGCCTTTATGGTGCTGGCATCTGCCACCAATACCATATCTGTAAACAATACAGTACGCGTGGCTGCTACTGCTTCTCCCTTCTTTAAAACAAGGAGCGTACAGCAGGATGAGATCCGTCTCACCCTGACAGGTGCGGGCAACTCTGATGAGATCGTATCCTACTCAGACGCCAATGCGACAGCAGGCTATGATGCAGGTTATGACGCGGCCAAGATCGCAGCCGGCAGCTCTGTATACCTGAGCTTTGATATGCCGGCAAAGGAACTAGCCATCAATGTAATGGATCAGATCACTGAGACTACCGTGCTGCCGCTCAAAATAGCAGCGACAGATGCCGGAGACTATACACTGACCGCTACGGAGCTGAATACTGATGGCCTGACAGCCTACCTCAAAGACGCGCAGACAGGTACGCTCACTGACCTGAGCCAAACTGCTATAGTACTCCATCTGGCTGCTAGCCAGTACTACACAGGTCGCTATAGTGTGGTGTTTAAGAAAACGAGCAGCACAACGGCTACCGGTATACTGCCTGCCGCTAACGATGATCCTGCACATATATATGCTTACCAAAACAAAGTGTACATCACACGGGCGAGCAGCAATGCCGCTGATGTAGAGGTGACAAACCTGCTGGGTCAGACTGTAGCACAACTCAAGAGCACAAGTGATAAGACTGAATTTGAGCTACCCGCTACAGAGCCATGGTATGCAATAGTCAAGCTGAATGAGAGTGGTAAAGTGACAGTGCAGAAGGTGATGATCAGCGGTAAATAAACTTAAAATTCAATATACAGATATGAAAGCTACAATGCTGAAAACCTGGATCGTAGTGATGATGATCGGTGCCGCAGGAACGATCTCTGGCCAGCCACCTGGCGGTGGCGGCGGCTCTGGCTCAGGCGGCCCGCCTCCTGCCACCGGCGCTCCGATAGATGGCGGGGCTATCATGCTGCTGGCAGGAGTAGCCGGCTATGCCTATGCTTCACTCCGGCAGAAAGAAAAATAAACCTTCTTCACATCCAGTGAAAGGTGCACCATGGTGCACCTTTTTTATTGTTATTAGATTTGAGAAATGAAGATACCACTCTCGCTCACTATCCGTATCTATCTCTCCTGGGTCATCTACCTGCCTGTGGTAGGTATCAGCTTTATCGTGGCATGGCTGGATCGCAAACTGCGCTTTCCACTTAGCTTTCCCCGGGATGTAGATCAGCTACAAAATCGAAAGGACTGGCTGATAGCCGAGCTAAAAAAGAATAATGTGCTGCCGGTAGATGCGGAGCCCACTGAGTGCATAGTACGTCCTATGGACCAGTCCAGCATTTTTCGCTCGGATGCAGCGAGTATCACTATCCAGTATATAGCACAAGATGGCCCGCGTACTCTCAGATGCTTTGCAAAGTTTGCACCTTCTATGGGCACTGTGTGGAACAGGACGATATTCAATCTACAGCTAAATCACATCAAAGAGAGTTGGTTCAATGAGTATTTCGTCAATCAGGATGGCATACCTGCCCCCAAAGTTTTTATAGCGAAGGTATCTGCCGCTACAGGCAATCTATGCCTCGTGACAGAACTGATGACCGGTGATATGGAGTATAGAGAATGTGCCTATGACCATCTGCGCGGAGAGCACCTGGACCTCGCACTGGATGGTCTGGCTACACTGCATGCCAGATACTGGGGCGATAGGTCAGAGCGCATGAAAAGGATCATGCTCATAGATGATATGACGGTACATTTTTTTGACTCGCTGGTGGCAGGGAAATGGAGTATACCCGCACGCAAGGTGCTGGTGAAATGCTGGATATGGACCAATAATCCCCAGACGGTGCTGCATGGAGACGCGCGTATAGGCAATATGATGTTTCCCATAGCAGCAGATGGCCGCTATGTACTGATAGACTGGCAGGCTACGCGCAAAGGCCGCGCAGCATTTGATCTCGCTTATTTTCTCATCCTGAGCCTGATATCCAGTCATCGCAAGGCAGTGCAAGAGACATCAAAGCAACGTTATTATGACCTGCTGGTCAGTAAAGGAGTAACCGGATATACCAGGGAGGATTTTGAGGAGGACTATCGCCACGCCAGCCTCTGCGTGCTGGTGCTGCTATCGCTACCCATGCTGAGCGGAGAGGTGAGCGTAGAGGGTTTTGCGGCACTAATATTTGTATATGGCATGGATGTGTGGAGGGAAAGAATGCGCATACACTTTGAAGACTTTGACTACAAGTGGCTGGCTGCCAACTATGATATCACAGAGCAGGAGGCGCATAGCGCAGTGGCAGAGATGCTGGCTGTGATACAGGCGCGTCTCGACGGTATATCTGCAGCATCAGGAGTGCGGGAGTCCCTAAGGGACATACTGAAACGGAACAATGAGCGATACGACTACGAGATATGAAGTACGGATCAGTTTCTCCTATTGCCCAGCAGGCGGAGTATGTACAGGAAGAGATTGATAAAATCCAGATATAGCTGCAGTGCACCTATCAGTGCACCCTTCTGCATGCTGTCAGAATCGCTGAATCCCTGTGCGCCGTATTCTTTTATTTTCTGCGTGTCATATGCTGTGAGGCCTACAAAGATCAGTATGCCTGCATAGGTACAGATCCAGTAGAACATGGAGTTTTGCCAGAAGAGATTGACTACGGAGGCGATGATCAGACCTATGAGTGCCATCAGCAGCAGATTGCCCCAGCTAGTCAGGTCGCGCTTGGTAGTGTGGCCATATACACTCATCACCGCAAAGGTACCGGCTGTGACAAAGAAGGTAGTACCGATAGAGCTGGCAGTATAGCGCAGGAAGATGACCGATAGCGTCAGACCATTCATGACAGAGTAGAGGATAAAAAGCCCTGTAGCTGTAGTAGCAGAGAGTCTATTGATAGCTGCAGAGATGACCCATACCAGCGCGAGCTCTCCGAGCAGCAGGCCGTAAAATACACCCCTGTTGCCGACTATTATCTCCATGAGTGCATCAGAGCTGGCTATATAGGCAGCTACGGCACCGGTGATGAGCAGGGCGAGAGACATCCAGGAGTAAACCTTGCTGATAAATGTAGACTGCGCGAGTTTGATCTCGGAGGCATTATACGACGTCGTATTCATTTGTTTTGGTTTTTGCCAAAGTTATGGATTTTTCCGGTGTGGTCTAGTCCTTCGCTTTCCGGCCTGACCAGAGGCATGAAATGATCAATGATAAAACTGTGTGCCGCAGGAGCCAGATTGTTTTTTTCCTGTGGGTCACTGTACACATCATACAGCTCCTCTCGGTATGGATCCAGGGAGTAGATGTATTTGTAAAGGTGCCTCGTACTATCCTCGGGGCTATAAATGATCATGTATTTAGCTGTGCCGGTCTCCAGTTGATCTTTGCCCGTCTCGTGAAAAGTATATCGTGAAGTGTCGGGCAGCAGCAGGGAGCGGCCCTGCCAGGTAGAGGGCTGCGGCAGACCCAACCTGCCGGCTATAGTAGGAGCTATGTCAATGTGATTGGCCAGAGTATGGTTTTGATAGACCGCCGGACTATCATCTATGAATATCAGTGGCACCGAGGTCTGCGGGTCATACAGCCAGTCTACATGACCTGATACACCGTGCTCACCCAGTCCCTGACCGTGATCAGAGGTGATCACTACCATGCTGTTTTTGATATAACCCTTTTGCGCCAGCATATAGATGATCTGGCGGATGATGTCATCTGCCTGGAGTACTTTGTTGTCATATTCATTCACGGCTGCCTGTCCGTTCATCCCTTGTGTAGCGATGCTCTTTTTGTAAGGGCTATAGATAGCATAGCGGTCTTGCAACGCGCCGGTCTCATGGGTAGACTGAAGATGAAAGTAGAAGAAAGACGGGGTAGTCTGATACGGCGGTACTTTGCCTAACCCCTCTAGCAGTACCCGGTCATCTTTGAAGTAGTATTTTTTAGAGTCCTTGCCATCAAAGTACATCGTGCAGTCATCAGAGTAAAACTTGGCCATGTTGTACCACTCTTTGTGGGCACCGGATATAAAGGTATAGGTATGGTAGCCCTGATCATGCAGCAGTCCGATGATATTAAAGCCATTGACCGCGCAGTCCTCCCACTCACGCGAGAGCAGGATGCTGGTGACCCCGCAGAGTGTACTGGCACAGGTGGAGTAGCATCGGTCTACACGTAGCGCATGGCCACTACGTATCATGCTATCGAGATAGGGAGAAGTGCTGCGCTCGTAGCCGTATGCCGAGAGATGATCTGCGCGCAGAGCATCTACTATGATCAGGACGACATTGCGGCCAGAGGCGACATTGCTCTTATACCTATATGCCGACCGTACTCCGGTGTCTACCCAGCCAGCATAGATACGCCGCTGGCTGAAGAGGGGATTGTCCCGCAGACCCCACATGTGATCCCATAACATGACCATGAGCGGCTCACCGCGCAAATGGGCGAAACGCTTAGCTCTCAATAAAAGCGGACTGGCTATGATGGCCAGCACCAGTACGATCAAGAGTAGCCGACTGCGGCTGAGCACGCCTGACCATAGATCAATGAGGCTATCCTGTATCTGCCGCGCAGCCAAGAGACAAGCCACCAATGGTATAGCGATAAAAGCTACGATAGCCAGAATAGCCTCATTATATGAAAATGGCAATGAATGCAGGAAGCCATTAAAGTCTTTGAAGTAGGTGCCTAGTATCTTGACGGTCACTATGTCTCCCCAGAAATGTGTGCTGCCAAAGAGGAGCAGATAGAAGAATAGCACTTTGACAAAATACAGCCCTACAAGTAAAGCAGCTATATAGCGTGAGGGGCCCCAGGAGGCCAGTGCTGCTATGGCGATCAGAGCTGCTGTATGCAGGCCTGCCATGACCAGGATATGCAGCGGCACCAATATGAAAGGCAAATGGTATAGCTGCTGCCATACCAGTATCAGCACCAGTGACAAAATATAAAAGAAGACTAACAGCCTGTATTTCACCCGATGAAGATAAACAAAGGCGCAAAGGTGACTCAGACGGGCTCATCACAGATTACAGTATTTCATAAAGATTTGTTAAATAAAGCCATGAAATCGAGTAGTAGCAATTGTCTGAATGCAAAAAGGCATTAGATTTGTTTAGATCATCACGCAATCAAATTCTTTAATAAAACAATCAAAGACAAAATGAAAAAGCTTATCCTGATGCTCGCTGCCGTAGGTACATTTGCCTTCGCTCACGCGCAAGAAGCCACTCCGGCTGCTGACCCAAATGCCCCTGAGATCAAGTGGGAAACTAAGAACATAGACTACGGTAAAGTGGTAAAGGGTGATGAAAACAACGCCGTTCGCTACTTTAAGTTTAAGAACGTAGGCAAGTCTCCTCTGATCATCTCTTCATGCCACGGCTCATGCGGCTGTACAGTGCCTCAGTGCCCTACAGAGGCTATCCTGCCAGGCAAGGACGGCTCTATCAAAGTACACTATGATATCAACCGTCTGGGCAACTTCACTAAGACTGTGACTGTAAGCTCAAACGCTAAGAACAACAACGAGGTGCTCCAGATCAATGGCGTAGTAGAAGAGAAGGCCGGTGCTGCCGCTCCTGCCGCTCCTGCCGCTCCTGCCGCTACTCCGGCCCCAGCTACCACTCCGGCTCCTACTCCAAAGAAGTAATACGCCAGACGTAATAAATCACCAGACGGGTCTCCTCATAGGGACCCGTCTTTGTTTTTAGTATTTTTGCAGCGCCATGAGCCCTACACTGACTGACATACGCAAACTATCTAAAGAGGACATCGCAGCCGCCTTTGTGGCGATGGGTGAGCCCAAGTTTCGCGGTGTGCAGGTATATGAGTGGCTGTGGCAGAAGTCCGTGCGGTCATTTGATGAGATGACCAATCTCTCCAAGCCACTGCGCGAAAAACTGAAAGGGAAGTACCTCCTGCGCGCTGTGAGCGAGCAGATCATGCAGCAGAGTAAGGATGGCACGCTGAAACTAGGTATGAAGCTCTTTGACGGGCGGATGATAGAGGGTGTGATGATACCCGACCAGGAGCGCAATACGGCCTGCGTGTCCTCTCAGGTGGGCTGCTCACTGAGCTGCACCTTCTGCGCCACAGGTATGCTGAAGCGCGAGCGCAATCTGGATTTTGGCGAGATATATGACCAGGTGGTGATCATCAACCAGCGCGCGATAGAGACCACCGGCCGCCCGCTGACCAACATAGTCTATATGGGTATGGGCGAACCCCTCCTAAACTATGACAATGTAATGCAGAGCATCCGTCTGATCACCTCGCCGGCAGGGCTGCACATGTCTCAGAAGCGTATCACTGTCTCTACCTCCGGTATCTGCCGCGGCATAGAGCGCCTGGCAGATGAGGAGATGAATTTTAACCTCGCGCTCTCGCTGCACGCGGCTACAGATGAGAAGCGCGATCAGATCATGGATATCAATCGCAGCAACCCTCTGCCGGAGCTGGTGAAGTCGCTCAACTACTTCCATGACAAGACCGGCAATAAGGTAACGTTTGAGTATATCCTTTTTGACCGCTTCAATGACTCGATAGAAGATGCGGATCACCTGATAGAGCTGACCCGGCAAGTGCCCGCCTTCGTCAATCTGATAGAATACAACAATGTAGAGGGCGTAACCCTACGCCGGGCAAAGCCAGACAGACGGGATGCCTTTGTAGCGCACCTACGTAATAATGGTGTGAATGCTGCCGTACGCCGCAGCCGTGGCAAAGATATAGACGCCGCCTGCGGCCAGCTGGCCAATAAGGAGGAGAAGGCGGCTTAGTTAGGCGAGTTTAGCCTAATCTGGGTAATAACGTCATTTGCTCTGTTAAACATTGATTGTATATCTGATGTACCCTTTTCAAGGTTGCCCATATCCTCACTGAGCTTGTAAATGCCTTCATTGGTTTTAAGATAAAAGACCACTATTCCTTTGGCGGGCAATACATCTGTACTTTGTACCTTCTCTGCTTTGACCAGATAGTTTTGCGCCTCCGTCACTAGTTTTTCAGCAGCATCCTTGACCATTGGTTTTGATCCATTGCCTAAAAAGCCTCCTCCTGTACTGAAATACAAACTTGCATCTCCGGTCTGAAAAGCAACAAGTGTCACAGTTGCCCTGCCCATATCCATGTCTGTTATTACGCCATATACCTGATCGCCGTTCCTTAGTTTTAGCTGCAATGCATCGGATGTGACAGATAAAGCCATGTGACGCAGGGCACCGTACGGATTATCTTTAGGCAATTTATCTGAGGTTGAGTTAGTTGATTTTTCACTGTCAGATGACTTTTCCATGGGCTCTTTGCATCTCATTATAAAGTATAACGCAATCAAAGCAATAGCTGCGATGGTACCAATCAATCCAATCTTCATAGTTATAATTTTTTACACCTCTTTCAGTTCTTTCAACGCATTCATCGCGGCATTCTGCTCAGCCACTTTCTTGCTGTAGCCTTCGCCCTTGGCTATGACCTTACCGTCTATCTCCAGCGCTACGATGAAGTAGCTGCGGCGGTTGCGGTTTTGCTCCTCGGTGGCTTTAAACTCTATAGTCTTGCCCTCCCGTTGGATATAGTGGTACATCTTGCTCTTGAAGTCCACGTCTGTGATCTCAAGATCGTCTACATCTATCAGGTCACGCAGCACACGCTTGAATACAAACTGCTTGGTCGGCTCAAAGCCGGCGTCCAGATACAGCGCGCCGATCAGTGCCTCAAAGGTATTGCCGCCTATATCCTTTGGCATGCCGGTCATGATCTTCTTGTTGAGGTTGATCTTATCGAGCAGACCGAGTTTCTGCGCCGTCTCATTCAGGGTTTTGCGGTTGACTATTTTGGCACGCAGCTCGGTGATAAAGCCTTCCTCTTTGTAGGGATATTTCTTGTAGAGAAACTCGGCGACCAGCATGTCCAGTACGGAGTCTCCGAGCAGCTCGAGGCGCTCATTATTGTCTTTGGCATCGCCAAAGAGGGACCGGTGATTGAAAACCTGCTGATAGAGTTTGATATTGGATGGTGTGATGCCTGTGGCAGAGCGGACGTAGCGGATCAGTTCTTTCTCAGATGAAAAGACAAAGTTGTAAACCTGGCGCAGCACGGACATAAGCACTCTATTGAGTCAGATACCAAAATAATGAAACATCGAGTATCCCTGATGTTTCTAATGTGGATATTAGAGATTTATACCGTTTTTTCCAAAACGTTCCAAATAAAAAAAATCCCGCTCTACAAGGTATAAAGCGGGATACTATATCTTATGCCGGCCGGAACTTAGTTCACTTTGCGGCCCTTGGCTACGCGCTCATCCCTCTGGTAATTGGCTATCTTGCGGATGTCTATGAGCAGGATGGCATCTGCACTCTCCGGAGAGGTGTAATACTTATTGCCCGCATAGTTTACGGTACCTATTTTGCCCTTCCAGTCACTGGCCAGCAGCACGTAGGAGTTGTAGCGGCTGGGATTGGATCCAAAGCGCAGGAAGTGGTCATCGCCCTTCTCAAAGCTGACCTCAAATTTGCCGTCGTCATTTCTGACCAGTACACCCGGCGTACCGCTGCGGATGATGATCTCCTCCACCTTCTCACCGTTTATGATCTTGATTTTGCCATCGGCTATCTGTGTGCTGGATCCATCAGTGATCTTGTGCTGCAGCACTATGGGATCTGACACATAAAATTGAATGTGCTTCAGCTGGTCATCACTGAGGTTATATTTAGTCTTGACCGCATCTGAGTAGGGTACGAGGTTTTTGCAGCTGCTCATAGTGAGCATGGCTATAGCGCCGATCAGTATGTATTTCATTGTAGTCATTATTTCGCTAAAAACGTATTTAGGTTATTCTTATTTCCATATGACAAAAAAATTTCACAAGAGTTTAAAGTCTTCTAAACGATCCTGTTGCCATCCTTATCAAATATCTGCACGCCATTGTCTTCTGTTGCCGGCTGAATGTTGCTACGCACAAATCGTTCCAACACGCTGTTAAGAAACGATAATAATATACTGAAGAAGAAAGCCCACCACCAACCATCTACCCGGAAGCCACCATTGGGCACTAGCCAGGCCGCCAGCTGGATCATAGCAGTATTGATGATCAGGATAAAGATGCCGAGCGTCAATACCGTGACCGGCAGGGTAAAAAGCACCAGCAGCGGACGCACAGATGCATTCAGCAGGGCCAGGACTAGCGCCACGATCACGGCATAGCCGAAACTCTCCACATGTACGCCGCCCGTCAGGACATATTTGGCCAGTATAAAAACCGATATGGAGTTGATGAATAGTTTGAGAATGAAATTTTTCATGTCAGCCTTGATATACAAATCTTATGCTAAAGACGGAAAATATCAGCTAAAAATTGACTGTAGAGGCACGAAAGATCGCTATTGCTCTATGAGAGAATGCACTCAACGCTCATGCACTTCATGCAGTTTCTCCAGATCGCTTTTCTGGAGCCAGATCAATATGCCGCCTGTGATGCAGATAGCACCCATCACGGCATTGGCATAGATGATATTGATGCCCTGATGGAATAATGGCAGCGCAAAAAGGCCGGTAAGCATCAGGCGCATAGCTACATTGATCACAAAGAAGACGCTGTTGGTACGCCCTATCACCGAGTTGGGTATATGAGAGAATAAAAAGGTGACACGCAGCACGCGTGCGGCAGAATTGCTAAACCCGATCACAAAGTAGCAGAGATAGTACCAGGCCAGTATGTTATTGTACACATGTACGAAGTACATACCTCCTGCTATCAGGCTCAGCGCTATGAGGCCGGGTATGATGCGCCGCTGCCCGAATAACCTGGTAGTGACGAAACCGGCCAGTAATGCACCCAAAGAGAAAACCATGTCTGACAGGGCATAAACATCGCCACCACGATGCAGGTAGTGGTCCACATATATCGGATTGACGAGTGTGCTATGCACGATGATGGTCAGGAAGATGAAAAGGGATGCATTGCCAAAGAGGAAAATGACGGGATGCCCTTTGAGGTAGGCCATGCCGGTGCGGATGCGTGTGAGCAATGGATCTGTATCTATAGTGCGCTCTGCCACTGAGATGGACCGGATCTGATAGATGATGATAAAGGCCAGCACATAGGTGACAGCATCTATAGCAAATACCTCGTGGATAGCCAGAGGGCGTATGGTAAACGGAACCGACACGTCTGCACCAAAGAAATTGAGGTGGCCGGGCACACCATTGAGCAGCAGTGCGCCGAGCCCGCCGGCGATGGTCCAGGTGAGCTGGCCCTGCACCTCCAGCTGCGAGGTCACACGGCCATAGTCTTCTTTAGCCGTGATCTCCTGTGCAAAGCCATACAAGGTGGGGAAGTGAATATTATAGATGAAAACAGTGGTAGCAAAAGCCAGCGCTACCAGCAGCCACGGTGTGCCGCCCACCGCATATCCAGTGATACTGGCCAGTCCGAGCATCAGCATACCGGCGATATTGATAGCGAGGAAAATACGCCTGCGGTCATAGCGGTCTACCAGCGTGCCCGCGTATACCCCCCAGATCAGCGAGGCGCTGGTCACCACAAAGTATATCTGGCTAAACAGCCCCTCATCATGCGCTACGGAGATAAAATACCAGGGAATGGCCAGCATAGAGATGCCCTGAGACACCCCGGAGATAGAGTTGGCCAGCAGCAGCAGGTATATGGCGCGCTTATTTTTCACCGCAGGCAAAGCTAAAATATCCGCTACCACGGCATAGCTAGCTGATAATAAATCCCAAAAGCTATGATCGGCTGCGGTGAGCCACGCCGATTTTATACTTTTGATCGCTATGCTTCCTTTGCGTATTTTCTTTATCGCCCTAGCCTTCACAGCCATCGTCTCCGGCTGCAAAAACAATATGGAGGAAGCTAAGCTAGTGACCGCCCGCGCCAATACTCAGATAGAGCAAGGCAAGAACGTCACCATCCGCTACTCGGATCACGGCAAGACCAAGATCAAAGCAGAGGCAAAGACGCTGACCAGGTTTAATACCGACCGGCCGTATATGGAGTTTTCAGATGGCGTCAAGGTGTCGTTTTACTCTACCGACGGCCAGGTGTCTACCACCATGGTGGCCGACTATGCCTCTGCAGTAGAAAGCTCCAGCATCATGACCGCGCGTAAGAACGTGGAGGTGATCAACGCTAAAGGAGAGAAGCTGAACACCGAAGAGCTGATCTGGGACGAGCAAAAAAAGACGCTGTACTCCAATGCCTTTGTCAAGATCACTACGGCGGAAGAGATCATCTATGGCAACGGTATGGAGGCAAATGAGGACTTCTCGGACTATGTGATCAAAAAGATCACCGGCAAGGTAAAAGTAAAGACGGAAAAGGAATAGCGCCGGCAATATCAGGTAGACCTGCCCGTCCTAAACCGTGTTAAACTGTTCTATTCTGCGCGACTTTGCCTATTTTGCGCCGGTTTTCAGACACAAAAAATTCAGCGATAGGTTACTATATGGCCCTCTTTGGCAAAAATAACAATGTGAATGACGGCGCCGAGATGGGTTTCTTTGACCATATAGATGCGCTGCGGCAGCACATTTTCCGGGCGGCCATCTGTGTCATCCTGATCACTATCGTGATGCTGTACAAGAGTAGCTGGGTGTTTGACCAGCTCATTTTCGGCCCGGTGAAAAGTGACTTTCTGACCTATCGGGCCCTCTGCCATCTGAGCAACTCTATCCGTCCCCTGCTCTGCAAATTTTCTCCGCTGCTCTGCCCGGACAAGGGCCTTTGTTTTGATGGCCTGGATATCAAGTTCATGAATACTGAGCTCTTCGGCCAGTTTATGACACAGATACAGATATCTATCGTGCTCGGTGTCGTTTTTTCTTTTCCGTATATCATCTGGGAGATCTGGCGCTTCATACGGCCGGCACTGTCTGAGAATGAGGCGCGCAAGTCGGGACGGATCGTAGTCTTCAGCTCTATCTTTTTTTTCGTCGGGGTCGCTTTTGCGTATTTCCTTATCGTACCTTTCTCGCTAAACTTTGCCTATGGCTACCAGATCAGCGGGCAGGTGAGCAATATGTTTACGCTGGACAACTATATCAGCTTTGTGACCATGATGATGCTGGGGTCGGGAGCTATCTTTGAGCTGCCTATGATCATTTTTTTCCTGGCCAAAATGGGCATCATCACGGCTCAGTTTATGCGCCAGTACCGGCGCCACGCTATCGTCGTGATCCTCATCCTGGCGGCCGTTATCACGCCTTCGCCGGATATGTTTACCATGACCATCGTGGCTATACCTATCTATTTCCTCTTTGAGCTGAGCATCGTCGTAGCCGCCCGCGTCAATCCGGGTCAGAAAGAGATGGTCTGATAGCTTGCTGCGGCCATCTATTTTCGTAATTTTCGCCCATAAATCACACACTATGCTCATAGCCATCGGCAGCGACCACGCAGGATACGATCTCAAATCTGAGCTTCGTGTATACCTCCTGGAGAAAGGATACGAGGTAGATGATCTCGGCGCTTTCTCTGCAGAGTCGGTAGACTATCCTGATTTTGCGCATCCGGTGGCCAATGCGGTGGAGTCTGGCAAAGCGCACTTTGGTATACTGATCTGCGGTAGCGCCAATGGTGTAGCTATCACGGCCAATAAACACGAAAAGATCCGCGCTGCCATAGCCTGGAAAAAAGAAATAGCCGAGCTGGCGCGCCAACATAATGACGCCAATGTGCTTTGCCTGCCTGCGCGCTTTATCAGTGTGGACGAGGCGAAGGAAATGGTGGATATATTCATTGACACCGCATTTGAAGGCGGGCGCCATCAGCGTCGCGTGGATAAGATAGCCTGCTAGTCCGGCTGTCATTTTAAAAACACATAGTTTGTCTTCATGAATTTTGACAGAAAAGACCTCAGCAATCAGCAGCTGATAGATCTATATAAAAGGATACTCAAGCCCCGCGTGATAGAGGAGCGCATGCTGAAACTGCTCCGTCAGGGGCGGGTGAGCAAGTGGTTCTCAGGCATAGGCCAGGAGGCGATATCTGTGGGTGTGACCGCTGCGCTGCATAGCGATGAGTACATCTGTCCCCTGCACCGCAATCTGGGGGTCTTCACCACGCGCGACTGCGACCTGCAGCAGCTATTCGAGCAGTTTCAGGGTAAAGAGAATGGCTTCTCGCAGGGGCGCGAGCGGAGCTTCCACTTTGGCACCAATGAGCATCATATAGTGGGCATGATCTCCCACCTCGGTCCGCAGCTCTGTCTCGGAGATGGTATCGCGCTGGCCAGCAAGCTGAAAAAGGAAAAGAAGATCACTGTAGCCTTCACCGGTGATGGTGGTACAAGCGAGGGCGACTTTCACGAGGCCTGCAATATCGCTGCCGTGTGGGACCTGCCGGTCATCATTCTGATAGAGAATAACGGATATGGTCTCTCTACGCCTACCAATGAGCAGTTTCGCTGTGCACAGCTGGCGGACCGTGCAGTGGGCTACGGCATGAAGGGGCTGACCATAGATGGCAATAATATCCTGGAGGTATATCATACGATCAATCAGCTGGCCGCCGAGATGCGCGAGAATCCGCACCCTGTGCTGCTGGAGTGTATGACCTTTCGCATGCGCGGGCATGAGGAGGCGAGCGGCGTGAAGTACGTGCCGAAGGAGCTGTTTGAAATATGGGAAAAGAAAGATCCGGTGGCCAACTATGAGAACTGGCTGATAGAAAACGGCATCATGTCACCCGACTATCCGCTCATGCTGCGCGAGGAAATGGATGCGGAGGTGAGGAGGGCTTTCGATGCAGCGGACAAACAACCAGAGGTGGCACCAGATACTGATAAAGAGGAAAGTGAGGTCTATAAACCATACAGCTATACTGAAGTAGCAGCTACAGGCGGCAAAACCAACAAGCGCCTCGTAGATGCCGTGAGTGATGGCCTGCGCCAGAGCATGGAGCGGTATAATGACCTCGTGATCATGGGGCAGGATGTGGCAGAGTATGGCGGCGTCTTTAAGATCACGGAGGGTTTTGTAGAGAAATTTGGCAAAGACCGCGTGCGCAATACACCTATCTGTGAGAGTGGTGTGCTGAGCGCTGCCCTCGGCCTGAGTGTCAAGGGTATGAAGAGCGTGGTAGAGATGCAGTTTGCAGACTTTGTGAGCACGGGCTTCAACCCGATAGTAAATAACCTGGCCAAGAGCTACTGGCGCTGGGGGCAAAATGCGGACATAGTGGTCCGCATGCCTACGGGTGCGGGAGTCGGCGCGGGGCCGTTCCACTCGCAGAGCAATGAGGCGTGGTTCACCCACGTGCCGGGGCTCAAGGTGGTTTATCCTTCCAACCCGGTGGATGCTAAAGGACTCCTGTGCGAAGCCATCAATGATCCGAACCCGGTGATGTTCTTTGAGCATAAATTTCTCTACCGCAATGCAGAGATAGAGAGTGAGGTGCCGGATGCTTACTACACCACGCCTATCGGCAAAGCTGTGCTGGCGGCAGAGGGTGATGACGTGAGCATCATCACTTATGGACTTGGTGTGCTCTGGGCAAAGGAAGCGGTGAAAGAACTGGGCCTATCAGCAGATATCGTAGACCTGCGTACCCTGCTGCCTTATGATAAAGATGCAATCGAAACATCTGTGCGCAAGAGCGGCAAGGCCATCGTGCTACACGAGGACACGCTGGTGGGCGGCATAGGCGGAGAGATAGCGGCATATATATCGGAGCACCTCTTTACCAGTCTGGATGCGCCGGTCATGCGGGTGGCCTCTCTGGATACGCCGGTGCCGTTTGCGCTGTCTCTGGAGCGGAATTTTCTGCCGAAGGAGCGGTTTAAGGCCAAACTGTCCGAACTGGCGAACTATTGAAAATAAGGCTTTGCACAGCCTTAGCCCCTTATTTTTTAGGCTTTTCAGGTCAAAAAGTAGTCCCGGATGTTGATATTTTCATTTTTCCCCCGAAAAACTTTATTTTGCGCTCCCTTTAAATAAAATCATAATAGACTCATAAGTATGGCTGTAATCGGTGAGATAAGAAAACGTCCCGGCATTCTCGTAGGTGTTATTGCATTGAGTATCGTGCTCTTCCTGCTCGGTGTAGCGGTCAATGACCAGTTTAGCGTACTCCGCCCGGGCAGAGGTACTGATGCCGGCTCAGTAGATGGACAGGCCATACCCTACAATGAGTATAGCAGTGAGGTATCTGACAATGTGAAAAATGTGGAAGCGCAGAATCACATCAACCTGAACGATGTACAGCGCAACTATATGAATCAGCAGACCTGGAATGAAATGGTCAACGATATCGTGATGCAACATGCATCTGACAAAACAGGCGTGGTAGTTTCTGATGACGAGATGGTATCGCTGACCATGACAGAAAACCTGCACCCGGTGATCCGCCAGCAATTATTTGGCAATAATCCTGTGGATGTAGCTGGCCTGAATGGCTGGATCAAAAACCTGAACGTAGACGAGAAAGGTCAGGAGCCGGGTGCCAAGAGGAAGTTTTGGAACAACCTGGTAAAGCAAGTAAAGAAGTCTCAGCTGCAGTCTAAGTACAATACGCTGATCATGAAAAGTATCGGCAATGTGCCAAAGTGGATGGCCGAGGAGTACTATGAGGAGACAAATAAAACTGCTGACTTCCGCTATGTAGAGCTGCCATATACGGAGGTAAATGACAATGAGATAAAGTACACTGACGGTGATCTGAAGGAATATCTAAACAAGAATGCAGCAAAGTTTAAAACTGCAGAAGAATCGCGCACTATACAGTATGTAGCATTTGATGTGATACCATCTGCTGTAGATTCTGCTACTGCACTCAAGGCGCTGACAGACAAGCTGCAAGACTTTACCAAGGGGGCTACTAAGTCTGATGACTCTCTCTTTGTAAAGCTCTACTCTGAGACACCGCTGTATGATCTGTATACCATCAAGGGTGAGCCCGGCCAGCAGGCACCACCGGTGGCTGACTCTCTCTTTGACCTGCCGGTCAAGACAGTGATAGGCCCTTATGTAGAAAATGGCATGTACAAATTTGCTAAGATCAGCAGCAAGAAGATGATGTCAGACTCTGTGAAAGTGAGGGAGATCGTTTTCTCATTTGCTAATGTGCAGTCTGAGGCCGATCAAAAGGCAAAGCTGGCTGTGATAGACAGCGTGTACACAGCTATCGACTCGCTGCATGCAGACTTTGGCGCTATGGCGGCTACCTACAGTGATGATCCTGCCTCAAAGGCTTACGGAGGTGTGGTAGGCTGGGTCAAGTTTAATGATCCGACCAAGGATGAATTTTACAAGAGCATTGTATTTCACAATGGTGTGCCGGGCAAGCCATATAAATATCTGGATGCCCAGAATAACCTGATCAAGATAGTGGAGATAATGGAGGAAAAGCCGAGCAAGCCGGGTATCAAGGTAGCTTACTTCACACGCCAGCTGGCTCCTAGCCAGGAGACAGAGACCGATATCTACAGCGAGGCGACACAGTTCGTACAGGCTAACAATACTGAGGAGAAGTGGAAAAAATACGCTGCTGCTCATCCTGCAGCTATCAAGACCGTACCTAATATCACTAAGGAAAGCTATGATGTAAATCAGCTCAGCGCCCGCTCTCTGGTCAAGTGGGTGTTTGATGCCAAAAGGGGTGATGTATCTCCGATCAAAACTGTAGATGATGGCTCCGGCGTAAATGGCCGCAAGTACGTAGTAGCCTATCTGGAAGCAGTAAATGGTGAGGGTACACCTGACCTGGAATCTGTAAAAGAGCAGGTAAAACTGGCATTCCTGAAAGAAAAGAAATACGAAGTACTGGCCAAGAAAATATCTGATGCCAAGGCCGCTAATGTAGATGATCTGGCCACTAAGCTGGGCAAACAGGTGCAGGATGCACCAAACAGTATTTTTGCTAATCCTAATCTGCCTACTGGTATAGAGCCGGCAGTAGTAGCAGCTGGTGTGTATATAGCTCAGGGTAAACTATCAGGCCCTATCCGGGGCAATCAAGGTGTCTATGCGGTGCAGAAGGTCAGTGGTGTAGATCCCCCTGCCCCTACAGATCTGACCCGGGCCGTCATGATGGCCCAGCAGGCTGCCATGGCCAAGGGCCGTGCATCTCAGGATGCTCTGCGCAAGCTGTCTAAGGTGCAAGACTATCGCCTCGGATTTGAGGGAAATAACTAAGCAATTTTTTAAAAGTCTATAAGCCAAAGCCTCCAGTATGGAGGCTTTGGCTTTTTTGCGGCCGGCGAGACAGAGGTAATGACAAGAATATATGCAAATATCAAGACATTCTGACAAAATGTCGTTTATTACCCATTGGCAGGTATTTTGATATGTTTGCGGCGGAATATTATGCCTGATATGGAAGAAAATAAAGACTACGAAAAGGAACTGCCTCAAGACGGAGCCGGTGATGAAACGCTCTCTCACGAGGATACGCAAAGAGTATTGGACGATATCAATGCCGCTACGGCAGATCCGCGCGATGAAGAGATAGCTTCACTCAAGAAGCAGCTGGAGGAATATAAAGATAAGCACATCCGCCTGTATGCAGACTTTGACAACTTTAAGAAGCGCAATGCGAAAGAAAGACTGGAGCTAATCCTCACGGCCAGCAAGGATGTGATCAAGGAGTTGCTGCCGGTCATAGATGATTTTGAGCGCGCATTGAAGGCTGCCGAGACAGCATCCGATGTGGCAGCGGTGAAGGAAGGCATGGCGCTCATCTATCACAAGCTCACACGCAATCTGGAGGCCAAAGGCCTTAAGGCCATCGAGTCTAAGGGTAAAGACTTTGATGTGGAGCTGCATGAAGCTATCACAGAGATACCTGCCCCTGCACCGGATATGGCAGGCAAGGTCATAGATGAGGTAGAAAAAGGCTACTATCTAAATGATAAGATTATCCGCTTTGCAAAGGTGGTAGTGGGCAAATAAATTATTAATCATTCACCTCCGGGAGGGAGTATATGGCAGGCAAAAGAGATTATTACGAAGTACTGGGTGTAGCCAAAGGCGCATCGGCAGAGGAGATCAAGAAAGCGTACCGCAAGGTAGCACTGAAATATCACCCTGACCGAAACCAGGGCGACAAGGCAGCTGAAGAGAAATTTAAGGAAGCTGCCGAAGCATATGAGGTGCTGAGCGATGAACAGAAGCGAGCCCGGTATGACCAGTATGGACACGCAGCCGAAAATATGGGCCAAGGTGGAGGTTTCCATGGCGGTGGCATGAATGTGGAGGATATCTTCCGAAACTTCGGGGATATCTTTGGCAATGCTCGTGGCGGCGGCGGTGGATTTGATCCCTTCGAAGGCTTTTTTGGCGGCGGTGGAGGTGGCGGTCAGCGTCAGCGCGGCCGCAAAGGAAGTAACCTGCGTATACGTGTACGGATGACCCTGGCAG
Organism: Bacteroidota bacterium; assembly: GCA_018267365.1. Classification (GTDB taxonomy): domain Bacteria; phylum Bacteroidota; class Bacteroidia; order Chitinophagales; family LD1; genus UBA1941. The sequence goes on along the minus strand of JAFDYQ010000009.1, from coordinate 9,624 downwards.
AGGTAGCTCATGGTGCCAAGAAAACGATCAAGGTAAAAAAGCATGTACAGTGCCACACCTGCCACGGCTCGGGTGCCAAGGACGCCAGCTCAGTATCTAAATGTACCATGTGCGGAGGCAATGGTGTAGTGCGCCGCACTACCAATACGATACTCGGCCAGATGCAGACTACCACTACCTGCCCGCAGTGCAATGGTTCTGGCGAAATGATTACTAAGAAATGCCCTACCTGCAATGGCCTGGGTACAGAATATGGCGAAGAAACACTAACCTTTGATATTCCCGCAGGTGTGCAGGATGGTATGCAGCTATCTATGAGCGGCAAGGGAAATGCGGGAGAGCAAGGTGGTCCTGCCGGGGATCTGATCATAGCTATCGAGGTGGAGCAAAATGCCGACCTGGAAATAGATGGCCAAAATGTAATCTATAATCTATACCTAAACTTTGCGGATGCCGCCCTGGGCTGCAGTGTAGAGGTACCTACCGTAGATGGTAAAGCGAAAATCAAAGTGCCAGCCGGTACGCAGGCAGGCAAGGTGCTACGTCTAAACGGCAAGGGAGTGCCATCTGTCAATAGCTACGGTAAGGGTGACCAACTGGTCATAGTCAATATCTACACCCCTCAGAAGCTAAACGCGGAGGAAGAAAAGCTGATGGAAAAACTCCGACAGTCTCCCAACTTCAAACCGCAACCACAAAAGGGCGAAAAGGGTTTTTTTGACAGGATGAAAGACGTATTCCGCGAGGGATGATCCTACTGAAATTTTGCGTGTAACAGCCCTTTTCCTTATAATCTGGTTTTATCTGTATTATATTAGCTATCAGGTATTCACACTGATATGCTGGTCAAGATCCTGATAGTAGAAGATGAGTCGCTCGTGGCTATGGACATGAGCGATATGCTGATGAGGATCGGATACGAGGTGCTGCCGGCCGCCTACTCTTATGATGAGGCTGTGGCTGCGCTGGAGGTGTACCGTCCTGACCTCGTACTCATGGATATACAGCTCGGCACAGGCCGCAATGGCCTCGATCTGGCCCAGCTGGTGCGGGAAAAATACAACAAGCCCTTCATCTTTATCACCTCTCACTCAGATCGCTCTACTGTATCTCAGGCCGCAGCTCTGAAGCCTAATGGCTACCTCGTCAAACCCTTTGGCCAGGAGGATCTGTATACCTGTATAGAGATCGCATTGGCCAACTTCGTAGAATCGCCAAATGCCTCCGCCACTATGCCTCCGCAGTGGCAGATAGATGCCAGTGTATTTGTCAAGACAGACACAAAGTACATCAAACTCAATATCTCCGACATACACTATCTGGAGAGCGATGGCAACTACATACACATCGTCACTGACAAGGCAAAGCATATCATCCGATCCAGTTTTCGCGATTTCCTGCCAAACCTGCCTGCTGATTTCTTTATGCAGATACACAAGAGCTATGTGATACACCTCCAGAAAGTAGAATCACTCAGCCACACCGAGGTGACCGTAGGCAAAGCAACCATACCGCTGAGCCGAAACTATAAGGACGACCTGTTTGAAAAGATAAGGCGCATACAGTGATATGATGGATGCCTGTCATCACCATACTACTGCAGTTCACACCATAAAATTGCCTCGCTGCCAGATTGTTTGCAGCTTGTATCCTGAGATATCATGATCCGTCGCTGCATTCTTGCGCTTGGGCTCTGGCTGCCATACCTGGCCACCTGCAGTGGTCAGGCTAGTGGTATGGCGGCCCTGAGATCCCAACTGGCGGCGGCCCGCAGCGATACCGCCCGTGCGCGCATATGCGGAGAGATAGCCTGGGAGATGAAGTTTCTACAAAATGACTCCGCCTGGCTACTGGCCGCAGAGGAGGTCCGCCTGGCCCATGGCTACCCACTGCTGCTGGCAGATGGCTACAGGACCATGGGCCTCGTGCGCGTGATAGAAAACAAACCTGCTGAGGGCATGGAGCTATATGAGAAAGCTATTGGCTTTGCGCGTAAGGGCGGCAGTGGTTTCTATGAGGCGTCGTGCCTGAGTCTCACTGCGGGTATGTATCAGGATATGGGCGATTATGACCGCTCGCTGCAGTACTATATAGATGGCCTGCGGGTGGCGGAGCAATGCAAGAACGACCGAATGATAGCGACCATCTCAAACAATATCGCGTCGGTATATGATGCGCTGGGTCGGGACCCTCTGGTCACGATACGGTACTACAAGCGGGCAGCAGAGGTGGCTGCTACCTTGAAAAACTGGGGCTTTGCCGAGCTCATAGCGGCCAATATAGCCAGCGAATATCACCGTGCCGGCAGGGACGACTCCGCCGAGATCATGCTCACCGTAGTGAGGGATATGGCGCGCCTCAATGGGCAAAACAACTATGAGCACGCCTCCTCTCTCACCAGCATGGGCGATATCTATGTGGAGATGGGAAAGACGCAAGAGGCAGAAAAATGCCTGCTGCAGGCGGTAGCTGTGATGGATAGCATCAAGCGCCCTATGAATGTGATGAACGGGCTGGACCTCCTGAGCAAACTATATGTGAAGACGGGCAAAGTGATTGATGCCGAGAGGTATGCCTCGCGTCTGCTGAGAGATGCTACAGAATACCACGCGAAACTATACATCAAAGAGTCAAACAAAACCCTGAGTGATATAGCGCAACTGCGCGGCCAGAACGCTCAGGCGCTGAAATACTACCAGGAGTATAACCGATGGGGAGATAGTGTGCTCAGTGATGCGCAGCGCCAGACCGCGGCCAATCTGCAGCTGCGGGCTGAAATGGCTCAGCGCGACATAGAGGTACGCTATCAGGTGAAGCAGAAAGCACAGGAAAACAGTAACCTGCGCGCCATCATCATCGGCGCAGCTGTCGTACTGGTGCTGCTCTGCCTGCTCATACTGGTAGTGGTCAGAAACTATCGCACCAGCCAGCGCGCAAATCTGCTCCTGGCCGCACAGAAAAAGCAAATAGAAGAGCAGGCCGCGGAGAAAGATACTCTGATGCTGGAGATACATCACAGAGTAAAGAACAATCTACAGATAGTCTCCAGCCTGCTCAGCCTGCAGGCCAGCTCTATGACAGACGATAAGGCAAAAGAGGCTCTGCGAGAAAGCCACAACAGGGTCAGGAGCATAGCACTGATCCATCAGAAACTCTATGCGCAGGAGGCACTCTCTGCCATACATTTGGCGGACTACATCACCCAGCTCTGTACAGACCTGAAGCTTGTCTTTGGCGCTCAGGCTATAGCTGTCACAGTCACTGTAGAGCCGGAGGGCCTCACACTGGATATGGAGCGGGCCATACCTCTGGGTGTCATACTAAATGAGCTGATCACAAACTCTATCAAATATGCAGGCATCAATAGATCCGGTGGTGCAATCCGCATAACTATATCAAAAGATGCAGACAATATCTGCAGCATCCTGTATGCCGATAATGGCCCGGGAATGCCTGCAGGCTTTGATGTGAGGGCGAGTCGCACACTAGGCATGCGCATCATATCAGAACTGGCACGTCAGCTGAAGGGCACACTGGTATATGGCACTGACGGGGGAGCGGTCTTCCGACTGACCTTTCCGCTTCAGTAGATTTCCTGCGGTTGCATCTTGTCACCATTCTGGTGCATTTGATACCATAAATTATACTCGGTGTGATCGGGCAGGTAGTTTTGGGCTATAAACCAAAACCGATTACATGAAAAAGATATTACTCACCCTCGCTGCCGTCGTGATAGGCTGTACGTCCTTTGCCAATACGTATACTGTCACACGTGCCGGTACAGGCCCGGGATCGCTCCATGAGGCGATAGCTGATGCCAATGCCCACCCTACCACACCTGACCATCCGCACATCATCAATGTGTGTACGCCCAGCAATCTGAATACCGATGGCAAATACTATATCGATCCTATACCCACTACCTCAATTGAAATCACCGGACCGAGCGATCTATCGGCTCAAATGGGTACGACCTGGTTTCAAAGCTCACCGGCCGGTACCCATGTGACCATCCGAAACTTTACCTTTTTGAACAACGGCGTGGGAAGCTTCGGGTCGGCAATATTTGTCGGCTCCGGCGGCATCACTGTCCATCTGGATCACTGCCTGCTGAAAGGGAACCATTCTCCTGATGAGGGCGCTGTCTTTAATAACGGAGATACTATCTTTATTACTAACTGCACTTTTGATAGCAACTATACGACCGGGGGCTATGGCTACCTGAGCGGAGGCGGTGCAGTGTGCAATAACTTTGGATACATGGAGATCACTAACTCCACTTTCATCCACAACTACTCTACTAGTGTTGTATTTGGCGGCGGTGCGATCTCCAACCCGCAAGGAGGCAAGCTATTGGTACGCAACAGTACCTTTTATGGCAATCATAGCGCCTCGCGCGGCGGTGCCATTATGCGAGGTAACTATGGTAGCGGACAGGTCTCTCTCAGCAATAACATTTTTGTGGGGAATACGGCCGACACAGCAGGAGCTGAATTGTTCGGAGGATTCACCTCTGCCAATGGACATAATATCATAGCCGATACAGTGGGCTCAAACCTGGGAGGTGTACTCACCGGCAATATCTACGGCAGCACTCCCACAGCTGTGCTCGATACTGTACTGCGCGGCAATGGCCGATACGAAGGCACTTTAGCATTGATAGCCGGCAGCCCTGCCATAGATGCCTCAGACAATGGCGTAGCACCCGCTACAGACGCCCGTAGTTTTGCGCGCATCGGTACAGCTGACATGGGTGCCTATGAGTATGGGGCTACTAACCTATGCGCGGGTATAAACACTACCATTAATCCGGGCCTGCAGGGCTGCGGGCCTCAGCTAAACCACTGGAGCACTACGACCACTGGCGGTGCCCCCTTGGCAGATGCCTACTGGTACGATGGTACTAACTACAACTGCGGCGACACACTTGTATATCAGGGCTCCGGTACATTTGTCGTCACCGTCACAGATACAAACGGATGCGTAGCCAAGGATACCGTGTCTGTACAGTATTCTTCAGTTCCTGTCATATCGTATCCATTTACCATCTGCCGGTATGATAGTGTGACCTTCAGAGGGGTGACCTATCATGGCTCAGGGATCCATGCCATACCATATGCATGCGATAGCTTTGTGAATGTAGTCATCACCTATACTACGATCCCGCAGATACACGACGTATATAATGTATGCAATGTGCCATCCATCACCATCAATGGCCACTCTTATACTGTGAGCGGTACATATATAGACTCTTTTGGCTGCGACAGTATCGTGACAAGAAATATAACTTTCATCTCTGGCCACTTTAGCTATATGGATACCGTTCTCCACGGCGTCAGCTGTCAGGGTCGGTCAGATGGTGTGCTGCAGCTGATAGCCGATAGCTCTAGTGCACTGACCGTGGCGCTGGGCGGTCATACCTATAGCTCCAGCTACAGCTGGGCCAGCTCAGTAATAGCCTATAGTACCCAATACAGCTCCGGCGGCTATGCTGCCACCCAACTGACCGGCGCACCAAACACCTACCCAAGCTACGGCGACATCGGTACGTCCTGGACTCCTCAGAGCTATGGCAGCCACAGGGACTCTGTGGTGCTGGGATACAATCCGCCTGTACAGGCCAGTGAGATAGCGATCTATGAAACATACACCACCGGCATGGTAGATACCGTATCTGTAAGAGAAGCTGGTACCAATATCTGGCATACCGTATATGCGGTGCAGCCGGTCCAGAGCACTGCGCATACATCTGTCATCCTGCATATCCCACTGCCAGGTACATACCTCATAGATCAGGTGAATATGGGCGTAGCGACAAATGTGGCTACCAACTGGGTAGAGATAGACGCAGTAGGCCTGCTGAGTCCGCTGACCATCGGTGCACTGCCCGCCGGTGTGAGCTACTATACGGTCACTGACTCACGCGGATGCTCTGCTACAGATAGCGCCATCATACCTGCCGGCCTGCCATCTCCATCCATCTCTGTTTCCCCTCATCAGGTCACGCTGTGCCCGGGTGCCGGCACTACACTCACTGCCACGACTACGGCATCTGTGCTGTGGAGTACTACAGATACTACGCATACAGTCACTGTGACTCCCACTCAAAGCAATATTTATATCGCTACGGCTACCGGCGTCAACGGCTGTACCAGCGCCGATACAGCACATGTCTCTGTGCTTTCTGTACAGCACCCTCACAGTGCCGTGGAGATCTGTACCGGTCAGCAGATCAATATAGGTGTGCATACCTACAGCCAGGCTGGCACATATACTGATACCCTCAGCTGCGATACTGTACTGACTACCACGATCACGGTCAATACGCCAGCTGTACCGGTCGTGACCCTTTCTCATCCTGTATCCTGTGTGGGCCTGTCAGACGGTTCTATAGTATTTAGTTCAGATTCTACCGGCTCTTATAGCGTCACATTCCACAGTCAGACCTATTATTCCGGGCCGCAGTGGGCAGATACAGTTCTCTACAAATCCAGAGAGTACAGTACTAGTCCGGGCGGCTGGTCAGCCTATCAGCTGCTGGGAGCGCCCAATACATATCCCAGCTACGGAGATATCCGCACGGCCTGGACCGCATCCAGCTACGGAGACCAGCGGGATACACTGATAGTAGGCTACGGTACTCCTGTGGCTGCTACAGAGATAGATATCTATCAGACGTATACTCCCGGCTATATAGACAGCGTATTTGTACGCGAGTATCCGGCACACACATGGCATAGGGTGTATACACATCATGCTCAGGCTGACTCAGTTGTAGCTACCATACTGACAGTGCCGCTACCCGGTACATATAGCGTAGATGCAGTGAGGCTCGATATAGCTACGGACTCTGCCAGTGACTGGGTAGAGATAGACGCCATCGGTCTGCAGGCGCCTACGCAGATATCCGGTCTGCCGTCAGGCTCCTATCCATACATCTCTACAGATGCCAACGGCTGCCATGTGACAGACACAGTGGTACTGGCGCAGGGCTATCCGCTGCCAAATGTATCTATCAATTTACCTCAGAATTCATTCTGCATAGGCCCCTATCCGGCGGTCATGCTGCAAGGAGGCCTGCCTGCAGGTGGTGCCTTTAGCGGCAGTATAGTGGTCAATGATACTATAGGCCTGTTGAGCGCTGCTCCGGGCAACTATACCATACAATATACCTATACAGATACCAATGGCTGTACCAACAGCGCCACAGACACTATCACACTCAAGGTGTGCACCGGCATAGACGAAGTACCTGCTGGCACTGTCCGGCTAGACCTGTACCCTAATCCCAATAACGGAACATTTGTGATCACGTGTGATGTCAGCGGGGACTTCGTTTTGGTAGATGCGCTGGGTGCTCAGATAGCTGAGATGAAGCTCGCAGCCGGCGTGCCTTATTCATTCACCGCCGGAGGTATAGCATCGGGTATATATTATCTGACTACCAGGGAGAGGTCAGATGTGCGGAGCAAAGTAGTGGTGACCAAATAGCAATAACGATACCTGTGAAAGAGCACTGTTTTTTCAGAGTAATGGTTTTGTTAGAAACAAAGGCGGGCGCTCCGGCTCCTGTCCTTTGTTTTGATCCACCTCACACCTAAAACTACCTTTTTACTTTTCTTACCGGAAGAGCGGGGATATGGGAAACTGTATCCCTTTTTTATTTTATTCGCAGCTCAATCTTTGGGGGCCGTCAGCTTATTCAGCACACGCACTAATTTCTCATCACGGCCCAGGCCCATTTTTTTCTTGATGCGGTAGCGGTGCTGCTCATAGCTTTTTTCGCTCTGGCCATAGATTTTGGATAGCTCTTTATTGGTCATGCCGGTTTTGAGCAGTGTGCACATGCGTATCTCCAGCATGCTGAGATCGGGATACCGGTCAGAGAGTATGCTCATAAAGTCGCTACCCGCTGCACTTATCTTTTGTTGCAGGGTAGACTTGTCTTGCTCAGTTATGATCACACTGTCTATCTTGCGCGAGATGGTCCGGATGAGTTCATTGGTTTCCTTCCCTTTTTTCTTTAGGGATGTCACGTAGCCTTTTAGCTCGTCCAGTACCATTACTTTTTCCTGCAGGTTGAGCGCTGTCATTTGCATCTCTTTATTCATTGCATCCATTTTCTGATGTAGTAATTTTTCGTTCAGCTCTTTTTGCTGAAGCTCGTATTTATTGATCAGAGCTTCCATTTTCTCCTTGCCTTGTGCCTGATTATACTTATGGTGGAGGTTGTTTACCTTGACCAGGGTGTGCATAGCTTTATGATAGTGCCGGGGTAGCTGGGTTTTTTCGGCACGGTCGCGATAGTTTAGATACGCTTCCTCGTATATATCTATCACATGGTTAGTATACTGTATACTGTCGAAATGGCGCAGGGATTTGGCCAGCAGTGATATTGCGCTGTCGTATTCCCCCAGCACTCTTTTTAGTCTGGCTTCGGTCAGGTGTAGATAGTGTATGATATAGGGCCGCGCCTGAGTATGTAGCAGTGACTGTGCGAGCGCCAGATATTTCTTTTGGCCTGCTACGAGTGCCGGCTTATTTGCTGCTGTGGCTTTTGCCCACTGCTCATTCAGCATTTTAAATATCTGGATATAAACGTACATAAGTAGCCTGTCATAAAAGGCATTGCCCCCATATTTTTCAGCCAATAGCAAATAGCTCTGCAGCGCATCTTCATTTTTGCCCGCGATGGCAGCTACATTACCCTTGAAATAGTGGCAAACGAAGGAATGGTAAGGCGAGGTGCCTGGAGTATCTACCAACTGCACTGCTTCATTTATCGCCCTTTGGGCAGAAGCTATATCGCCGGTATGGCTCAGCGCTTCAGCCTTGAACTGTAGTACACTGGAGAGTGTGATCCGATAGTACGCTGTCTGCTCAGGATGTGCCCTCAAAAGATTTTCCGCCTGAAGCGCCTGCTCTACCTGATTAGCTTTATTGAGGTCGCGCATCAGACGGTATTGTCCTGTGGTCAGGATGCGCTCTGCCTGATGGATGGCACCCGCGGCAGCAGCATATTTCTCCTCGTATTCCTGATCGTACTGTATGGCCTCATCATGGCGCCTTTTTGCTACCAGAGAGCGGATGGTCCAGAGCAGGATCAGCGCAGCATCAGAGTCATATCCGTTTTTTTGAAAGTATTTTTTTAGCCGGATAGGATCTATGGTTTGTTTAGGCACCTTGGTGACTACCTGATGGAGGATGAAGATTAGCGTCTGTATTTTTGCAAAAGGATAGTTGAGGCGCGGGGTATTATACTTTTTATAGGCTTTTAGGGCCATATCCATAGCCTTTTCCGTATCCTGCCAGATCATCTCATATATATCATCGAGGGCCTGTATATCCTTACCGGGTCGCATGTATGCTTTTCTTGTAGATCAAATATACAGAGGTACAAGTTGTTAAAGCTCACTTGTAGTGTATTTGTAGTGAAAATGATGCTAACCTACCTTTATTTTTGAAGCCTGTAAATCCTTGACAAATACATCCATCAACCCTCACCCTCTTCAAAATGAAAAAAGCATTCTTCATTCTGGCTGTGACCTTCTGCAATATGCTCCTGTCTCAGGCTCCGCCTCAAGGAATCAACTACCAGGCCATCGTGCGCAATTCGGCAGG
>JAFDYQ010000008.1 GCA_018267365.1 Bacteroidota bacterium | reverse complement strand
TGTAGTTGATAGACCCTGTGTCTGTACAGCCATATACCTTAGGAATGCAAGTGCCATTATTCACGTTTGCCTGCGCATTGTAATTGATCGAACCAGTGTCAGTGCAGCCGTAGACCTTAGGAATACAAGTACCATTATTCACGTTTGCCTGCGCATTGTAATTGATCGAACCAGTGTCAGTACAGCCATAGACCTTAGGAATGCAAGTGCCATTGTTGACATTCGCTTGCGCATTGTAGTTGATAGACCCTGTGTCAGTGCAGCCATATACTTTAGGAATACAACCTCCGGTATCTATAGTGGCGTTAGGATTATAATTGATAGATCCCGTATCCATACAGCCATACACTACGGGATTGAGGAGCGCCTGATAAGTGTTGATCTTGCCCCAACCGAAGCGTACGTTAGGGATGTTTACAGTAGAGGTGAAGGTATCTTTCTTGGCAGTACGCCTGAATGCAAGCATCACCTCTGTATAGGTAGCCGTAGGGTGCTCCTGCAGGTAGAGCGCCGCAGAACCCGCCACGATGGGTGAAGCCATAGAAGTGCCTCCATCGCGCACATGCTTGCCTCCCAGGGCTATTTTTTGTCTGTTGGCCCCTCCGGAGAGCGTAAGCTGGGATATGTAGGTAGAATCTCCGGTAGTCAGGAGCACGTCACCGGTGGCTCCGATATCAGGTTTGATACGACCGTCGCGTGTAGGCCCTACAGACGATGAAGCCGACCTGGCCCCCGGCACTACACCCAGATTGACGTATGTGCTATCTATATTGCGGTACCCTTTACGATTGAAGTAGTTAGCTACAGTGATGACTTTGGGCGAACACTGCCAGCCGGCTACTATACTGGAGATCGTATCCGGGAATCGATAATTAGGCCATCCACCGGGATTGCCCAGAGTCGCAAAACTGCTGGTACCGATGAGTGAGCTGCTGGCCCAAAGGTCAAACGTACCTTGTCCGCGGGTTTCCAGGCGCCAGATATCTGAGGTAGTGGTGGGAGATGCAAAGAACTCTATGTGATACGAGCCCTCGTATTTAGTCACGCCTATGCTATAGCTTCCGAGTACTGTGGAGCCCTGCCTGAGTGTATCGTTTATCTCAGCATACGTACCGGTGCCATAGTTGAAGCTGGTAAGTGCATTCAAATAAGGAGTACGGCCCCGCACTGCTCCTGTAGCGCCTACATCACAGCCCAGAGCAAACAAAGCATTGCGAAACTGTGCCGTATCTGCCCATAGGTCAAAGTAGATACCGGGTATATTAGCATTGTAGATAAACCACGTCCACAGAGAGTCAGTGGCGCTCAGCGGATAGGAGAGATGGTATTTCACATTACCTGCATTGCCCGCTGCGGCTACCAGCACACGTCCAGGCTGCTGATCCAGCATGCTCTCCATGGTTTGTACCGATAGCTCGGAGCCATCTCGCGGCCCATAGTAGGTGCCGATACTTGTATTGATCACGCACGGCATACCGAGAGCAGTAGCTTTGGTGTAGATATAGTTGACCGCATCTGCCACTGTGGCCAGATAGTCCGGACGTGTACCATCTATTCTGACCACTATGATATTGGCCTCCGGTGCTACACCTGCGTACCGGCCGCGCAGGTATGCATCACCCGTGTCCCAGCTGGAGCCATTGCCGGCGGCTACACCTGCGGCGGCTGTACCATGCCCTTGATCACTGCTGGGCTCCATGTGTCCACATGTGCCGGCATTGATCTGCGCAGAGTCCCACTGGCTGCCATAGTTGTATGGCCCCGGGGCAGTACCTGCTGTGCTGGTCTGATCCCATATGTATCGCACACGCGTATCGCCATTCGCCTTGCGAAAGTCCTGATGCCGGAAGTAGATACCACCGTCTATGATACCCACCACCACACCCGCACCTTTGTAGGGCATCGCAAGCGGCGCTATACCCTGCTGGGCACTGTCTATATTATTCATGATACGCGCCGTATCCATAAATGCTTTGCCATGGCCGATGTCTGCGCCCGCCTCCACCGCCTCTACTGACGGAGATGCCGCAAATGCCGAGAGGTCTTTATATGCTATCGATACTGACGAGATCCTGCCCACGCTATACTTATATACCCCATGATATTGAGTGGTGAGTGCTTGTATCGCACCCGGGTCACCTTTTACCATGATATGCTCCAGCTCTGTGCTTTGTGCATAGCGAACATCACGGAGCTTGCGGTGCAGCAGTAGGCTGCCGAGTTTGTCTGGCTGCCTTCCTTCCTTTTTTACATCTGAGGATGATAATGGAGCTTTCTGTACCTGCTGTGCCACGGCTGTGACCGTCAGGAGGCAGACCGCCAGGAGGGAGTATAATTGACGCATATTCTTCGGGATTTCGTCTGATACAAGTTTAATCAAAATAGGGCACAAAAAGCCTTATTTATCAACGTATTTTGACTTGTAGTATACGCACCCGGATATGTAAAAGTTACTCAGCCAGAGTCTGTTCTATCAGCGCGATCTTTTTCAGGGTGTCTTCTTTTTTCTTCTTCTCACTCTCCAGTACTTCTGCTTTGGCATTGGCTACGAACTTTTCATTAGCGAGTTTTTTCTCCACTGACGCGAGAAAGCCCTTAGCGTAGTCCAGTTCTTTGAGTAGCTTCTCACGCTCCGCAGCAGGATCTGCTACCTCTCCGGTTTGTACAAATAGCTTGTATTCTTTCAATACGAGTGGACGTGCCTGTTTGACATCTTCAGATGTTTGTGACCAGTTCTCTACCTTGCAGAGCTTGGCTATCTTGCCTGCAAAGCGATCAAAAGATACAGCACCTTTGCCTGACCAGAGTACGTCTACCGTCTCGTGGTTCTTCTTCTGTACCTTGGCGCGGATCTCGCGGATGCCGGTGATGATCTCTATGGCCAGGTCAGCCTCTGCGAGTAGCTGCTCGTCAGGTGTGCTGGCTACAGGGTATGCCGACACGCAGATACTATCGCGCTCTGTACGCTCACCGAGCAGCTGGTATATCTCCTCAGAGATGAAAGGCATGACAGGATGCAGCAGCTTCATCAGCCGCTCAAAGAAGCGGATGGTAGCATCATAGGTAGCACGGTCTATCGGTTGTGATTTGCCGTCTACATAGTCCGGCTTGATCATCTCCAGGTACCACGAGCAGAAGTCATCCCAGATCAGCTTATAGATGGTCATGAGCGCGTCGCTGATACGGTATTTGCTGTAATGGTCTTCGAGCTGTTCCATTACCTTGTTGCACTTCGCCTCAAACCAGTCTATGGCGATCTGGTTATCCGCATTAGCGCCGTCCACTACTTCCCAGCCTTTCACCAGGCGGAAAGCATTCCATACCTTATTGCCAAAACCGCTGCCCTGCTGGCAGTAGCTTTCATCAAAGAGGAGGTCATTGCCGGCAGGCGAGGATATGAGCATGCCCATACGCACGCCATCGGCACCGTATTTCTCTATCAGGTCGAGTGGGTCAGGCGAGTTGCCGAGAGACTTGCTCATCTTGCGGCCCAGCTTGTCACGCACGATACCCGTCAGGTATACATTTGTGAAAGGCTTCTCGCCACGATATTCATAACCCGCTATGATCATACGCGCTACCCAGAAGAAGAGGATCTCCGGAGCAGTCACCAGATCATTGGTAGGGTAGTAGTAGTTGATATCCTTGCCGTCAGGATTTTTAAATCCATCAAACACGGAGATAGGCCACAGCCATGAGGAGAACCAGGTATCGAGTACATCTTCATCCTGTTGCAGATTCGTTGACTGTTGACCGTTGGTAGCAGACTGGCTTAACGCTTCTTCTTTAGTCTTGGCTACAGCTACCAGATTGCCTTTCTCATCATACCATGCCGGTATGCGCTGGCCCCACCAGAGCTGGCGGGAGATACACCAGTCGTGTACATTCTCCATCCAGTGCTTATAGGTATTGATAAACTTATCCGGTATCAGTTTGATGTTGCCATTCAGTACATTCTCCAGCGCAGGCTTTGATACCTTATCCATCTTGAGAAACCACTGCATGGACAGCTTTGGCTCGATCACCGCGCCCGTACGCTCGGAGGTGCCCACTTTGTTCTTGATCTCTTCTACTTTCACGATCTGACCCATCTCGGCCAGGTCTTCTGCTATCTTCTTGCGCACTGCAAAGCGATCTTCGCCTACGTAGAAACCCGCAGCAGCACTCAGCTTGCCATCGGGAGTTAAAGTGTCTATCACTTCCAGATTGTGCTTGATGCCGAGGTTGTAGTCATTGATATCGTGGGCAGGTGTCACCTTCAGGGCACCGGTACCAAACTCCATATCAATATAGTCATCAAAGATCACCGGTACAGAGCGATTGACCATCGGGATGATCACACGCTTGCCGCGCAGGTGCTTGTACCGCTCATCGTCAGGATGTACGCACACAGCAGTATCGCCGAGGATAGTCTCAGGGCGCGTGGTGGCTATTGTGATCCATTCGTCTGCTGTGCCCTCCACTTTGTACTTCACATAGTAGAGCTTAGAGTTTACCTCTTTGTGGATCACCTCTTCGTCACTGATGGCAGTGAGACCTTGAGGGTCCCAATTCACCATGCGTACGCCGCGGTAAATCTGACCCTTTTTATACAGGTCTATGAATACATCTATGACTGCCTCGCTCAGATCATCCTCCATAGTGAAGCGTGTACGCTGCCAATCGCAGGAAGCCCCGAGCTTCTCCAGTTGCTTCAGGATGATGCCGCCGTATTTCTCTTTCCACTCCCAGGCATACTCCAGAAATTTCTCACGTGTGAGGCTCTTCTTATCTATGCCTTTCTCTTTGAGCATGCCTACTACCTTGGCCTCTGTGGCGATAGAGGCATGATCAGTGCCTGGCACCCAGCAGGCGTTTTTGCCCTGCATACGCGCCTTGCGCACGAGGATGTCTTGTATCGTATTATTGAGCATATGGCCCATGTGCAGTACGCCTGTCACATTGGGTGGCGGGATCACGACGGTATATGGCTCCCGCTCATCAGGCTCTGAGTGAAAGAAATCATGCTTTAGCCAGTACTGGTACCATTTGTCCTCTACCGCCTTGGGGTCATATGTCTTAGGGAGCTCCATTTATATTAAAAAGTTGATATTTGAAATTTCCTGTTTCGGCATGCCAAACAGGAGCGTGAATATAATGATTCGGTGGCGCTTTAAAAGTGTGAGCCAATCATAGCCTCCAGTCGATCTCCGTCTTGCCATGCTGGCGCAGGTATTCATTTGTCTTGCTGAATGGCCTGCTGCCAAAGAAGCCAGAGTCTGCAGAGAAAGGAGAGGGGTGGGCAGACTTGATCACGTGGTGTCTGGTCTTATCTATCAGCACTTCTTTTTGCTGTGCAAATTTGCCCCAGAGAATAAAGACCACGTTCTCCTTTCTATCAGAGATAGTCTTGATCACGGCATCGGTGAAGGTCTCCCAGCCTGCCTTTTGATGAGACGCTGCTTCATGCGCGTTCACGGTCAGAAAGGCATTAAGCAGCATGACACCTTGCCGTGCCCAGGCCTCCAGATTGCCGTGTACAGGTGTATCTATGCCGAGGTCCGCTTTCAGTTCCTTATAGATATTGACCAGAGATGGAGGTGGCTTGATACCATGTGGTACAGAGAAGCTCAGCCCATGTGCCTGCCCAGGGCCATGGTACGGATCCTGCCCGAGTATCACTACTTCTACCTTATCAAACGGAGTGAGGTTAAACGCATTGAAGATAAGGGAGCCAGGTGGATATACCTGTTTGCCCTTATTTTTTTGCTCTATTATAAATTGCTTAATGTTCGCAAAGTACTGCTGTGAGAATTCACTTTTAAGTGCTTCTTTCCAGCCCTGCTCGATTTGTACACTATCACTCATATGGCTGAATATAAAAAGGTTTCATGTCTTTGAAAGACTATGGATTTCTGAATATTAATTGTTGTGTTTTATTTATATGTTTAGATACTTGGTTGGGCTTTGATAAATTTTAACTTTGAGGAAAATAAAACCACAATAATTATGAAAAAACTATTTATCCTCTGCTGCGTAGCGGGCCTTGCCACATTCTCATCTTGCAAAAAAGATTATACCTGTACCTGCACCCAAAATGGTGCTCCCGCCCAGGTGATAGTAATACCGGGAGCTTCTCAGAGCCAGGCTGCTGTGATATGCAAAGGTGATGCACAGTATATATCCGGTGGTACACCCAGAAGCTGCACGCTAAACTAATATCTTCTCTTTCCAGTATGAAAAATGCACGGCTAAGGTCGTGCATTTTTTATTTTACAGATTGCTCTACGATCATCACTGCTGCACTAAATCAGAAAAGCCTCGCAAGGAGGCTTTCTTATCCAAAAAAGACTGATTAAATTAGAGGTTAAAGACTACGCCAGCGTTTACAAACGTTTTGCCGTAGCCAAATTCTCCCTTCACACCGATTTTGGGAGTGAAGAAGTAGTTGATACCTACCTGCGGTCCTACCCAGAAAAGTGCGCTCACCTGGGTAGAGCTAAAGTAGCCTCCGTCTGCAGGATGTATGGCTACACCTGTTCCGAGGTTAAGACCTGCATATATGTCGAGTTTATCGCTGTGCATCTTGCCGCCTTTGCCAGTCTTGTCTGCTATGAGCTGGTAGAAGTGGAAGTTTGCTATGGCACCCAGAGGAATATTAAATTCTGAGCCATAACCATAAACATAGCCCGGAGACCATACAGCGGCATAGCGCGGATGCGAACGGCCACCAATGCCGACGTTAAATCCTACGCCCACATATTTATGTACTCCAAACTCGCCCTGTACGCTGAGCTGGCCTGTGATCGGCGCAAATGCGGTACCATAGTAGCCGTATACGCTCCTATCCCATGTGCCAAAGTGCCACATATCAGCAGCACCGAGTCCGATAGATATTTGCTTGGATTCCTTGGTCCAGGCCTGGGCGTTGATCTCCGAAGTGGCCAGAGTCAATGCCGCAAAAGTGAAGATGGTGAATAGTTTTTTCATGATCTGAGATGAAATTTAAATGGTTAAAGAGAATTTTGGTTTCAAAAATCGTGTCAATATTCATGCCACACAAGTACAGTTTTGACCGCTTCTTTCCGACTGTCCAGCATAGCTGACAGATAGGCCCATTTTCATATGTTAAAATCCGTCTATGCCTGCCACTGTAGTATACTTGAAGTGTTTCTTTTTGTCCGGATACACGATCCCAAAGGCTGACTGTACCATCAGTGTGGCCTCATGGAATCCGCAGAGGATCAGTTTCAACTTGCCAGGATATTCGTTGATATCGCCCACGGCAAAGATGCCTTTCACATTGGTGCTATAGTCAAAAGTATTGACTGCTATGGATTTGCCATCCAGGTTTAGCCCCCAGTCTGCTATAGGTCCGAGCATAGGGGAGAGGCCATATAGCGGCAGCCAGCAGTCTGTAGGCAGATCATGAGTTTCGCCGCTGTTTTTCTGGATGGTGAGTGACTTGAGCACACCATTGCCCGATACGCCGGTCACCTCTGCCTCGGTGATCAGTTTTACTTTGCCATCTTTGGCCAGTTGCATCACTTTGTCTACAGAGTCGAGGTGGCCGCGAAAAGTATCCCTGCGGTGCACCATCACTACCTCGGAGGCTACATCTGCCAGGTATATGGTCCAGTCCAGTGCAGAGTCTCCGCCGCCTGATATGACGACTCGTTTGCCTTGATATTTTTTTGGGTCGCGTACCATATAGTCTATACCCTTTTCCTCAAAGTCGCGGACATTGGAGATAGGAGGACGTTTGGGTTCAAAACAACCCAGCCCGCCGGCTATGGCTATCACAGGAGCCTTGAGTTGTGTGCCTTTATGAGTAGTCAGGAGAAATTTACCATCCTCCAGCTTTTCCAGCTTCTCGGCCCTTTCACCAAAAGTAAACTCTGGTTTGAATGGTGCTATCTGCTCCATCAGGTTAGTGATCAGGTCACTGGCCAATACAGACGGGAAGCCGGGTATATCGTAGATCGGCTTCTTAGGGTAGACCTCTGTCAGCTGGCCTCCCGGCTGTGGTAGCACATCTATCAGATGGCACCGCAGTTTCAATAACCCCGCCTCAAATACCGTAAAAAGCCCTACCGGGCCCGCGCCGATGATGAGTATATCTGTTTCTATCATGATCTGTATCAGAATGCGGCGCTAATATAGGAGGACCTTGGCAGATTACAGATAACATGGGTCTGTTTTGTGTATGATAAATATTATCGTTTATCTTGTTTCTAAAAGGTCATTACTTGCAGAAGTTATTTGCATATCTCGATAGGAAGCGCACGTTTCATATCACGGTGTCCGCATCTATTATAATCTGGCTCCCTATAGCCATGCTTACTTTTTATTGCCTCTGGGAGGCATATTGGATATCAAAAATAGGCTACCCTGCTATCAAGTGGCACACCCATCTGGCACCTTATCTTTACTTTGGCTTCTTCTTTTTTTTGATATCCTGGATATTACACAAATCCGGGTTTCGTGTTTCTACTGAAGCTACGCTCCTGATATACTCCATCCTGTGCTGCATGGTTTTAATAGAATGTGTGTTGGTACTGTCTGGTTATAATAAGACCTATTTAGAGAAGATATCCGGATTTTATAGCAGTATCTATATACCCTCTTCCCGAGGGTGGTATTATACCTGGGATAGCAAGGGACGAAAACATATCATATCCAAACCTGAGTATAGGTACGACCGACCTACCAACTCCGAAGGGTTGCCCGACACTGAGTGGAATCGGAGGGGCGCAAAAGGGCAAAAAAGAGTATTGGCACTCGGGGATTCTTTCACAGAGGGTGATGGCGCTCCATACGACTCAAGCTACCCAGCTCAGATGATCCATATGCTGAGGAGGACAGGAGATAGCGCTTGCTATATTATGAATGCGGGAATGTGTGGGAGTGATCCTTTTTACAATTACATGCAGTTGCGGAATAAGTTGCTGCGATATGAGCCGGATATCGTGATCCAGTCTTGGGGTAGCGGCGATATGCTGACAGATGTAGTAGTGCGAGGTGGTTTGGAGCGATTTCGGAGCGATGGAAGCGTACTATTTAAGCCTGCCCCCTGGTGGGAGCCGCTCTACGCCGTCAGCTATATCAGCCGGGAGTTTTTTTCGGTACTGGGATACAACGAACTGCTGCGAAAAGAGGAGGCCACACCGGACGAAATAGAGGAGATGAATGCAAGCACCCGCCAGCTTCTGGATCAGTATATCTCTCTGTGTCGTCAGCACGGCGTCAGACTGATTATAGCCTTTCATCCTCAGAAAGGTGAGATCATAGATGGTAAATACCGGTACGATTTCGGGCCTATGCTCTCGTACCTCCATAGCTATCCGGAGGTGCAGGTGGCCGATCTGCTGCCGCTTTATCGTGCGTATTTAGACAGCACGCACTCTACTGCAGATAGCTACTTCTGGCACTATGACGGGCATCACAATAGTAAAGGCTACATGCTCATGGCAGCCACCACGCTGTCGGCCATCCGACCTACGTTGGCTGACACCAGTAGTCACTACCGGCCATAAATACAAACAGCCGGTAGGTCATACCGGCTGTTTGTATTTATCCAGGATCTTTTATTAAAAATGCTTGATGATCTCATCGCCAAACTCAGAGCATTTGATCTCTGTAGCGCCATCCATGAGGCGGGCAAAGTCATACGTTACCCTCTTGCCTGCGATAGCCGCGCCGAGACCCTTGTGGATCATCTGGGCTGCCTCATCCCAGCCAAAGTACTCCAGCATCATAGCACCAGAGAGAATCACTGAGCCCGGATTCACTTTGTCCAGATTAGCGTACTTAGGTGCTGTACCGTGGGTAGCCTCAAATATAGCGTGGCCTGTCACATAGTTTATATTGGCGCCCGGTGCGATACCGATACCACCGATCTGTGCCGCCAGTGCGTCAGACAGGTAGTCACCATTGAGGTTGAGCGTAGCTATCACGTCAAAATCCTCAGGGCGTGTCAATACCTGCTGGAGGGCGATATCTGCTATAGCATCCTTGATAATGATCTTGCCTGCGGCTACGGCTGCTTTCTGCTCATCATTAGCTGCGGCTTCGCCTTTCTCTTTCTTGGTCTTCTCCCATGTAGCCCAGGTATAAACCTTATCGCCAAAGTACTTTTCTGCAAAGGCGTAAGCCCAATCCCTAAAGCCACCTTCGGTAAACTTCATGATGTTGCCCTTGTGTACGATCGTTACGCTCTTGCGCTTGTGCTTCACTGCATAGCTTATAGCTGCATCCATCAGACGGTAAGTACCTGTCTTGCTCACCGGCTTGATACCGAGGCCTACGCATACATCGGTTTCTTCGCTGATGCCTACCTTTTTCCAAAATTCTTCAGCTTTCTCCTTTGTACCAAAGCGGATCTTGCTAAAGTCTTTAGGGAAATTTTCAGCTATAAAGTCGAGAACCTTCTTGGCCTCTACTGTACCGCCTGCATATTCTATACCTGCATAGATGTCTTCTGTATTTTCACGGAAGATGACCATATCTACCGCCTCTGGTTTTTTGACAGGAGATGGCGTGCCGGAGTAGTACTGCACAGGACGCAGGCATACGTAGAGGTCCAGTATCTGGCGCAGGGCTACATTCAGTGAGCGGATGCCACCACCTACTGGTGTGGTCAGTGGTCCCTTGATACCGACCAGATATTCATCAAACTTTTGGAGCGTCTCATCTGGCAGCCAGCTACCGGTTTGATTAAAGGCCTTCTCGCCGGCCAGTACTTCGAGCCATTCTATTTTGCGCTCACCATTGTATGCTTTTTGCACTGCAGCATCCAGCACGCGTACCGATGCTCTCCATATATCTGGTCCTGTGCCATCACCTTCTATAAAGGGAACGATAGGATTATTTGGCACATTGAGTTTGCCATTGTTGATCGTGATTTTCTGTCCCATTTCTGTTATTCGTTTTTTGAGTGTGGGCAAACCTAAAGCTTATTGACTGGATTAGCAAAAGATTGTTCACAGTCTGTAGGTGCAGTGTCCTGCACGTATAAAACGAATACAAACATATGATATGGATCAGGCTAGAAACGAAACAAGCACCTGAAATGGGTGCTTGCCTCGCTCACAAATATGGTCTGGCTTGTGGCCTTTGCTACTATTAAAACCTAACTGGTAGCTGATAGCGGATATCAGGCTGACTTTCAAACTTTTTATTGAGAATGATGACGCGGGTTGTCTCTTCGTCACCATTATGCTTGTGATGTTTCTTTTTAGATGGGGCAGATTTGATGATAGTGATCTCATCATTCAGAGACTCTGGTGAAGACAATCTTTTGAGTGAAAATGCCGGTACATTGCCCATATCCAGTGTACTGGCCGGAGACACCGCAGGGGCAGAGGCCAGTGCTGCATCATTGTCACCAGCAGCAGGGGTGACTATCTGAGTAGCTTTCGGCTCAGGTGCTTTGTCGGCTACAGATTTACTGATCGCCGGCAGAGCGGTCTTTGGCACCACAGGTGTTGTTGCTTTTTTCTCTATAGCAGGTGTGAGTGCCACTGCTACCTGAGGAGTCTCAGGTGTCTGAGTGGCGACTGTAGCTGCCGGTGCATTTTTGCCGGCAGGCTTCGCTGCGGCAGTCATATTTTCGGACTCAGGCTGCAGGATAAACAATAATGAGGCAGCACCGACCGTTAATATTACAGCTGCAGCGGCGGCTACTCTCCACCATGGGGTGGCAGATGCAGGAGGTACTATCTGCGGCATAGCCGGAGTCGCCACCTCTTCTGATTCATTGAGCTCGGCAGATATGCGGGTCCAAAGAGCGTGAGGCACTACTGGCTCATGGCCGGACATTTTCTCCCTGATCGCGCTGTCAAAGGCATCATTCCGCTCTTCCATATTTTTGTCACTTATCATCTCTTAGTACTTTTCGGTGTGGTTTTTATATTAGATTGATGCTTCCTGGTCGGGTAGTTCGTATTTCATGTGCGGCATGAGGTCCACTATTTTTTTTTGCAGCAGGTAGCGTGCGCGTGCCAGCTGCGACTTAGAGGTGCCTTCGGTCACACCGAGCATCACTGCTATCTCCTTGTGAGAGTAGCCTTCTATCACATAGAGGTTAAATATGGTCCTGTAGCCGGAGGATAGAGACTGTATCAACTTGAGCAGGTCTTCTTTCATCAGCTTGCTCAGGGCATTGTCATCATAGTATTCATAGGTCAGGGCCTCAGTCTCCTGCACTACATACATATTGGCTTTCTTGCGAAAGTGCTCGATGGAATTATTGACAAAAATCCTTCGGATCCAGCCCTCAAAGGAACCTTCGCCGCGAAACTTCTCCATATTTTTAAATACTTTCACAAATCCCTCTTGTAGCAGATCCTCAGCAGTGGCGTATTCATTAGCGTACCGCAGGCATACCGAAAACATCTTGGAAGAATAAGTGTGGTACAGAAGCTCTTGAAACTTTCTGTCACCCTTGACACATCCCTCTATGATGTCCTGCTCGCTGTATGTAGGTTTGGTAGCCACCGCCATGTCTTTCTGAGTTTTTACGCAGTTAAACGAATATAATATTTTTCGTGGACAAATGCGAAACTATCCGGACCTTTTCAGATACGCCAGAAACTGGTCTACAGCTCTGCGGCGATGGCTGATCTGGTTCTTATCTTCTAGACGCATCTCGGCAAAGGAAAGGTTGCATCCCTCCGGTATGAAAATCGGGTCATAACCAAAGCCTTCGGTGCCGCGAGGCGTGCTAAGGATAGTCCCCTCACATAGTCCTGTAAACTGAACGGACCGGCCATGTGTATAGTATGTGATCACCGTCTTGAATCTGGCCCGACGGTCTGCCTGACCCGCCATCTCGGCCAGCACTTTGGCTACATTGTCCGCAAAAGTGGCCGATGGTCCGGCATAGCGGGCTGAGTAGACGCCCGGTCTACCATCCAGCGCATCTATCTCCAGGCCCGTATCCTCAGAGAAGCAGGTTACCCCGTTCAGCTTTTCAGACAGGGTTTGAGCTTTTTGAAGCGAATTGCCTTCGATGGTCGCTTGTGTCTCGGGCAGCTCCTCTGTGAAGCCGATGTCTTTGAGACTTTGGACGGTAAAGCCAGGGGGCAGGACGGCGCGGATCTCCTCTACCTTGTGGGCATTGGAGGTGGCAAAAATTATATTCATGTGGGTGAAGATAGGGATTAAAGGAGTTGTTTTTCGACTGAGAGGGGAAATTGCTGGAAATGATTTTGAACCGATGAGGACTATTTAAGTATTTGATCTTTATTGGCTTATGAGATTAAGGTAAAATTGATTTTGAACCGAAGCGCGGGTGAGCGGCTACAGATAAATCTAAATCAAAAGAGCCTTGTTGAATTGTTTTTTAACCGACGTGCAAATAAGGCACAGGATTGTTTTTGAACCGGAATGGTACACCCACAGCTCCACTGTTTACAATAATGGCGCATCTATTGCGGCCTTTTTTCGTACTATTTTATTTCTTGCGGTCGTATAGGTAAATCATTTTGAGAAAGTTATTGTTTTTGCTGGCGGTCCTTGGCATGGGTCTTGGCGCCATATGTCAGGACGACGCCACAGACCGGCGCGGCCTGCTGATGAATGTCTGTTCTTTTGAACCTACTGCGGAGGTAATGGTACTGAGCGATAAGGGGGACATATCCGTAAATAATGACTACTCGATCCGGCTGGACCGTCAGCTCACTATCAAGTTCTTTCATGACCACAAGGTAGACAAAGGCCTCTCGGAGCTGGTTTTCTATCAGTGCTCCTCGCTGGCTCGCTACACACGACTGAGCATCTCTACCGTAGATATAGACCAGACTACCAAGGCCGCAGTGACGAGAGAGGTGACACGTCCTGCTACCCTGCACCTGGAGCAGGCTCCCATCCGTATCAGGCGCGGCATGCTGCTAAAAGTATCTTATAGTATAAACATACCCTATGAGGAGAAACTGCCGGCATGGCGGTTTCAATCGCAATATCCTACCGAGCACTCGGAGTTTCGCATGAGTACTCCTGAGGCGGTCCATCTGCAGGCCACGCTGGTGGGAGGCTATACACCTGATATCAATGAGAGCCGCGAGACGGCCCGCCAGACCCACCTGAACGGTGAAATGCAGCCCACCAAAGTGCGCGAGTCAGAATATCAATTCAATCAACTACCGTCATGGCAGGGAGAGTCATTTAGCCTTTACTCGCCCGAAAATCTGGAGCACTTATCCATATATATCGCATCGATCTCTACGGCTGGGGAGGTGAAAAAAGACCTGGCTAATAAGCAGGTAAACAAAATAGTAGAGGACCTATCTGTACGCCCGGACTATCTGCCGCGCCTGAGCGCGGAGCTACCTATCAAATCAGACTTTGACAAGCGGATACGCTCACTGACGGATGATCAGGAGAAACTGGCCCGTATCTACGACCTGGTGCGGAGGCATATCACCTGGGATGGACGGGATAGCCTCTCTGCGCGTCCTCTGGCCAAAGTATGGCTGGACAAGAAGGGCAACTCTACGGAGATCAATCTGGCGCTGGTGCGACTGCTCATAGAGTATGGCTACGATGCTGCCCCGCTACTGGTCAGTACCCCTGAGCACGGCAGGGTAGATACCCTTGCTACGTCTTTGACAGACTTTGACCGGACGGTGGCGCATGTATTCATAGGTGATAGCTCGGTAGTACTCGATGCCACTGCCAAATACTATGACTATCCTATGCTGCCCGGTACCCTGCTCAATACATGGGGGCTCCTCATCTCTATGGACCCCCACAGGTGGGTATATATACAAGACAAAAGGACGCAATACTATAATAACGTGATCCTGCTAGGCCACCTGACCGGCGATAGCTCCTACCTGACCAATGTCTATGTAAACAGTACCGGCTATGCCAAGGCTGAGCATGTGACCATCTATGAGCATGACAGCCTGAAGGGGATAAGAAACTACTTTGAGCGGGGCAATAAGGCATTGCGCATGAAGCACTTCATCGTAGCCAATGAGTGGGTAGATACCCTGCCTCTGGCACAGGAGTTTGACATACGGATGCCACCTATCAAAAATGATAACCTGTATGGTATCATTCCTACGGCGTTTGCCGTGCCTGATACGCTTTTCACGATCACAGCAGATCGCAAGTCTCCGGTCAATTTTGGATACCGGCAGCAGTATGACCTGGTGAGCGAGTTTAGCTATCCTGAGCGTTATGAGATATATTTATTACCCAACAATGTGCAGCTATCAGCAGTGAATGGTAACGTACACTTTGAGCGCGAATTTCACAATAACACTACCAATTTCTCTCTGAAGCAGAGCCTGGTGATAGACAAGACCTACTTTACAGTCAGCGAGGCCCTGGAGCTGTCTAAGTTTCTGCGCAAAGTAGAGAATCTGCAAAAGCAACAAGTAGTGCTGAAGCGGCTATATTGACGGACGAGGAGGCGAGGGGCATAGTAGCGTTGGGGATGAAGTGATGTGGTGATGCGCCCATGGCAGTTTTTTCCTTATCTTCACGATATGCGTGAAAAACAGATATCACTCACTATAAAAGTGTACGATACCCCGGATGAACTAAGAGTGGATGAACGCGAGCTGCTGGAGGAGGCACGTCAGGCGCTGGACAAGTCTCATTCGCCATATTCTAATTTTCGTGTAGGTAGTGCTGCGCTGCTATCTAACGGTGCCACACTCTCTGCCGCCAATCAGGAAAATGCATCGTATCCGGTATGTGTCTGTGCCGAGGTAGCACTGCTCAGTGCCTGCTCATCGGTGTATCCGGGCGTAGCGATCAGCAAGATAGCTATCACCACCAGAGCGGCGGCACACCCATCGGACTCTCCCAAGGCCCCCTGCGGCCAATGCCGGCAGACGCTGCTGGAGTTTGAGGCGCGGGGTGGGAAGAATATAGAGATCATCCTGGCAGGCGATACGGGACCGGTGTATAAACTAGGTTCTGTGAAAGATCTTTTACCACTGCATTTCTCGGGTTCGGATCTTTGATCGCAATTGTGTATCAGACCTGATACACTGCCACCTCATTTCCATCCGGATCTTTTAGCTCAAAGAAGAAGCGGCCCTCTTTTACTTTGGTAGGGGTGACGGGTATGTTCTTGATCGTCAACATCTGCTTAAAGCCTTTGAAGTCCGGGGTTTGAAAGCAGATGCGGATGCGATTTCGTACTTCATGCACGGAGCGCGTGATGACGAGCTGCATGCGGCCACCGCTTAGATCATAGGTGCTGCCACCATCAGTAGTATGAGTGAGCCGCAGGCCCATGGCCTCTTCATAAAAGTCCTTCAGTACATGGGGCTGACGGGAGTAGATGTCTATGCGGAAAAGGGAGAGTTCGGTCATTATATTTGGTATTATAGCTATAAGACCTCTCCTGTGGAGTGGGTTGGGAGAGGTTTAATAACAAAGCCCCTTGACGGGGCTTTGCAGAGTTGTTTAGTTTGGTAGGGCAATTATATTTTAGAAGTCATCTACAGAGGTATTCTTCTTGTATGCCTCTGATGCCTGCCAGTTGCTTTCGATCTTTACTTCAAACTTCAGGTAATCATATTCGCCGAGGGTGAAGGTCACATCTTTGACGAGCCACTGCTTGTAGGATACGTTGTCCACGCGGCTTTCATTCTTGAAAGTGCCGAACTTGTAGTCCAGGATGAATTTCATCTGCTCAGATTGTTCTTTCGGACCCTCCAGGTAAACCTTTACGAAGCGGCCCTCATCATTAAAGATATAGTCGATCTTGTTGAGTTTCACGTTTCCGATCGTCATATCATCGTTAGGGATGATATAGGCATTTTTGGTCAGGGAGCTTTTATCTTTTACAAATTCGACCTTTTGATCCTTTACATACATGCTGTCACGAAATGCACCCCAAGGCATATTTCTGAAAGATGTCACATTGGTCTCCTGGGCGAAGGCGCCTGCCGCAAAAAAGAGGAGTGCAAAAACCGTGAAGAGTTTTTTCATGTTGCTTTATTGTTTTAGTGTTTTGACAAAGATGCGATGAATTCTATGCGGTCTGAAAATAATTATTCCAGTCAGGAACAAACTATGTGGAAAAACTGTTTAACAAATAGTCCATGTCATTTATGTTACTTTGGACCCTGAAACCCGTGCTATCACCTGTAGAGAGCACCCTATCCTAGTTGCGAAATATGCTGAGTATCAAAGATCTGTCTGTCAGATATAACAATAGTTTTTCCGTGGCCGACTTTCGCCTGCAGCCTACCGGGCTGTACGAGCCGATGGAGCATATCATGGCCATACCCGGCAAGAGGATACGTCCGCTGCTGCTGCTGATAGCCTGTGACGCCTTTGGCGGAGATGTGCAGCAGGCGCTGGGTGCAGCGCATGCTATGGAGCTTTTTCACAATTTCTCTCTGGTGCATGATGATATCATGGATGATGCTACGCTACGCCGTGGTGTGGATACCGTGCATGAGAAGTTTGGGCTGAACGCGGGCATCCTCTCGGGTGACGCGCTATTTGCCTATGCCTATAAATACCTGGCCCAATCACCGGAGGCTATGCTGCCTTCGCTCTTTCATGTCTTTACAAAGGCTGCTATCGAGATATTGGAGGGGCAGCAGATGGATATGGATTTTGAGCAGCGGCTGGATGTGACGGTAGATGAGTACCTGAAGATGATAGGCTACAAGACCTCCGTACTGCTGGCATGCTCCCTGCAGACGGGTGCTATCATAGGTGGTGCATCAGCGGAGGATCAGGCACGTTTGTATGACTTTGGCCTGAAGCTGGGCTTGTCATTCCAGATCAAGGATGACTGGCTGGATACCTTTGGCGATAATGAGAAGGTAGGCAAGAAAGTGGGTGGCGATATCATTCAGAATAAGAAGACGCTGCTGCTGATCACACTGCTACTGGAGGCCGGTGCGGATGACCGCAGGGCACTGCTCCTGCTTTTCACCGAAGGTGATGAAGCGAAAAAAGTGGCAGGTGTCAAGGCACTCTATGCAAAATACCAGATCAGCGAGAAGACGCTGGCTAAAGCTGATGAACTCTACAAAGAAGCGCTGCAGTCCCTGGCCGACATATCAATAGCAGATAATCAGAAGGCCAATCTGTACACGATGGCCAAAATGATCAGGGATAGGGATTTCTAGGAGGGACTAAAGAATAGCGAATAATATGCTAGGTCTATTACTCCTCAAAAGGACCTTTGCCCTCGCGCACGAGGACCGGCTCTGACCCTGAGTAGTCTATGATGGTGGAGGCTATATTGCCACCCATGCCGCCGTCTATCACGATATCTACTATACCATCATACAGCTCATATATCTCTTGCGGGTCGGTGATGTATTCCAGGATGGTGTCTTCATTTTTGATAGAGGCGGAGAGGATAGGAGCACCTAGCGCATCTACTATGGTGCGCGCTATGGCATTGTCCGGCACGCGGATACCGATCGTCTTCTTGGCGTAGCCGTATATCTTGGCTACGGTGTTATTGGCATTTAATATAAAGGTATAAGGACCGGGCAGGCAGCGCTTCATGAGTTTGAAGCAGGGATTGCTCACATTCAGCGTATAGTCTGATATGTGGCTGAGGTCGTAGCATACTATAGAGAAGTTGGCCTTGTTGGGTTTCAGCCCTTTCAGCTTGCATAGCTTTTCATAGGCGTCACGGTGCGTCAGGTCACACCCGAGAGTATACACCGTATCAGTAGGGTAGATGATGATGCCACCGCGCTGGAGGCAGTGTACTACCTGATTGATGAGGCGGTCGTCTATATTGTCCGGGCGGATGCGTAGGAGCATGATCTTTTATAGTTTTTGCAGGATATCCAGCAGCGTGTTGTTTAGATGTTCTAGTGCTTTAGGTCTATCATTCTCACCGGTGGCCAGATTGCGCTCTACACAGCAGAGCTGATAGAAGGGCTGGCGCTCATACATACAGGCATATACAAAACTGAGGCCATCGCGCGTCTCTATGTCAGCCTTATACTTGTCACGGCGGGTTTCGTAGCCTGTCGGTTCGCCGTAGGTGCCGGTGGTGAGCGAGACTACTTTATTGAAGGGCAGCATGACATTCATGTAGCTGTTGTTCATATTGATAAAGGCCTCCCTGTAGTGGGGGAAGCTCTCTATAGATAGCAGGCCTGCCTCGTATAGATCTGCCGGGACTCCATCTACATATGTTTGGTCTCCGGGTTTGTCTTTGATCACATTGACTATCGTGCCTACGGGTATGTCCGTTTTGTAGCTATGGGCCATGCCGGCGCGGAGCGCCAGGTGGTAGCGCTGTTTAGCTAGTGCCTTAGTGAGTTTGTATCCGGTCTGAAAGGCACCATAGCCAGTCTCACAGATATCTATCTCGTGCTGCATATACCGCGTCTGAAAGAAATAAGTAGCAGACTGCGGATCCGGCTGAGGACTGAGCGGCTGCCCTGACTGCTGCGTCATCACATCCAGCAGGGGCTGATGATCGCTGAGGCGGTGTACGCAAAGGAGCAGTTTCATGGCGGCAAATGTAGGGGAAATCATGGCTCCTGCAAGAGGCTATGGGGCTATCGAAATCTGAGAGCCGTTTCCTATCTTAGCCGCATGCGCAAGATCCTCATTGCCCTGCTCGTGGTAGCTATCGCTGCAGGCGCCGCCGGCTGGTGGCTTTTCCTCAAGAATAATATTACCCCTTCAGAATCCCAGCCATTTGTCAATATCCCTACAGGCTCCAAAGTGTCAGATGTGCTGGCTCTGCTCAGAGACAAACAGATACTGCAAAGTATACCGAGCTTTGAGTACGCGGCACGCATCAAAGGTTACCAGACAGTAAAGCCCGGGCATTATGTATTCACACGGCATATGAACAACCGCGAGATACTCAATATGCTCCAGAGCGGCAGGCAGACGCCCGTGAAACTGGTGATATATAATATCAGGACCAAAGAAGAATTTGCCGGATTGGTAGGACGCACGCTGGAGATAGACTCCGTAGCATTTCTGGCAAAGCTGAACGACCCTGAGTTTTGCAAAGGTTATGGTCTGGATACCAATACGATCCTGACACACTTCCTCACCGACAACTATGAGTTTAAGTGGAATACGCACATAGAAGGATTTACCGAGCGGATGGATACCTACTATGACAAATACTGGCAGGGAGCGCGGATGACAAAGGCTGCTGCGCTAGGCTATAAACCATCAGAGATCATCACGTTGGCCTCTATCGTAGAGAAGGAGTGCATCTTTGACAAAGAACTGCCGACTGTGGCATCTGTATATTTGAACAGACTGCGCATCAATATGCCGCTGCAGGCCGACCCTACGCTGGTATTTGCCCTGCGAGACTTTGACGCCCGGCGGGTGACCAACCGACATAAGGAGTATGACTCACCCTACAATACTTATAAGTATCCCGGCCTGCCTCCCGGCCCCATCTGTATGCCTAAGAAGAAATCTATAGAGGCAGTGCTGAACCATGATGATACAGAATTTCTATACTTCTGCGCCAATCCTGACATGAGTGGCTACTCGGTCTTCTCACGGACACTAGATGAGCAGAACAAGGTAGCAGCCCTCTACCGCAAAAAGCTGGACGAGATGCGGGTCCACTAAAGTGGATTATCAAGCCTTTGCCGATTTTATAGCCTCACCTAAAGCTTTGATAGTCTCTGCGAGGTTTTTCGGGATTAGCGATTCAGGAGTTTTGTGTTTATCAATCAAAGAAGAAGGCAATTCATAGACTTTTTGAGTGCTTTCTCGGAGCATTTCGTCTTTTCCACTGCCTAGTTTATCCGTGTAAGCACTGATGGTCATTGCTACTGCCGCCTTGAAAGCATATTCTTCCTCCAAGTTTCTTTCCTTAGTATATTGAGAAATGCAAAAACCTATAAGTAGCCAGCCCGGTGAAGACCTAGCAATGTTGATAAGAAAATCTAACCAAACATTACCACTTTGGGGCGCTAAAAAATAAAAAATAACGAATAACCAAATTACAAGGACAACTCCTGAAAAAATAACAGCCCACATCCATGTCTGGGAATTCTTTTTGAGATCCGCAGTCCTTTTATTAAAGGTATGGCCTAAAGCTCCATCCGCAGCTTGACCCGTTAAGTTGTCAATTTCGTTTTTCTTGCCCAAAATATATTCTACATCCTTATTAATAGCGTCTATAGCCAAATTATACTTGCTTTGAGATTCTGTTAAGGTTTTTACAAGGTTACCAAGCTCGTTTTCTTTCAAGCGCATGTCTTCGAGTAAAAGTCCTTGCTCATTTCTAATTGTTGCTATCGCATCCTTATTGACTTCACTTTCTGTTTTTAGGGTCGTAAGCTCATTCCTGTAATTTTCAGAAACTGTTTTGTTATTGCTAATTGTTTCGAAGTCAATCCGACTATTTGATATAAGTGTATTTAAGTCTTTTTTAAATTCTTCAAATAAAGTCAGAACACTTTTATATTGCGCATTATCTTTTTGAACTTGATTGTATATAACTTGGAGACGATCTCTGTAGTTTTCTATCTGAGTTAGATCGGTTCGTAGATTAATACTTTCATACCTATCCCAAAAATTATAAAGAATCTGGTAGTCAACAGTAAATCGTAGATTCACAGCAGCTCCTGTCATATCATTTCCTCGAAGTGAACTGTTTAAGCCAGATAAATCATTGATGATGTTGTGGTTATTTACTCCAGCGTGAAATGGACCAGGTAAAAATAATACGTAATTATCATTCAGAATTCCTCGGAAATTATGTACTGTTTTATTAAAAGTATTTACGATTTTCTGTTTAGTAAAATTTTCTAGGAGTATATCATCATCCTTTAAGTTACTTCGAAACTGCCTTAGCGTTTCTTCAATTGAAATTTGTTCCAATTGTTGTACAACCAGTTCTAGGCGATTGATCTCATCAATAGTCATAAGTATTATTATTAAACCAAATATAGAATAGAATAATATATTTTTCTTACACTAAAAGCAAAACCCCGCCGGATGGCAGGGTTTTGTATGGTTTCTTTGAGTAGTGGGTCAGAACTTCAGGGCGAGTCCTGTGCCATTCTCTCCTGAGTGCAGCTCGAGAGAAGAGGAGCCGGAGCAGTATTTCTTCTGTTTCACGGAGCCTATCACGGCCAGTGGGATGCCTGCACCAGCCGAGAATACACCAAAGACGACCATCACATAGCCGCCAGCCGCAAGGCCCACATTGTTCACAGACCCATTTCCCGCTACTGCATTGTGCACGGCTACACCTGCCATCACAGCTCCTGTCACGATCAGGCCACCGCCCACAGCAGACAGGATGATACCGACAGTTTTTAGTTTCTTGTATTTGCCACATTTAGCATCGCTCGCCTGGGCTGCAGCTGCATAGTCTGCGTACGAGGCCGACTTATTGAGCGAGGCCAGGGTAGGCAGCTCGGTATTGAGAAATTCTGCTGAATGGTGCATGGTGGGCTGCACCATGACTGATGCCGGCTCACTGCTCTGAGCATAAGAGAAAAGTGTACAAAGTGCCGCAAAAAGGGCGAGGGTAAATGACTTCATTTGAGTTTAATTTTTAGGTTGCTCCTACTCTTATCGCTTTTCGGAATCCGCGTAGAGCTAAGATAATGAAAGGGATAATACAAAAAAATCCGTACTGGTACGGATCAAAACTGTAATGCCATACCTGCGCCGTTTTCTCCGGTCTGCAGGTTAAGCTTAGCTCCTGACCTGCCCCGGGCCGGGCTGCCACAAGCGCGGCGGGAGCGTATCGCTCCAAAAGTGATCATAGGTATGCCCGCTGCTACAGATAGTGCACCCACTACTATGGCAGCCTTGGCAGCCGTGCGCTGACGGGTATTTACTGTCTGGGCGTATTCAGTGACCTGTCCCGGCAGTGTGTGTATATGTGGTAAAAGCGCTGCACCGGTCACAATCAGCCCGCCTCCCAGCACAGACAGAACTAATCCACTTGTTTTTACCGCCTTGTAGCGAATGCACATATCCTGAAAGTTCTCATTGTACTGGTGTGTGTACGGATCAGGGGCGGTGCGCAAACGCATCACAGACTCAGGCTGAGCAGATGGTAGCTGCTGCTGTGGTACGGTCATTTCACTCTGGCAATACCCATGCAAGACGGAGATCAATAGCGTCAGAATGAGAATAAAAGTTTTCATGACTTGAAGTTAAAAAATATCTACGAATGACAGCCACTGACAGACTCTGAAAAGACAGCTAAAAGTCCCTGACAGTTGCGTGACTGCACACCCTTTTTTGCTTCATCTGCCCGAAGACAGTCAGAGGTATCCCTGCGCTAAGGCTGAGACTGCTGATCGCCAGAGCTGCTGCCCCGCCCGCCACCAGCGGAGTCGTACCTCTGAAATAGCGGTTTTCAGCTCCGCCATAGATATGACCACTATTAGATGCTACCACTATACCGATGCCTGTAGCCATCAGCCCGCCACCGATGGCGGTGAGCACGATCCCACAGGTCTTCATGCCCTTGTATCTCTCACAAGCCGATGCTGTGTAATCAGGCGCGGTATAGTAGGATGCATCATAGTCCACCCGGACTGCTGACCTGCGCTGCCAGGACGCGATTTGCCCTCCTTGTGCGTAAGTCATCAGCGTGCTGATTAAGACGAATGAGATGATCAAAACTTTCATGTGAACGGATTCAATTATAGACTTTCTCAAGGCGGCAGCAGAAGGCTGCCCCTTTGAATAGCTTAAAAATTATAGGCCAGACCTGTCCCATCGCCCCTACCAGGTAAGTAGGAGCTCGGCGCATAGCCACCACGGCAGTATTTATGCCCTTTGACTCCACCTATAATAGCCAGTGGTATACCCGCCCCGACACTCAATGCGCCTACTGCCACAAAAGCGCCACCGGCGGCACGCAGGGGGTGTATAGGACGATAAGGGCCACGGCCCGGGTCATTGACATAAACCGTACGATAGTCTACAGCAGCCATGATACCACCGGTCATGATCATAGCCGCACCTACTGAGGCCAATACGATGCCTGCCACTTTCATTTTATGGTATTTGCTGCAATCCGATACTGTATAATCATGATAGTAAAGAGCGGCTTTTTCGGTCTTATGGAGCTTGACCACGGAGGCAGTCTGCTCCAGCGGCTGCGGAGTGGAAGGGATGGTTTGTGCAAAGCTACATACCGACAGCATGGCCGATAGTATAGTAATGATTATTGCTTTCATGTTGCTTATAGTTTTATGTGATCCTACTCATATCGCTTTTCGGATTGGGCGCGTTTCACAAAGTTGAGAAGCATATTTCATAACCTATGCCAACTATTTATATTTTTGATAATCAATTTATTGTATCTATATTCGGCTGTGGGAAATGCCACCATATATTCGGGGATAATTTCCTCAACTTCCGCAACGCTCTAGCCGGGAAAAAGCTATATTCGCTCCCGATTTCTAAAACACCATTACCCAATCAATACACGCTGAATATGAATTTCGCTCCGAATGACAACCAGAAGATGATCGCTCAGGTATGCCGCGACTTTGCGGACAAAGAGATCCGCCCCAAGATGATGGAGTGGGACGAATCCCAGCACTTTCCTAAGGATCTGTTTCACAAGATGGGCGACCTGGGCCTGATGGGTATCTATATCCCACAGGAGTACGGTGGATCGGGTTTCAGCTACTTTGAATATGTGACTGCTATCGTAGAGATATCTAAGGTGTGCGGATCTATAGGTCTCTCTATGGCAGCGCACAACTCGCTCTGCACGGGCCATATCTACTACCACGGTACTAAGGAGCAAAAGGAGAAATACCTGCCTAAACTCGCCGCCGGCCAGCACATAGGCGCCTGGGGCCTGACGGAGCCAAACACCGGCTCTGACGCTATGCGCATGAAGTGTACTGCCAAGAAGGTAGATGGCGGCTGGGTGCTGAATGGCACTAAGTGCTGGATCACTCACGGCATCTCTAGTGATGTAGTAGTAGCTATAGTACGCACAGGAGAGCTGCTGGACTCTAAGGGTATGACCGCATTCATCATAGAGCGTGGCAATCCCGGCCTGAAAGCGGGTAAAAAAGAAAACAAACTCGGTATGCGCGCCTCTGAGACTGCAGAGGTGATATTTGACGAGTGCTTCGTGCCGGATGCGAATGTGGTAGGCGGTGAGGCTGGTGTGGGCCGTGGCTTCCAGCAGGCTATGCAGATCCTGGATGGTGGCCGTATCTCTATCGCCTCTCTGGGCCTCGGTATCGCAGTAGGGGCATATGAGGCCGCCGTGAAATATGCAAAGGAGCGCCAACAGTTTGGCCAGCCGATCGCAAACTTTCAGGCTATCGGCTTCAAGCTGGCTGATATGGCCACCAAAATCGAGGCGGGAGAGCTGCTCACTATGCAGGCGGCATATCTGAAGAATGAAAAGAAGCCAATGACCCGCGAGTCAGCTATCGCTAAATACTATACCTCAGAAATCTCTGTACAGATATCTACGGATGCCATCCAGATATTTGGTGGATACGGCTATACGAAGGACTTCCCGGTAGAGAAATTTTATCGTGACTCTAAGCTCTGCACTATAGGTGAGGGTACCTCAGAGATCCAGAAGCTGGTGATCAGCCGCGAGAT
This sequence comes from Bacteroidota bacterium, assembly GCA_018267365.1. Lineage (GTDB taxonomy): Bacteria > Bacteroidota > Bacteroidia > Chitinophagales > LD1 > UBA1941. The sequence continues at coordinate 112,982 of JAFDYQ010000008.1, read as the reverse complement.
CATGAAGGGGAATATCTAAAGTGGCCGAGGCTGGGCTGGATGAGAACAGCCGAAAGGGCTATCTACCGAAGTGTGGAGAATTTATTTGCAGATTTCAGAAAAAGGCGTATTTTTGGGCCTCAAAATAAAAAAGACGAATGTTAATCATTGACACAAGAGAATCAGAATCACTGGACAGAGCGCTGAAGAAGTATAAGAAGAAGTTCGAGAAAGCAGGTCTCCTGCGCGAGCTCCGCAGCCGTCAGGCATATACTAAGAAGTCTGTACGCCGCAGGAGTGAGGTGCTGAAGGCTGCCTACGTGCAGACCATGCGCCGCTCTGAGGAGGCATAGTCACTACTGACTCTCGTCTTGATTTAAATATATTAAAGCCCGTCCCGGTCAAACCGGGACGGGCTTTTTTGCTTGCATCACTCAAAGTAGAATGGTTAGGCATATCTCATTGTGCTCCTACTTCTGTTTCACTATATTGTCGCGAAATATTTTTTTAAGTCAAGTAGTAGCATGAAGGGAAAGGTCAAGGTCTTGTTTGTAGTGTCGGAGTTTTATCAGGCGGGTGCGCAGCGGTTCACCTATGAGATGGATAGCTGCATCAATAAGGATCTCTTTGAGCTGGATATGCTCTGCCTGCTGCCGCTGGGGCATAACCCTGAGTGGGAAGACTATTACTATAACAAGCATATAGAGCTAGGCACTAAGGTCTTTTTTCTGGATGATATAGCCAGGCCTTTTATCCCCACGCTGTCTCAGCGTATACGGCGCAAGCTATTGAATGCCCCTTTTCCTCATGAGCACTCTGCTTTGCATTCCTTTTTGGATAGTTATGATGTTTTGTTCTTTGTAGGAGAATATACCTATCCGATTCTGGCGCGCAAGATGACCCAAAGGCAAAAGGATAAAAGCCTGATAAACCTTCATAATAGCACATTCCAAAAGCCGGAGAACTATAAGGATTATGACAAATCCACCATCTATCATTTTGTGTCTGGCTTCAAGGATGATGAGATCAAAATAGAGCTTACAGAATTTAAAGATTTCCGCCATACCTTCCTACCGCTCTCTATCAATCTGAGCGATGGGGGACGTCAGTGGCACTTTCACAAAACGGATGCGCCAAAGATCGGCGTATTTACGAGGTTGACCTATACTAAGCCGCTAGACCCGTTCATTTATGCTTTTCATGTATTGCTAGACCGTGTACCTAATGCAGAGCTACATATCTTTGGTACGGGCGACCCACAGAAGGAGGGCATTTCAAAATACATCCGCCACCTGGGGCTAAAGGATAAAGTCAAATTTCGGGGCCACCAGAAAGACCTGAAGAAGACGGCGATCGATGAAAAGCTAAATGTGGTATGGTTTCATGGATTCTATGGTATACCCGGGGGCTTTGCGGGTTTCGATATTTGTAGCATAGGGCTGCCACAGTTGTTTTGGGATTTTAGCCATACAGCAGAGAAGGGTATGGAGGAGTTTCCGATGTATACCAATATCAATGCCTTTGCGGCCCGGACGGTAGATATACTGCAAAACGAAGTAGAGGCAGATAAGCTATCTCTGGCTCAGTACCAATACATCCAGGAGATGCGCAATGTAAAGAAATGGATAACCAATCTGGAGGAGCTATTTCTTACCTTCAGAAAAGTCTGAAACTATATCAGTTTTATACCTTCCAGAATCGAACCTCCAGTGAGGTGCGCGTTTCGTCTTCATTCAGATTGTAGCCTCCGCCATGCACCATATATGGTGTGAAGAGCATCACTTCATTCTCTGTCAGAGAGGGGCGTATCATCTTAGGTATCTCACCTTTCACAGAGACGACACATGGCACTGTATACTGAGTGCCGTTGAGCTGTGCGCCATCGGCGGTACGCTGTATCTCTGACTCCATCAGGTACTGACTGCCCGGTAGTATAGGCAGGGCGCTATTCTTATTGCTACCGCTCAGTGGTGCATAGATATTCATAGCGTGGCGCAGGCGGTCCAGCCAAACATCACGGTGAGGCGGATTATTGTCTGTATAGCGCTTAGGGCGCACTATACGCAGGAAGAAGCTGTCATACTTAGAACCTTTGAGATCAGTACATACTTTCTCATTCAGTAGCTCAGACATGCGATCATTGACTATCTGCATATCTATGGGAAACTCCGACACGAGCCAGCCGTCCTTGATAGCCTTGGCTACCTCCAGGTGCAGGGCATCATCCACATAGAGATGATAGCGGGCCAGAGTAAACTTGTCATCTACCTTACCACCACATGACTCTATGATACCTGCTATCAGCTTAGTGATTCCTGCCTTTACCTTTGCAAAGTCTTCATCCTTCAGAAAAGGCACGATCGTATATCCGCTTTCCTTCCAGTCTGTCTTGGCCAGAAGGTCTATATCCTTCGCCAGCAGTACTTCATTGCCGCCGGATACGACATCACCATCGAGCTCCAGTGTGATCACTTCATCATCTATCTGATAAGATACATTCATATCGCGCTAAAATTTTTGACCTGTGTATGGATTGGCAGGAGCATTGTGAAAAATCCCTTCCAGTGCTGCTGTCACCTCTGGGGATAAATCTACTGAAATAAACTGCAGATTTTCCTCTAACTGATTAAAGTTATTCACGTTAGATAGCGTGCTGCATACCGCATCGTAGTGCAGAGACCAGCGCAGCGCCAGCGCTGCGGGCGAGACGCCGAGATCTGCGGCCAGCTGCAAAAAACGACTGACTTTGGTCAGTTTGATTTCCGTCAGGTCCCACATTTGTTTTTTCAATAAGGGATCTGATGCACGATTGTCAGTATTGCTACTATTACTGTATTTGCCCGTCAGGACACCTTGTGCCAGTGGATAGTATCCTATCACACCGAGGGTCAGTTTGCTGATGGCCTCTTTTAGGTCCATCTCTATGGTTCGGTTAAAAAGATTGTAAGGGTACTGCGCTACGGACGGCAGCCCGCACTTCATCTCTCGTGCGGTATAGTATATCTCGCACAGCTGTGCCGTGCTGAAGCTGCTGACACCCCAGTGTCGTATCTTGCCCTGCTCTATCAGCGACTGAATAGCTGTGATAGTTTCCTCTACAGGAGTATTGGGATCATATCTGTGGCAGTAGAAAATATCTATGTAGTCCGTCTCCATTCTTTGCAGTGACCGCTCTACTGTCTGCGTGATGTTTTCCCGGCTGAGCCCTCCCGCCGGATATTCCGGCTTTGGGAAAAAGCACTTGGTACCTACATAAATTTTTGACCTGTCTTTATCTTTCAGAAATTTGCCCAGAAATCTCTCCGATTCACCGTTCTCATAGTTGTCAGAGGTGTCAAAGTAATTGACTCCTCTCTCATAAGCAGCATCATAAAGGCTCAGTTTCTCGGCTACAGTACCGCCTTTGAGTACTGTCATGGTGCCGAGTGATAGCTGGCTGATATCAATACCGGTCTGGCCCAGTTTCCTATATAGCATAGCGACTTTGCATTGTGCCGATAAATGTAGTCGAATAATCTATCAGTCGGATCAGCAAAACAGACTCTTTTATAATACGGCATAGAGAGTTAGCGTTTACAAGTGAGTACCATGAGGTGCAGTATCGCCGTATTTTCATATCATGTCACCGCACATTCAATCTTTTCTGAGCTACATACAGTATGAGCGCCGCTACTCGCCGCATACGCTGGAGTCGTACCAGAATGATCTGGAGCAGCTGTACTACTACCTCAAAACTGAGTACCAAAAGGAGGAGATAGAGCTGGCCACGCACCTGGAGATCCGCTCATGGATGGTGAGCATGATGGAAAAAGAGATCAGCCCCCGCAGTATCAACAGGAAACTGTCTACGCTGAAGTCTTTCTTTAAGTTTCTGATGCGGAAAGGAGTGGTGAAGAAAAGTCCGCTCGCCAAAGTGCTGGCACCAAAGACAGCCAAACGGCTGCCGGTATTTGTAGAGAAGAATGGGATAGACAAGCTGATGAAGGAGGTAGAGTTTCCGGAGAGTTTTGAGGGGGCACGTGACCGTATCATACTGGAGCTGCTCTACGGTACAGGTATGCGCCGCTCTGAGCTGCTGGGCCTGCGAGAGACAGACCTAGACTCTTACCACTCTCAGGTGAAGGTACTCGGAAAGGGCAATAAGGAGCGCATCATACCCATACAGCCGGAGCTGCGCGATGCGGTGAAGGAATACATAACACACAAGAATGCGCATATCGCACACCCGTCGCTATATCTTTTCGTAGATGATGAAGGGAGGCAGCTAAACGCGTCTCGTGTCTATGCCACGGTAAAAAAGTACCTCAACCTGGTCACGACTATAGATAAAAAGAGCCCCCACGTGCTGCGTCATACCTACGCCACACACCTGATGAATAACGGCGCTGATATCAATGCGGTGAAGGAACTGCTCGGCCATGCCAGCCTGGCTGCCACTCAGGTCTATACGCACAATACTATAGACAAACTCAAGAATATCTATAAACAGGCTCACCCCAAAGCCTAAAGCATTGTATGGGCGTGGATTATAGCTTTATCCACAGGCGGTAGCACTTTAGCTAAATCATTGGTCTATCTGCATTTATATTTGACAAAAGCGCTTTTGGCTTTTATATTGCCCGGATAGTCTGTCCTCCACATGGCGGAATCATACCATATACTCCTGATAGAGAAGGATAAAAGCGTAGCCGATGAGGTACGCCGGTACCTGCGTGCATCGGGCGAGGGAGATTTTGCCTTAGATATCAGACATGACCTGACTCAAGGGCAGACATCCATAGCTCTCACACCTCCGGATGCCGTGCTGATAGATGCGGCCTTTGTAGACCGCGAAGCACTCTTTGCACAGATGCGCACGATCCTTAGCGAGCGTCATATCCCCTTGCTGGTGCTATCGGCGTCTAACGGGGATACGCTTCGCGATAAGATACAAACTGCGGGCGCTGCAGACTATCTGCTGAAAAACAAACTGAACTACTTCTATCTGCCCAAGGCCATACTCTCGGCTATCAAAGCTAATGCAGCTACAGGCGCAGGCTCGCGGCAGCCGGGTGATACACACCGTAGCCTGCTGGACAGGGTGGGCGAGGCTGTACTCGTAGCCAATGGCGGTGGGGATGTGATATACGTGAACCGTGCCGGCAGGCGGCTGCTGGCTGATAGTGATGTGATAGCCCTGCTGCGCAGATTTATCAGCCTGGGCGCTGTGCAGAAAGAAGTAAAAGCTACTGTCGAGGTCCAATCCTGCTCATATGATCTGCATATAGCCCCGCAGCGATGGGAGGGCACAGAAGCCACGGTGATCCGACTGGCCAAAAATGCTGTGCAGTCATCTATGGCGCTGCAGGAAAAAACGGCGCTGCTCAATGATCTGATCCAGGCCTGCGCGTTGCCTTTTGTACTGCTGGTCAATGACAGGATACATGCGGCCAATGACTCCTTTATCCAACTCATAAGAGCAGACCGTGCAGACCTCAGAGGTGAGCCACTGGAGGCTTTTATCACGACGGATCGCGGCGAGCATATCAATCTGGTGGCAGCTCCGAGCCCTGACCTGGTCAAGACGATAGGCGGAGCCAGCCTCACCGCACCACTGGAGCTGCTGCGCAAGAGTGTGGCTGCCGGAGAGGATACTATCACTGTATGTAGCCTGGCAGCGCCCGGCCAGGACAGTACGCAGCTACTCAGCCCGCACCGCCTGATGGAGATAGCATCGCACGACCTGCGAGAGCCTGTGAGGACCTCTGTCAGCTATCTGCAGCTGCTCACCGAGGGGCTAAAGAAGGGTACGGATAGTAAGAAGCTGCTGACCTATGCGGAGACTATCACTGATGAGATCAATCGGGCTGAGCGGATGCTGGCAGATATGAAGCTGCTGATGAATATGAGCGACCGGATAGTAAGACCGGTGCGTGTAAATATGATGAATCAGGTACAAGAGGTGCTAAAGCAACTGAAGCCCGTGATAGACGCCTCAGATGCTATGGTAAATGTGTCAGAGATGCCGGCAGTCAAAGCCGATGCCGATGATGTCCGTAAACTATTATATCATCTGATAGATAATGCGCTGAAGTTTCAGAAAAAAGATAAGCGGCCATATGTGGAGATACTCGCACGCCGTGAAGGTGCGGAGTGGCAGTTTTGTGTGAAGGACAACGGTATTGGTATAGACGCCAAGTACCACCAGGCTATCTTTGAGCCATTTCGTAAGCTAAATCGTGTGGACGAGTATAGCGGTGCGGGCAATGGCCTGGCCATCTGCAAAAATATAGTGGAAGCCAATAACGGCCGCATATGGGTAGAATCTCATGAGGGATTCGGCAGTAGTTTCTACTTTACACTGCCTGCAGAATAGCAGCGGGTACACAGCATCTGCACTGATCTATTTCCTTATTCAGGGCTTAAATTATAATTTGCGTCTTTCTGACGAATATGAAAGAAACAACCAAGCCGCACCCGGAAATGGATTTTGATCCACCTTCAAGGGATTTTGCCAAGCAGTTTATCAAACCATTCAAGAGGTATTTTACACCCGAGTTTCATGGTATAGATGAGGTAGATGCCTCGCGCCCGGCATTATTTGTGTCCAACCATGCCGTCATAGGTGTCTTGGATGGCTATCCCTTTGCCATAGAGCTATATATTCAGAAGGGGATATTCCTGCGGGCCCTGGCAGACAGAAGACATTTTCAGATACCGCTATGGAGGGATCTCCTGGAGAAAAAACTGGGGGCACTCGAAGCCTCCCGTGTCAACTGCGGCAAGGTGATGGAGCGCGGCGAGAGCCTGCTGGTGTTTCCGGGAGGAACGAGGGAAGTCTGCAAGAAGAAAGGAGAAGCATATGAGCTGAAGTGGCAGGACCGTACCGGATTTGTAAGAATGGCCATGCAATATGGCTACGACATCATACCCGTAGCTGCTGTGGGGGCTGAGGATGCCTATGATGTGGTAAAAGATTCCAATGACATACTGGAAAACTCATGGGCCGGCAAACTGCTGAAGCAGACGGGACTGGCACATTCGGTTTTCAAGGATGGTGAATTGCTGCCGCCATTTGTCAGAGGCTTCGGTAATACGATCCTACCAAAGCCTGTCAAGCTGTATTTTAGTTTTGGTAAGAGGATATCTACTAAGAAGTACAAGGCCCTGTATGAAGATCCGGAAACGCAGGAACTCATCAAAAGCAAAGTGGAGCTAGCCCTTCTCAAACAATTTAAGCAGCTCTTTGATATACGTGAGCAGGATAAGGGTAATAATGTGGTCAAGCGCTTTGTAGATGTGGTCCTGAGCAAGGACAGTGATTAAAACCGATAGATCTTGGAGAGTTTTTCATTTTTGTACCGGCAGCCTTACTTGAGAACCATGATGCTATCAGCGTTTATATTTTCGCTGCTATCATGGCTGCGAGCCACTATAGCCGGTGGTGTGGCGGTAGATGGTCATGCGATAGATGGCGTAGCGCTGTGGATCACCTTCGTTAGTTTTCTGGCAGCGCTGGCTGCTAGCGCTGTAGCGCTCTACAGGCTATGGCGTAGTGGAGAGCTATCGATGAGTCAGCTGCGAATAGCTGCCTATGCACTGGTAGTGGTCTACTCGCTCATGCTGCCCATGCTGAGCAATGATCTTTTCTCCCTACTGTCATATGGAGATGCGGCTAATAAAGGGGTAGACGTGTACACCGATACAGGGGCACTGCGGGTGTCATCGTTCTTCTCTCTGGTAGGGCCGCTGTGGCGGCAGGCTCCCTGCGTGTACGGTCCTGTCTGTCTGACTACATCGCGTATCGCTACGCTGACAGGTGGTGGGAATGTAATCATGTCAATAGTGGCGTATAAGGTCCTGGCAGTAGTATGGGCTGCTGTCTTCATAGAGTTTATGCTGCGGGTGGGATCATTGCTCAGGCTCAGTGCGCAGATGCTGGCACTCATCCTGCTCAATCCGATCTTTATGATACAAGGTGTCGGGCAGCTTCATTGCGATGCGATAGCTATAGCGCTGGTGGCAGGTTTGCTCTACACTCTGGTGTCAGGCAGGTGGTATGCGGCCTTCGTATTTGCAGGCCTGGCGATAGGCGCAAAGATGAGCTATGTTTTGATGTTGCCTTTCCTGATCGGAGGTGTCTTTCTGCTCAGGAGCAGCTGGTCGCAGTTTTTCATGCGTATTACAGCTGGTTTAATCATCACGTTTACCATGCTTAGTTTACTTTATCTACCTTATTATACATCCGGAGATACTTTTGCGGTACCTTTTAAATTTCTGGCCCTGCAGAATCCGGCTAAATCTGCTGCAGAAATAATAGGCGATATCGTGTATTTCGCTCCGGCTGTGGTCACTGGGCACAATGAAGAAGTAAACAGCAGCATACAGCGTCCATCGGGTGTCTCTGACGGACAGCTCAGGTCATGGCTGGCTGTCAAGATGATCTTACAAGTGTTTGCGCTCGTGGTCAGTATCGTTGTTTTGCTACGCTTTTGGCGGGGCGACCGTACCTTTATGAATTGGTGCAGAAATTATGTCAGATTGCTTCTTTTGTTTCTCCTTTTCTACTCGCACGTGCTGTATCCCTGGTACCTGTTATTTATACTGCCCCTGCTGCTGCAGGAGAGCGATGTGCGGTTTGTGCAGTGGCTGCTCGTCATGCTGGGACTGGCCGTAGCCCAGGATACCATGACTTTTGCGCGTCATGATACTATGCCTTATTACATTATACTTGTTTTGACCTTTATCAGCACGATGTCCTTTTTCTGGAGGTTTCGGACTGTTTACTTCCGTTCATTATCGGAGAATAACTAGCTTACTTCTGTTCTCCTATAGTAGCGCAGCAGGTCACAATCTGATAAGGTAGTAATTATTCAGCTCTATCTCTCTATTGATGTCATCGCCTATTATATGGCGTAGCCACGACATATCCGGGCGGGTATGCCTGACGACAAGCCCTTTCTTGCCGTGCGGCCATTCATACTGATCCGTGCAGATCAGTGTGACCGTATCTCCGCCATGCGGAGTGACTGTGGCCAGATCTGACACTAAGATCTCATGCACACTGCTGTCGCGCAGATACTCCGGATACAGGTCTCTGGGTATAGTGGCTTTGGGCAGTATGTACGGACTGACCTGGGCAGAGGTCTCATAGATCATCACTGTGCCGGTACGCGCCAGATGGTGGATGCGCTGCTCAAATATTTTCTGATCAAAGCGTACATCAGACCAAAATATCAGAAGCGCCAGTGCTATGATATCAAAGATTACCACAGACCATTTGCCTATGGATAATATATGTGAGGGCATAGGCCACGCGCGGTCTCTCCAACCCTGCCAGGCAAGGAATACCAGCAGAGGGATAAAAGAAATGACAGGATAAAAGAACCGCCATTCCTTGTGCGGGACCAGCATGTGCAGTACGATGAAGGGGAGGAGCGCCCATATATAAATAATGCGCGGCTGTGTGATAAAGGCCACCGGTAGCGCTATGAGCGCCACGATGCCAAGCGCCGGAGTGAGCATCAGAATAAAAAACAGAGGGAAGAAATAAAGCGGCTGCGCGCCAAAGTCACTATGCTGATGTATAAAGGCAGCATCAAAATACCGCCATGGCACAAAGACCCACTCCTCATATAGCCATCTATCTGTCAGTGCACCCAGACCGAGTACCAGCAGACCTGCGCTGATCAGATAGAGGAGTGACTGCCTTTCTTTTCTGATAAAAAGGAGCCAGCAAAGGATGCCCAGAGAGATCACTGCTGTCTGAAAGCGAAAGAGGAATGCGAGGCCCAGCAATCCTCCCACGCCGGCGAAAAGCCAGGCAGTTCTCTCACTGTTTCGCTGATAGTGCCATACCAGCAGGGAGATGGCCATCATAATCATGCAGGCCGACCATGTCTCTGAGGAAAAATGTACACCATACACGTACGGATACCAGAAAAGGAAGCTCGATATAATAAAGGTGCGGCGGTACTCCGCCCTGATAAAGGGCAGAGCAGTAATGCACAGCAAAGTAAGGGATAGTAGCGAGAGCAATCCGGACAGTAGCCGCAATAGAAATAACTGGCTATAGTGATCTGTGATATGTAGCGCCTCAAAGCTGCGCAGGAGAGCATAGCATAGTAAAGGCTGTGCACCAGACCGGATCTGCTCGGCAAACTCCCAGGCCATCTGGTCAGCATGCGTGATGCCCATCTTGTACGACGCAAACTCTACGATCTGGTAGTGCTCATCCGGATGCAAATATATAGCGCTATGCCAAGCGGAGACCAGATACAGTAGTAGTGATATGGTGATACAACTGAAAAAGGTGCGGCGATGCGAGGCTATGATATCCTTTATCACGCAGCTAATATATGGTAATTCTCACATGGTAGCCGTCACTAAAGGCGGAGTCTCTCTGTAGACTGATGCGGACCGTCGTCTCATCTTCTCCATTGGTGATGAAGTAATCCTTTACTTCTGTCTTACCATCGCGATTATCTATCCGCGCTGTATCCCATCCATCCAGACAGTGTTTGAATTTCTCATACCACTGATCCATAATTAGTGAGGCAAGGCTGCGATCAGTGTAAGTGCTGCGGAGATCGGTAGTATAGGTCACTTTTTTGTACCGGCGCTGCATGATCTCGCTATCAGTAGTGGTCAGGTGGACCTGAGGGGCAAAGGGCGCAATATCAAAGGTATCTATAGACCGCGGCCCCACCGGCTCATATACCTGGGCCATACTCACGCATCGAATGATGTTGTTCAGATTGTCACACCAGAGAGAATCAGCCTGCAGGGGTTGCGCCTGGGCCACAGCACAACTCATGCCTAGAAGTGTCAGGAGTATATATAAATGATTGTCCCTCATCGATTGTCAAAACTGCTAAAAGCGATTGACTCTGGTAGGCTAAAAATCTTTAAATTCGTATGATGGCTCCTAATCACCTCCAGTGGTATACCACGCAGCTACGACAGTATCTCACTCCTGATGAGGTGAAGGCCGTAATGCGCAAGTCTGACTGGCGTGCAGCATTGGGAGTGCTTGATACGTGGTTTTGGATCGCCTTTGCCTTTGCTATAGCTGGTATATGGACCAATCCCTTTACCATCATCCTGGCGTTGTTTATCCTAGGCGGCAAGCAACTGGCCTGTGCCATATTGCTACACGATTGCTCCCATGATTCTGTCTTTACCTCACGGCGCTTGAATGATTTTGTGGGAAACTGGTTTGGAGCTTATCCCATTCTGCAAAACCTCTATCAGTATCGCCCATACCATCGCGAGCATCATATGTATACGGGACTCGATAATGATCCAGACATGAGTCTGACCAAAGGATATCCTACTACAGCCTTCAGCATGGTGCGCAAGGTAGCGCGCGACCTGGTAGGAGCTACAGGGGTCAAGGCACAGATAGGTGTGATAGCTATGCACGTAGGAATACTGAAATACAATCTGGGCGGGGCCATAGAGCGGATCAAAGAGAGGAAGAATTGGAAAGGGACCCTAAGCAATGCTGCCCGCAATCTGTGGGGACCGCTCACGGCTAATCTGATCTTGTTTGGCATTTTGGCTCTGACAGGCAAACCATGGCTATACCTGCTCTGGATAGGTGCGATGTTTACGACCTACAATTTCAGCCTGCGCGTGCGCTCTATGGCAGAGCACTGCATAGTAGAGGATCGCACCGATCCGCAGCGCAATACCCGTACGACCTATGCCAATTTCGTAGAAAGAATGTTATTTGCCCCATACCATGTCAACTATCATGTGGAGCACCATCTGTGCATGGGAGCACCATCGTACAACCTGCCACTGATGCATGATATACTACTAAGGAAGGGCTACTACGACCACGCCAATCTCGAGTATAATTATTGGTCTATCATCCGGATGGCCATCATACCTGCTAAGACCCGAGCGTAAGGGCGACCTTCTTGTCTCCGTACTGTTCCGTTTTTTTGAGGAGCTCATCCACTTTCTGCTCCCACTTTTTTTGTTCGTCTTTCAGTATGGAGTGTTTGGTCTCGGTGTCATACTCTACCTGCATTTCTTTGCATTTGGTATTGGCATCCTGCTGCAGGTCTATTGCCTTTTGTTTGAAATTCTTGACTGTGAAATGGCCTGTAGCAATATCTTTCTTCAGTTTGCGGCTCCAGTATTCAGTGATATTAAAATGATATTGCTCATGCTGGAGGATGCGCGGTAGTTTTTTGGCGGTATCTACGAAGGATTTGTCCCGGTCCATTTGGGCATAGCAAGTCACTATCACATCCTCATCCTGCTGCCTTACGCTGAAAACGATCCCTGAGTTGGTCATAGCTGCGCGGATCTTGCTACCGGTCAGCGCTGTGTCGCGATAGTCTGCCCAGGTCAGCTTATTGGCCGGGTCCCAGAGTTTCAGGTTGCTGCCGTCACCGGCTGCTATCAGTAGCAGGGCTACACCGGCGAGTGCCAGCGTTTTGAGAGACAAGAGGCGGGTCATATCAGATGTTTTGTGATAGGTAAATATAGTGCATCGCGGCACTTTTGTCCAGTGAGATATAGTCTACCACCGTTAGGTAACTATTTGCTACTATTGCACTAAAATTTTTCAAAACTATGTTTCCACGCACGCTATACACAGAGGAGCATCTGATGTTTGCCAGCTCTGTCAGAGATTTTACCAAGAAGCACATCGAGCCAAACCATGCCAAATGGGAGAAAGCGCAGATGGTGACCCGTGAGAGCTGGCAGCAGCTGGGCGAGGCGGGCTTCCTCTGCATGCAGGTAGATGAGCAGTATGGTGGCCTTGGCATCAAGGACTTTCGCTACAATGCGATCGTGCTGGAGGAAATGGGCCGCCTGGGCCTGGCATCTGAGGCAGTGGGCTACTCGCTGCACTCTGATATCGTATGCCCATATCTGGAGGAGTACGGCACTGAGGAGGTAAAGAAAAAATGGCTGCCAAAGATGGTTTCAGGCGAAGCGATAGCCGCTGTGGCTATGACTGAGCCGGGTGCCGGCAGTGACCTGCAGGGTATGCGTACGACTGCGGTAGACAAGGGTGACCACTATCTAGTAAATGGCTCGAAAACTTTTATCACCAATGGATACCTGAGCGACGTATGCGTGGTAGCAGTCAAGACTGACCCTACCAAGGGTGCTAAGGGCATATCTCTGCTGCTGCTGGAGTCTGGTATGAAAGGCTACTCAAAGGGCAAACCCTTTGAGAAAGTGGGCCTGCACGCACAGGACACCTGCGAGCTTTTCTTTGAGAATGTAGAGGTGCCGAAGGAAAATCTGCTGGGCAAAGAAGGTGAAGGGTTCAAATACCTCATGCATAAATTGATACAGGAACGCCTGGTAGTGGGCCTCGGTGCTATAGCCGGTGCGGAGGGCTGCCTGGATGTGACTGTGCAATATACCAAGGACCGCCAGGCATTTGGCAAGGCGATCAATGAGTTTCAAAATACACGCTTCAAGCTGGCTGAGATGGCTACTGAGGTAGGCATAGGCCGTATGTTTGCAGACCGCTGCGTGGAGCTGCACAATGAAGGTAAACTGGATGCTGCTATGGCCTCCTCCTGCAAATACTGGCTCTCTGACCTGCAGAGCAAGGTAGCGGACGAGTGCGTGCAGCTACACGGTGGCTACGGTTATATCTGGGAGTACCAGGTAGCGCGCGCATGGGCAGATGCCCGTGTGCAGCGTATCTATGCCGGGACCAATGAGATCATGAAAGAACTCATCGCGCGCAGCGTGCTGAAATAATCAGGATAGTCTGTGAAAAAGACACTCGTCATCCTCGGCATACTGCTCATTTTCATAGCAGGATATTTCTATATCAATAAACCGCGTCCGCTGCAATGCATCGGGGCAGATCATCTGCAGATCGCACGCATAGCTGATAGCACCTATGAGCTGCGCGGCGATATCGTTTTCCGCAATCCGAATAAAATGCGCGCCAACCTAGGCAAAGTAGATGTCACTATCGCGCTGGATGAAGAGGTAGTGGGCGTGATACACGATGAGTTTAAAACGGCTATAAAAGGGGAGGAGCGGTTCGATTTCTCTTTTCAGGTACGGTTTCCTCTATCGGGGCGACTGCTCGCCTCTACGGATAGCATTCCGGTCCATATTACGGGCACTGGCGGTTCGGACGTGACCTTTGCCAATTATACCTTTCCGGTAGAGTGCACTGGAAAGGTCAAAAAGATATGGTGATGGGAAAGAAGCTTTGCGGGTTGATCATTGTGACGTTTCTGTTTGCGCTATCCTCGTGCAAAGTCTATCCTCCGGTATATAAACGGGTAGATAATTTTGGCATACACAAGCTGGATAAGGACGGTTTCCGGCTCAGCGGCGAGCTTGTGTTTTACAATCCCAATAAGTTTCGTTTCCGGCTGAATGAGATACTGATGAATGTAGAGGTAGAAGGTAAGCACATCGCTACAGCGGGTCAGCTCAAGCCGGTGCTGATCAATAAAGTAAGTGAGTTTAATGTGCCACTGGACCTGGTGATCAAGCCTGATATGAACTGGAATGATATAGTGAAAGGCATCATGAATATCCTCAAGAACAAGCAGATAGACATGACCATCTCCGGTACCGTGGTAGTGAGGGCCCTGGGTGTGAAGATCCCCATCACGATCAAGGAGAATGAAAAAATAGATATCACAAAGCTGCGATAGGGCTCACCTGGCGCTCCTATTGGTTATAAATCAACCATCGTTTTGCCGTTTTCAACCAAATTTGCCGGCTGCGCCGTACGTTTTAATTATACCCCTATCTCATTGAAATACACCCGTCACATAGCATATTACTAGGTACATTTACGTCAGGTTAGAAGATCAAAAGTGCATTTATGTTTCAGATAGGAGCGGCGAAAGCGGATATTACAGCATTCAAAAAGGGTGTAGGCATGCTAGGTTACGGCCTGTATTTCAATACCATGGAGTCCATAGAGACTCCGTTATTTGCGAGGGCATTTATCATAAAAGACGAAGAGGCAGGTACTAAGGTCTGTCTGGTGAACTGCGAACTCGGCTTCATCACCATCGCTTTAAAAAAGGGTGTACTCAAAGAGTTGCGCCACCGCAATCCAAACTGCGGCTATGATGATGACAACTTCATGCTCACGGCTCAGCACACGCACAGCGGGCCTAGTGGATATTCTTATTACGGTTTCTACAACATCAGCACTCCGGGCTTTGTGATGGAGGTATATCAAAAGCTCGTGCGGGGCATAGCAGATGCCGTAGAAGCTGCTGAGCGGACTGTACGCCCAGGACACATCACCGCCTCTGCGGGCACCTTTGAGCCTGACAAGGAAGTGGCGTTTAACCGCTCTCTGGATCAGTACAATCAGAACCCTGAGGTGAAAGAAAAAGCTACCCGTGAGACTGCGCACCTGGCAGTGAACCGCGAGATGCTCCTTTTGAAGTTTACCGGAGAAGATGGCGAGGATATAGGTGAGATAAACTGGTTTGGTGTGCACACTACCAGTATATCCAATGACAACAACAAGGTCTGCTCTGATAATAAGGGCTATGCTTCGCGCTTTACCGAGGACTACTTCTCCAAGCAAGGGAAAACTGATTTCGTAGCCGCATTTGCGCAAGGAACTTGTGGAGATGTGACTCCAAGGTTCATTTACAATCCTAAGCACAAATTTCAAAGAGGGTATTGGGAGGGTAAGTATAGGGACGACTTTGAGAGTGCCCGCTACAATGGCAAGCTACAATCTGAGAAGGCAATAGAGATCTATGAAAATGCGGAGAAGAAGGGCTTTGAGGTGGCAGGCGGTATAGACTATGACACGCTGTTTGTCAATTTTGCCAATGTGACCAGTGATCCGGAGTTTGCCAATGGACAGTTTGATGCGCAAACGGGGCCTGCCTCACAGGGCGTCGCATTCTTTGGCGGCGCACTGATGGACGGCCCGGGAGCGCCTCCGCCGCTACTGTGGGTTTTCCGTACGGTATCGCGCATGGTCAAAGTGTATGAACGTATCCTCTGTAAGTTTAAGAATGAAAAATTCCGCGCAGCTGTGGACCGCAAATACCGCACACAGGGCAAGAAGGATGTGATGATCGAGACGCACGCGCGCCGTGTGCTGGGTACGAAGCATATAGACCGCCTTATCACTCCGAGCTGGCTCGACCCAAGTGTGGCTTCCATCAAGTATTTCTTTGAGAAGATCGGCTATAAGGACCACCCATGGACACCGCGGATACTACCGCTACAGATCTTTACCATAGGCAATATAGCACTGGCAGCCTTTCCTTTTGAGATCACTACCATAGCTGCCAAGCGCCTGCGCAAGTCTCTGGAGGAAACGCTGAAGGATAAGGGGGTGCGCCAGGTGATCCTCGTGCCGTATGCCAATGGATACTCAGGCTATGTGACTACTTTTGAAGAATATCAGGTGCAGATGTATGAGGGTGGGCACACCGTCTTTGGCGAGTGGACCCTGGCTGCGCTCCAGACCAAGTTTGACCAGCTGGCCAAGGCCATGCTCAAGTCCCGTGCAGAGCGCGTGATCAAGCATGATGATCTGCCACCAGACTTCACCGAGGACGACCTCAATCAATATCCATATCTCAAGCGCGCCTGGTATATCCGCCAGGAGAAGCGCGAACTGAAGAAACTGCAAAAGGAGCAACGGGCTGCGGCGGCTATGGTGTCAGTGGCGCAATAAGTCTCTGGCAGATTATTTTGATATTTTAGCGGTATGGCTCTGAAAAATAAGCTGAACGAGATATCTGACAGCCTCAATAGGGTGCGCCCCGGCAGGATGAATGTGCTCATGCACATTATCTTCTGGGTACTCTATTTCGCATTTCTCACTTTCATCGCGACACAGTCCCTACCCCTACAGTATGCGCTGCAGCGGAACCTGCTGATCGTGATCTTCAACTCGCTCGTGTTTTACATCAACTTCCTCTGGATCATGCCCGAGTATTTTGAGCGGGGAGACCTGAGGTCGTATGCTTTTGCCATGATAGGCATGATGATACTGGCCACACCACTGCAGTACTTCATCGAGGTTACGTTTTTCTCTGTGCCCGATAGCATCAAGCTGTATACATACAACGTGCGGTACGTAGTGCTCATCGCCATTTCCTGCTTCATCTTCCTTATGCTCAGTACGCTGCTGCGTATGTCTATGTCTCGCTACTATTTTGAGCGGGAGCTGCTGGAACTCAAAGCCATCAAGTTTGAGGCGGAATTGAAGTTTCTCCGCGAGCAGATCAATCCGCATTTCCTCTTCAATAGTATCAACAATATCTATAGCCTCTCGCTGGAGAATAGCCCCAATACACCTGACATGATCCTGAAGCTGTCCGAACTGCTCAGGTATATGCTCTACGATTGCAACCATCCATTCGTAGCGCTGGAGAGTGAGGTCAAGTGCATATCCTCGATCATCGAACTTTTTCAATTGAAGTATCCCGATCCGGTAGATGTCCGCTTTGTGGTGAAAGGGGAGCTGAAAGACAAGATGATCGTGCCGAACCTCTTCACGCCGCTCGTGGAGAATGCTTTCAAACATGGGGACTTTGGCACCAATAAGAAAGCCTTTCTCGACATAACCTGCGTAGCGCGTAGCTCGTACATCTACTTTAGTGTGAAGAACAGCAAATCACCTATTCTCGAGCCGCTCAAAGGCCCCGGCGGTATAGGTATACAAAACCTGAAACGCCGCTTTCAGATCAACTATGAGCCCTCCGGCCAGATCAAGTTTGAGGATGAGAAAAATATCTTCTCCGCTGCTATGAAAATTCCTTTGCCGCGCTAAACTTTTATCTATCTTCATTCGTCAATCCACTAAACACCAGCCACATGATCCGTACACTGCTCGTAGATGATGAATATCCATCATTAAAGATCCTGGAGAATTTTACGCTCAAGCTATCAGAATGCGAGGTTGTGGCCAAGTGCAGCAATGCAGCAGAAGCAGTAGCCGTGCTGGAAAAGGAAAAGGTGGACCTTATGTTTCTGGATATACAGATGCCTGGTATGACCGGTATCGAGATGCTGAAAAAACTGCCCGTAAAGCCGGTGACGATCATCACCACGGCCAATCATGACATGGCACTCGATGCCTTCAATCTGGATGTGGTGGATTATCTGGTGAAGCCATTCTCCTTTGAGCGCTTCAATCATGCCATGGAGCGTGCCAAAGCCTACCTGAAGTACAAACATCAGGACTCCACTGCTATCACAGAAAAGCCGGACTATATCATGGTCAAGTCTGACTACAAGATCGTCAAGATATTTTTCAAAGAGATCAAGTACATAGAGGGCCTGGGCGAGTATGTCAAGATCATACTGGATAAGGGGAACTTTGTAGTGACTCTCGAGGCACTGAAGAATCTGGAGAAGATGCTACCTGCAGATCAGTTTATCCGGATACATAAATCCTATATCCTCAATACGGCCCTGATACGGGCTGTGAGCGGGAATATGGTATCTCTCAATGACGGCAGCGCACTGCCTATAGGCAAGGTGTATAAAGACGAGGTACGCCAGAAGCTGAAACTATAGCACAAATAATTTATATTTGCGCCTTCGTTAAAAAGGCAAGATGGCTATTGTATTGGTTTTTAATAAAATAACTAATTTCGCGCAAAATTTAATGGACATGGCAAAGAGCAAGAAGACAGTAAAATCTGCGGCAAAGAAAGCTACCAAACCGGCATCTAAGGCAAAGCCTGTGGCAAAGAAGGTAACGAAACCGGCCGCGAAGAAGACTGCAAAACCAGCTGCTAAGAAAGCTGTAAAAGCTGCTCCCAAAAAGGTAGCCAAGAAGGCTGCCCCAAAAAAGGTGGCGAAACCGGCACCAAAGAAGGTAGTAAAGCCAACCCCTAAGAAGGCTGTAAAACCTGTAGCAAAAAAGGCATCCAAGCCAGCTCCACCTAAAGCAATAAAGAAAGCAGCCAAACCGTTAGCGAAAAAGGCTGTAAAACCTGCACCTAAAAAGGCGGTGAAGCCAACTGCAAAACCGGTAGCCAAGCCAGTGGCTAAAAAAGCTGCTCCAGCGCCTAAGAAGGTAGCCGCTCCGGTAGCCAAGAAGGCTGCTCCGACAGCCAAGCAACCTGTGAAAGCAGTAGAAAAGCCTAAGACCATAGAGACGAAGGTAGCTGCGCCGGTCAAAAGTGCAGGACAATCGTCTAAGAAGTCAGGGAAAGGAAGCAAACCAGTAGAAAGATATGAAGGTAAGCGGATCGTAAGGTCCGAACTGCCGGCTAAAGCATTGATCACAATTCAAAAGCCTGAAGAGGAAAAAATGGAGCAAACGCATTACGAGTTTCCGACGCTGAGATATAGCGACGCGGAGCTGAAAGAATTCAAAGAAATCATTGACAAAAAGCTGGCCGCCTCTCGTGAAGAGCTAAGCAATCTGAAAGACTCTCTGGAGAGCCACACAGAAAGCCAGGTGGGCAATAAATCATGGAACATGGAGGAGGGCTCTGACACATCAGAGATGGAATATCTGATGAACCAGATAGCCCGCCTCAATAAATTCATACGTGATCTGGAGATGGCCCTCGTACGCATAGAAAATAAAACTTACGGCATCTGTCGCGCCACCGGCAAACTGATAGATAAAAACAGGCTCCGGGTAGTACCGCACGCCACCCTGAGTATGGAGGCTAAGATGAACCGCAAGGGATCTGATGACTCCGGTACAGGTAGCGCACCATCTTCAGCCCATATGGGCTCGGAGGGTGAGGGTTTTGGTTCAGAAGACTAAAAGCATCCCTGATGAAATTTATAAAAAGAGCTACTCTGCCCGGGTAGCTCTTTTGTTTTGATGCGGCCTCATTAAAAATGTTAATAACAATCCGTAAGCACAGTACTGGCATTAAACCTGTACTGTCTTTTGGCATCCAACATTTCACGCACCAAAACTTCAGATTATGAAAAGGTTCATGCTGCTTTCTTTGATCCTTATTACGGGTCTTGCCCTTTCTACAGATGCCGCCGCTCGTGGCTGGCACAGGTATTATGCGCCACGCCCTTATTGCGCCCCGGTCAGGCCGATGCCCGTACCTGCACCTTTCTACCGGCCCTACTATGCCGCCCCTGTATACAGAGATATTTGGGTGCAGCCCCACTGGCGCTATACTCCCTATGGCCGCGAGTGGGTGCCCGGCCACTATATCAGACAGAGAGTATACTAGCCAGACTGGTACTAAACGAATCACAAGAATGCTGCTACATCAGGCAGCATCTTTTTTAATAGAGGGCCTGCACAGCATAGCTACTGACCTGCACTACTGGCAGGGGGTACCTCCCTGAGGCATGACTTATACCGCAGCATTGCTATATTTGCCAGTCCAAAAATCAATCATCCCCGATGGAAAAACTTATAGCGGCCTTCCCTCAGCATATCCTGGAGGCTATCAGGATCACAGAAAATGTCAAACTCTCCCTTAGGGAGACATCTATACAGAATGTACTCATCTGTGGCCTCGGGGGCTCCGGCATAGGCGGCGATCTGGTCACAGACCTCACCGCAGCCGAGATCACCGTACCGATAGTAGTCAACAAGGGCTATGAACTGCCCGCCTTTGCGGATGCAGATACCCTGCTGATCCTCTGCTCGTACTCCGGCAATACGGAGGAGACCTTGAGCTGCGCAGAGGAGGCTATACGCCGTGGCCTGAAACCAGTCTGTATCGCCTCCGGTGGTAGACTGAAGGAATT
The DNA here is from genome assembly GCA_018267365.1 of Bacteroidota bacterium. Classification (GTDB taxonomy): domain Bacteria; phylum Bacteroidota; class Bacteroidia; order Chitinophagales; family LD1; genus UBA1941. The sequence continues at coordinate 92,336 of JAFDYQ010000008.1, read as the reverse complement.
GGCTACAGCCAATAGCTTTGACTTTATAGAATTGCCAGGGGGCTTCCCTCCGCGTACCACGCTGGGTTTTGGCTCTACCATACTGTTTTATGTGCTGGATAGTTTTGGCCTCATAGATCTGACAGTAGGCGAGGAGATGGCCGGCATATCTGAGTTTCTCATGCAAAATCAGGCTGAGATCAAAACCGAAAGTCAGACACTGGCCAAAAAATTAGGTGACAAAACGGTAATAGCTTATGCCGAGGACCGCATCAAAAGCGTGGCCCTGCGTCTGAAGCAGCAGATCAATGAAAATGCCAAGTCCAACTGCTGGATCAATGTCATACCGGAGCTAAACCACAATGAGCTGGTGGGCTGGAGATTTAAGAATGACACACTGGCGGCGCTGTATCTCCGTACCGACTTTGAAAATCCGCGTAATGTGCTGCGTTTTGACTTTATAAAGCCTACTGTAGCTGACCATGTCAGCGCGCTCTATGAGGTGCGCGCCAAGGGCGACAGCCTGCTGCAGCAGTACTTCTACCATGTACATTTTGGTGACTGGCTGTCATACTACATGGCGCTGGAGCACGGTGTAGATGCTACAGAAGTCAATGTCATAGACGCACTGAAGGGGCATCTCAGCTCGGTGGCTCAATAGCAATGGCAGAAGAAGATGACGATATCAGACTGGACCCGACAGGGGAGGACCAGCCCGAAGACCTGATCGAGCAGTTCCGGTTTACGGTAGACAAAGGGCAGGAAACTATCCGTATAGACAAGTTTCTGTCTACCCGACTAGGGGCTGATGTATCCCGCACACGTATCCAGAATGCTGCCGAGGCGGGTTCGATACTGGTCAATGGCAAGCCCATCAAATCTAACTACAAGATCCGCCCGCTGGATGATATACAGATCATCATCCCCAAACCTGAGCATGAGTATGGACTCCTGCCGGAAAATATTCCACTGGACATCATCTATGAGGATGACCACCTGCTGGTGATCAATAAGCAGCCGGGGCTGGTCTGCCATCCCGGATTGGGCAACTATAATGGAACTCTGATCAATGCCCTGATGTATCACTTTGAAAATCTACCTAGTGCCGGTCAGTCATACCGTCCGGGCCTGGTACACAGGATAGATAAGGACACTAGCGGCCTGATGGTCATAGCCAAGACCGAATACACTCTGGCACACCTGGGCAAGCAATTCTTTGACAGAACGATACAGCGGCTGTACAAGGCACTGGCCTGGGGCAATGTGGAGGAAGACCGTGGCACCATTACCGGCAATATCGGACGCGATCACCGGGACCGACGCCAGTTTGAGGTATATCCGGAGGGCGATCAGGGTAAACATGCGGTTACGCATTATGAGGTACTGGAGCGGCTCAACTATGTGACCTTGGTACAGTGCAAACTGGAAACGGGACGTACCCATCAGATCAGGGTGCATATGAAGTACATAGGGCATACCCTCTTTAACGATGCCCGCTACGGCGGCGACCAAATCCTTAAGGGGACTGTCTATAGCAAGTACAAGCAATTTATCAATAACTGTTTTGAGATCATGCCCAGACAGGCGCTCCACGCCGCCACGCTCGGCTTTGTGCATCCCGCCACCGGTCAGAATATGTTTTTTGAGCAGCCCCTGCCGGCAGATTTTGCCGGAGTACTGGATAAGTGGCGCCGCTACTGGCAGACCATGGAGCAGCGAGCCGATATAGCGGACGACTAGTTTTATTTGCTTTGCCTCACCTTAATTAAGATGTTGATTCAGTTTTGTTTATTGTATTATAAATAGAATTTACTTTAGATTAATCAGAATTAATATGGCTACTCTTGATCCACGCTTTGATACCTACATAGACCAGGCTCAGCCCTTTGCTAAGCCTATATTGGAACATATCAGAGCACTGGTACATAAGACCTGCCCTGAGGCAAAGGAGACCATCAAATGGGGGCACCTCTTCTTTGAGTACAAGGACGGCAACCTGTGTATGATGGCAGGCTTCAAGCAGCACTGCACCTTTGGATTCTGGCTGCAAAAGGAGATGAAAGACCCCGAAGGCATTCTGCAAGATGGCAAAAACAAAGAAGCGCACGGTCAGCTAGGCCGGCTCACAGCGGTCGGTGATCTGCCATCTGACAGGATACTGAAAAGTTACATAAAAGAAGCAATGGCCCTTATAAACAGCGGCGTCAAGCTAAGCAGGCCAAAAGTACAGGCAAAAGCTATAGACATACCTGACTACCTCGCTGCTGCGCTCAAAAAGAACAAGGCCGCGCACAAGGGTTTTGAGACCCTGGCCGCAGGAGCGCGCAGGGAATATGTACGCTGGCTGGAAGAGGCCAAGACCGAGCCTACCCGCACCAAGCGACTGGAGACCGCTCTTGAGTGGATAGCCGAGGGCAAATCCCGCAACTGGAAATACGAGAAGAAATAATAAAATAGTTAAACTATCGTTGATACCAATAAACTAAACCATGAAACAATCCCTACTATTCCTCATTACTTTGTTGCTCTGCGCCTCCTCTTTTGCCCAAAAATCATTTGGCGAAGGGGTGACGGGCTATGTGACCATCCCTGCGGGAAAGGTGGAAGGCAAGGAGATCCCCCAATTTTACATGTCGGCTACCGAAGTAACCAATGCACAGTACCGGGAGTTTCTGGATGCGCTGCGGGCCAGTGGAGATACAGCAAGACTCAAAGCCGCCTGGCCGGATAGTACTCAGTGGAACCAACCGGTTCCCAATCCGGTCTGGGCTGAAAACTATTTTCATCAAAAGGCCTATGACCACTATCCGATGGTCTGTGTCTCAAAGAGAGGCGCTTATCTCTACTGCGAGTGGCTGGCTGGTAAGATCAAAAAGGGTGGCCGCAACCTGCACGTGAGCCTCCCTACCGAGGAGCAGTGGGACTATGCCGCGCGTGGGGGGGACTCCACAGCCATCTATCCCTGGAAGGGCAAGACCACCAAGGCTGAAAAGGGACAATATAAGGGTACCTACCTGGCCAATTATCGCAGAGTAGGTGATCTGGACACTCCACCAGTGGATACGACCAAATTTAATGACCATGCCGATATCACAGCTCCGGCAGAGTCATATCTACCGAATGGTTACAAGTTGTATAATATGGCTGGTAATGTGGCCGAAATGATCGCCGACCACGATTATACGAAGGGGGGCAGCTACTGGAGTAGCCGGGAAGGAATCAAAATCAGCGAACATGAGAACTATAACACGGCGAAGGGAAACAGTATGGTGGGCTTCCGGCCTATCATCTGGTAGCAAAGTGTTTTGTTGTTTAGGTATAGCTTTTGCCGCAAGCAGGTAAAGAACAGATATGAGCAGAGGATTCACCAGAGAGTATGAGGACCAGTGGCTGCACGAGATACCGCCCACTATGGCCGCCCTGATCCAGTACCTGACCCGCGAGAATAACGGCATACCCATCTATGAGCGCAGGACCTACACAGATCCCGCCACCGGCCGCGAGGTACATGAGATGAGCAATAGCCTGAGCTATGCGGTGGATGAAAAGAATCAGTGGTATATGCTGGACTGATCCATTGCCTACATGCAAACTGTCTGTCTGCCTGGGCATATCTCCATCTTGTCTCCAGATGCTTTATGAAAAAGACGCGGCCACGGCATCTTAGATTCATGCGATTTATATTTCTTTAGGTCGTCATCCTGGTATCAGGACTGAGCAAGGCTCAGGTGCGCATCTTACCCTCGGGTGACAGGGAGGAGTACTATGAGCAGGCCCCGGACTATCCCGCCGGGCGAGACTCGCTGCTGCGGTTCGTCCAGCGCAGTATCCATTATCCTGACTCTGCCATTATCCTGCATCAGCAGGGTACTGTCTACGTGTCTTTTGTGGTGCATACAGATGGTAGGCTATCAGATATCCATGTCAAAGCAAAGTCCATCCCATTGGCCCGCGAGGCGCGGCGCATAGCTGGCTTGCTGCCTGCCTTTATCCCCGCACGGGCGCATGGCCGACCGGTAGAAGCTACCTATACGATGCCAGTAGTGTTTGTACTGCCGCATACTACTTTTAGACAATAGCGTCTTCGCGCCTTACGCAAAAAATCATTGAACGAAGGTATAGCCAGCTTGCGGATCTATAAAATGACATTATCACACCTGTAAATGCTGGACTGATATATACCCGATCACCTACTATGGCACTCTCACTCCGGTGAAACTATAAATGTGCTCATAATGGTTATTCGTACCGCTACCGCTGGTAATGGTGACCGACATTTGCCAGGTTAGGATATTGTCTTTGACTTGCCCTCCGCCTATAAATCTTTCCTGAGCGCCATTTATAGAATCTGTCTCGTCAAAAGCAAAGTCGTTGCTGCCACTGAGTTGTGATACGATGCCATAGTTAAAGTAGCTTATCTCTATGCTGTGATCCTCCCGGGATTTGATAGTAGTGGTATAGCTGTCAGTACTGCGGTAGGTGCCAGCCAGGGCATCGGCGGGATTGGTGTCTTTTCTGCACGAGCTGATAGCCAGCAATGACAGGATAATGCAGGGATAGGTCCATCGTTTCATATGAAGGCTAAAAGTAAAATCCGTTTAATTATGAAGCAAAAAACCATTGTTAAATCTGAAAGGCTCAGTATTTATTCGAGGTTCAGATCAATGAAGATATTGGCATTGAGTTCTTTACGGTGGCACATATACAATCACTAAGCTACGGGCAGGCTCGTTCCATGTCTCAATCCCCACTGCGCCATAGCATTCAGCACTGGGGTCAGATCCTGACCCACGGCAGAGAGGCTATAGTCCGTGTGCGGGGGCACCACCTGGTGTACGCGGCGCTCCACCAAGCCGTCGGCCTCCAGCTCTTTGAGCTGCTGTATGAGCATTTTCTCAGAGATAGGCGGTATAGAGCGGCGCAGCTCACTGTAGCGCTTCGTACCCGCCATGAGGTGGTAGAGAATGATCGTCTTCCATCGGCCGCCTATGCGGTCCAGTGTGTGGGTCACAGGGCACTTATTTAGCTCTGATTTCTTGTTCAGCTGGTTAGTGCTGGTCTCCTTGATCGGTGTGCTCATGATGATCTGTTTTGTACCTACTTTAGGGTAAGTACTTGTAGAAAAGTAAGTACGAAGATACATTTGCATCCGGATATTCCAAAGCAAACGATCAAAACACAAAACACAATGAAGATCATCATCACCGGCTCTACAGGCCACATCAGCCGACCACTCACTCAAATCCTCACTGCCGCCGGCCACGATGTGACCGTAGTGACCAGCAGCACAGCCCGCACGGCAGACATCGAGGCGCTGGGAGCCAAGGCCGCAGTAGGCAGCCTGACAGACGCTGCCTTTGTCACTGCCGTGCTCAGAGGTGCTGACAGCGCCTACCTCATGATGCCGCCCAATCTGGCCGTGCCTGACCTCTTTGCCCATCAGAAAAGCATAGCCGATGTCTACGCCCGGGCGGTAAAGGAGAGTGGCATCAGGCGCGTTGTATTGCTGAGTAGCATCGGAGCGCATAGAGGTGAGGGGACGGGCCCAATAGACGGTTCCGCCTATTTTGAGCGCGTGCTCAGCCCGCTGAGCGGCGGCGTGAGCATACATGTCCTGCGCCCAGGCTATTTCTACTACAATATGCTCGGCCTCATAGGCATGATCAAGAGCGGAGGTATTATAGGCAGTTCGCAGCCGGCAGACTTTCGCCATGTGCTGGTACACCCTACAGACATCGCAGCCGCAGCTGCCAAGGCGGTAGGCACCGCCGCGACGCCGGGCGTGACTGTAGAGTATATAGCCAGCGACGATACACACACCTGGGCAGAGATAGCTCATACGCTGGGAGCAGCCATCGGCAAGCCGGAGCTACCTTATGTGGAGTATACGGATGAGCAGATGCAGGGCGGCCTGGAGCAGGCGGGACTGCCCAAAGGCATTGCTGCCGCCTTCATGCAAATGAACAAGGCACTGCGCGAAGGTATCATCTTTGAAGATTTCAAAAAGCATACTCCTACCTACGGCAAGGTAAAGCTACAAGACTATGCAAAGGAATTTGCCGCGGTGTATAGAGCGAGCTGATCAGGCATACAGATATCAAGGCAAGGGCATCCTGACGGGTGCCCTTTCTTATTTCATATTACGACCACAAATCATCTGTCTGGTCCTTGATTCGCCGATACGGGGGATAGAAACCTCGCATCTACCGATACTTGCTATACTCTGATGGCAGATTTCCTATGTTCAGGCATATTTTACCAACCAACAACCAATTCATGTCAGCTACCCGCAGTGCCCTGGACTTTATAGTCCCCAAGACAGACGCCACCCGTGCCAGATACAAGGCAGGAGCGCGCCCATCATTTGGCCATTTTGTTGAAGACTTTACGCAAGGCAAAGTCGATATCAACGGCGATTTTGAAGAATTCATGGCCACCCGTGGGGCCTACTTTAACTATAGTGCCACGGCGCATCACTTCAACTGGTTGTTTACAAAGTTTCTCCCGCAGCTGGCCATACACTCCAAGAGCCAGGATGAGCGTATCATACGCGATCACTATGACCGTGGCAATGACTTCTTCGCTTCCTTCCTGGGGCCGAGGATGATCTATACGAGCGCATTTTTCATGGACCCAGCCAATGAGACACTGGAGCAGGCACAGGACCGCAAGATGCAGATGGTGTGCAATAAGCTGGACCTCAAACCGGGCGAGACCCACCTGGACATAGGCTGCGGCTGGGGTACGCTGATAGCCTACGCGGCCAAGAACTACGGCTCTAAGTCTACCGGTGTGACCATAGCACAGGAGGGTGCCGACTGGGCCAATAAGCAGATAGCCGATCACGGCATGACCAAGGCGCAGGCTGAGGCATGGCGCATGGACTACCGCGATATACCGGCTCACCTGAAGTTCAATAAAATATCCTGTCTCGAGATGGGCGAGCACGTAGGTGTGCGAAAGTTCCCCGGCTTTATCAAGATGATATACAACAGGCTGGAAGACGATGGCAAATTCTACATCCAGCAGGCAGGTATCCGTGCCAATCCGGGTATCCTGAAGAAGGGCCCGCACTATCAGGATCTGGTGTGGATCATGTTTATGGGTGAGTATATCTTCCCGGGTGCAGATGCGTCTACGCCGCTGGGCTTCCTCATAGAGTCGCTGCAAGATGCCAACTTTGAGGTAGCGCACCTGGAGAATGTGGGTATACACTACAGCCACACGATACACAAGTGGTACTACAACTGGATGCGCAATGAGGAGTATATCCTGAAGCACTACGGACAGAAGTGGTTCCGTGTATGGCAGCTATTCCTGCGCTGGAGCGTAGATATAGCCGCGCATGGCAGCTCTACCTGCTGGTCTATCACCGCGCACAAGAACCTGGACAAGACCAACCGCGATCAATATATCGGGCCTAATACGGGCCTGCGTATGGACCTGACCAAGCCTATCGAATTCTACCGTGACTACCAGAGTCCGTGGAAAGATCTATACGGCCCTGCACGCTAAGCAGCGGTCAAACTTTTAATTGGGTTTTAGAAACAGGAGGCATCAGGCGCGAGTTTGGTGCCTCTTGTGATTTTGGGGACGACAGACTACGGACGACTGACGACGGGAAATACAAAATGCATTTCACCACATAGAAACATAGAGACATAGAAATGCAACTCTTGGTGCGTTATTGTTTTGTATTAAACTATGTGTCTACTGTGATCTATGTGGTTCAAAAATGTATTTGACACACTAGCATATAAGGCGACTTAATGAAGCCAGAGCGCCACACTGCCGAAATCCGAAATCGTAAATCCGAAATCAACTTACTGTGTCTGACGCACCGAGGCCGTCAGCACCGAGCTGTCAGCAGGCACGGCGCTATTCACCATCATGGTAGAGGTGAGGGCGATATTGATCTTGCCACCTACCAGCGTTACAGCAGCTACAGAGTGATCGCGTCCGGTAGAGACGTAGTTAGCGCCGCTAGGAGTGGAGATGAATACACCCACCGTATGGTAGCCCTGTGTGCCAAACTGCGCATCGATCACATCATACGTACCATCTGCTGTAGGCAGGGTATCAAAGGCGAAGATGAGGTTGCTCACATTAGAGATATTATTGGCGGTGAAGTTGGTAGTCTGCACGGTGTCGCTCACCACAGCGGCAGTACCGGACTGATAGGAGGCTGACTGGAAGGTCCAGTTATTCTCCGCACGAATCACCACTACGGTGAAGTTCTTAGTATTGCCCGTGCCGTTAGAGGTGATCAGGCTACACTGATAGGTGCCCGGCTGCGTGTAGGTGTGATAGGCAGTATCAGTCGTGCCGCGGCCGCCATCGCCCCAGACCCACAGGGTAGACTTCAGCTCGCCCTGTGTACAGCTGATAAAGGTGCCCTGCTGGCCCACATACAGCGTATCCGGCACCGATCCGATACAGGTATCAGGTGGTGGTGTCTTCTTGCACGCAGTGGTGAAACTGATAGCAGCTATGACCAGGAGGGCAGCAGCGAGGCCTAGACTTTTCTTCATGAGTGTTTGGGTCGTTTATGACAAATATAATGAATGCCCTGCCCCATCCAAACCTTCCCCAAAGGAGAAGGCTTTAATACAAACAAATGCTGCTGTTAAAGTCCCCTTTGGGGATTTAGGGGCTGCTATTTAAGCGCCTTGATGGCTTTATCCGGATAGTCACTTATCAGCCCGTCTGCGCCGAGGTCTTTGAGCTTGCGCATCGTCTTTTCATCATTCACCGTCCACGGTATCACGCGGATATTGAGCGCGTGGCATTTTGCTATCAGCTTCTTATTGACCAGATGATATTCCGGGCTGTAAATAGCAGGAGGAAAGCCCAACTCTGCTATGTTCTTGTCAAAGCCGTTGATATTGGCTACCAGCAGTGCCGTAGTAATATTCGGATCTATCTTTTTCATCTCCTGCAGCGTACGTGGATCAAAAGACTGGATGATACAGCGCGGCACTATCTTTTTGGCAGCCACCACATCGTATAGTGCCTGCGCAAAAACGTTTGGCTTTGGGTTGTACACGTCATCGCCCTCCTTGGTAGACTTGGTTTCGATATTATAATAAACAGGTGGCAGTTTATGCGCCTTTACATATTTCTCTACGGTATCTATCACTTCTTTGAGCAGTGGCTTAGACACTGCTATCTTTTGCTGATCGGGAAATTTCGGGTTGCCTCTCAGGCCGGCATCGTATTTCTTGATCTCAGCGTAGGGCATATCAAAGATGCGCAGCTTTTTAGCCTCCTCAGCTGTCACGGGCGTACCATCGGGTTTGGTCATGATCACATCGTTTAGCACAGGATCGTGAGATATGACCAGCTGTCCATCGCGGGTTACGACCACATCCATTTCCAGTGTGGTTACACCCAGCTGCACCGCCTTGATAAAGGCGGGAATTGTATTCTCCGGCAGGAGGCCACGGCAACCGCGATGCCCCTCTATATCAAATTTTTGCCCGAAAGATGTCAAGCAAAACAACAAGCCGGAGCAGAGTAAAAGCGATGATTTCATCCCCAAATATAAGTGGAAAAAACCTTGCTATGATTTGTAGTATTTGTAGTAAATGCTAATTAATTTAGCGGTATGGATAAAATACAAGCCAAGCTGGAGATCCTGGCAGACGCTGCTAAATATGATGTGTCCTGCTCCTCCAGCGGCAGTACGCGCAAGAATAAAGGCAAAGGTCTGGGTGATACCGGCAGTGGTATCTGCCATACCTATACAGAGGATGGCCGCTGCGTATCCCTGCTCAAGATACTGATGAGCAATATCTGTATCTATGACTGCGCCTACTGCGTCACACGCCGCAGCAATGATATCAGGAGGACGAGCTTCAGCGTGCAGGAGGTGGTAGACCTTACCATCAATTTCTACAGGCGCAACTATATAGAGGGCCTTTTTCTCAGCTCAGGTATCATGAAGAATGCTGACTACACTATGGAGCGCATGGTGCTGATCGCAAAGAAGCTGCGCACAGAGCATAACTTTAACGGCTATATCCATCTCAAGTCTATACCCGGTGCCAGCGCAGACCTGATGCATGCCGCCGGCCTCTATGCAGACCGCCTCAGCATGAATATCGAGATGCCTACCAATGAAGGCCTGAAGCTACTCGCTCCGGACAAGAAGCGCGAGGACATGATCGTACCTATACGGCAGATCACAAATGAGATCACGCAGTATCAGGATGAGCGCAAGGTGCTGAAGAAGGTGCCGACCTTTGTCCCTGCGGGTCAGAGCACGCAGGTGATAGTGGGTGCCACCGGAGAGTCTGACCGCGATATCATGAAGGTAGCCTCTGCTTTTTACAGCAAGTTTAAAATGAAGCGCGTCTACTACTCGGGCTATGTACCTATCAGCAATGATAACCGCCTGCCCGCACTCGGCTCTCAGGTACCGCTGCTGCGGGAGAACAGGCTCTACCAGGCCGACTGGCTCCAGCGCTTTTATGGTTTCAGCACTGATGAGCTATTGCCAGAGTCGGTGCCGTTTTTTGATGCGGAGATAGATCCCAAACTCAGCTGGGCGCTGCGCAATATGTCCATCTTTCCGCTGGATATCAATACGGCTGACAAGTCGCTACTGCTACGCGTACCCGGTATCGGGCTCAACTCAATCCACAAAATTTTGAGCGGTCGCAAGTTTGGCAAACTCACCTGGGACCATCTGAAGAAAATGGGTATCGCTATGAACCGCGCCAGACACTTCATCACCTGTGCGGGCCTCAGCGAGCCGACCAAAGACCTGACCGAGATGCAGATCAAAGGCATGATCCTGGCCGGCTCCTCCGGCAAATTTCTCCTGAACCAAACCCAGCTCAATATCTTCTGATGGATGTGCTGGTGTATGATAAAACGTTTGAGGGATTTCTCTCCGCTGTATTCTATGTCTATGAATACAAACTGGCCGATGCCCACATATGCAAGGAGGCACCGGGCACGGTGATGTTTGGACGCACCATTCAGATAGATACAGATGAGGCCAAGGCCAAGAGAGTACTGGCAGGCTTATCAAAAAAACTCTCGCACGAGGGGCTGCAGGCCATCTACCACGCCTATCTGGCAGATACACTGCAGGAGGAGGACACCATGCTGGCCTATATCAGGCACGCACTGGCGAGTGACCATAATATCGAGAAAGACTACTCCAACTTCGCCGTGCTGCGTATGCAGCGTGTAGACTGCATGGTGCACCGCGAGCGGCACCGTATGAAAGCCTTTATCCGATTTAAGCTAACGAAGGATAACATCTTCTACGATGGCATAGAGCCTGACTTTAATGTGATACCGCTCATACGCGAGCACTTTGAGAAGCGCTATGCCGATCAGCAGTGGATCATCTATGACCTGCGCCGTGGCTTTGGCATCTACTATGATCTGCAAAAGGTGGAGACCATCACCATCACCTTCAGTGAGGAGAGTCAGGGCGCAGACAGCATCCTATGGATGGATCAGAATGAGGGGCTGTACCAGACGCTGTGGCAGCAATATTTCAAAAGTACCAACATAGCCAGCCGAAAGAACATGAAACTACATATCCGCCATGTACCAAAGCGGTACTGGAAGCATCTGACCGAGAAGGCCCTGATGTGATGATAAAATATTAGCCTTTGGACGAAGCCTTTTTAGAAGGCCTGCCGCGCTTTTTAGCCGGAGCAGGCAGGATGCGTAGCTGCGGGGCTTCTTCCTGGTCAGCCAGCACTACGATGCGCACATTTTTATTTGGGAATAGTGCTTTGACAGTATCTACCAGAGAGTTGTCAAGTTCATTGGTGTTTGCAGTGATAGTGATCGACTTCATCGTTTTGATTTGATATAAATAAAAAAGCCAATCATATTTTATGATTGGCTCAAGTACCGCGTAGGGGAATCGAACCCCTCTTACCTCCGTGAAAGGGAGGTGTCCTAACCGATAGACGAACGCGGCAAACTTTCGTTTTCCGTTGTTGCGGAGCGCAAATGTAGAAATTTCTGTGGAATGCCATACATTTTTATCCAAAAAAGTATTTTAGCCACCTCAAAACTATCAACACGCAATGGACATCAAGACTATCGACTCCCTCAATTTTTCCGGTCACAAGGCACTCATCAGAGTAGACTTCAATGTGCCACTGGACAAGCAGTACCATGTCTCTGACGATAGTCGCATCCGTGCCGCGGTGCCTACCATACAGAAGATACTGAAGGATGGAGGCGCGGTGATCCTGATGAGCCACCTGGGCCGCCCGCTCAAGAAGCTGAAAGAAGACGGCACGGTAGACTACGCAAAGCATACGCTGAAAAACGTAGTAGCCCGTACATCTGAGCTGCTGGGTACAGAGGTAAAATTTGCCGGGGACTGTATAGGAGAGGAGGCATTCCGTCTTTCTGCCGATCTCAAACCGGGTGAGGTGATCCTGCTGGAAAATCTCCGCTTCTACAAGGAGGAAGAAAAAGGCGATGCAGCTTTTGCAGAGAAGCTATCTAAGCACGGTGATGTCTATGTGAATGATGCCTTTGGCACGGCGCACCGCGCGCATGCCTCTACTACTATCGTGGTCAATTATTACAGCGATGACAAAAAGATGTTTGGCTACCTGATGGCTGCCGAGATCAAGAATGCTGACAAGGTGATACTCAGTGCAGAGAAGCCTTTTACAGCGATACTCGGTGGCGCGAAGGTCTCCGACAAGATGCTGATCATAGAAAACCTGATCCCCAAGGCTGATAACATCATCATAGGCGGTGGTATGGCGTACACCTTCTTCAAGGCGCAAGGTGGCAAGATAGGCAACTCGCTCGTGGAGGATGACCGCCTCGACACGGCCAAAGAGGTGCTGGCAAAGGCAGCAGCGCAAGGCTGTAGGATACTCCTGCCGGCAGACTCTATCATAGCAGACAAATTTGCTAACGACGCAGATAGTAAAGAGGCAGACAATAACAATATACCTGATGGCTGGATGGGCCTCGATATAGGTGAGAAAGCGATAGCTGAATTTTCTGACGTGATCAGAAATTCAAAGACCATCCTCTGGAATGGCCCGATGGGCGTCTTTGAGATGGAGAAGTTTCAGAAAGGTACGAAGGCCGTAGCAGAGGCCGTGGCTGCTGCTACGCAGAATGGTGCCTTCAGCCTCGTAGGCGGTGGCGACTCTGTAGCTGCGGTCAATCAGTTTGGCCTGGCAGACCGGGTGAGCTATGTCTCTACCGGTGGCGGCGCCCTGCTCGAGTATTTTGAGGGCAAGGAACTACCTGGTATCAAAGCTATCAGGGGATAAATTGCATTTTGTCATTCCGCAGCGCAGCGGAGGAATCTTGTATTGATTTTGGCAGATACTACCACATTCCCCGTATCAGATATCGCCCTTTTCCGGCGGCATGCCTTGCGCTGGGCAGCACAGTTTCAGACGGTATGCCTGCTCGATAGCTGCGACTATCAGCTCGATAGGTATGCCTCTGTGGAGTGGATACTCGCCGTAGATGCCCTGGACTTCTGCGCAGACCGCACGGATAGTTTTGACGCGTTAAAGAAATTCACAGCTGACATTAATGACAAAGTCTTCGGCTTCCTCACGTATGAGCTGAAAGATCAGACCGAGCGGCTCTCGAGCGCTAATCAGGACGGCATGCACTGGCCACTCATGTATTTCTTTAAGCCACGCTACATCATAGAGTGTCGTTCCGGCAAAGTGACCATTAACCGCAACTATCCCGAGGCTTTTGACCTATACGAAAGGATAATGGTGACAGACCACGGACCACGGACCACGGATAATGCACTTTCGTCGTCCGTCGTCCATCGTCCGTTGTCCCTTTCTCCGCGTACATCGAAAGAGAAATACCTAGCCAACGTCTCCCGCATCAAAGACCAGATCGTAGCCGGAGATTTCTATGAGATGAACTACTGCTGCGAGTTTTATGCGGAGCAGACAGAGATAGATCCGCTCCGTGTTTTTGAGACACTGAATGCTACAGCCCGCGCACCTTTCAGTTCTTTCTTCCGGTTAGGTGATAAGTATATGCTCTGCGCCAGCCCCGAACGCTTCTTGAAGAAGCAGGGCGTACAGATCATCTCGCAGCCTATCAAGGGCACTACGCGCAAGGGCGCTACACCCAAGGAAGACCGGCAGCTCAAAGATGCGCTGCTGCACAGCATCAAAGAGCGCGCGGAGAATGTTATGATCGTAGACCTCGTGCGCAATGATCTCGCCCACACTGCTGAGACCGGTACGGTGAAAGTGGAAGAGCTGTTTGGTATTTATGAGTTCGCTACTGTGCATCAGATGATCTCTACCATCACCGCTACAGTAGGAGAGGACGTGCACCCGGTAGATATCATCCGTCATGCCTTCCCTATGGGCAGTATGACAGGTGCGCCCAAGGTAGAGGTGATGAAAAATATAGAGGCATACGAAGACCAGCGCCGCGGGCTCTACTCCGGCTCCGTCGGTTACTTCACTCCGGGTGGCGACTGCGACCTGAATGTCGTGATACGGAGTATCTTTTATGATGCAGCATCACACTATCTATCTATACAGGTAGGTGGAGCCATCACCTACGATGCCGACCCTCACGCGGAGTATGAGGAGATGCTGCTAAAGGCTAAAGGACTACTGGCTGCGCTGGATGCTACTATAGCTTAAAAAGAAGCTTCAACTTCTGATAAACTTGGCGGTACTTCTGATCCGAAATATGACCACGCGTAGTGAGTATGGTAGTACGTGCAGCGGTAAAGATTTTATTAGGACGAATATTACTAATCACAGGCAGATTGCCGAAGGTAAATCCCGACGGATCCAACTCTACTTCATATCCATCGTTTTTAGACTTGCTTGTGATCTGGCAGAGGATGAGATCATCGCCTCCCCAATCGGCTATGACTAAGGCGGGGCGCCTCTTTGCGCCTGATAAATCAGAAAACGGGAATGGAATTATTACTACGTCTCCTTTCATAGATCTTTCCAGGCTTCATCCTCATCAGCATCACACCAATCTTTGCTCAGGCTAGGCTCGCTCACCATCGTCAGAGATTGCGTATCATCCATCAGCTCCCGGAGGATCATTTGTTTTTCCTCGGTAGAGCATTGACGTACCCACGACAGTATTTGCTCGATCTGTACCGGTAGATTGTGTTCTATACCTCTCATAGATATAAAGGTAATACATTTCTATGGATCACTACTCTGCCACCAGCAGGTAGTAGTTCTTCTTGCCCTTTTGTGCGATCAGGTATTTGCCATTGAGCAGGTCGGTTGTAGATACTTTAGACTCCAGTGTCACTTTGGCCTTATTGATGCTCACCGCATTTTCCTGCAGGCTGCGGCGTGCCTCTCCCTTTGATGGAAATACCTTCGCAGATTCTGAGAGCAGGTGGAGTACCTCCACGCCTTCGTTGAGTTGCGATTTAGTCACAGCAAAAGTAGGTACCCCTTCAAATACATCCAGTATATCCTGCTCGCTCAGTGATTGCAGGGCGTCTGCCGTTGAGTTGCCAAAGAGTATCTCAGAGGCAGCGATGGCTCTCTTCAGATCCTCCTCAGAGTGCACGCGGATGGTGATATCTTCTGCCAGCGCCTTTTGCAGCCGGCGCAGGTGTGGCTCTGCCTTATGCGCTTCTTCTATCGCTTCTATTTCCTCTTTATTCTTCAGCGTAAATATGCGGATGTACGTCGCGGCATCTTCGTCAGATGTATTGAGCCAAAACTGATAGAACTTATACGGCGATGTCTTGGCCGGGTCCAGCCATATATTGCCACTGGCCGTCTTGCCAAACTTAGTACCGTCAGCCTTGCGGATCAGCTTTGTAGTGAGTGCGTAGGCCTCGCCTCCGTCCTTGCGGCGGATCAGCTCGGTGCCCGTTACGATATTGCCCCACTGATCCGAGCCGCCCAGCTGCAGCATCACGCCGTGGTTCTTCCACAGGTAGTAGAAGTCGTACCCCTGCACCAGCTGATAGGTAAACTCTGTAAAGGACATTCCGTTCTCCAGGCGGTTTTGCACCGAGTCCTTCGCCATCATATAGTTTACCGTGATGTGCTTGCCCACATCGCGGATAAAGTCGAGGAAAGTAAAATTCTTAAACCAGTCATAGTTATTGACCAGCTCGGCTGCATTCTCACCTTCACCGAAGTTGAGAAACTTCTCCAGCTGCCTTTTCTGGCAGGCTATGTTGTGGTTCAGCACTTCTTCATTCAGCAGGTTGCGTTCTTCGTTTTTACCGGATGGATCTCCCACCATACCGGTGGCGCCGCCTATCAGGGCTATCGGCTTGTGGCCGGCTTTCTGCAGGTGCAGCAGGTTCATGATCTGTACCAGGTTGCCCACGCCTAGGCTATCTGCCGTAGGGTCAAAGCCGATATAGCCTTTTACCATACCCTTATTTAGCAGTTCCTCAGTGCCGGGCATGATATCCTGCAGCATACCCCTCCATTTCAGTTCATCTACAAATCCCATCTTTCTATTAAATCGTTTATTGTTTATCAGATAGTTACAAATAGCCTTTTGTACCGGAGTAAGCAGTGCTACGCCCACACGTCATCTATGTATGCTAAATCATGCACTGAAAAGATCCGGTGGAGATATGGCTGCGGCTATTGCAGGGCTAAAATATACTTTCGTTTTGAAATAGTTATACGCGATGCACTTTCTTTCTCACTACTACGTGGACCGGCACGAGCCCGATCCGTACCGGATAGTGGGAGCACTTTTGCCCGATATATCTGCCGGTTTCACCCGAACATATAACGCCGTCATCCGTAAAAATGAGTGGACCATGACCGGTATTACTGCGCGTATCCACGCGGGTGTGCTGCGGCACTACGACGTGGACAAACAGTTTCATGGATCAACGTCATTTGAGGAAGCCGGGGCTCATGCGCTGGATGCACTGATAGATAGCGGCCTGGACCGCGACCGGTACAGGCTATCCTTTGTGGCACACATAGCTGTGGAGCTGATGCTGGACAGGCAACTGATAGCCGCTGATGCCAGTCTGGTAAATGTGTATTACGACTTGCTGGAGTCAGTAGAAAGAGATAAATTGGGCGTATATTTAAACTGTATCATGCCTGATAGTCAGGTGGCAAGAACTCTGCTGGCGTTTGACCGGTTTATGGAGATCAGATTCCTGCAGTACTTTGACCGGACGGATGGCGCTGCAGAAGGGATCGTGAGAACGACAAAAAGGGCCATAGGCGTGGATTTCACGGATGAGGACCGGGCAAAATTACTCGGTGCCCTCCACAATATAGAAGGTGAAATGCGTTATAGGTGGCATAAACTACTGGAAGTAAAATAATGACAAAAGGAACCCCGAAACCCGGCATGAGGAAACTACTATACGGACTGTGTTTTTTACTGGCAGGCTCGCACACATTTGCACAAGGCGAGATCAGGAAGTATACCAATGACTTCCTTAATATAGGCGTAGGAGCGCGTGGGCTAGGTATGGGCAATGCACAAGCAGCCTCTACGGAGGATGTCTACTCCGGCTACTACAATCCCGCCGGCCTGGCCAATATCCCCAATACCTTTCAGGTGGGGCTGATGCACTCAGAGTATTTTGCCGGCATCGCCAAATATGACTACGGTTCCTTTGCGGTACCTTTCAATGATCACAAGCGTGTGCTTGGCTTCTCCTTCTTCCGCTTTGGTGTGGACGATATTCCTAATACACTCTTCCTGATAGGCCCTGACGGCACGATAGACTATAGCAAGATCACTAAGTTCTCTACCGCAGACTATGCCTTTATGCTGCACTATGCTCAGAAGTTTGACAAAGTGCCCGGCCTGTCTGTAGGCGGTACGGCTAAAGTGATCTACCGCTCCGTAGGCCCTTTTGGCAGCGCTACCGGATTTGGTATAGACCTCGGACTGCAGTACCGCAAGAAGGGCTGGAGAGCCGGACTGATGCTGCGCGATATCACCACCACCTTTGATGCCTGGTCTTTCAAGTTTAACAATGACCAGAAGCAGGTGCTGCTCCAGACCAATAATGAGCTGCCGCAAAACTCTATAGAGTACGCAGCTCCTACCATCAACCTGGCCGGCGCCTATGAGGTCAATGTGAAAGACAAATTCTTCATACTGCCCGAAGTCGACGTGATACTGACCACAGATGGCCGCAGGAATGTGCTCCTGCCGGGCAAGCCTATCAGCCTGGATCTCGCAGCAGGCCTGGAGATGAACTATGCCCGGATAGGCTATATCCGCGTGGGCGTGTCAAATATACAGCGCTACTATGCTGAAAATGGTAAGCACAACTACAGCGTATCTCCTAGTATCGGTGCGGGTGTACGGATCAAAGTGATAGCGATAGACTACACACTGACCAATCTGACTGCAATACAGGGATCGTCTCAGAATAATGGTCTGTACTCTCACGTCATCTCGCTCAGGTTAGACATTAATATCAAAAAGAAAACGCCGGAAGTGACCGTGCAATAAGCATAGCCTATGCGCAAAATTTACACCTTAATACTCGCTATCTGCCTAGCCTGCGGCGCTATGGCGCAACATGTAGGCACCTATGGCAATGAGTGGATAGATTATACCCCTGGCCATATATACTATAAGATAAAGGTGATCCCTAAATCTGATAGTATATACAGGATTCCCTATACGACCCTCAATAACTCCATACCTAACCTGGGTGCTATCAATCTCAATGATTTTGCCCTCTATCACAATGGTGCCCAGGTGCCGATCTATATATCAGCCAATGGTAGTGGCATATTGGACAGCACCAGCTATATAGAGTTTTATGGCAGGAGAAACTATGGAGATGCCGACTCTGCGCTCTATCCCCAGTCTGGTATGCAGCCACATACGATGTACAGCTTATTCAATGATACATCCATCTATTATCTGACTACAAGGGCAGGGGGGGGCAACCGCCGTTTTCAATTTGTAAATAATGATACGGCAGCTATACCATCTCTCACTGAGGAGCAGTATTTTATTCATCCCTTCTATTGGTTTTACGGGCCCAATGGCATAATAGCGCCGGGATCGGGGGGTAAATTTACCTTTGGAACTCAAATCGGTGCTCCTGATTATTTTTACAAATCTACATATGATCTGGATGAGGCATGGGGTGGGGGATGGGTCAATGTCAGCAACTCACCGCAGACTCTACCCATAGCTACTCCATCGGTATATACCGCTGGGCCGCCAGCCATTGTAAAAGGGAACGTATTCACCCGTTCTTATGAAAACCATCACTTTACTATCAAATGGAATGGAACGACTATAAACGACTTTGTATTTGATAACAGCAGTGGTGGTTTTAGTCATCATCCATTCTCAGATACTTTGCCATTGACGATGCTTAGCGCAACTAATTCTGTTCCTTTTCAGGAGCTATCAGGAGTCAGTTCGCAGCAAAACCTGCTTGTGAATATTTTCGTCTACTATCCGCGTAAATATGACTTTGGCGGTGTCAATCGCTTTTTCTGGCGTATGGCGCCGGGTAGCGGCCAGAGGTACTTCCGTATCAGCAATGTAGTGACTACTTCAGCACAGCCATTACTTTATGATATTACTAATGGGTACATCATCAGGAGTACAGATCCTCCCGCTACATTGCCAAAGAAATTTGTGCTGCCGGCAGCGAGTGGCGAACGTGAACTGTACTTTCGTACAGATGCAGCTACATACGGTACCATATCCCGTATGGATACGATCACTTTTCAGGATTACACACAGCTACAGAGTACATTTGTCATCATTACGCACCCATCCTTGCGCCGTGATAGCTCAGGGGCAGATAGGGTAGAAGACTATAGGGTGTACCGCTCTGCTAAATATACCACTGAGATATACGATATAGACCAGATCATCAACCAGTTTGGCTACGGGGTACAAAAGACCCCACTGGCTACACGCAATTTTATAGAATATGCGGTAGATAAATGGGGCCGCAAACCCGAGTTTGTGTTTTTGATAGGCAAAGGGCGTGAATATGATGATGTGAGGACTAGTGCATACGCTTATGATCGCGATCTGATCACTCCGTTTGGAGCGGGCCCGTCTGACATCCTGCTGGCCTGCCGCCGTGGCAGTGACCATCCACTCGTAGCTATAGGCCGCCTGGCCGCCACTCAGCCATCTGATGTCGCACATTATCTGGAGAAAGTACAGAAATACGAGTCTGTACAGGCACAAGCAGGAGATCCCTATCAGACCAAGGAGAAGAAGCTATGGATGAAACATAATATGCACTTCTCCGGTGGGTCGGGCTTCTATGAGCAGGAGACCTTTGCTTCCTATCTGGGCGACTACGCTAATCTGGCAGCAGACACGCTATGGGGGGCGCGCACGCAGACTATCTATAAGACCACCTCACAGCCTATAGACAATTCTTCTGCTGATATTATCCGTGCCAGTATAGATAGTGGAGCGTCCCTTATGACCTTCTTTGGCCATGCAGCCGGTACAGCTTTTGACATTAGTGTAGATAACCCGGCCAACTGGACCAACTATGAAAAGCTCCCTATCATCTACTCAAACGGCTGCCAATCAGGAGATATCTCAGATATAGCGTATACAGGTGCCACTACATATATTCCTACATTCAGTCAGTCATCCGTATTGACTCCTGGCAAGTGTGCTGTAGCCTTCACAGCTACTGCCAAAAGCTCTACCTCTCTGGAACTATATGAATATGGCCTCTATGTGTACCAGTACCTGACCCGCAATGGATATACCATGCCGTGGGGTAAGGCACTACAGTATGCACAGGATTCCATGTCGGTAAACTATGGTGGCGAGGACCTGGCTATGCAGGTTGCTTATGATATGACGCTGCACGGAGACCCGGCGCTGATACTCAATCAGTATCCCAAGCCAGACTATGAGATAGATCAAAACTCGCTCTACTTTGACCCTCCGGTGGTCAATGCTAATGTAGATACCTTTCAGGCCAAAGTGATAGTAGCCAATCTCGGCAAGGCTATCAAGGACTCTATACAGATCAGGATCACGAGGAGGTATCCTACACCGTCCAGCCCTATGTCTGATACTACGCTCATATATACATGGAAGGTCAAAGCGCCATACTATATGGACACCTTTAGTGTCAAGATCGCTACCTTCCCTACACTCACTACTGGCTATGGTCAAAACACATTTACAGTCTATGTAGAGAACGAGCACCGGATAGATGAAATGTCTGAGACAAATAATGGTGACAACCTAAATTTCAGTTTTGCCATACAGTCAGATGATATCATACCGGTCTACCCTTATGAGTTTGCCATAGTGCCTAATCAGAATGTGACGCTAAAAGCTTCTACTGTAGATCCATTTGCTGCTCCGCGCAACTATAAGATACAGATAGACACAGCTGAGACTTTCCGCCATCCTATAGCCCAGGCCAATATCTACCAGGGTGGCGGGGTGCTACATTGGCGGGTGCCATTCCAATTTAAAGATAGTACCGTATACTACTGGCGTGTGAGCCGTGATTCTATCAATGATACTCTGAGCTACAGGTGGCATGGTAGTTCATTTGTATATATACAGAATGAATACCCCGGCTGGAACCAGTCCCACTACTATCAGTATGGCCACGACAACTATCAGGATAACATGTACCTCGCCCCAGACCGGGAGTTTAAGTTTGTAAAGAACATCAATAATCTGCATGTTCTTTCTGCATGGGCATTTGAGGCGGGAGGCGGTCCCATACCGGCTGCTCAGATCAGGTGGGACTATAATAGTGTCACTCAATATAGATACAATACGGGAGGGTGTGGCTTTGCATATGGCAACGGGAATAGCGGTGGCCTTACATTTGCAGTCATAGACACGCTTACCGGCCAGCCGTGGCAGAGTTTCCAGTCTTCTATAGGCAATGTAGGTGACAAGTATGGAAACTATCAGTGCACCAATAACCATAATTACGCTATCAATGGTTTCGATTTTAATATCCAGGGTGCTGTACAGACGCCGTCCACCGGAGCTACATGGCCTATCACTATAGCCAGGTTTATAGACTCCATACCCAGTGGATGTATCATTGTCATGTACTCTGTCAATCAGCCTAACTGGGCAGGGATGGATACCGGCCTCGTGAATAAGCTGGCGTCTATCGGAGCTACCGGTGTGCGACTGCTCAAGTCTGGCGCTCACCCGCCCGCCCCGTACATATTCTTCACAGTCAAGGGTGACCCCTCAAAGAGTGTACAGAAGATGGGCATAAACTATCAGAGTGCTGCGGAGCAAGATTATGACTATGGCGTCCTCTGGCCGCGTGGCAGTTTCGCCTCGCCGCTGATAGGTCCCGCGCTGGACTGGGGCTCCTTCCACTGGAGGTATAATGCAAAGGAGAACCTGACAAACGATCATCAGTCTGTAGACATCATAGGTGTGAGTAATAACGGTTTGTCTACGCGACTCTACACTACAAACGCACTTGATACAGCTATCAACTTTATCAATGCCTCGCAGTTCCCATACATCCGCCTCAAGCTGAATACGGACGACTCGATAAATCACACTCCTACGCAGCTCTACTACTGGAGGGTACTATACAAGAAAGTACCGGAGGCTGCTATCAATCCCGCTGCACACTTTGTGCAGAATAGAGATACATTCAATACCGGTGATACGCTGAAGGTAGAGATGGCCCTGGAGAATGTATCAGAGATCAGCATGGATAGTATGCGCACGCAGTACACCCTGCGCGGCGGTAGTGGCCTGATACCTGCCACTATAGTCAAGAGTGACTCATTGCGCGCCTTTGATACCCAGATATTGAAGTTCACCTATCCTATGAGTGACTCGCGCCTGCCAGGCCAGGATCAGCTCACTATAGAGGCCAACCCTATAGATGCCCTGCACCAGCCTGAGCAGTACCACTTCAACAACTATGCGATCCTGAACTTCAGAAGTATATCTGACAAGGTCAATCCACTGCTCGACGTAACCTTTGACGGGCGGCGCATCATGAATAACGATCTCGTCTCTGCCAAGCCTGAGATTCTGATACAGATGAAAGATGAGAACAAGACACTCGCGCTGAACGATACATCTCTGGCGCAAGTGTATATCCGCTATCCCGGCCAGACCATACCGACACTGATCAACTATGATAATAACATCCTGACCTTCTATCCGGCTACCGGCAATATATCGAAAAACAATACAGCCAAGATAGCCTTCAAGCCTACATTTATGCTGGATGGGGTTTATGACCTGCTTGTACGTGACAAAGACCGCAGCGGCAATTTCTCCAGTAATAGTCCTAGCGGCAGGTACGAGGGCACCAATATCAACGGAGTATACTACGACTACAAGATATCATTCAATGTCATCACCAAATCGATGATCAGCAATGTGCTGAACTACCCTAATCCATTCACCACGCGTACGCAGTTTATATTTACGCTCACGGGTAGCGAGGTGCCGGAGTATATGAAGATCCAGATCATGACCATCACAGGCCACGTGGTCAAAGAGATACAGCGGGCAGAGCTGGGTGATATACATATAGGTGTGAACCGTACGGACTACTGGTGGGACGGGCGTGATGAGTTTGGCGATAAGCTGGCTAATGGTACTTACTTTTATCGCGTCATCACCAAGATAGATGACAAGTATGCTGACAATATGAGCAGCAGCCAGTACGGCCAATTCTTCAATAACACAAACATAGACCAGTACTTCAAGCACGGCTTTGGTAAACTGGTGATCTTGAGGTAAAGTCTAAAGCTTTTAATTGTACAGGGATCAGATAATGGTCCCTGTTTTTATTTTGTGATCAGGCCTGTGAGCAGTGCTGCCAGCCGGCCTGTGAGATAGCGCCTGCTATAGCGTTCTTTGCCGGAGGTAGTGACAGCTGTATTGCCACTCTGCCATGCCTTGTACTCCTGCAGTAGTGTCGTTTTCATTTTATCTTTCTCTGTATAGTCGTGTATCGTGCCTGCCTGCGCAGCGGAGACGATGAGCGCGGCATCACAGTCAGAGGGGCCTACCATATAGACAGGCCTGCCTGCGCCGATGTACTCAAATACTTTACCAGTGATGATGAGTTTGTTATTGGCCACATCTGGTATCACTGAGAGCAGCAGAGCAGCGGTCTGCATGCGCCGGATAGCTTCGCTATGGGGTACAAATGGTTTGAATACCGTACAATCGCTGATCTGCGCCACAGCTATCGCCTCCGTCACGGCCGCATCAGCTTTGCCTGTCACCTCCAGCTCAAAGTCACGGCGAAAGTCAGGATGCGATGCGCGCAGCTCTGCTATGGCCGTCCATAGTGCGGGTATATTCTGATTCGAGAATAGATTGCCTACATAGCGCATGCGAAACTTGTCGCGCTCCGGCGCCAGGCCCGGAGTGAAATCCTCCTCGTCATAGCCATTGGTGATCACTTCCATTTTGCCGGTATAGGCTGCCGGGAAGACGGTCTTCATACCTTCGCCTATCACTGTAGCGATATCACAGTCCCGTAGTACGGATGCTTCGTAGGCTTTGTCCTTTACTATAGATGCCTTGGTGAAAGGCAGATACTGATTATTGAATATCTCCGTCCACGGATCGCGAAAGTCAGCCAGCCAGGGTAGTCCGTACCGATGCTTGAGTTCCTGACCGATCAGGTGGGTACTATGCGGAGGTCCTGTGGTGATGATAGCATCTATGTCGCCTTTACTGATCAGTTCCGATGCTTTCTTTACAGCATATGGTTTCCACCCGCGGCGCGCATCAGGCAGGAAGTAGTTGGCCCGGATATAGGCGGAGAGCCGCTGGAAAAGCGAAGGGTTCGAGGCGGTGGCTACGGCCAGCGGTACAGTTTTGCCCTTTTGCCCACGCAGCAGATTGTATAGCTCAAAGGGCTCAAAAGTTTTGGTGCGGTGTACCTCTATGCCGTCAGGCACCTGTGTCTGCAGTGATTCATCGGTATATGGGTAGCTACCGTTTTCTACGGTCAGTATCACCGGCTCCCAGCCATACTCACGCAGGTATTTAGTAAATTTCAGGAAGCGCTGCACAGCCACACCACCTGCGGGCACCCAGTAGTACGTGATGATGAGAACTCTCTTCATGTGCCGACCGTCTAGACAGCGTGTGGCAGATCATCTCCGCCGTGGTTCTTATTGTTTCTAAACTCAAGGAAGATGCCTCCCGCAAAGAGCACTATTATCAATGCAGAAACAGCATAGGCCACTTTCTCACCTGTGAAGTAAGATGCGGGCTCGAAGACCATCTCCACCTTGTGGCTGCCTGCCGGCAGTATTGACGCACGGAGCACATAGTCTGCCCGCACTATCGGCACATCTTTGCCATCTACAGTGGCTTTCCAGCCCGGCTGGTAGTAGATCTCAGAAAATACAGCCAGCTGTGGCTTTGGTGCAGTATATTGATAGACCAGATGGTTAGGCTCATAGCTGGTCAGGGTGATCTGAGACGCAGAGTCCTTGCCACCAGTGTAGCCCTGTAGCTCGTTGCTAAATTTCTTGTCTACAAATGCGGTTTGCTTCGGATCAAAGTTATCGAGTGCTTTGATCTCTTCATCTGCATTGTTCACCAGCTGCACTTTGTCTACAAACCAGGCATTGCCACAGGCACCGGGGTTTTGTACTGCTACCGGCTGCCCGCCCGCACCTTTCTGGATCACGTATTTAGTGTTGAGCATGTCCAGTACAGCCATGTTGCCTTTGCTGATCTGATTCTCTATCAGCTCCTGATAGCGGCGTAGCTTGGCTGCGTGGTAGCCACCTATAGATTTGTGGTGATAGGAGGTCGAGGCATCATTAAAGGAGTTGACAGTCGTATTAAATACACGGTAGTCGGGACTCTTGTCTGCCAGGATCTGCTGGTCAGCAGGGCTTTCCGCAAAGCGGCTCTGCTGCTCATTCTTCTCTGTAAACATATCGCCATTGATAAAGCGCTTGCCCACGCTGATATAGTCTGCCAGGCAGATCACTAGGATAGCTGCGATAGCGACATTTTTATTTAGCTTCTCTTGTACCAATGCCCATATCACACCCGCGCCTATCAATATGATAATGAGAGAGCGGAAGGCATCACTGCGCATCAGGTCCTTGCGGTCTTCTCTCAGGAATGGAAGGATATCTGCAGGCAGGCTCTTATCTCCGGGACCGGAGAAGCTCATCAGTGTGCCGCCAAAGAGTGCAAAGATCAGACAGATACCGGCAGTAAGGCCGGCTGCGATATAGATGCCTGTGAGTGCGCGTTCTTTATTTACTTCTTTGTTTAGCAGCTTCTGTGCGGTGAGCAGGGCCAGCAGGGGTATGGTGAGCTGGCAGATGATCAGAGACATGGTCACCGTCCGGAATTTGTTATACCCCGGGAAATAATCGAAGAAAGCATTATTGAACCAGGCTACGTGATAGCCGAAGGACAGCATCACTGCCAGCAGGGTAGCGATACCCAGCCACCATTTGAATGGACCGTCTACGATGATCAGGCCCAGCACGAAGATGAATATCATAAATGCACCCATGTAGGACGGGCCGGATGTAAATGGCTGGTCACCCCAGTAGGTAGGCAAATAGCGGGTCTGCCCGCGTATGGCCTGTACGGTCTTGGCGTCTTCGTCCAGCAGCTGCTGAGACGAGCCGCCCATCAGGTTTGGTATGAGCAGGTTGAATGCCTCCGCCTTGGTATAGCTATAGCTGAAAGCATAGTCGCGGTCCAGGCCGCCTTTAGATTGCGTGTTGCTGGTCAGGTCTGATTTGCCGCGTATAGTAGAGTTGCCGTACTCATAGGTAGTCCACAGGAGGCTGAGATTAGACAATACACCCAGCCCTGCACACACACCAAAGATGCCAAAGGCCAATACGTAGTGCTTGATGTCCTTCTCTACTACTGAGAATATCAGAAAGACTACACCTGCTATCAGCAGCGTGAGAAATAGGTAGTATGCTATCTGTACGTGATTGGCACTGATCAGCATGGAGAAGCTCAGCGCACTGACCGCAGCGCCCAGTATGTATTTCTTTCGCCAGAGCAGCATAAAACCCGCTACCACGTATGGCAGCAGCGCTATGGCATGCATCTTAGTGTTATGCCCGGCTTCCAGGATGATCAGGTTGTAGGATGCCAGGCTGTAGCCCACCGCGCCGGCTATAGCCAGCCAGGGATTCACGCTCAGTACCAGTAGCAGGATATAAAAACCGATGCAGGCTATAAAGAGGTAACCGGTAAACTCCGGCAGGCCAATGCCCAGCAGTTTCTCTACATATTGCACCAGGTTGCCGTTGTAATATGTAGATATCTGAAAGGCCGGCATGCCACCAAACATGGAGTTGGTCCACAGCGGCTCGCTATGGTGTGCCTCGCGAAAATCTCTGATCTCCTTAGACATACCATCATATTGATTGATATCACCCTGAGGCAGCACTTTGCTATCCAGCAGCATAGGCCCGAAGAAGACCATCGTGATCACCACAAATGTGATCAGCGCGGCTATATATGGCACATATTTCATAAATGGTGAAGGAGCACCGGAAGATGCCGGCTTAGAGGCCTTGTTTTTTATCTCAGGTTTGGTCTTTGCCATGATTTATGGATTGGTCAGGGTAAAAATAAAATTAATTGGATAATGCTTGAGGCGCTTTTCGGGAGGGTACAGTCAGCAAACGCTTTCCTTCTTTGTTATTATCAACTTGTTAACGCCTTAAGCTTACTTAACAACTACGCCGTATCATTTAATTTCTACATTTGATTTCGTAATTCTGGGATAGGATATGGAAAGTGACACGGTACTCGTGACAGGCGCCTGCGGGCAGATAGGGACAGAGCTGGTGCTCGCACTACGCAAGATATACAAGAACGTGATCGCCACCGATCTCAAGGATGCTACCGGCGAGCTGGCCGAAGGCCCTTTTGAGCGGCTGGATGTGCTGCACAAGCCCGGCCTGCACGATATAGTGCGCAGGCACCAAGTGACCCAGATCTATCATCTGGCCGCTATCCTCTCTGCTACCGGTGAGAAGAACCCGGAGTTTGCCTGGCGGGTCAATATGAAGGGGCTCAGAAATATCCTCGATGTCAGCGTGGAGGAGGGCCTGTCAAAGGTGTTTTGTCCATCTACTATCGCTGTATTTGGTCCCACGACTCCGAGAGTGCATACGCCGCAGTATACGGTGATGGAGCCCAATACCATCTACGGCATCAGCAAGCAGGCAGGGGAGCGCTGGGGCGACTACTACTTTCAGAAAAAGGGCCTCGACATACGCAGTATCCGCTATCCCGGTCTGATCAGCTATAAGACCAAAGCCGGAGGCGGCACCACAGACTATGCTGTAGACATATACTTTGAAGCCAGGCAAAAGAAACAGTATGAGTGCTTCCTCAAAGAAGATACCATACTACCCATGATGTACATGCCTGACGCTATCCGGGGTACCATAGCGCTCATGGAGGCTCCCGCAGCCAAGATCCGTATCCGGTCATCATATAACTTTGCCGGGATGAGTTTTGCACCCAAAGATGTAGCTGCAGAGATCACTAAGCATATCCCTGATTTTCAGATCACTTATCAGCCCGATTTTCGCCAGCAGATAGCCGAGTCGTGGCCCCAAAGCATAGATGATAGCTATGCGCGTGAGGACTGGGGCTGGCAGCCTGCATATGACCTCCCGCGCATGACAGCAGATATGCTGGCACATATATAGCCGTCAGTGCTGTTTGGATTTCAGGTGCCTTCACATTCTATAGTGTATTACAGCCTCATTATCACTTCATTTTATTACCTCTGGTTTAGTAATTTGTAGCCCTAAAGCGCGTTTTAGAGATTCATTTTGGTGAGGCGTATTTACATATTGGTCCTGATGTGCATGGCGCTGGGTACGGTCAGGGGGCAGTATGCCTCCAATATCAGGACCCGCAGCATCCCTCTGAATGTAGATACTGTCCGGCTGGACAGCCTCAGCCTCATACCTCACACACTCGTGCTACACAGCCCGGACGGGCAGGTGCTCGATACCTCCGCCTACGATTTATTACCCTTTGCCTCCCTGCTGATCTGGAAAAAGAAGCCGGCAGGCGACTCAGTCAGAGCGTCCTTTCGCACCTACCCTTACGCCTTTGCCAATAGATATTTTGACAAAGACTACAGGGCATATCTCAAGGCGAATATCAATCGGACCATGACCCCATTTACCTATGTGCCGGCAGAAGTATCTCCTGACAAGCTTATTGATTTCGGGTCACTCGACTACAATGGAAACTTTTCGCGCGGGCTATCGTTTGGCAGCAATCAGAGTGTGGTGCTCAACTCTGCCTTCAACCTTCAGATGCAGGGTATGCTGGCCCGCGATCTGGAGGTCACAGCAGCTATCACAGACAATAATATTCCCATACAGCCCGAAGGCAATACACAGCAGGTACAACAGTTTGACAAGATCTTCATCCAGCTGCGCAAGGGCAACCATACCGTGATTGTAGGCGACTTTGATATGTATTCGCCTCCGGATCATTTCCTGTCATATACCAAAAAGGCACAAGGCGGCGGCTACAACGGACTCTATGACCTGAAGAAATACGGTATGCTGAAAACACATGTAGCAGCGGGTATATCCAAGGGCAAGTTTTCGCGCAATACCCTCACCATCACTGAGGGCAATCAAGGACCATACAAGCTATTCGGCGCAGATGGAGAAAGTTATATCATCATCCTGGCCAACTCTGAGCAGGTCTTTATCAACGGCCAGAAACTGACCCGCGGTGCCAATCAAGACTATGTCATAGATTACAATCTTGGCACAGTTACCTTCACTCCGCGCCGTATTATTACTGCAGATCTGCGTATTATAGTCGAGTTTCAATACTCGGAGCGCAGCTATCAGCGGACCATGGCTGATGCCAGATTTGACTGGACCTCAAAGAATAAGAAAGGCAACATTGTCTTTGACATGTATACCGAGCAGGATAGCAAAAACCAGAGTCAGCAGCAGACACTCGATGACAATAAGAAAGCGTTTCTGGCCTCGCTGGGAGATAGTGTAGACCGGGCTTTCTATACCGGTGTAGATACCGCATCTTATGATGTAAACCGTGTGCTGTATGAGCGCCACGATACCATGTACTCCGTCTACGTGCCGGCGCTGGGCACTACTGTGAATGTGCCTGATACATTCTATGTTTATAGTACAGACTCAGCTAGAGCGCACTACGCTATTGTGTTTACCGATGTCGGTATCGGCAATGGTACTTACGTATCTGCTCAAAATACAGCCAATGGACGGGTGTTCACCTACTCGCCTCCTGTGCTGAGTACGGGTGCTACCGGTGTCACCAAAATACCTACCGGGCAGTACATGCCCATTATCAAGCTCATAGCCCCGCAGATGCACCAGATGTTTACACTGGCCGGCAGCTATGCTATCAACAAGAATAACGTCATCACCGGAGAGGTGGCCATGAGCAATAACAACGTAAACCTCTTTTCTACCAAAGACAAGAAGAATGATATAGGTGGTGCCGGTACAGTAGCCTATAAAGGGCAGATCATCACCAGGTCTGACTCAGGTATAGTCAAAGAAAAAGTAGACATAGAGGCCAGCTATGAGCTTGTACAAAATCATTTCAATCCTATTCAGCGCTTCCGTAATGTGGAGTTTGCCCGTGACTTTAACCTCAATACCAGCGCTACTCAGACATACAACGAGCATACGGGCATAGCTGGCATCACCTATACCTGGGTCCAAATGGGATTTATCAATTATCGCTTTCGTACTTTCATTCGTGATACTGCCTACAGGGGCTATGAGAATGTGGTCAGCGCGCAGCTGGCCAAAAAAGGATTTGCCTTTACTTTCTATACGAGTTACCTTCATTCTGATGCCCTGGAGGGCAAGTCGGATTTCCTCCGCCCCAGGGGGGAGCTGTCATATAGGTTTAAAGCGCTGGGTGGGATCAAAACGGGTATCACTTTTGATCATGAGATGAACCTGTATAAGGATCACTATACAGATACCTTCAATACTGCCCTCACACACATCTGGCAAAACTACCGTTACTATTTTGGATCGTCAGATACGACCAAAAATCAGTTTAAGATAGAATATCTCCTTCGTACCGAGCAGCCCGCCAGTGCCACGGGGCTGAGACCTGTGGTCAAGATAGCGCATACGATCAACGTATCAGGTAGCATAGTCTCCATCCGAAACCAGACTATAGACTGGACGCTCACATACCGACGGCTGGATCTCCGCGACTCTGCCCTGCAGGCGCAGGATCTGAAAAACTACTACCTGGGCCGGATCAACTATACCGTGGCGGCTGCCAAAGGATTGATCCGATCCTCCACACTCTATGAGCTAGGGGCCGGCAGTGAGCAGAAGATACAGCTGGTGTATCTCGTATCGCCTACCAATACGGGCGACTATATCTGGATAGGCAAGGATCCATCAAAACCGAAACAGCTCGCTGACTTTGTGCCTGCCACATATCGCTCAGATACGTCTTACATCCGGTCTTTCTCTACTACGCCCGACTTTTATGCGGTCAATACGACTACCTTCAATGAGGCTTTGAATATAAACCCTGCCGCCCTGCTGCGAAATGCGCATGGTTTCGGCAAGGCAGTATCTCTCTTCTCGCTCTTTACCAGCGTACAGCTGACCAAAAAAATATATGCCGGCAAAGGCGTAGCCACGGAGAATTATTTCAATCCGTTTCCTACCATGAAGATGGATACCAATATCGTATCGCTCACTATGAATAGCCGCAATAGTCTCTATATAAACAGGCTCAGCGCCAAGATAAGCGGGCAGATAGATTTCAACTATGCCCGGAGCCGTACGCTGCTTACCGCAGGTGTCGAAAATCACCTGACGCAGACGCAGGGCGCTACGGTCAAATGGAACATCGTAAAGCAGCTCAATCTGCAATCCAGCTACACCAACGGTATCAAGGCTAATGAGTCAGACTTTTATGCCGATCAGCAGTACAGTATCAAATACAATGAGACCAATAATGAACTCAGCTACCTTTTCAAGAGTTCTATACGCCTGGCGGCGACATATTACTACGGTTTCAAGCGAAATGATGTGGCCACTTATGGTGGGCAAACTGCGCAGATCAATCAGGTGGGTCTGGATTTCAAATTTACAAGGCATAATAAAACCACCGTCGGCGCAAAGGCATCCTACTCAGCGATCAAATATTCCAGCAGTGCCTATACCAATGAACAGGCGCAGTATGCCATGCTGGATGGCCTCAAAAACGGCAATAACTTCGTATGGAATGTCAGCTTTGAGCAGCGCCTCGCTACCTCCATACAGCTCTTGCTCAGCTACGATGGCCGCCAGACCGGCTCAGATAAATCTGTCCATACCGGCAGGGCTGAGATACGCGCGATATTTTAACAGCCAGACCTATATCTTTGCAGGTATGCAGCATGCAATAATCATGTATTATGCTCACGCTGATATCACGGAGGTAAAGGCTTTCTACGAGAAAACAACTTATCGCAATGCCGATTCCATAGCCTACTCCGATCAGATAGTGATAGCTGAGATAGGAGCGGAAAAGGTCGGTATACTGCGCATATGTACAGAGCAAGGCAGTACAGTGTTGAGAGGTTTTAATATATTGGCAGAGTATCAGCGCCTTGGTATAGGCACTCTCATGCTGCGAAGAGCTGTTATAGAGCTCGAAAATCTTGACTGCTACTTGATCTGCAAACGTCAGCTAAATCCATTTTATGAGCCGTTCGGTTTTAGGCAATGCCGATCAGGCGTTCCTGATTTTCTGCTGGAGCGTAGGTCGCAATACGCTAATCCCGAACTCAATATTCTGAAATCACGATTGGGAAAGATTCTCTAGTATTTACCTGATAAATCGGTATTTCTCAGGTAGCATCCATCCCCATAGCTGAGGAATCTGAAGTCGTGTGCTAATGCATAGTCATATAGCTTGCGCCAGTCATCGCCCACTAGTGCTGCCACGAGCAGTAGCAGCGTGCTATCCGGTTGGTGAAAGTTGGTAACCAATTCCTTGACTAACCGCCATTGGTAGCCCGGGGCGATAAGCAACTGTGTACGCGTGATGATCCTATCCAGATCATGTACGTGAAGATAGGACAGGAGTGCATCCAGTGCCTCCGTTGTAGATAATGTACCCTCAGACTCATATGCATCCCATTGCTGAATAGCCACTTGCGATGGCTGCGTATCTGGTTTGCGATGAACCTTAGATCCGATCCAGTACAGGCTCTCCAGCGTACGCGTAGCAGTAGTACCCACTGCTACGATATTGCGACCGGCTGTGATAGCGTCGCGTAGCTTTTCTACTAGTGTGACCGGTACGTCCAGCCACTCCGCGTGCATCTGATGGTCGGCTATCACTTCTGCCTTTACAGGTTTGAAGGTCCCGGCTCCTACATGCAGCGTCACAAAGTCCCAGTGGATCTTCTTAGCGCGAAA
Source organism: Bacteroidota bacterium (assembly GCA_018267365.1). GTDB lineage: Bacteria > Bacteroidota > Bacteroidia > Chitinophagales > LD1 > UBA1941. The sequence goes on along the minus strand of JAFDYQ010000008.1, from coordinate 58,956 downwards.
GTCATTAAATATCCGCTCAGTGAAATGTAGCCCGGCCGTCGGCGCCGCCACAGATCCCTCCGCACGGCTGTAGATGGTCTGGTAGGTGTCGCTGTCAGCTTTGTCGGCTTTCCGCTTGATATACGGAGGCAGCGGCACGGCGCCTGCCAGATACAGTATCTCGGCAAAGGTGGCGTCCGTATCCCACCGCAGATGTATCACATAGCAATCGCTCAGCTTCTCTACGATAGATGCCGTGAGGGTGATACCATGTTCCGGATAGCGTAGATACAGTTCTTTCTCTTTCCACTTATCTGCTTTGCCCACGAGGCACTTCCAATAAACCTCCTGCGTCTGCATCATGCCGGTGGTGATATCAGCATATCTCTCATTCGGCTCCAGGCAAAAGACCTCTATCGTAGATCCTGTCTCTTTTGGAAACAATAATCGTGCATGCACCACTTTTGTATCATTGAAGATGACCAGCGAATCACTGGGTATGTATACGGAGATATTCCGATAGATATCCTCAGCGATCGCCCCGTTTTGATACAATAGCAATTTGGAAAGATCACGATCCGGCAGCGGATACTTGGCTATCCTGTCATCAGGCAGCACGTAGGTATAGTCAGCTATGCGTATATCGCGGGTATTCACAGGGCTACTTGACCTTTTTCTTCTTACCCTTATCTGCTTTCTTCACTTTGGGCTTCTCTGCTTTAGCTTTCACTTTATCAGACTTCCTGGCCTTTGCTTTTGCCACCTCAGCTACTTTCTCTTTTGCTTTACCTTTCAGCTTCACTGTGGCCACAGGTTTCAGTATCTCGTGGCCCATCTTGTCCCGCTTGGTCTCCAGGTAGCGGAGGTTGTGCGGGTTAGGGTGGACCTCCAGCGCCACATTCTCTACTATCTCCAGGCCATAGCCTATCAGGCCTACGCGCTTCTTGGGGTTATTGGTCATGAGGCGCATCTTCTGTATGCCCAGGTCATTGAGTATCTGCGCACCTACGCCGTAGTCGCGATTATCCATATTAAAGCCCAGAGCGAGATTAGCCTCTACGGTATCTTTCCCCTTTTCCTGCAGGCGATAGGCGTGCAGCTTATTGATCAGACCGATGCCACGGCCCTCCTGCTGGATGTATAGTACCACACCCTTTCCGGCTTTCTCTATCTGCTGCATAGCGGCATGTAGTTGATCCCCACAGTCACAACGCATAGAGCCCAGTATATCTCCTGTAGCGCAGGAGCTATGCACACGCACCAGCACGGGTTCGTCTTTTTTCCACGTGCCCTTGACCAGCGCCATATGTACATCGCCGCTATTCATCTGAGAGTATGCTATGAGCTTGAAGTCTCCATACTTAGTCGGCATATGCACCGTCTCCTCCTTCGTGATCAGGCGCTCATGCTTCATGCGGTAGGCCACGAGGTCTTTGATAGAGATGATCTTCAGTTTTTCCTTTTTAGCCATCTTCAGCAGGTCGGGTAGACGCGCCATTGTACCGTCTTCATTCATGATCTCTACCAGCACCCCGGCCTCTTCAAATCCCGCCAGCCGCGCCAGGTCTACCGTAGCCTCTGTATGGCCTGTACGACGCAGTACACCGCCTTCCTTGGCTATGAGCGGGAAGATGTGACCCGGCCTCGCCAGCTCCTCAGGGCGGTACTTAGGGTCTATCATGGCATGGATGGTCTTGGACCGGTCATGCGCAGAGATGCCCGTGGTGCAGCCGTGGCCGCGCAGGTCTATAGAGATGGTAAAAGCTGTTTCATGGGCAGAGTTATTGCTGCCTACCATGAGGCTCAGATTGAGGCGGTCGGCTATACCTTTTGAGATAGGAGCGCAGATCAGCCCACGCCCTACTTTAGACATATAGTTGATGATCTCAGGGGTCACATTGCGCGCAGCGGTCACAAAGTCACCTTCATTCTCACGATCCTCATCATCCACTACTATGATCAGTTTGCCTTTCTTGATATCAGCGATAGCTTCTTCTATCGTATTCAGTTGTGATTTCATATTATATATTTTGCGCCTGCGGGTAGCCGCAAAGCGGATATTGAAATATTGCGGCGCAAATTTGTGAAATAGCAAGCACTTATTTTTATAGATGTCTACCGTCGTTTGGCAATAGCCGAAACCCGCGCCATTGCTCAGTTTTTATTTTATTTAAAATTTATATATTAATTCATGTGTGCTGTCTAGGGTGATAACCTTGACAAAAGTTGCCTTTTTGAATACAGTACTGTTTTCCCTATCTTAGTATAAAGAAAAAAAATGAAAACATCAGATCTGAGAAATGAAGTGCATGGCTATGTGGAGCAAGCTGATGATAAAGTATTAGAAGCAATCAAAACGTTGGTCAAGCCTTCCATAGAGCAATACCAACTATCAGAAGAGCAAATTAAAGAATTACGCAAGCGAAAAAAAGGGCATGAAGCAGGTCTTACGGAATCTTACACGTGGGAAGAGGTTAAGAAGAGGCTTAAGGCGAAGCGCAAATGAGTTATCGGCTGATAGTCAAGGATACAGCTTCTGATGAAATCGAGGAAGCTTATAGATATTATGAAGAACAAAGCTCCGGATTAGGAGATAGATTCGTAGAGGAAGTAGAAGATAAGCTTAATTACGTTCTTAAGTATCCACTGCATTTTCAGGTCACAATAGACAAATTTCGTCAGACTCTGCTCCGTCGATTTCCATTTATAATAGTATATGAGGTGACAGATAAAGTAATAACTGTTTATTCTGTATTCCACACTAGCCGCGATCCCGAAACTAAATTCCCATAGTTTTAGATATTTCTTTTAGTCGGGCTCCAGGCGCTGGTCTGTACTCCTGTCACATACTTGTAGAAGCCATACAGGAGAGCGAGGTTCATCAGGTTAAAATAGGCCACAAAGCGTAGCAGGGGCGGATGCATACCCAACCGGCGTAATGACACCTCTGCGATAGGCGATAGGCAGAATAGTACCAGCCCGCCAAACAGGACTCCATAGAACGACATGCTCCACATCAGGATGCCGCTGGTAATCAGCATCAGCAGTATGATGAAAGGCCCCTTCCAACGCAGCACCTTGTGCGACAATAGTGCAAAGGCTACAGCGTCAAAGCGGAATAGCATCCGCCAGTAGACGCCCAGATTCTGCCAGTTGCCGGTAGAGATCCGTGTCTTTCTTTTAAATTCCTCTGCCACTTCATTAGATACATCTTCGTAGCACACGGCCTTAAACTCAGATATAGCCTGCTTGCCCTGCTGCAGTATGCTCATACTGATGTAGAAATCCTCCATCAGAAAATTGGGCGGGATAGGAGAGAAGCAGTCTGCCCGCATAGCATAACAGGCCCCAAAGGCCCCCATCATGGCACCCCAGGCCAGTCCTTCACGGTACTTGATCATATTCTCCCGCTGGATATAGCTGGCCTCCTGCACAGATATACCATCCTGTCGCTGGCCATTGTTCAGCACATTGCCACCTACTTGCCCGATGGCCGGGTTTTTAAAGTGTTTTACCATCTCATAGATACACTCACGGGTGAAGAAGACATTGGCATCTGTGAGGATAAATATGTCACTCTCCCGGAGACCTTGTGCCTTGAGCTGGGTGTACAGCTTGTTCAGTACACCGCTCTTGCCATTGCGCTCATGGTACGGGGTAAACCTGATCTGCGGATGGCGCGCTGTATACTCGCCGATGATCTCAGTGGTCCTGTCACTGCTATTGTCAGAGCCTATGCAGAATATGAGTTTATCCAGCGGGTAGGACGTATCTAGTACAGAGTCCAGCTTTTCGCGGATCACCTTCTCCTCATTGTAGGCAGACATGAGTATAAACACACGAGGCAGGTCATCATCATTGTGATATACTATGCTATTATCTTTCTTGCCTGCGGCAAATATGCGCACGAGTATAGGATACAGCACATAGGAGTGCAGCAGCAGCAGGATGCAGCCCCAGTATATGATCTGTAGGGCTACAAGCATAGCGTTTTGTAATAATCCAGCAAACGGGATATTATCTTTTTATTCTGGAAGCGGTCCAGCGCAAACTCACGAGCACTGCGGGACAGGCGCGCCATCAGATCCGGCTCGGTGAGCAGACGGCCTATCTGGCTGATATACTCTTTAGCGTCATTGGCTATCAGCAGTTGTTGGCCGTCTGTAGCGCCACTGCCCTCAGCAGACACAGTAGTGGAGAGTACTACCTTGCCCATAGCCATGGCCTCTATGATCTTGATGCGCACCCCGCTGCCGGATACCAGTGGCGAGAGCAGTACAGAGTGGCCATTGATAAAAGCTACAGAAGATGGTACCTCGCCATGCGCTTCTACGTTCATGGCAGCGAAATTATAAAATTGCTCGGGCATCTTTTTGCCGGCTATATGGAACTTCAGTTTAGGATACGCTCCATGCACCTGCGGCCAGACTTCTTTTAGAAACCACTCCAGCCCCTGCAGATTTGGCAGCCAGTCCAGCGCACCGATGAAGAAAAGGCTCACTCCCGGAGGCTGTATAGCAGGCACATTCTCGTCTATATCCATACCGGCGGGTACGATGATCGTTTTGGCGGCGGGTTGTAGCTCCTTGATGAAGCCCTCATCCTCCTTGCTGATAGCTAGTACGGTATCTACGCGCCCCAGCGCCGCGCGCTCAAAGTCTTTCAGTCTGGCGGCCTGTATACCGAGATACCAGCGTTTCAGTGGATTGCTATCTGCCACAGCCCCGCGCTCCCATATCTTGTATTCCACATTGTGGGCCCGCTGTACCAGCTTTGCTTTACTGTATTGGCGGCAGGTGTCTATATACAGGCAGGGTGGCAGGCCATCTATATGTATCACATCAAACTCCTTCCGCTGCAAAAGATCCACAAGGGCTGCCCTGTACGCTTTACTATCAAAGCGCGCCATGATGTAAGACTGGCCGGTCAGCAGATTCAATGCCGCATCGATAGGTTTGATGCGGTTGTCCACGGCTACCGGCACAAACTCGCCCACTCCGCGGAAGGCAGCACCCGTATCCTTCAGGTCTACGTGATGCCTGGCCGTATTCATAGCCAGGCAGGTCACATCACAGCCGGCATCAGCATAGCCCTTCACAAAGTGGTAGGCACCGATAGCGCCTCCATCATTGAGCGGCCAGGGGATCCGGTTCAGCAGGACGAGTATCCTCAATATTTTTAATTTTGGCGCTAAGTTAAGAAAGCCCCTAAACCCCCCAAGGGGCTAAAGCAGCCGCTGAGGTTGTATTAAAGTCCTCTTTGGGGACCTGGGGCTTAAATCTTATGTACAAAAACAACAAAGTAGTCGTGGTCATGCCGGCATATAATGCCGAGCGTACCCTGGAGCAGACCTACGCCGAGATACCCTTTGATCTGGTAGACGAGGTGGTGCTGGTAGACGATGCGAGCAAGGACAACACCTCAGAGCTGGCACGGCGCATAGGTATCAGGCACGTGATCAAGCATGATAATAACAAGGGATACGGCGGCAACCAGAAGACCTGCTACAAAAAAGCGCTGGAGCTGGGGGCAGATATCGTCATCATGCTACACCCCGATTACCAGTATACTCCGCTGCTACTCACGGCCATGATCTCCATCATAGGCAATGATGTTTACCCAGTTGTGTTTGGCTCACGTATCCTGGGCAAGGGTGCGCTAAAAGGCGGCATGCCCTATTATAAGTATGTATTTAACCGGATGCTGACGCTGACTCAGAATATCCTCATAGGTCAGAAACTCTCAGAGTACCACACAGGCTATCGGGCCTTCTCCGCAAAGGTAATACGCGACCTGAACCTCGAGGCTAACTCTGATGACTTTGTCTTTGACAATCAGATGGTCTCTCAAATATTCTACAAGGGATATGAAATAGGAGAAGTGACCTGCCCGACTAAATACTTTGATGAAGCATCCTCTATCAATTTCTCCCGCAGTATGACCTACGGTATCGGCTGCCTCAAAGTATCTCTCACCCACATGTTCTGCAAATGGGGCGTGATGAAGAGTGAACTGTATAAATAAGGCGAGGTGTAAGACGGATAAGAGAGGCAATAGCAACTCTACTAACTCAAAAACTAGGCACTAGGCTTTTCCTTTAGTACGATCTGGTCATTCACGTACTTAGATGGGCACTTCAGCAGTATCTCTGATGCGTGAAACATCTGGCCCTCCATGTGGCCGGTGATCACTACCTGCTCTGACCGCTCAAAGTCCTGCGGCTTTGATCCTTTGTACCACACCTGCTGCGCATTGCCTGCCTTGTCTGTCATGGTAAAGGCAAAATAGTTGGCATCTTTCTGGGGATCGTAGACTATCTCTTTGTCTTTGGCCAGGTAGCCCACTACCTTGACTACTTTGTCAGGCTTGGCCAGCGCCTGTGTGAAGTCTGCGTAGGTGGTAAAATCTGCCGACATGGCTATGATCACGCCTACCGCTATAGCCATGAGCACTAGTAATACGATGTGTGTCTTTTTCATACTGATGGCACCTGTCACAGTGCCTTTTTTGCGGGTGTAAAATTAGATCAAAAATGTGGAAACCGTACCAAAATGTTATCTAACCTAAAAAGCCGTTACTTTTAATGACTATTTTGGTTTATTCGTATCAGTGAGAAAGGCCGCGACCATATTCCTCTTCACTTTTTACCTCTCCGGGGTGATGCTATTTCCCTTGGGAGACTTCTCCTGCATGCGCGACCTGCCTGAGATGTTTCGCCACTGCCGCGATACGGAGGATCCTGACCTGAACGTATTTGAGTTTCTCACCGAGCATGTCTCTGCCATAGGGCAGCTCATAGAGGGTATGGATCATGACGATGAGGAGGAAGATGACAAACCTCACGTGCCCATGGCCTACCACTCGCAGGTGCAGATCAGCTATACTGTACAGCGCTTTGCGGCAAAACTGGACAAGCCGATCATCTCCATACCAAAGGTTTTTGCGCCGGCCACCGAGCAGGTGTATATCTCTACCTATACAGTCTCAATCTTCCGCCCGCCCATTGTTTGAATGTCATAAGCAAAGTACCATACGCGCCGGTCACTGACCGGCGCGCGGCAAAGTTTATTTAATTCAAACTAACTAATAATGACAAAGATCATAATGGTCTGGGCTGTGGCTATGTGCTGCACAGTCCGGATAGCAGCGCAGGCTGCGGTATCAGTGCCTCAGGCCGTAGTGGCTGCATTTCACACTAAATTTCCCAATGCGATAAAACCAAAATGGGAGAAGGAAAGCTCGACGGAATACGAGTGCAACTTTCATAAAGGCGGCACTGAGATGTCAGCTAAATACGACCAGACAGGCCGGTGGCTGGAGACTGAGACTGAGGTAGGCGTCACTGCTCTACCCGCAGCAGTGCAGCAAACCATCCGCCTGCAATACAAAGACTACAAGGTAAAAGAGGCCGAGATCGTGGAGAGCCCGGATGGCAAGCTCTACGAGGCAGAGCTGTCTAAAGGCGGCAAGGTGACTGAAGTCCGCCTCTCGGAAGATGGCCGGGTAGTCAGTACGCATCAGGGCGACTGATCCGCAGATATATCCAGGTCGGGGGCTACGGTGCCTCCGGCCCTTTTTGGACGCAGACCTTGGGCCTGTGCACTCTTTTTCTTTTTATCATTCTAAAGTCAAGAATATGTATTGCAATTTAGAGCTAAGACGCTCTATGAGATATATCCTCCTTACACTACTTTGCCTCGGCTGGCTGGCTGGCTTCGCCCAGTCGCCCATCATAGTGCGTGTACGTGATATAGACTCACACGAACCGCTGGAGGGGGCCGCTGTCACACTGGATAGCCTGACGGGTATGACAGACTCTGCGGGATTGATCCGGTTTCCACTAGTGTCACCGGGCTCCCACGACGTGCATGTATCTATGGTCGGCTATTTCAAACGGAAGCAATCTGTCACGGCTCCGCAAAAGAGCGGAGATACAGCTACCATAGGCCTGTCTGCCTCCCAGGAGCAGATGGAGGAGGTGGTGGTAGTCTCTACACGTACCAAGCAGAACGTGGACGATCTGCCCACCCGTGTGGAGGTGATAGGCCAGGACGAGGTGGAGGAGCGATCTACAGACAAACCTTCTGACATTTCACATGCGGTGAAAGAACAGCCGGGTGTACAGATACAGCGTACGTCAGCCAGCTCCGGTACCTTTAATATCCGCCTGCAGGGCCTGCGTGGCAAATACGTGCAGATACTCAAGGATGGCTTCCCGCTCTTTGGCGGGCTCTCGCAAAACCTGAGTATCGCGCAGATACCACCTATGGACCTGAAGCAGATAGAGATCATAAAGGGGCCAGCCTCTACACTGTACGGCGGCGATGCGATAGCCGGGGTGATCAACCTGATAGCCAAAGAGCCGTCAGAGACTCCCGAGTTTAATGTGCTCTACAATGTAGAGAATACCAGATCACAGGATGCGGCTGCATATGCCAGTCAGAAGATCAAGTGGTTTGGCTATAGCCTCATCACACAGTTTCGCGATCAGCGCGCATTTGACTGGGACCATGATCATTTCTCCGATGTGCCGCAGCTGCGCCGCTGGTCCATATCGCCGCAGTTGTACTTTGACCTGACGCGGAAGGCCAAACTACAAATAGGTTTCAACTATGCCTGGGAGAAAAGGAGGGGAGGAGCCATGCAGGCCATAGCAGGCCAGCAGGATAGTACGTACGACTATCTGGAAAATAACCTGTCCTACCGCTATGGCTCCAATGTCCGCTTTCAGTACGACCTGGGTGACAAGGGCAATATAGTGGTGCGCAATAGTATCAACTACTTTGACAGGCAGCTCACCATCTTTGATTATGGCTTCGGAGGCAGGCAGTTCTCCACCGTCAGCGAGGCTCACTACCACCGGCACATAGGCAAGCATGATGTAGTGGTAGGCATGGACTTCAAGACGGACGGCTTTCATGAGAATGACACTGCTACTGTGCGGCGTGACTACTACTACATGACGGGAGGTCTATTCGTACAGGAGGAGTTTAAAGTGACGAAGACTACTACCCTCGAAGGTGGCCTGCGCCTGGACTATAATCAGAAACGGGGCCCGCTGGTGCTTCCGCACTTTGCCTGGAAGCAGCAGTGGAATGAGATCTTCCGCACGCGGTTCAACTTTGGGATGGGCTATAAGCTGCCTACTGTGTTTCAGGATGAATCAGAGGAGGCCAACTACCGGCATGTCTTACCTATTGGCGACTCTGTGCGCGCGGAGATATCGGCCGGCGGTACCTTTGACCTGGCAGTGAAGCCTGCACTAAAAAACGGATGGAGCTTTGAGTTTAATGAGTTATTCTTCTTTACACGTATTCTGCATCCGCTGGTGGCAGACACTACCGGCGTACACCTGTCCTTTCATAATGGAAACGGATACATACAGGCTGCGGGTATGGAGACTTCATTCAAGCTAGGCTACCGGGGTGCCAGTCTTTTCTTTACCTATACACTACAAGACCAGAATCAAAAGATAAATGATGTGCGGAGTATCTCGCCACTCACGTCAAAGCATATCGTCTCCATACTGGCCAGCTATACCTGGCGAAACCGCTTTATGCTGGGCCTGGACGCCTACTATTACAGCTCTCAGTACCTCAGCGATGGCACAGCTACGCACCCTATATGGGAGATGGGTATGAATGCGCAGGTCATATTCCGGTGGTTCAATGTCTTCGTCAATTTTGAAAACATACTCAATATCAGGCAGACTTCTTATGGCCCGGTAGTCTTTGCAGATCCCACGTTCCATACGCCCCGCTTCAATGAGGTATATGCGCCACTCGAGGGCCGTGTATTGAATGTAGGATTCAAGGTCAAGCTGGCCGAATTTTTCAAAAAGAAAAGTGTCAGTAAAACAGATTGACCTCTTTGGGCTCATGGCCTACACCGGTACAGGCGAAAGCCGTGGTCTGCATAGATCAGACTATCGCCATGGCCGATGGCCAGCCTATCTGTAGCGTCTGCATCCCGCTGGTCTATAGAGAGTATATATGCCGGCTCTGCCATAAGTAGTACAGCCAGCTGATGTGGCAGATCACCCTCAGGTATCACGCTGCAGTCATGAGATGTGAGCAGGGCCACTACCCGCGGTGCCACGCATACAATGCGGCCGTGCCCGCGTGTCAGGTCGGCGATGGCGGCCATGCCCAGGCGGCTATCTCTGGTAAAGGGGCCGTACGTATGCTCTCGGGCTTTGCGCTGCCACATAGTAGTATATGCTGGTACGCGCTGCCAGGTGATGCAGATAGTCAGGGCTACTAGCACTATATATCCTGCATGGTAGTAAGGACGGCTGAGCCGCTGCGCTCCCGCCGCCAGGTAGTACATGGCCAATGGCAACACCGGCAGCAGGTACCTCATATCCTGTGTATCGGGAAAGATAAAGATCATCCCAAGCGTGAGTAGGAGTGCATATGCCAGGATACCGTCGCGGCGAGCAGCTATCAGCCCGATGACCATCACTACCAGTATGAGAACTGTGAGCAAGACTGAAAATACTCCTGAATCTGTACCCGTGGTCAGAAAAAATCTGAAAGTCTGAAAGTAGGTTTGCAGGTTTTGAAACGTATGAGTGATCGTGCTATAGCTGAATTGTTTGAGATAATAGGTATCTGTGGGGAGCGGGTATGCTATGTGTATGAAGCCGGGCACTATCAGAGCGCCTGCTGTCATCCAGAGGAGTGGCCTCAGATATGCGCGTGCAAAGGTGCCTGCGCGTATCAGATCTATGGCGGCGTCTGTATATATAGCGAGCACGGCGACCCATCCTATGCTCCGCATAGAAATAGCTGCACCCAGACACAGACCCGCCAGGAAAGTACCTACAGGCCCGTCGCGCCTGGTATAGAGCCACAGTCCTGCCAGGAAAGCAATGCTGAATGGGATATCGGACCAGATGCGCCCTTTGGTCTGAAGTACATATGGCGACAATAAAAAGATGATGACCAGACAGCAGGCAGACAATACTCCCCACCTGTGGCTGATGATGCCGGCTACCAGAGCCATCCAGACAGCGCACCATATACTCATGTAGAGGCCCAGGTGCTCCATATCCGGTATACCCGGTCTGACTGCTGCAGCCAGCAGCAGAGGGTAGCCGGCAGGATAGCACGGTGGGGCATAGTGACCATTGTAGTCCACGGGGCGGAAGTGGGTCTGGCCTACTGGGAGATGTGCGCTTATATTTCGAGCCTCGGCATAGTAGCATGCCCAGTCATCTCCCCAGTCAGCAGTATTGTCTGTGTAGATCAGACAGACGGGCAGCAGGACAGCAAACCAGAGTAAAAATCCAAAGGTCAGGCGCATAGTGATGTGTAAAGTAGTAAAATCCTGAGCGCTCATTTTTGTTAAAATGCTATTAGTTGGACCTCTTTTATTAATGATGGCAATAGACTTTATAAAAAATAGCTGTCCTTTATATCTATATAGCTTAGGTGACAGTCAGATCTGCTGCGATGTAGTGGCCAGATTTTTTTACTTACCTCTTTATAGTCCAATGATACACGAACTCATCCAGGCACTATCACCCCAGGAGAGGGCTACTCTCGATCAAAAGGTGAGTGGGAGCGATACCAGTCTATTCAGGTTTATAAAGGCCATAATAGATGATCCGGCCATCGGCAAAGAGCAGTTGCAAAAGCGTTTTGGCATCAACGAGAATACCTACTTCAAAAACATATCTCTGGCCAAGGATGAGATCTATGCAGTGATAAAGCAGCATATGGTCAATGCCTATGACGATCTGCTGCTGACCAATGTGCTCTATAGGCGCGGACTGGATGTACACGCCAGCAAGCTGCGCCTAAAACTGGAGGCTGAGTATGACCGCCTGGGCTGGTGGAATGTGCTAAACGAGCTGCACAGTCTGGATATGCTGGTAGCATATGCCAGGTGCGACATACCGCGCCTGCAGGCCCTCAAGGAAAAAACGCTGCTCAATGCTGAGCGTCATCTGGCCTATGTCAAAGTGGACAGAGAGGTGATCGTACAAATGGCGATAATAGAGAAGGGCGATCTGAAGGAAAGAGACTTTGACAGCTATGCGCAGAAGATGACTGCACTGCTGAAACAGGCGCGCCGCACCGGCCACCCTATACCAGTCTTCAATGCCCTGCATTCCTTGTTTGTACTGTACACCAGATACAAGACAGATCTGCGCCGGGCCAGCGATATACTCTCAGAGATGCTGGATCTGATCACGCGCCATGGTGATATGATGATCCCCTATACGATCAATGCTGCGTGGCTCAATCTACTCAGCTTTCATGTGGAGTATGATACCAAAGACAATCCGCAGAACTATATAAAGAAGGTAGATGATGCTATAGGAAAACATGGCCTGCTCTATGATACAGAGGCCCTCATCGCGATCAGTACCTGGCACTTTCTGATGGGCGATAACGTGGGATTCGGTAAAAGGCTCAGGCAGTTTGACAAGATACCGACGGAGCGCGCGCTGTACTACAAGCTGGCCTACCTGCTGTGCCTGCGTGCCTATATGCATGGAGATACGAGAGCATTTAGCCAGCACCTGAATGAGTTTTATAGCTATGATACCAGCCGCGAGTACAATGATCACGACCTGATGCTCCGCTACCTGGAGCTGCTCATACTGCTCGGAGAGCATGACTATGCACTAGCCGGCAGCAAGCTGGAGGCAGCCATGAAATTTGTGCGCAGAAACTTCACCTCCCATCGCGTAGAGATAGAAAAGAAAAACTGGGATATGATACGCTGCTGTATCCAGGGCAAGGGGGTAAAGCCGCCATCCGGCGCGACCTTTCGCCTCACGCACTACATCTACGAGGCGCTGCGGTCATAGCCCTATTTCTGAGGAGCGAGAGATCTGATAGGCTCACCAGCATAGTGATCAGGCTTGTAGTCATATCCGAGCAGTGCGGCGATCGTAGCCGCTATCTGGTTTTGATGCAGGTGCTCTCTGGTCCTGATCTCGCCTAGTGCGTCTATACCGGGTCCCATAGCGGCTATCCATATATACTCCGCGCCCATCACTCGGCCATGGTGGCGCCACTCCAGCTTGGGTATATCTCCACGACCGTGGTCACAGGTCACGATGAGTGTCGTCTTACCCTTGTACTGCGGATCACTCTGCAGGTAGTCCCAGAGGTCCTGTAGATAGCTATCCAGTGTATGGGCGGTGCCCAGGTAGGCGTCGTACTCACCACCATGAGCAAAGTCGTCCGTCTCGTCAAAGCCGATAAAGGCAAAGCGCGGATGATAGCGATGGATATACTCTTTAGCAAATTTATAAGTAAAGGTATCTGTCTTGGCATATGGATTATGTGGTGGTATGGTGGTCTGCCATTTATCTATGTCGATGCCATTCCTGTGAAAACCTCCGGAGCTGTCTGCCTTCATTTCTACGAAGACCGGCACCCCGTTGCGTTTTGTATTGATGATACGCGGGAAAGCATCCCAGGTGGCAGCACAGAACATCTTGCCATCAAAACCTTTTGCCTTGAGGAAGTCAAAGATATTGGTATTGGGATCATCAGGGTAGTCGTTGCTATTGACACGGCGGTCCCCCCAGCCTGTCAATATCTCGTTGTAGCCCGGATATGAAAACTTGTATCCATTGGTCAGTGTCACTTTATTATGTAGTTTTTTATTGCCATATACCTGACCCTGCCCGCCTATCGTGCCCCACATAAAGGGCATTAGCTTAGCGCGGCTCTTGACCGGATCGGTGTCGTAGTATTGGCCTTTAATAGCCTTTAGGTCTTTTGTATACTTTTTGGTCTTGTATATTTTCTTTTGTGGCCCGCCAAAAAGTTCCTGCCAGCGGTATCCATCCAGCGTGACCAGGATCACGTTTTCAGTCTTTGGGGCTTTCTGAGCTACGCTGCTAAGGCATGCCAGCATTATAAAAAAGGAGGTAGAAAGCTTCATATCAGAATGGGTATATTTTTATAAATGAATATTTTTTGAATGTATGGAAAATAAATTTTTCGTACACCTTTTCCGAACTATTTGAATGCTGAAAAACAATTTTAAGTTTATAGCACAAAACAATTTAAGGGCAGGACAAATGAAAAGAATAAGAAGGGCACTTTTTTGCTATTCGCAGGGTAAAGGAGTTTGTTTACTTATTTAACGATTTGTTAATAACCCGTCAAGTACCAAGTATGTACTAAAAAATATATTTGACCCAAACCAAGCAATTCTGATGAAACATCTTTTTACGCTCATTACTTTTTTGATAACCTATGTGGCGATAGCACAGACAGCCGAGATAACGGGCACTGTGACGAGCGAGTCTTCTAAGGAACCGCTAGCCGGTGCCTCTGTGAAATTTGATAAGAGTAAGGGCGTCATCACTGATGCCGCCGGCCACTACAAGCTAAACGTACCAGAGGGAGACTATGATCTGACCATCACCAATATAGGATATAAGAGGCAGCGTGTAGCCATCAAGGTAGTGGCAGGCAAAGCCCAGACCATAAATGTGGAAATGCCTACAGACGCTTATGAGTTTAGCGAGGTGAGTACTGTGAGCCAGTATAAGAAGAACGCTGCCAAGGAGAACGTGTCGATAGGTGTAGTGACCTCAGAGCAGATCAAGCACACGAACTCTACCGATCTGGGTGAGGCGCTCAATAAGCAATCGGGCGTACTGATACAGGATGGACAGATCACGATACGTGGTGGTAGCAGCTACTCCTATGGTGTAGGTAGCCGTACGGCTATCATGCAGGACGGCCTCTCTATGATGAGCGCTGACCTGGGCCAGGGGCAGAATACGATGGTACTGCTCAACAATGCCAAGCAGGTAGAGGTAGTGAAAGGTGCCTCATCTGTGATCTATGGCTCCTCCGCTCTCAATGGTGTGGTAAATCTGGTGACAGACTGGCCGATAGAAGATACCCCTACTACTGCCATAGATATCAATATGGGCGTCTATGGCAATACTCCGAAGAAGTACCAGCAGTGGTGGAATAATCAGCTGCCATTCAAGGGGAGCCTGATGGTAAACCACAGACGCAAAGTGGGTACCCTGCAGATAGTGGCCGGGGGTAGTATGGTAGGAGACCAGAGCTATATACAGGGCAATGGTGACTGGAGGGCGCAGGGCTACTTTAAGACGCGCAAGATCAGTGAGAAGGTAGCCGGCCTGACCTGGGGTGTTGACGGATCGCTGATGTATGAGACGATAGATGAATTCTTTATAGCCAAGGATGCTGATACAAATGCATACAAGGTAGGAGCGGGATCGAGTAGCCGTTACTTCCGTATGAATATAGACCCGCACCTGACGTATGCTACAGCCAAGGGGCATATGTACACCCTGCTCATGCGCTATATGAATATAGACCGGATAGGCAATGGCACGGATCCCAATGCTGTGTCGCATCAGATCATGATCAATAACCAATACCAATACAGGCTGAAGCACTCACTGGTACTGACAGCGGGGGCTCCATTCACTGCGGGGCTGTCGCGGAGTAACCTTTATGATAATATTCACCCTACGCTCAGCGCAGCAGTATATGCACAACTGGAGTATAATATCAAATGGTTCTCCATACAGGGCGGGCTGCGCTATGAGATACAAAAGGTAGATCAGGACCTTGAGAAAAGTCAGCCAGTATTTCGCATGGGTATGAACTTTGAGGCGACCAAGTCTACACACATCCGCGCCTCATGGGGCCAGGCATACCGTATACCATCTATCGGTGAGCGGGATATCCTGCAGAATTTCTATCCCGGTGTGATAGTAGTGCCTAACGATACACTGCACGCTGAGCATGGCTGGAGCGCAGAGATCGGTATCAATCAGGTGTACAAGATCGGGCCCAAGTTCGTAGGCTTCGTAGATATGGCGGTCTATTACAACAGATTCTATGATTTTACACAGTATGATTTCAACTATTATAACAACCGTTTTGCTGGCAGTGGTAAGGTGATAACCACAGATACTTCTCTGCTGAACCATGTTTATATGGATCCGTTGGGAGTCATACGCTCTCAGTCCAATGTGCCTATCAATCAGCAACACCTCTTTGGCGTGCAGGCACACAATATAGAGAACGCACAGGTGTTTGGTTATGAATTCACATTCGGTGCCCGTGGCCAGATAGGCAAAGTGGGTATACAGCTAAGTGCCGGATATAACTATAGCTATGGAAGCAAACTGCCTGTAAATGGTGATACTTCCGATCATTATACAGAAGCACAGTTCTTCAAGGATGCATTCAAATATAATGTGAAACGACTGGATGATCCCAAGACAGACGCCTACAAGCACCTGCTGGACTACCGTGTGCGTCATCTGGTGCGCATAGACGGTGAGATCAAGTTTTGGCGCTGCTACTTTGGCGGCACCTTCAGCTATGCTAGTTTCCCGGAGAAAATCCCGGAAACCATCAAGACTGCCATATCTGCTATATCCGGGTCAGTCGATGCTTATACGCCACTCTTCACGGCGCATAGGAGGGGCGACTTCATAGGAGATATCCGTATGGGCTACAAGATCAACCGCCATGTGGAGTGTGGCTTTATAGTCAAGAATCTCGGCAACAGGTTCTACGAGTTGCGTCCGGGCAAACCTGAACCTATACGCAATTATACTGTACAGATAAGATATAACTTCTAAATCATTCCATCCGATCAGAATATCATGAATATGAAAAAAATACTAATCGCAGTTCTTATCATAGCGTTGGCTGCTGCTGCCTGCTCCAAGACGAAAGGCAAAGACGGAGGCAGCTGGACATTCAAAGGTGTGACATACAAGCCTACTTTTGTCAATTATGTATTGGGCTCTCTGACCGGCTATACCCAGGACAATTTTCCGACGGGATCACTTGCTTTCACATTCTGCGATAGCCTGAGTACCCTGACCAGGCCTACGCTACAGAACGGTCCGGGTCACGCTTGGGTCTATCCATGGGGCACTATACCGCACAATGGCTCATACCGCGTGAGCGACCATAATCCACCTGACAGTGGCTACGTGTACGTAGCGCTGACTGACACCTCTCCAAAGCGCATCTACTACTCAGTGCCCAATAGTAACGCGATAGTCAATGTAACTGTAAATGATGATAGTACCGTGACCAAGGTGCAAGTGACCGGTTTGATACTAAAGAGCTCAACCACCGCCTCTGATAGCAGTACCCTGGACGCTGATATCACGCAGATAAACTACTAACCAGGATTTATTTTGAGAAAAGAATCCCGCATTTAGAAAGTAAATGCGGGATTTTTGTTTATTTGCCGGAAAATCAATCTACTATGAAAAACTATTTACGCTCTTCGCAGCTTGCGCTGCAATCTCCTCCTTTGCTCAGCCTACTCTGACCTCATCGTACATCCCGGCTGTGGGTACCCAGGTACATCTTACCGCCTTGGACGGTTCGGGTGGCCTGAGTGAGGGCGCTGCCGGTGCCAATGTGACCTGGGACCTCTCGGGATATGACACACTGGGTTCTCAGGATGTACAGTACATCACACCGTCGTCTGCCCCTACTGGCTCAAGCTTCTCTACCGCTACAGACTGCGCCCATGGCCTGTCTACCAATGGTCATGATTCTTACAACTTCAGCCGGCTCAATGGCAACGTGTACCAACTGGTAGGTGTGAGCCAGCCCTTTGCCAGCTATGTATTGAACTATAGTCCTGTGCAGGATATCCTGCACTTTCCCACTACATACAACTCATCCTTCGTTTCGACTGCTACCGCCACAGGCTCATTTGTATCGGGCAGCTACTCGGGTACTATAGTAAGGCATGTGGTAGACTCTACCATAGCCGACGGCTACGGCACACTGACCACCAAGGCGGGTACCTTCTCCAATGTACTGCGCCTCTATGTGTCACAGCACATAGTAGATACAGAGGTAGTATCAGGCCAGACGCTGGTGATCACCTACTACTACAAGACGTATAACTGGATGTCACCGGCGTATCCCGGTACAGGCCTGGCATCTGTGAGCCACCTGGAGCAAACACAATACGGCATCACGCAAACCAGCGATGCAGGCAACTACTCTAAAGTGTCTCCTGCAGGTATAGACGATCTCTCTCTGGCAGGTATAGCCGGCCTGGCTATCCAGCCGCAGCCAGCGAGTGATCATGCCACTATCTCACTGCAAAATGAGAGCGCGAGCGAAGTATCAGTGTCAGTCTCTGATCTGAGCGGACGTGAGGTACAGCACCTGACGCAGACACTCGTCCGTGGCGAGAATCATATCCCCGTGCCTGTGGCGGGTATGAGTACCGGCATCTATATCGTGACACTGCGCTCCGGAGAGCATGCCTCTACTCTCAAGATGGTTGTAGCACATTAGGCTTAAGCGAAAAGTATATAATGGTGAGAGGACTCTGTAGCTACAGAGTCCTCTTATCTTTTATAAGTAAGCTATAGTGGGGCCGGATTAGTATGGCCTGTTTTCATATCTTAGACACATGATCAGGAGAAAGGTACCGGAATATCTGGCAGTATTGCTGCTGCTGTCTCCTTTGCTTTTCATCAATATACGCAGCTCGCACGAGTGGGGAGATGACTTCGCCGGATACCTGATAGAAGCGCAAAATATAGCGACGGGCTATCACTACTATGAGACACACATGGTGCCTCAGGACTATATGCCCAGCTACGCGCCGGAGTACTACTCCTATGGATTCCCGCTGCTGCTGGCACCCGTGGTCAAGGTATGGGGTATTGACTTTAGGGCGCTCGATACCTATGTGTCGCTCTGGCTGGTAGCGTGGGGCCTGCTGATCTTTGGGCTGCTCAGATGGCGCTTCTCCTTCTTTACCTCTGTAGCCTTTATCCTCATCGTTTTTATCAATCCCTGGTTCCTCAAATTCAAGACGGAGATCATATCAGATATACCGTTCTCGTTTTTCTTTACACTCAGCCTTATGCTATTCCTGAAGCGACAGGAACTGTCACGATGGGTCCTGGTGCTCACGGGTTTGGTCATAGCATTCACCATAGGTATAAGGGAGGCTGCATATATCCTGCCGGTGCTGCTGGCTGCAGCTATGTGCCTGCAGACGATACGTGTATCGCTGCATGGGATATCGACAGAGGCTTGGCGACTATCGCTGCGCAGGGATGGTACCATCCTGATAGCCACCATAGCCGGAGTGCTTGTGGCTAATGTGCTGCTCTTCCCGGCACCGGGCAGTCATATAGCACATTTCCTCGGGCTGTACGAATCCCCGGATATGAGTCTGACCTTTCTCTCGAATCTGGACCGCTACACACGCCTGTATCAATCCCTTTTTCATCATGAGGCGGGCCGGTATAGTTTTATGCTCTACTACTCCACATCATTTATGCTGGTCCTCACAGTGCTGGGCCTCCTGCAGCTGGTATGGCGCATGACGTGGGAGTGGATCGTGCTGGCGACCTATGCGGTGATCGTACTCTTCTTTCCTTACTCCAGTCAGGGCTTCCGCTATATGCTGCCTGTACTCCCTATACTGATGATCTGTGCCGCCCTGGGCGCGCGTAGTATCCGCCTGCCTGCGGGCATGCACCGCTATACTGCGGGCATGCTGTTCCTGATCTTCATGCTGGCCGTCAATATACGCGATATAAGGGCTATCTGCCACGAGCAGGGTATGACCATAGTACCCGGGCCTCAGACGGAGGGCAGCCGCCGCATGCTGGCGTATATCCGCACGGCTACCGCTCCTGATGCGCTCATAGCCACTACCAAACCGCGTGCTGTAGCGCTCTACACAGGTCGGCATACCTGCCTGATACCTAAGGACGCAACGGCTGCCTTTGTCTCGCATGAACTGAGCAGGGTGCATCCCGACTATGTGCTGGACATAGACCAGCTGGATAGGAATGCAGCAGCAGGCTATGCCCTCTATGATCAGGACTCCGTAGTGTGGCAGAGCGATGGCAATATTCTATATAAAGCGAAGGGCAGGCGTTAGTCTTTGTCCGTCAGGATCTCAGCCAGGTCGGCCTCTATACTGTGGCGGGTAGCCTCTGTGATGCGGCCTATTTCTTTATCCCCTTTCAAGACTATGAATGTGGGCACGTTAGTGATCTTAAACCTGGCCGCACTGCCGTCTTTGGTAGTCTTGTCGCGGCCCACCAGATGCAGCGTGATGTGCGCGTCAGTGATACCTGTGGCATCGGCTACCTTGTAGAAACGGGGTAGCAGGTCATGCGTATCATCACACCAGGTGCCGCCAAATATCTCTATATGCAGCGAAGCTGCCTGTCCTTTGATGACAGACAATGGAGCAGCAGTGGGTTTGTATGCTGTATAGCCTCTATCAAACCAGGCAAAGGCAGGATCATGTAGCGCAGTGCGCTGTGTGGTGCCTATCAGCATCTTGCTGCCATCTTTGTCCTTTGTGACCATGAGCGAGTGTCGGGGTGTGCAAGAGACTAGTGCGAGCAGTGATGCAATGATGATATAGGATGACTGTCTCACGGCCCGAAGTTACTTCTTTTTGCCCATGATGCGGCGGCGGTGCTGTACGCCCCATTCCTTCATGGCATTCAGCACGCTGTCGAGCGTCTTGCCATAGGGCGTGACCTCATACTCTACAGTGACCGGTATAGTGGCATAAACAGTACGGGTGATGAGCTCGTTCATCTCCAGCTCCTTCAGCTCCTTGGAGAGCATACGCGCTGTGATGTGAGGTATCTCACGCTCTATCTCTTTGAAGCGCTTCTTGCCAAAGCGCAGTGCGCCGAGTATAGGCAATTTCCATTTGCCGCTGAGCACATCGAGCGTGTCACGTATGGGTACTATGAATTCGCCGCAGGCTTTTGCGTCGTGTTTATCTATCTCGTTTTTAGTGGTGGGTGCCATGCTTTTAGTAGTTGGTTACTCGGAGTATACTAGTATACAATCGTATAGTAGTTACTAAAGTATATCAAAGGTAATTATTTTTGTGTGGTTAAACAACTATTTCATCAAACAATTAAACACACTACAATGAAAAGAGATAAAATCATCTACTGGGCAGTCACGGTCATCATATCAGGCATGATGGTGATGTCGGCCTATATGTACCTCACGGCCGATACTGTGCGGGAGGGGTTTGTGCACCTCGGCTTTCCCACCTACTTCCGTCAGGAGCTGGCTATAGCCAAGATCATAGGTGCGGTCCTGCTGCTCGCGCCGGTACCTGCCCGGATGAAGGAGTGGACCTACGCCGGCTTCGCTATCACCTTCATATCCGCAGTGGTAGCCCATACATCTGTAGACGGCATACAGACAGCCGCGGGCCCAATAGTATTTATGGTACTGCTGCTGGTATCGTATTTGTTTTACCATAAGGTATATGATGCACCTGCCCTGCGTGCCGCTATCTAAATCACCATACAATGAACACAGACAATAAAATGACCGTCGAGATCTGGAGCGATATTATGTGCCCGTTCTGCTATATAGGCAAGCGGCGCTTTGAGGAAGGGCTGGCGGCCTTTGCGCAGCGGGACCAGGTCAATGTCGTCTGGCGCAGTTTCCAGCTGGATCCGGATCTCAAGACTGATCCGGGCATGAGCGTAAATCAGATGCTGGCCGCCAAGAAGGGCTGGTCTGTAGAGCAGGCCGCTATGATGAATGACCACGTGACAGGCATGGCCCGCGAGGCAGGCCTCGACTATCACCTGCATAAAGCCGTGGTGGCCAACTCATGGGATGCGCATCGCTTCTCACATCTGGCGGCGCAGCATGGGGTGCAAGACCGTGCGGAGGAAGCACTGTTTCACGCCTACTTTACCGAAGGTAAAAATACAGCGGACCATGAAGTGCTGGCGGCTATCGGCGAGCAAGTCGGTATCAGCCGCGATGAGACGCTCGCGATGCTGGACTCAGATGCCTATGCGGATGCCGTGCAGCACGATATGGAGCGCGCGCAGCAGATAGGTGTGCAGGGGGGGCCATTCTTTGTGCTGGACAATAGGTACGCGGTGTCAGGTGCGCAGGAGGGCAAGACCTTTGCAGGCGCGCTACAGGCGGCATGGGAGGCCCGTGGCCCACTGACCAGAGTGGGTACAGATGAGAACAGCTGCGACCCTGACGGCTGTGCAGTGTAAACTATATCAAAGAACAACTAAAACTCAAACAACATGAATATCGCATTATGGATCGTGCAGGGACTGCTGGGAGCTATGTTTACCATGGCCGGCCTGACGAAAGCAACACAACCCAAAGAAAAACTAGCGGCAAAAATGCCGTGGGTCAATGATTACTCTGCCACGCAGGTCAGGCTCATAGGTATAGCGGAGCTGCTGGGAGGCATCGGCCTCATACTGCCATGGGCTCTGGGTATAGCACCTTTTCTCACCGTACTGGCTGCCCTGGGCCTGGCGCTTACCATGGTCTTTGCTGCCGTGTACCACCTGGGCAAAGGTGAATATCCCGGCATAGGTATCAACGCTGTGCTACTGGCGCTGTCACTTTTTGTAGCCGTAGGCAGATTTATGTCCTAGCCGACCCGTCTGTAAGCAGTGTAAAGGCCGGATATGCTGCGCGCTATCCGGCCTTTGCTGCTATCACCGGCCTTAGAACTTAAAGAAGAAATACACTACAGCGGCCCATTCCTTCTTCACTCCATTGGCGTAGCCTATCGTGCTATGGCTGCTGTTTTCCACTGTGCCATTGCGGATATAGCCGATAGTAGAGTGGCTCGAGTTTTCTATCGTGCCGTCGCTTTTCACATAGCCCACAGTGCTATGGCTACCATTCTCTATCGTACCATCGCTACGTATGTAGCCTATGGTAGAGTGGCTGTGATTCTCTATCGTGCCGTCACTCTTGATATAGCCTGAGGTAGAGTGGCTGCTATTCTCTATAGTGCCGTCACTTTTGATGTAGCCTGTAGTAGAGTGGCTACCACTCTCTATGGTCTGTGCATGGACGGCTGTGGCCAGGCCGGCTATGATCAGGGATAAAAATACTTTGCGCATCGTGTATTTGTTTTTAGGGTGAATGAAACAGCAAAACTATAAGGTTAAGCTACGTGGCAAAGTACAATATCTACCTAAGATCGGAAACCTGACGCCTTATTCCTTGACGAACCGGGCTGTCCTGACCTGATCATTCATCACTATCTGCACTATGTATACTCCCGCAGCGTAGGCTGAAATGTCTATCTGCGCGGTGCCGGTACTCGTGCCCAGCTCACTGAGCACCTGGCCTGCTGTGCTGGTCACGCGTATAGCTGCCGGGTCGGCCGCGCCTGTGCGTATGGTCAGGCTGCTGTGAGCAGGGTTGGGGCTGAGGGTGGCATCTGCCGTAGCGAGGTCTGCTATGCCGGTAGAGGTGCAGTAGCGGAATGGCATCCTCCTATTGCGATAGAAGGTAAAGATGCAGCTGCCGGACGAATTGAGGCCGAGCATGGAGTAGTAGGCAGGAGTGAGGTTGCCCAGATAGCTGCTCCAGGCGGTGCCGTCTGTGCTGGTCTTGATCGGGTCGCTGTTATTGCAGGCGCCGTCTATACTCAGCACGATGCGCCCTCCGGTCTCCACCATGCTAAATACCTGGCAGAAGTCGTGGAATACCACAGAGTCCCGATTGGACCAGGTAGCACCATTGTCAGAGCTGATGTAGAGGCCATTGCCATACACATCGCCGGCGAAGTAGGTGCCGCCAAGCGATACCATGCTGAAGAAGCGGCAGCTGGCAGGGAAGCCCGTACCGGCGAGTGTCCAGGTGCTGCCGTTGTCGGTGCTTTTATAGACACCGTTGACTCCGCCGAGGAAAGTATTGGTACCGTCGATGTAGAATACGTCTTTGGGCATGGTATCAGTCGTAGTATGGGCTGTGGTGAAAGCATCATCAGACCAGAGCGCGCCGCCTCTGCCAAAGGCACCGTAGGCTACTAGCAGCCGGTTGCCGCTACGGATGATATCATTCACGCGATCACCGACCTGATAGGCTACAGACCATGTGCTGCCGAGGTCAGCGCTGACGTAGAGGGTAGAGTCACCGCCGGCATAGAGCTTGCTGCCTGTACTATCGTAGTATACGGAGCGGATAGCCTTGCCGGCGGTATTGGTCGCAGCAAAGGTCACATTGCTCCAGGTATCGCCATTGTCTGCACTGGCGAAGAGGCCCTTGTCAGAGCAGTAGTATACCTTGCTACCTATACCGCGTATATGGTAGATATACTCGGCAGTGTCGGTACCGGTGATGAGGCGTGGCAGTGAGTCCCACTGCTGGGCATAGGTAGCTACGGCAGCCACCATCAGAGCGATGAGTAGTGTAAATTTTCGCATGGCGTTAGAGTTTTGATTTGATACAAAGTTCGCCCATGCCGGTCGTGCGGCATATCCGTGCTGGTGGGTATATTTTCAGTGTCTGGACTGGCTCCTACACCCGAGCCAGGTACAGATGGCAGTCATAGGAGAAGCCTACGCGGCCGCCGGCCTGATGCGTATCAAATATCTGGCGCAGGTAGGCCAGCATGGGCTCGTAGCGCTCGTGGCCCTCATTTGGGGCATAGGAGGAGGAGAGCAGGCGGCCTTTCACGCCCTCATAGTCAAAGAGCTGTTCATTGTAAAAAGTGCGGGTCGTCATCTCCGAAGGGGCGAAGAAAACTTTCAGGTCTTCCAGGCTGATATTGCGGTGGTCTACTGTAGTATAGTCTGTAGCATACCGGATAAGAAGATCCTCATAGGCTACCTCAAATGGCGATGCTACTTTGCGCTCATTCCAGATGAGGGCATACCAGGCACCGTCACGAGCTATACGCCGGGCCTCTCTGCGGAATGCGGCACGGTCAAACCAATGAAAGGCCTGCGCTGCGGTGATGAGGTCTACACTCTGCACCGGTAGCGTTGTGTTCTCTGCCGTGCCGTCTACACTGACATACCCGGCATGATGACCCAGCAGCCGGTCAGCGGCCTCACGCATTTCCTTATTTGGCTCTACGGCGTATACCTTGTTGTTATTTTTCAAAAACATCTCTGCAGAGATACCGGTGCCGGAGCCGATATCTGCTATGGTCCAGCCGGCATCCAGACCGGTCTGCTGCTCCAGATATAGCAGTACCTCGGGCGGGTAGCCGGGGCGGTAGCGTATATAGTGGTCGACCCGGTCGCTAAATCTATTGGTATTGTCTGCCATGATCAGAGAGATAATTCGGTGGCTGATACCAGTATGCCATCTTCATCGCAGTATACCCACTCTCCCGGAGTGAAGTCTACCCCCGCAAAATGTACACTGATATTTTCCTGTCCTACATTTTGTTTATTGCTTTTCAGCGGATGCGTAGCCAGGGCCTTGACCCCTATAGCTAGCTGTGCCATAGCTGCGGAGTCTCGTATGCAGCCATAGACTATCACGCCATTCCATTTGTTTTTCACGCCGAGCTCGCCCAGCATATCTCCGAGCAATGCACAGCGCATGGAGCCGCCACCATCTACCACCAGCACCCTGCCGGCGCCGTCTGCCTCCAGTGCTTTGCGCACGTAGCTATTGTCCTCGTGGCATTTCACAGTATATATCTGCCCGTGGAAAAGCTTCCGGCCGCCGTAATCGCGAAAGCCGATGGGGTCGGCTACGCGTACCTTGTCTGTGTATTTGTCGCTGAGATCTGTAGTGAGTAGTGCCATAGTGGTATCATGTAAAATAGTCTATGGCTAAAGTAGTAAAATAGCTCCGATACCGGGCGGCAAATGCAGCACGATGCTGCGCTACTCCTGCAGGACCACTACACCACGATGGCCGTGACGCTGCAAGGCAGCGCTTCTGATCAGGTCGGATCTATCCGTATCTCTCAATTCCTGATCCATAACCATGTCTCCCTCTGTGATAGAAATCTTATCAGCGGCCGGCTGCTTTGATGGTCTGTCAGGCTGAGTTTTTGTTTCAGCGGGTGAGGATGCCGGCTCCTCAAACTCAGCGCGCAGATGGGCAGGTAGCTCGCGCTCGCCTCTGGTATTGTAGCCGTAGCTGTAGCGCAGTATGAAGTAGCAGGCCGAAGGATGCAGGCGACGATAGAGGGCCGCCTCCTCCAGCTTATTGGTAAAGATCTCCTCGATGTAGTAGATGCGATCCATGATATCGCCATCTTGTTCCCATTTTTTCTTCCAATAAGACCAGAGCTGCTTGTAACATCTGACCCGGAGGAGTGCCTGGGATAAGGTGGTAATGGACTCGTCCCATGCGAGGTCCTCTATACGATCCAGATATGACCATGTGAGATCCCGGGTCCATTTTGCTGCATTGATATTGCCGATAGTGCCAGCCATAGGTATTTATTTTATGATGAAATAATGGATGCAATATAGATGGTCACTGCGCAAGGGATTTGCGCAGTGGAAAATAAATCGAGACGATGTAAATAAGGACTGCGGAAAATCGTTTTGGAACCGATAAAGGCTCAGAGGATCAATACCAAAGTACCGGCAATGATGAGTGCGGCGCCGATGGCGGCCTTGGCCGTAAGCACCTCACCCAGGAAGATAACGGAAAGAATTATGGCAATGGCTACGCTGAGCTTGTCTACCGGTGCTACCTGAGATACCCGGCCCAGCTGGAGCGCCTTGAAGTAAAATATCCAGGAAAGGCCGGTGGCTACACCAGAGAGGATGAGGAATACCAGATTGTGCCGGGTGAGGCTATGGATGCCCGCGATGCCTCCTCTAAAATAGGCGATACCCCAGGCGAGGATGAGTATGACCACCGTGCGGATAGCCGTGGCAAGGTCTGTATTGACATCCTTGATGCCTATCTTGGCAAAGATGGCTGTGAGTGCCGCAAAGAGCGCAGACAGGAGTGCATATATCCACCACATGGCTATGTCAGTTTATTTGATCTCGCAGTCAAAGAGTTTCTCGCCCTCCAGAAATCCCTCCAGACGGTCACCTATCTGCACAGCGCCTACGCCGGCGGGGGTACCCGTGTAGATCAGATCTCCGGCCTGCAGCGTGAAAAACTGTGAGGCATAGGAGATCACCTTTGAGATGGGAAATATCATATCATCAGTAAGGCCGTGCTGCACTTCCTTACCATTCAGCAGCAGGTGAAAGTCAAAACCCGTGTTCTTGCCGAGGTCTGAGGTTTTGCGCATGGTGCCTACCACGGCAGAGTTGTCAAAAGCCTTGGCTATCTCCCAGGGCATGCCTTTGGCCTTCTGCTGCGCCTGTAGGTCCCGCGCGGTAAAGTCAATGCCCACAGTGACCTCGTCATAGTACTTATGCGCAAACTTCTCATCGATATACTTGCCCTGCTTGCATACGCGGAGTACGACCTCCAGCTCGTAGTGCAGGTCGTGGGTCCACTCCGGCATGTAGAAGGGCTTATTGTCTTTCAGCAGCGCTGTCTGAGGTTTGAGGAAGAGCATGGGCTCCTCGGGAATGGCATTGTTGAGTTCTTTGGCATGGGCGCCGTAGTTGCGCCCTACGCAGATACACTTCATGTATGAGAGATTTGACGCAGCGAAGCTAGGTATTTATGCGCAAATCTGCGGCCGTATGATGCCGCTATCAGTCACTCCAGATCGTGAATAGGTGAGGCATCTCTGTCTCACGGCTGTGTATGCGGTCTGATATCCACCTGCCGACCGCAGGAGCCGTAGTATGTGGCCGTGGTATGACCGGTACTGCTCCATGGCTGCTATCCGGCAGGGTGGGAGCGATGATGAGCAGGTCTCCGTCCAGTAGCGCTATATTGTAGTGATTTGTGATCTCCATGGTATCGTTTTTATAGTAGTTGATCTTATTTTCTAAACGTGATGCGAATGATATAGTTGGCAGTATTTTACAATGTGGTTTTTGTCAATCGAGCGTGTCTATAGCCAGAGACTCGGGATGTGCATCATGCACCATACCTTGTGACAGGCCGGTGCCTGCATCTATACGCTCCTCTGCATGATTTCCTATCCAGAAAGGCGCCGTGTTTTCCTTGCCTTCTATAGTACGGTCTCCGTGGCTGAAATTATACTGGCGGTGTACGTCATTGACTGCATGTACCATCTGGTGCATCATGGTATTGACTATACCGCTGAGGGTCCAGTCTGCGCGAAACAGATTGAGATGTATCAGGTCAGGATTGTCACGGTCATCATAGCCGTGTACTCGGGGGGAGCCTATATAGGTGATGAGGCGCATACTGAGATCCGTAGTGCGGATCAGCTCGGCTACCTGCACAGCCGGTATATCTGCCATATCAAAGGTGCCACGGGCGCTGATGGCATGGTAAAACATATCATCTGCCAGCAGCGCATTGGCCCGGTCTACTGCCTCGTGTACTTTCCTGATCTTTCCGTTATAGATGATAGTTACCATTGCTATGTGATCTTCTGGTGTATGGCTCTCTCCGCTGAAAGAGCAAAGGCAGGCGGCGCACCCCAAGTAACGCCGCCCCCAATGCGTCATCGCAGCTTTCGCTGTCCATGAGAAAGTTCAAAAGCGGTTGTCTGATCTAAGGGGGAGGTATCTGTTTCCGGATATTGGCCTCTCCCGTAGCAGTGAGCTGTTTTGCTCTCTTGCTGCTATCAAAGGTAAAGGCTGTCAATGGTACAGGGTGGTGCGTTTATCCTGCGTAGCGGTGCATTTATCCTGCGTCGGATTTTATTTATCCTGCGTCGGATCATTGCCTGAGCGGCTATACCCAGAAAGGTGTAGATGGGCTGCTTCAGACCTGTATCAGTTTTTGAAACTCCTCCTTGCGCGTGCGGCTGACCTGTATCTCTGTACCGTCCTGCATCAGTGCGAGGCTGGTAGTGCGGATATAGCGCGTCATTTTGTCCAGGCTGATGAGATACTGCTTATTGATGCGCATAAAGCGGGGCGGCGTGAGCAGTTCCTCAAAGGAGCCGAGCGTACGCGCTACTATCAGGTCTTTTTTGCCATCGCGCCTGATCAAGGTATAGTTGCGATCAGCGCGGAGGTAGATGACCTCATCGAGGGCTATCATCTCTACACCGTCTTGTGTGGGCAGGGCTATGCGGCTCACCGCCGGGCGTGACAGGTGGTCTATATTGGCCAGCAGTTGTTTTACCTTGTCAGTGGTGAGATCAGCTTTGGTACGCTTGTATCTGGTCAGTGCTGCCTGCAGGTCATCTATGTCTACCGGCTTGAGCAGGTAGTCTATCGCATCAAACTTGAATGCCCGTACGGCATAGTGGCTGTGCGCGGTGACAAAGACGATGGCAGGTGGCGGCGTGGCTAGTTTCTTCAGCAGGTCAAAGCCGGTCATGCCCGGCATCTCTACATCCAGGAGCAGCAGATCATATGAGGCCTTTGGCAATGCCTTGAGTGCAGCCCTGGGATCGGTATAGGTGGCAGTCACCTCCACATCAGGGCAGTACCGCTGCAGCAGGAGCTGCAGGGTTTTGATATTGTCAGGCTCGTCGTCTACCAGTATGGTGCTTATCATATCTATCACTATCGGCGTCAGGCGGACAGAGGTACCAACACGGTGACCTCTGTACCCCGGCCTATGTTGTTATTGGTTTTAATGTCTTTGATGGTCATGTAGTCCTTGCGGCTTTTGCCCTGCCACATGAGGTCCAGTGTCTCCCGGATGATATTCATGGCATGGGATGTGTGGTCTGCCTTTTTGTCTTTGCCAGCCTGCCTGCCCACTCCATTGTCCGTCACGCGTATCCTGAGCGCAGACCCGCTGCGAGAGAATGCTATGTCCAGCTGACCGCGGCCATTCTTTTTGGGATGCAGGCCATGTACGATCGCATTCTCGGCCAGCGGCTGTAGTATGAGGCCCGGCAGGGACACGGTGGCGGGGTCTATGCCCCGCGTGGTGATGCTGTAGTCAAAGCGATTGCCCTGTCTGTTATTTTCTATCTGTATATAAAGGTGGAGCAGCTCTATATTGTCACTGAGGCGTACCATAGGCTGGCGCGTGGTATCGAGTATCATGCGGAGCAGCCGGCTAAAGCGCACGAGATACCGGTCTGCGCTTTCTATATTGCCCTCCAGCATCTCGCGGCGCATGCTGCTGAGCGCATTGAATATAAAATGCGGGTCCATCTGCGCACGGAGCGCCTTCAGCTCGCTCTCGGCCTGCTTGAGGCGGGCCTTTTGCAGTTCACGTTCTGTTTTTTCGGCTTCGTATTTGCCCTGCATGTCCAGCACAGTACGGCTCAGCTCATTATCATAGTACATCTTGTAATACCGGATGTAAGTCTGCGAGGCGGCCAGAGCGCCCTGATAGTCGCCCTCTGCCTGGCAGAGCATCATATCCAGCTCAGCATGGTCGCGCAGTAGTACGGCGTCGTCCATCTCTGCTATGCGCGGGGTGAGCTCAGTATAGATGCGGCGGCTGAGCGCGAGCTTGTTTTGCCTGAGGGCTATGACCGCCAGCTGCAGGCGGGAGATGGTCGAGATATAGTGTGAGGTAGCCTTATCTGCATATACTGTAGACCGCTCAAAGTGCCTGCGGGCCTGCAGCAGCCGGCCTAGAGTCATGCAGATGTCGCCTTGATTGTTGCTGGCCTTGGCGGCTGTGCCGTAGTCATCGCGTGCCAATGCTACGCTGCTGCACCTGCCGTATGCTTTGATAGCTGCCTCGTATTTGCCCTGCCGCTTTAGCTGCATGCCGGTATTGAAGTGTATGATGTGGTCCATATCATGCACGCCGGCGCTGCGGAGCATCCGCGCTGCCTGCTGCAGTGCCTTTGCGGCTGCTTCGTTATTATCTATAGTAAACTGGAGCGTAGAGAGCTGGAGCAATGTGCGCGGTATATCTGCCAGATCGCCATTTTTTTCTTTGATGTCTATACACTGCTGCATAGCCTGTATAGCCTTGCCGTACTGTTTGAGACGCATATAGATGGCAGCGAGGTTTTCGTAGCGTATGTGTACGAGGCTGAGATCTCCCGTCTGCTGTGCCAGCTCCAGAGACTGCAGCAGCTTTTGCTCGGCAGTTTTGTGGTCGCCCCACTCGGAGTGTATGAGGCCCATCAGATTGAATACCTTCATGCGTATGCGCAGGTCTACGCGATCTGCCGGCAGCTGCTCTACCTGCCTGAGCAGGTGCATGGCCCCGTCATACTGCTGGGCTGCAAAGTGTTTCTGAGCAGTTTGTAAAAGGTCAGTAGCAGAAGTTTTTTTTGCCATCATAAAGCTGAACACATAGTTTCAAAATAACCTGCTATCATCAGGATAAATATGACAGTTTTGACCGATACATTACTAGTCAAGACCTGATTTTTTGCAGCGGGTAGGAAATTAACCTTAATTTAATAATCTAAATGTAGTCGTACATCAATGAGTTTCAATCGCATCGCCATCCTTATCCTATGTTCTCTATTTCTATCCGATCTATCTGCCCAGATATCTGAAGATATAGTGCCGCACAGCTATAGCCTGCCGGCTTCTATGTTTTATGACGGCGTGGTGGCGCTGCCCGTACTCAGCGGGTCAGCCGCTGCTGCGCTGGACCGCTCAGATGACAAGCTAGGCCATATGCCGCGTTTTGCCAGATCTGTGCAGGCAGATATAGGGCTGACCAACGCAGGGAGCTGGTATGATGTAGGTGATGGCCGTGTATGGCGCTGCCATGTGCAGTCTGCGGGGGCGCTCGCATTGATACCTTGTTTTGATGCATGGTATCTGCCCGAGGGCGCTACGCTGCATGTGTATACGCCTGACCGGTCAGAGATAATAGGGGCTTTCACGAGTAGCAATAAGTCTCCAGATGGCCACTACAATACCGGTCTGATACACGGTGATGAATGTATATTGGAGTACTTTGAGCCCACTGCAGCAGCCGGTCAGGGCAAACTGCACCTGTATGAAGTAGGCTATGCCTACCGGATGGTGCCAGGGTATAAGGCCAACAGGGATTTTGGCCAATCTGCGGCCTGCGAGGTAAACGTGGTCTGCCCGGAGGGAAGCGGCTGGTACAATGAGAAAAATGCTGTGGTACGTATGCTCGTAAAACTAAGCACCGGGTACGGATGGTGTACAGGTACACTGGTAAACAATACCAACAGCGACTGTGAGCCCTATATACTCTCTGCCGACCACTGCTATCAGGACGAAACGCACAACTACACATCTGCCACAGCGGCAGACCTCAATCAGTGGGTGTTTTACTTTAACTATGAGTCGCCTACCTGTGCTGACCCTGCATCTGAGGGCACGCTGGGCACGCACCTGCTGACAGGGTGTACACTGAGAGCCGCGAGCCAGGATAACGGAGGCGATAATGGAAGTGACTTCGTACTGGTGCGTACAAACATCGCACCACCTGCTGCGTACAACCCATACTATGCAGGCTGGAGCCGGGGAGTAGCTACCACGACCGGGGTAGGCATACACCAGCCCAATGGCGATATCAAGAAGATATCGACCTACACTACACAGCCCATCTCCTCGCACTGGGGCACGCTGACCCTCAATACCCACTGGAAACTCTCCTGGGCCGCGACCACAGACGGACATGGGGTGACAGAGCCGGGGTCATCGGGGTCAGCATTGTTTGATAGCAACCACCGCCTGATAGGTACGCTGACCGGAGGAGGGTCATCGTGCTCCTCGCCGACGCAGAGTGACTTTTATGGCGAGATGCGGTATCACTGGGCCAGCAATGGGCTAACGAATGATAAGCAGCTACAGCCCTGGCTGGATCCGCTCGGTACGAATGCCACTACTGTAGACGGAGCCTATGATCCGTGCGGTATGATCGCAGGCATAGCAGATGTAGACGCGATGGTCAATACTGCTGTGTATCCAAATCCTTCTACGGGCCTTTTCACTGTAAAGAATAACGCCGGTATGACCTCCCTCACCGTGACTGATGCCCTGGGAGGAGTAGTGCAAGTGCTGGATATCACAGGCCAGACTACGCTGCATGTAGATATGCGCGGCTATGCCGGCGGGGTATATTTCTTCCGGTTTGGCTCACTGAGGGGGATGCAGACCCGCAAAGTGGTGCTGGATGCATGGAGGTAGGCCCTCCGATCAGACAGTGTATAAGCAGCTTTGGGCATATCACTGTTTTGCCTTATCATTACATCAAAACCCTGACAGTGGATTTATTTGCCGGAGAGGCATTCAGCCTCAATCTCAAGCGCCCGCTCGCCGTATTTGACCTGGAGACTACGGGAGTAGACTTTATCAAAGACCGTATCGTAGAGATCAGCGTGATACGCATAGATCCGGACCAGAGCCGCAGGCAGGTGACGATGCGTATCAATCCCACTATACCTATACCTATCGAATCCTCTCAGGTACACGGCATCTATGATGAAGACGTGGCGATGAGCCCGACTTTCAAAGATGTGGCCAAGGAACTCTTTGACCTGCTGGACCCCTGTGACCTGGCGGGCTTTAATAGTAATAGGTTTGATATCCCCCTGCTGCTGGAGGAATTTATCCGGGCGGGTATGTGGATGGATATAGAGAGCCGCAGCCTGGTAGATGTGCACCGCATCTATACCCTCATGGAGAAGCGCGACCTGACGGCTGCCTACAAATACTACTGCAATAAAGAAATACAAAATGCGCACAGCGCGGCGGCCGATACCGAGGCCACACTGGAGGTGCTGCTGGCACAGCTGCAGCGCTATGAGACGCTGAAGAATGACGTGCGTTTCCTTCATGATTTCAGCAATGAGGAGCGGTTTCTGGATAGCGGCCGCAGATTTATCTATCAAAACGGAAAGCCGGCTTTCAACTTTGGCAAGCACAAGGGACGGTCTGTAGATGATGTACTGCGCGACGAGCCGAGCTACTACAACTGGATGCTGAACGGGGACTTTCCCGAGCATACCAAGCAGAAGCTGCGCGAGATAAGAGCAGCTATCAGCAAGTCCGGTAGCAAACCTGTAAGCTAACCCCACGAATTCCCGGTATTGTCATTTTGCACAGTGGATGTTGGATGCGAGGTGTCTTTGCCTTATCTTAGTCTCAGCCATATGATCAGAATAGCATTACTCTCCTTACTGCTCTCCGCTACCGGCATCTGTACCGGGCATGGGGCCCAGGCTGTGCCGCAACGTGTGACGGGTGTAGTATCAGTGACCTTTCCTACTGTGCCCAGGGCTACGCGCGTAGCAGATCAGCAGAACTATCTCGTACAGACAGATACCTGTGCCTGGCTGGCTCAGGCCAAGCCGTATATAGATAGCGGGCAAGTGCATGACAGCGCGACTCTCGCCTCTTTTTATAATGGCATGGCCAAAGGCATATTGCGCGCTGCCAAAGGAGCGGAAACGCGGCGAAACAGCATCACCATAGACGGCCTCAAAGCTCTGGAGATAGAGTATGTGAAAGGAGACAACCGCTCGCTGCCTGCTACAGTCTGCTCTCGCGCGCTAAAGGTAAATGGCCAGATCGTGATCATATCTTTCACCGCGCCTACAGAGCTGTATGGTAAAATGACGGCTACGAGAGACAAATTCTTTGCATCTATAACACTCGATAAGGATAGCATGCCGGAGTCGTACCCTGCATCTGACCAGGCTCCTAAGGACAGCGGCCAAACTGCCGTGGCAACGGCGAGCGCTACTGATACGAGTGCCGTGCATATGGCAGCACCGGCCCCTACGCCATTCATGCGTAGTCATGCCGGATCTGTGCTAAAGATGTTTGGCCTGCTCATACTGGTGTGCGCGCTGATCTACGCCTTTGCAGTCTATACGCGCCGCAATGGGTGATAGGCTGATTTTTTATCCTCATGGCAGCGATCTCTACATGTTTTGCGGCATAGTCATTAGATTAGTAGCAAAAGATCATCCATGAGACCCCTCTCTATACTGGCCGTGCTGGCGCTGCTATGCCTGGCATCATGCCATGAAAACCCAGTGAAAGTAAAAGGCGTACCTGCCGCGATACCCGTCTACTCTGAGGTGCAGAGCGGTGGCGTGAGGATGATACCGGTACGTGGCGGCAAGTACCGCGTATGGACCAAGAAAGTAGGTGACGGCCATATCAAGGTGCTGCTGCTGCATGGCGGTCCGGGATTGACACATGAGTACTTTGAGTGTATGGAGAGCTACTTTCCTCAGTCGGGGATAGAGTTTTACTACTATGATCAGCTGGGCTCGCACTACTCTGACAGACCTACGGATACGGCCCTGTGGAGTGTGGAGCAGTTCACCGATGAGGTAGAGGACGTAAGGAAGGGGCTAGGGCTGGATACCTTCTACCTGCTGGGCCATAGCTGGGGCGGCATGCTCACTATGGAGTATGCGGTGAAATACCCTGATCACCTCAAAGGTGCTATCATTTCAAACATGACCGCCAGCATACCGGACTATGTGACCTATATCAATAAGCTGCGTGACCAGGAGCCCGCCGAGGCTGTGGCTAAGATGAAAAAGTATGAAGCTGCCAATCAAAGCGACAACCCAGAATACCAGCAGCTGGTGAAAGTACTCTATGATAAATATATCTGCCGCATCAAACCCGAGTGGCCGGAGCCGCTCACGCGCTCTTTCGGTCATATCAATAGCCAGGTATATAATACTATGCAGGGCAATAATGAGTTTGTGGTGTCGGGGAGGTTTAAAAACTGGGATGCCTGGGACAAGATACCGCATATCAAATGCCCTACCCTGGTGGTAGGAGCGGTATATGATGAGATGGATACTGCAGAGATCAATCGCATGGGCCGCGTGATACCGGGTGCTAAAGTGCTGATGTGTAGCGGCAGCCACATGAGCCTGTGGGATGACCAGCAGCGGTATATGGAGGGTGTGATAGGATTTCTGAGAGATGTGGATGCGGGGAAGAAGTGAGTGTGAGAGTCAAGAGTCAAGAACCAAGAGACAAGAATCAGAATCAAGAAACAAGAAGAAGAATCAAGAGGCGGGAATCGAGGAGATAGCCCGCAGCCAACCATAAACCGAAAATACTAAATACCGATGCGCTATACGCGAATGCCAATAGAGATAGAGTCGCCGGAGGAGAAGGGGTACGGGACCATACAATACAACCTGGCTGAAAGCTCTGTGAGGGATATCACACTGGATAGCCTGCATGTAGACCTGTCAGGTATATTGCTTTTCTATGGCGAGCACAAAGGGATGTATAAGCTGCGACAGGCTATCATAGAGGATAGCAAGGTGCTGAGCCCGGAGGATGTGATCGTGACGGCGGGAGCGGCCATGGCGCTCTTTATTACCTCTACTACGCTGCTTTCTTCTAAAGATCATCTCGTAGTGATAAGACCCAACTATGGCACTAATATAGAGACGCCACGGGCTATAGAGTGTACGATCTCTATCGTAGATCTGAGCTTTGAGCATAACTATGAGATAGATGTGGCTGCCGTAGCTGCTGCCATACAGCCCAACACGCGCCTGATCAGCATCACCAATCCGCACAATCCCACCGGAAGGCTATATAGCGATGAGACGATACGTGCGCTGGTCGCTCTGGCAGAGCAGCATGGCTGCCACCTGCTAGTAGATGAGACATACAGGGACCTGAACTTTCAGACGGAACTGAAACCGTATGCAGCCGAGCTTTCTGATAAGGTGATATCGGTATCGTCTGTGTCAAAGAGCTACGGTGCGCCGGGCATACGTACCGGCTGGGTGATCACCCGTGATCAGAAGCTGCTGCACGACCTGCTGGCTGCCCGAGAGCAGATCACACTGTGCAATTCTGTAGTAGATGAGACTATAGCCCTGCACCTGCTCACGCATAAGCAAAAACTAGTGTCTGCTCATCATGAACATATCCGCAGGAACTTTGCCTATCTGAAGGACTGGATGGCCGCGCAGCCATATCTGGAGTGGGTAGAGCCGCAGGCTGGTGTGGTGTGCTTCCCACGTGTGAAGGCAGAGTATAAAGTAGATGCAGAAGCACTTTACGATAAGCTATACAATGAGTACGGCACCGTAGTAGGACCGGGACATTGGTTTGAGCAGGAGAGGACCTATATGCGCATAGGCTATGGCTATCCACACTATGAGGAGCTAAAGACCGGGCTGGACAATCTGGAGAAGTGTGTAGCCGCCAGCCTGCTGTGATGCGGTAAAAGGAGGCACATGGTCAAAATTTCTATCTTCGCTGCCCAACTGACGACAAGTGACTAACGAGAATATAGCAGATATCAAAAGCCGCCTGGACAACCTGGCGCGCTTCCTAAATATAGACGAGCGCCGTATCAAGATCCAGCAGGATGAGAATACGACGCTGCACCCTGACTTCTGGTCTGACCCCAAGAAGGCCGAGGCCATCATGAAAGAGATAAAGCTTAATAAGTTCTGGCTGACAGACTATGAGGCTACGCTGCGCGAATATGAGGACGCCAAAGTGCTGCGTGAATTCTACGAGGCGGGCGAACCTGTGGAGGCTGATCTGAAAGCGCAGTATCAAAAGGCGCTCGATGCAGTAGACAGCCTGGAGTTTAAATCTACGCTGGACCGCCCCGAGGACTCAATGGGGGCTATCCTAGAGATCAATGCCGGTGCCGGTGGTACCGAGAGCTGCGACTGGGCATCTATCCTGCTGCGTATGTATGTGATGTGGGCAGAGAAGCATGGCTTTAAGATCACGGAGGTAGAGCGCACTGATGATGATGTGGCGGGTATCCGCTCCGTATCACTGGAGATAGAGGGCGAATTTGCCTATGGATACCTGAAGGGCGAGAATGGTGTACACCGTCTGGTGCGTATCTCGCCATTCAATGCACAGGGCAAGCGGCAGACGTCGTTTGCTTCCGTATTCGTCAGCCCTATAGTGGATGATACGATAGAGATCAATGTGCCTGCCTCAGAGCTCGAGTGGGATACCTTCCGCTCCAGCGGTGCAGGTGGCCAGAACGTAAACAAGGTGGAAACGGCGGTACGTGTAAAGCACCTCCCGACAGGCATCGTAGTGACCTGCCAGGTGACACGCTCACAGCACGATAACCGTGACCGCGCCCTCCAAATGCTGAAGTCCAAACTCTATGAGATGGAGCTGGAGAAACGCAACGAAGAGCGCGACAAGATAGAAGGCACCAAGCTCAAAATAGAGTGGGGCTCACAGATACGCAACTATGTGCTGCACCCCTACAAACTAATCAAGGATACCCGCTCGGGCTATGAGACGGGCAATGTACAGCCGGTGCTGGATGGCGAGTTGGATGACTTTATCAAGGCTTATCTGCTGCACGCTACCAAGAAGGTGGGGTAGGGTCAGTTATGATAACTGTCGATTTGTAGTTATCTTTAGTTTACGATATAAATAT
Source organism: Bacteroidota bacterium (assembly GCA_018267365.1). Taxonomy (GTDB): domain Bacteria; phylum Bacteroidota; class Bacteroidia; order Chitinophagales; family LD1; genus UBA1941. Next base: position 20,869 of record JAFDYQ010000008.1, on the reverse strand, counting down.
CATTAAAGAGCCTCATAAAAAACTTACGCCACGTGATGTTGTCTTGGGTATAGGGCGTCCTGCTACCAAGGAAGAACTTGATGAATATCTTGACACTCCGCGCGAGGAGGAATTTATACCTATAGATCAGTTTAAAGAAGAGATAACAGAATATCTCCGTAAAAAGAATCAGAACAAGAAGGCTTCATGAATATTGTTCTGGAGAAGCGAGCAAGAATCCAACTCTATGATTTAGCAGATATAATTGATGATCTTAACATCGGTGGGGCTGGAGAACGCTGGATAAGTAGATTCATAGAGCACATGTAGGGTTACGCAAAACCTAATGTCAGTTATTCATTATGTCGGCATTCATCTTTTTCACTCAGAGGGTATAGTTGTATTGTTTACCATGGTAAATGGGTTGTCGCATTTAAACTAGCCTCTGACGAAATACGGATATATGCAGTAGTGCATGGTGCTCTTTTAGAATAGGAGCGTATTTAGATAGTTAATCCCCCATCTACACTGATCACTGCCCCCGATATAAATGCTGCCTCCTCACTAGCCAGGAAGGCGTAGAGATTCGCTACATCTTCGGGCGTGCCGAGGCGCTTTAGTGGTACTTTCTCCTGCATGGAGGTGATGACCTTCTCCGGTATGGTATTGATCATATCTGTGGCTATAAAGCCGGGGGCTACGGCGTTCACGCGGATGTTGTGCTTGCCCAGCTCGCGCGCCCAGGTTTTGGTCAGGCCTATCACGCCGCTCTTGGTAGCCGCGTAGTTAGACTGGCCATAGTTGCCATAGAGGCCTACTATAGAGGAGGTGTTGATGATCGCGCCGCTACCGCGGGAGATCATGTCGGGTATCACAGCTTTGGTACAGTTGAAGACGCCCGTCAGGTTTACATCCAGCACTTGCTGCCAGTTTTCGGCGGTCATCTTTTGCAGGCTGGCGTCGCGTGTGATGCCGGCGTTATTGACCAGTATGTCTATCCGGCCAAACTGCGCTATCACCGCTTTCGTAGCTGCTTCTACTTCCTCGTACTTTGCAGTATTGACCTTGATGAATTTGGCTGCAAAGCCTTCATGTAATAGTATTAACTCCAGCTCTTTGCCTTGCACTTCATTGACATCCCATATGGCTACAGCCGCGCCCTCGCGGGCAAATTTCTCTACTGCTGCGCGGCCTATGCCTGCGGCACCGCCGGTGATGACGGCTACGCGTCCTGTGAATCTGCTCATAGCTGCAAGATACAAAATCAAGGCGTGGCTACGAGCGTCTCGATATCTACGCCGGTCAGTGTTTCTACCTCGGATATATGCCGGTCTATGACGATCAGGGATACTGGCTTCTCTGCGTAGAGGCGGGCATAGTTTCTCAGGCTGATGGTGCCGATGCTATAGCACTGTCGGCCATTGGAAAATTGTTCCCATACCTCCTCAAAGTAATCAGCTACATCAGCCTGATAGTCACTCTGGCTACTGGCATAGACTTTGAGTAGTGTGTCGTAACTGTAAGTGGTATGTTCGTAGTGATTTATCTTTTTGTATTCATACTTGTAATCGTAGGTCAGCGCCGATAGGTCGCTGATCACGGCAGAGGCTGTAGGATAGGCGCCGGCACCCTTGCCGGAGAAGAACTGGTCCTCGGAGAAGACTGTCTTAAGCGTGACGCCATTGTACACGTCATCTACCTGGTAGAGGCGATCTGTAGGCGCGACATAGTGCGGCGAGACAAATGCAGATACAGTTCCATCTTCTTTCTTGAAAGCACGAGCCAGTAGTTTTACCTTGAGCCCTTTCTCCCGTGCATACTGTTGGTCCAGTGGAGAAATGCGATCTATGCCTGCGTTGAATATATCTGACGGTTTTAATATCCCGCCAAAGGCGTGGGCTGCCAGAATAAGTAGTTTGTATTTGGCATCAAAGCCGCCTGTGTCGAGGAGCGGATTGCTTTCTGCATAGCCTTTCTCCTGAGCTTGCTTCAATGCGGTGTCATAGCTTAGTCCTTCGCTGCTCATTTTGGTGAGGATATAATTGGTAGAGCCATTCACGATGCCCTCCACACTTTCCAGCAGGTCATTGTCATAGTATTCCTCCAGATTGCGGAGAATGGGGATGCTGGCGCAGCAGCTGGCCTCATAGAGCAGCGGCACGCCGTGGATGCGCTGGAGATCGATCAGCTCGGCCAGATGCTCTGCTATCATTTTCTTATTGGCAGTGACTACGGCGCGACCAGAGCGGAGAGCGGTGGAGACTATCTCAAATGCTTCGTCGGCATTGTCGATCAGCTCTACTATTACATTGATGTCACTGTCGCCGAGTATATCTTCCCTGTCAAAAGTGAAGCGGTCAGAGGGGATAGGTCGCTGTTTGTGACGGTCTTTGACGCAAATGGTTTTGATGGTGGCATTGAGTGTGGGTGTGCGCTCGAGTACCTGATAGAGGCCGTAGCCTACACAGCCGAAGCCGAAGAGTCCTATATTGAGTTTTTTCCTTTGCATGATTGATAGATTAAGCCTCTCCCGGCCTCCCCAAAGGGGAGGAGGAATACAAGGCTGTGGGTGATGAATTAGTTTACGCGATTTCGGCTGTTAAAGTCCCCTTTGGGGATTTAGGGGCTGAATTTTTAGCAGTGGCAAAGGCTTGTTTCAGGTCTTCGATGAGGTCGGCGGCATCCTCGAGGCCTACGGAGAGGCGGATGAGGCTGTCCTTTACGCCGGCTTCGTAGCGCTTCTCTTGTGGGATGGATTTGTGGGTCATCTCACATGGTAAACAGACAAGACTCTTCACACCGCCCAGGCTTTCGGCTAGTTTGAAATATTTGGTGCTGCTCACGATCTTTGAGGCGAGTGCTTTGTCGTCTACTTTCAGATCAAAGGAGATGATGCCGCCGGTGTATTTCTGCTGTTTAGTAGCTACAGCGTAGTTAGGGTGAGTGGGGAGACCGGGGTAGTAAATATTGCCTACGAGGTCTTCGCTTTGCAGGTATTCTGCTATGGCCTGTGCGCTCTGTGAGTGACGCGCTACGCGGAGGTCGAGGGTCTCAATTCCGCGTATGACCAGCCAGCTATCAAAGGGTGCGAGGATAGCGCCGGAGGCGTTTTGTATGAACTTTATCTTGTCTCCCAGTTCCTGCGTAGCGGTGACCACAAGGCCGGCTATCAGATCGCTGTGGCCGCCGAGGTACTTAGTGCCGCTGTGTACTACGATGTCTGCGCCGAGTGAGATAGGTTTCTGCGAGGCAGGAGAGGCGAAGGTATTATCTACGCAGAGGAGGACTTTGTTGGCTTTGGCTATGGCGGCTATCGCTGCTATGTCGGCTATCTTGAGGGTGGGATTAGTGGGGCTTTCTATCCAGATGAGTTTCGTAGCAGGTGTGATCGCGTTTGCCACATTGCGATGGTCGGTAGCGTCTACGTATTTGATCGTGATGCCAAACTTCTGGTAGATGTGCGTGAAGAGGCGGAAGGCGCCGCCGTAGATGTCATCTACGGCTATGATCTCATCTCCGGCGGAGAGGAGCTTCACTACCGCATCTATGGCCGCGAGACCGCTGGCAAAGGCATATCCATTGGTGCCCTCTTCCAGCTGGGCTATCACATCTTCGAGTGCTTTGCGGGTAGGGTTATTGCTGCGGGCGTAGTCGTAGCCCCGGTGTATGCCGGGTGCTTCCTGTACGAAAGTGGAGGTCTGGTATATCGGCACACTGATGGAGCCGGTCAGTGGGTCTACGGGTATGCTGTGGATGATCTGTGTTTGTGTTGACATTGTCTTTCTGATTTAGTTGGTTAGAAAAATGAGTTTCTAAACGCGGCTTATCGGAAAGACTGCGGGGACTGCTTCGTACCTCACACCAGCAGCACATGCATTTGCTATTGGTATAAAATAAAAAAGCCTTCCACACAGATCGTAGAAGGCTTCTTTAATATCGTAAAATATTAATGTCAAACTATCTACACTTATCTGCTCCCGACATAAAGTCGGAATGGAGTTGGCACCTTTTCCCTGCTTGTGGCAGGGAGAGGTTGTCAAGACGTCATCGGGCCAGTCCCTCGGTCTTTCTGAATAAGCGTTATTTAAAGAACACGATGCAAAAGTATAGGCGCGGGATTTTATTTTCCAACTTTTGATCAAAAATATTTTTTCGTCGTCTGTGAATGGTGCGCTGAAAGCCTTGCTATCAGGACGTTTGAGGTCTCTTGTTAAATTTTAGAAAATGGAAACGGCACACTCACCTGTGACAGTGGGTGTGCCGCTCGCGGAGCGCAGGTCGGATCTGCTGTTATTATTTTTTGATAAAGCGGCCTCTGTATGTGCGGTCTGCATTCAGCTCGTAGATATATACTCCGGCAGGCAGCTGAGAGATATCTATAGACTGGTGGTAGGTGCCTGCATTTCTGTTCACACCATCCAGCACCTGCATCACAGTCTGGCCGGCTATATTGTCTATGTGCAGCGTGACAGGGGCTGCCTCAGAGAGGTAGTAGTCCATACTCACGAGTGTGGTAGATGGATTCGGATATACCTTCAGGTAGTTGCTTTCAGCAGTGACATCATTTACCGCAGTGGCAAAGGAGTTGCTCACAGGGAGGTTTTTGAGCGATACTGTATGCTTGCCTATAGTGACAGGTGTAGAGCTATAGTATGTGCCTGACGGATTGCTCACTTGCAGGTTGTAGCTGCCCGGGGCGATATTCATGAAGCTGTAGTCTCCGTGTATATCGGTGTTTCGGTGAAAGGAGTTGGTGCCATCAGTCAGGTCTACATTCCAGCCCGGCAGGCCCTCATCTACAGGTGTGCCGCCCGTACCCTGGTCGCGGTTGCCATCACCATTATGATCCCGATAGACGGAGCCGTTGCAGCTGCCATTGGTAAAGCAGCAAGTGTCCGTCTGAAGTCCATAGAGGCTGGTGATGTATCCCTGCACGTTCAGGCCCATGGCTATACCGCCCACATTGTAGAGGCGCACGTCCAGATTATGCGTGCCTGCATATAGCGTCTGATTGACAGTGAAGGTATCCTGCTGGCCGGAGTAGAAGTTGTAACCAGCGTTTGTACTGTCAATATACTGGCCATCGAGATATACCGCGATGAGGTCATCGTCCAGCGCCTCCATAAAGAGGCTGATGACGGTCTGCTGGGCCAGGCAGAATGAATACCGGAAAACATAAGGTGTGTCAAAGTTATTCTGACCATAATTAGCATAGCCGAAGGGGGAGAGCCACATAGAATTGGGCAGGGTGTAGTGCCAGCCTGAGTACTGCGGCACTACAAAAGCAGGCGAAGGAAAGCTAAGCTGTGAGGCACCGGGGCCGGAGAGCACTGTCCAGTTTGGGTCGGGCTGACCATTGGCTATAAGGGTATGGGCATAGCGGTCATAGCCGGTGGTGAGGCGCAGCGAGTCATCTACACACAGCGAGCGGTCCTGTGCATGCAGCGATACTGCAGCCATAAATAGCAAAAGCAGCGGGGTAAGTACTTTTTTCATGAGAGGGGTTTAGGTGATTGAAATTGGTAGTAAGATAATCTTGCTTTATGATAAAACAAAATTATAATATATAGGTCAGATGGTATTTTGCGCTAATGCGTTGCATAGCACTTCCCGCCAGGGACTGCTCAATAGTAATAATGGTAGATATTGGCACCTGCACTATCTGTGATCACGCGGCCCTGCTCATCAAAAAGGTACTTGTGCGTGATAGTATTGGGCGGATCGGATTCTGACAGGACGAGATGCTCTGAGCGGAAACCCCAGGCGGCGTCGCCATAGTTTCGCGTATCAGGTATATTGCTATAGACATAGGCTATGACGTGTGTACCGTTGCCATTGGTGTAGGTATGTGTAGTCATATCATTGCCATCCCATGTGTAGGTATCTTCCAGCGCGCCTTTGATCAGGTGGCCGTCACTATTATAGGTATAGTGGTTGTCACGATCGTCTGCTACTATCAGGCCGGCACTATTGAGCTGGTAGATAATGGTATCCAGCCTGGGGGAACTACTGATCTGCGTGACGGAGATGATGCTCGTGGGCGTATAGGTATTGGTCACGATAAAGGTATCCGGATTTTGAGACTCCGTGCGTATGACGCGGCCCTGCTCATCATAGGTATAAAAGGTGGGCCGTATCTGGTAGTAAGCATCTGACATCCACTCCCTCACCACCAGCGACCTGTGCGGAGTACCACTACTGAATGCCATCAGCCCTACGGCCAGTGCGCCGCAGATAGCTGCTTTGATATACCTGATGAGCCGCATGGTCTCAAAGATAAGCAAATCATCTGCCAAACCTTTTATGTCGTTCACCGGTTATCCTACCATGTCATCTGTCACGCTGGTCTTTCCGCATCAGTTGTATAGGCATCATCCCTCCCTGGCCTGTGGCAGAGAGGTGTACCTGATAGAAGACTGCCTCTACTTTCGTCAATACGCCTTTCACAAGCAAAAACTGCTGCTGCACCGAGCCAGTATGAAATACTATGCAGACTATCTGCGGCAGATGGGGCATAAAGTAAACTATATAGACAGCCCTGGTGCAGATGCGGACCTCGATCATTTCTTTCTGAAGATAGCTGTAGCCGGAGTGCATGCATGCCACTATGCTGATACTACAGACTACCTGCTGGAGCGGAGGCTGCACCGCTTTGCCGGCAGACATGGTATAAAGCTGGTGGTGTCTGAAAGTCCCGCCTTCATCCAAAGCAAAGCAGACAATCATGCCTACTTTGAGGATCATAAATATTTCCTCACAGAATACTATATACACCTGCGCAAGAAGTATAATATCCTGCTGGAAAAGGGGGAGAAGCCAATAGGTGGTAAGTGGACATACGACAGTGAGAATAGAAAGAAGCTACCAAAAGGGACTGTGGTCCCTACGCTGCCTGTGGTGACAGAGAGTAGCTATATCAGTGAGGCCACGGCGTATGTGCAGAGATATTTCGGTGCTAATCCCGGTAGCATAGACCGCATCTGGTATCCGGTGACGCATGCAGATGCCGAGCAGTGGTTGGATACTTTTCTCAGAGAGCGGTTTGCCTGCTTTGGTATCTATCAGGATGCGATAGTGGGGGCGGAGCGGTGGCTCTTTCATGGCATACTGACGCCCATGCTGAACGTGGGCCTGCTGCAACCCTCTGACATCATAGAGCGGGCTATGGCATACGCCTCTGCATACGCCATACCTATCAACTCTCTGGAGGGATTCGTACGGCAGGTGCTGGGCTGGCGCGAATACGTGCGGGCCATGTACTCAGAGCGCGGTGTGTATGAGCGCACGCGTGATTTCTGGGAGCATACACGGCCTATGCCGGAGGCTCTGTACCAAGGTACTACCGGACTGCCACCCATAGATATGGCCATAGCGCGCCTGATAGAGACAGGCTATACGCACCATATAGAGCGCCTGATGATACTGGGCAATTTTATGCTGCTGTGCGGTATCCGGACGGATGACGTCTACCGGTGGTTTATGGAGCTGTATATAGATAGCTACGACTGGGTCATGGTGCCCAATGTGTACGGTATGAGCCAATACGCCGACGGTGGCCTGATGAGTACAAAGCCGTATATATCCGGTAGTAACTATATCCTGAAGATGAGCAACTACCCAAAAGGTGCCTGGTGCGAGATATGGGATGGGCTTTACTGGCGCTTTATAAACAAGCATCACGATGAGTTTGCAAAGAATCCGCGCATGAGTATGATGGCTGCTCTGGTATCCCGTATGGATAAAGCTACTCTGACAAAGCACATAGAGGTGGCGGAGAAATATCTAAGGCAGCTGTAATGGAGCATTGCAAAAGAGGCACTATCTGACTGTCTGCTGCCGGCGCTTATACTTTTTCATCTGGACTGCATAGGCTATCCATGTACCCATATCAGCTATACCGTTACCAAGACCTACCACATTAGAAACACCACCTATGCCATACATAGTATTGCGCTGATAAAAGTTATAGGTCATGGTGCCTGCGGCATTCATAGTGAACCCCAGAATGTGTAATCCTCCGCCTATAGCGGCCAGTACTATGGATGCAGTGCGGAGCTTTTTGATCCTGGCCGGTGAATGGGGTTCTTTTGTGTTCTGGTATAGCTGTACGGATCTCCTCTCATACGTCTGTGAGGCGAACAGGACGGAGCGATGAGAGGGCTTTGAAATCGTAAAATCTGTCTGCCACCTGCTGCTGCTGACAGCCTGTGCGCTGGCGACAAAGTTTATACCGGCGAAAAGAAAAAACGCAAGCATCGTCTTCATAAGACTAAGCTAACGGTTTTTTGAGAAAGAAGGCAGTAGCTTCATGATCTGTGGTCAGCATGTGGCATGTATGGATAAAACTGCCTGCGTGCATCTAAGCCAGGCAGGAGATTTTTGAGGGGTCTTCATTTACCCAATGTAATCGAGAATGTGCGCTAGATTATGACAATCAAAGAGTTGGTAGAAAATGTATCGGCGGATATGCCACATTTGAGGGTAAGCATGTTAATAAGATGGGGCATTAACTTCTTTCTAACCTTGGGGAAAAAACTAACTTTACTCTGTTTGTTTAAAAAAAAGATTAGTTCGCTTAAGCTTGATAAATGAAGAAGTTTGTTTACGCTATTCTGTTTTCTGCTGTTTTTCTGCGTGTTTCTGCGCAGCAGGATAGTATCAGCACCGCTCCGGTAGATAGCCCTGCCAGCACGGTACCTGCCGTAGATACGATCGTGCCTGCGGCTGCCCCTGCTGCCGCGCCACCAGTAGCCGCACCGACCGCCAATAAAGCCATCATAAAAGGTATAGTGACCGATGAAAAGGGTGACGTACCGATGATAGGGGTCAATATCGTAGTCAAAGGTACGACCAATGGTACCCGCACCGATGTGGATGGCAACTATAGTATAGAGGTGACGCCGGGCGTGATCACCACGCTGCTCTACACCTATGTAGGCTATCAGGAGCGGCAGGCAGATATCATAGGCGTGAGGGATGCCCCGAAAGTGGTAAACATCAAAATGACCGACAAATCACGAGAGCTGGATATAGTGGTCGTATCGGGCAATAAGGTGGAAAAGAAGCTGGGCGAGCAGACCCAGTCTATAGAGGTACTCAAAGGACAGAACATAACCAATAGTGCGCAGGGCATCACCGAGGCTATGAATAAAGTGCCGGGCGTGAATATGCTGGGCAAGACCATCAGTGTGCGTGGGGGTAGCGGCTTCGCCGCAGAGACGAGCAACCGCACACTGGTCATGCTGGACGATGTGCCGCTGGTGAGCCCTGAGAATGGCAGCGTGCGCTGGGAGAGCCTGCCTACCGAGGCGATAGAGCAGATGGAGATAGTGAAAGGACCTGCTACGGTATCCTATGGTGCTCAGGCGCTCAATGCCATGGTAAACGTACGTACGATCAATGCGCACAAGGATGAGCCGTTCAATAAGATCTACGTCAACTCCGGTGGCTATATGCCGTATCTGGACAAGAGCTGGAAGTGGTTTGACAGACAGCGCTGGACGGACTTTAAAAATAACTTTGGCACAGGACGCACCTCAGTGCCTAATGCCTTTGCCAATCTGGCCTATGTGCACGCCCGCAAGTATGGCGATGTGGATGTACTCTTTGACGGAGCGCTGAACTCTAACGCCGGATATACTATACTGAATAAAAACCTGCTGGTGCGTACCTTTCTGAAGCTGCGCTATATCCCGCACAATCTGCAGAACCTGTCTGTAGGGGGCAATGTGAACTATTACTTTAACCGGTATAACGATTTCTTCCTGTATACCAACTATAACGACACCCTGACATCTATCAATGGTGATCCACGCAACCCTACAAAGGATAGCCTCGTACTCGTACCCTATCAGTCAGCCTATGTGCGCGTGAATGCCGTGAATGTAAATCCCTACCTGGCCTATCACGACAAGGCTGATGGCAAGCATACCCTGCGTATGTCCTACTACTACGTGCAAAGCTACGGTACCAATGGCGATAGCAGCAAATCGCACAAGGTCTACACGGAGTATGTGTATACCAAGCGATTTAAAAAGCAGGATGCGGATATATCTGCAGGTGTGCGCTACAGCTATAAGAAGATAAACAGCCATACTTTTGGTGAGAAATATGCGCACTACGGCGCTGTATATGCACAGGGTGAAAAGCGCTTTGGAGGCAAGTTTACAGTAAAGGTAGGGCTCTCTCTGGAATATAATAAGCTGGATACTGTGGCTGCGCGCAATGAATTAACATTCCTCAATACACTGGCGGGCAGGGACTCTGCCAGCAAAAAGTACTCTGCAGTAAAGCCTATCGTGAATGTGGGTATCAACTATCAGGTCACAGAGGGCACGTTTCTCCGCGCTTCATTCGGGCAGGGGTACCGCTTTCCGGATATTGCAGAGCAGTTTGTCAATATCCGCCGCGCAGGAGTGGTGGCTATACCCAATCCATACCTGAAGCCTGAGAACGGATGGAATGCCGAAGTGGGCATCAAGCAGGGGATGAAGTTTAGCCGGTGGGTATTTTACGCAGATATGGCAGCATACCTGAGCCGGTACAATAACCTCATCGAGTTTATCAATATCAACAGAAGTCAGGCACCGGACTATATCAAGCAGCAGTATCCGAAGGACTTCCTATTTGAGCAGGCCAAAAATATAACGCGCGCACAGATATGGGGTATAGAGGTATCTGCTATCGGCACCGGCAAGATCTTTGGCGTGCCGCTGAACTTCCTGCTGGGCTACAACTATATGGTACCGCGCAATCTGGACTATAATCCTAATGTAGCCGGCTCGCAGCAGTATCTGTATTACCGCATGCGCCACTCAGCCAAGGCTGACGTGCAGACTACCTACAAAGGATTTATAGTAGGTGCCACCTGCGTCTACCTGGGCAAGGTGCTGCAACTGGACCAGATAGCCTCTCTGCCTAAGATAGCAGACTGGTATGCTGCCGCCAATCCTAAAGGTAACTTCATAGTAGATGCCCGTGTAGGATATAACTGGAAGGACCGTTTCACTGCTACGGTGATAGCCAAGAATATCACAGACCGTGCCTACGTATTGCGCCCCGGCTTTGTAGAGGCACCGGCCAGCCTGACCGTGCAGCTCACCTACCAGTGGGGCAAGATATGGCCTAAGAAAAAGGCAACAGAAGAAGAACCGACGGAAGGGTCGTAAGAGATGAGCATTATAATAGCAAGGGACGGAGCCTTGTGGGAGAGTAGGGACAGGTCGCGACCTGTCCCTACTTGCTTTTTGCCTATGGTAGAGTCGCATTACTACGCGGCTTCACAAATAAGAAGTATGTTATCAGGAGGTGCCACTTCTTGCTATCTCCTTAAAAGAAAGAATAACCCCTATGATCTGGAAAGTGATCGGCGAAGGTAGCGCGTGGGAAGCCGCATAGTAATGCGGCTCTACGAGGTGCCTAGATCTTTACGTACCTGACCTTGATGCGGATGTTACTGTTGCGGCCTTTGTCATCCGTGCAGGACAGCTTCACACTACCCTCAGCAGGTACTACAAATATCTTCTCGCGTGCGGGCGCTTTGCGGTAGAATTTATTATTGACATACCAGTAGACATCTTTCACATCATTGGTCACCTGGCAGATCAGCTGGAGTGGCTCGGGATTGTTTTTGTCTATGAAATACTCTATGCCGTTGACAGGATAGGTGATCTTAGGTGCATCAGCACGGAAGACACGGTCGCAGTCAGGATTGTGTGGGGGCACGTGCTCATAGTCTATACGCTGATCCTCAAAGAAGCGCTGCATCTCAGGCGGTACGATGCGGTAGTACTTCTTTTTGTAGCCGGCCTCCGGCATGCAATAGCGGCAGTAGGATATCTGCTCTCGGGGGTCTACAGCTATCTCCTGATAGTTGTCGCAGACTTTATTGGGCGAGATGCCGGGTATGAAAAAGTCCATCTGTGTATTGGTACATTTCTCGCCGGGTAGCATACCCGTCTCTGTGCATACCAGGCGTATGCCGCAGGCCTTGGGCATGCGATACCAGTCCTGAGTAGAGTTGTAGTCTATGCTGTTGAATATCTTGAAGAGGAGGGGAGTAGCGGTATTGGCTCCGCTCAGATCTGATACACCCTGACCAGAAAAGTTGCCGAGCCAGACGGCTACGGTGTAGTCGTGATTGAATCCAATGCTCCAGGCGTCTTTGCGGCCATAGCTGGTACCAGTCTTCCAGGCTATGCGCGGCGTATGCTCACTGCTCTCCCAGCTGAAGGGCAGCTCCGGGCGCGCAGGATTGGACAGGATCTCATTGATCATAAAGTTGGCTGATGGGGAGAGTAGCTGTAGTCGCTTGCTCACGGTATCGCCTTTGATGTAGATCGGCTTGTAGTAGATGCCTCCACATCCGAATGAGGAATACAACGCAGCCATTTCCTCCAGCGTGACGCCGCAGCCGCCGAGTATCACAGAGAGGCCGAGTTTATTCTGGTCTTTTTTGATCTGCCTGAAATCGGTTTCTACCAGTTTGCCTATCAGGCGCTCTTTGCCTAGCTCGTTGAGGCATTTGACCGCTGGTATGTTCAGCGAGTTGGCCAGCGCATACTCCATCGTGACATAGCCGTTAAACTTCTGGTCAAAGTTCTCCGGTGTATAGCCGTTGATATTGATGGGTACATCGTACATCACGGTCTTGGGCGTGAGCAGGCCACGGTCTATGCAGAGGCCGTAGAGCAGCGGCTTCAGCGTGCTGCCGGGCTGGCGTATGGCTCGGATACCGTCTACCTGGCCGCCATCTGCAGTGTTGTGCCAGTCGGCAGATCCGACGTATGTCACCACCTCATGCGTGCGATTGTCTATCACGATCACAGCGGCATTTTTGATGCCCTTGATCTGCTGTGTGAGAGAGTAGTCAGAGACAAGCTTTTCGACCTTCATCTGCATATTAAGGTCGAGGGCGGTCTGCACGTTGTCTTTGTACTCGCGCTTCATGCGAAGGGAGAGGTGGGGTGCAAAAGAAGGAGCACTGTGACGGGAGACAGTCAGTGGCTCGTCCATGGCATCCGCTACGTCCTTGTGCGGGAAGAGTCCGTCGTCTTCAAACCGCTTAAGCCACTTATTGCGCTCCAATACTATCACATCATTGTGCCCGCCCATACGGAGCGAGGAGGGACGATTGGGCACGATGCTCAGTGCTGTGACTTCTGCCAGGCTGAGCTTCTGCGGTGGCTTCTGAAAGAAAAGCTCAGAGGCGGATTTCACGCCTTCTATATTGCCGCCATAGGGAACAAGGTTGAAGTATAATTGGAGTATTTCGTCTTTGCTGTACTTCCACTCCAGCTGAAAGGCGCGGAACATCTCGATCACCTTGCTCACATAGGTGCGGTGCCGCGGCTCCATCATACGCGCCACCTGCATCGTGATGGTAGAGGCACCTGAGGTGCGCTTCAGGTGAAAGAGGTTCATGACTGCTGCACGGGCTATGGCTATAGGATTGACACCGGGATGATAGTAGAAGAATTTGTCCTCCTTGTAGATGAGTGTCTTTTTGAGTGTGGGTGATATCTCCCGCAGCTCGGTCTTCATACGCCACTTCTGGTCTGGAGTGAGGAAGGCGTGGAGGACATTGCCCTTGCGGTCAGTGACTACGGTAGAGTACTGTATTGTATCATGCAGCGGGAAGATGACATTGAGCAGGACGAAAAGCAGGAAGGTGCAGACGCCGGTGATGGCAGTATACTTTGCAAAGGAAACAAGGCGGCGGCGCATGGAGGTAAGATAGGCAGATCAGGTATAAAACGGAAGGGAGGCGAGATAAGTATGTGTGATGGCGGCGAAAAGTTTGATAGTATAGGTGGAAAGATTTGTGTGCTTCAGTCACGTTGGTCGCAGGTCAGGAGATAAGCGACGGCGCGGAGTGCTGAGAGAGTGGATCGAATCTTTAGCGCCGCCTTACCTCACCCTGCCCTCTCCTAAAAGAGATGTTGCCTTTTTCCCGATGGGAAGGTATAGCTCCCAAACCGTCTAAAAGGAGACACAACGAAATGATAATCAAATGAATATATCAATGATGGTGCTGTAGTCTCATATACAATATTCTCTTGGGTACTACTGTGAGACAGACAGAAACGTACAAGGTGGGAAAAAGTCAATGTATCAGGTAGACGGGAAATGACACATCATTCCATACAAACACCAAACTAACAGAGGAAATCACAATCGGTTTCCTCTGTTATTTGTCTTGGATTGAGCCCTATGAAAATGTGAGAATTGAAGTTCATTTTAACTATTACATTTTAGGAAATTTTTATTTCCATAGAAATAGGTTTTTTGAGTAATTTCTTTTATATATTTGATAACAGAAGTACTAATCCACTTAGACAACTTGACACATTTTTGAATTCTGATATTCTCACTGAAGTAATTGAATCTAATTTATTTAACCCTTGCTAAAGGTTGCCACTAATAGCATTTTATTGAAGTAAAATGAAAAAGAACTATCTAATAGCAACATTAATCGTCCTGCTTGGGGTGGGAGGATATTTTGTTTTGCTTGGAGCTGCAAAATCAAAACTTCCACAGACTTTTATAAAAGAAACGAATGGTAAACTAAATGTTCCATCAGGTTGGAAAACATATGTAAATAGTAAGTATGGGTACAGCTTTGAATACCCAGATAGCTGGGCCTATAGTGGAGTGGATGCTGAGTCCGTAGACCTTCAGGGAAGAATAATTGTGATACAAAGCACTTTTGTTGATACTGTTTCAAATACCAAACTGGAAGTCTCTTATCACTTATCTCCATGGGGCATTGAATATTACAAGTCTGTAACTGCTCGTTATGACTCAGGAAGGGATTGGTATGCACATGATCGTAGACAACTACAAATTGCAGGAAATAATGCGCTAGAAGCAATTACTACAATTGACATAGGAGCAAGCGGTATAAAGCTCAATCCACCGTTGTCTTTAACAGTTGTTGACGTTTTGGATAAGAAACAGGTAGGAGAAATTGAAATGCAGCTAGTGACACCACAACCCAACAGTAAAATAGAAGGTGCAAAATTTGAACAGCTATTAAATACATTCAAATTTAATTAGTGGGGAAGAATAGGAAGTAGCCAAATTACAATTTAATAAAATTATAATCTTATGAGAAAAGTATTGTTCCTAATTGTTGTATTGTGTATTTCTATTTGTTCAAACGCACAAATAGAATTGCTCACAAATGGAAGCTTTTCTCAAGCAAATTCAGGCTGGACAGCGGGAACACATTTCGTCTACAACTCGACTTATACAAATTGTCAGGTTTGTCCGGGATACGCCCATGCTGATAACGGATCCGGTCAGCCTGCGACTAATTTATACGACTATTTAACTCAACCTGTCAGCATTCCCTCTAGTGCTACGTCAGCAACTTTATCATTTTATACTGGTGCTACTTTAAGTGGAACTTCTGTAGGAACTGAAAGACTATTTGTATATATATATGATTATACGCTTTCGCAAACAAATGTTATTACATCGGTATATTTCACCAGCAGTGTAGGCTATTCACGGTATTCATTTCCGGTTCCATCATCTTGCATTGGTCATTCATTGCAACTTGGATTTAGAGCTGAGAGTACTACTAATGCAACTACAATAAGAGTGGATGAGGTTAGCATGACCTATACTCAGTCCAATAATTTCACACTAACCGTCCATAATGTTGGAGGTGCTGTGAAAAGTAACGCTAAAGTAATTCTATATAACTCAAATTGGGTATCACTACAAACACTTTATACCGATGCTTCAGGTCAGGTAATATTTCCAAGCCTTGCCAATGGAACATATTATTATGAAGTCTATTATACTCCTTCAGGAAATAACCCTCCAATAACTTCTAATACAGAATTTTGGGGTAGTAGCTCCTTTTCTATCGCCGGAAGTTCCGTATCACAATCATTTACGCGTGTCCAACCTTATATTTCTGCAAACACTTCCTTTTCTCCCACATCAATAAATATAGGCCAATCGTCATCCGGGAGTTTTACTGTTACAAATGCTCTTGGATATTCAGAGAATTCCTATGTCTCAATATGGGTTGATAGGGATGAAGCAAGTTCGTGGGATTACATCAATTCCGCATCTGCTCAATCAATTAATTCTAATAGCACATATAATTTCCCTTTTACAGTCTCTCCTGCAAATTCAGGTACTTATAATTGCTATGCCTTTGTTTACTCTTACGTAAATAATAATTACATTATTACCGATCAATATGCGTGGACAACAGCTTTTACAGCTACTACTGCTACTGGTTGTACCCCAGTTTCCGTTTCTTCAAATCCGGCAAATCAGAGTGTGACCTCTCCCAATCAAACATCCTTTAGTGTTGGAGTTTCAGGTACCTCGCCTTTTTCATATACATGGCAGCAATATAATGGTAGTACATGGACAAATTTAAGCAACACCGGCAACACAACTTGGACAACCGGCACAAGTTCTTCGACACTTACAATTTCTAATTCCAGTGGATTAAATGGATATCAATACAGATGTAATGCTACTAATTGTAATGGGGTGAACTCTGCTACAAGCAGTGCAGCTACTTTAACTACAACATCGTCTTGTTCGGCAGTCTCTGTATTGTCAAATCCAAGTGGTCAAAGTGTAACTAGTCCATCCTCAGGGGCGTTTTCCGTAAACGTTTCAGGATCGGCTCCTTTTTCGTATCAATGGCAGCAAAAGTCGCCCATTACTACCACGTGGACTAATCTTACAAATAGCGGAAACACTACTTGGACAACTGGAACTAATTCTTCCACTCTTACGATTGCTAATTCCAATGGAATGAATGGATATCAATACAGATGCAACGTAACAAATTGCGGAGGAGCTAATTCTGTAATAAGTAATGCTGCGGTATTGACTGTATCTACAATTTGTACTCCTGTGACCATTTCTTCAAATCCAACAAATCAGAATGTAACATCTCCTAATCAAGCAACATTTAGCGTAGGTGTTTCCGGTACGTCGCCTTTTTCCTATAAGTGGCAGCAGTACAATGGAAGTGCTTGGAGTACTTTAAATAATAGTGGGAATACTACATGGACAACAGGTTCAAACTCTTCAGTACTCACTATTGGTAATACAAATGGATTGAATGGATATCAATATAGATGTAATGTTACGAATTGTAGTGGGGCGAGTTCTGTAACAACGACTAGCGCAACATTGACATTGGGATCATCAAACACATCTGTGAAAGGTATAGACGTCAGCCATTGGCAGGGTTCAATCGCGGTAAGCGACTGGCAAAGCTTTTACGCTGCTGGAAAGCTTTTTGCTTATGCAAAAGCTACAGAAGGGGTACTGCTTAGAAATGATGATACATGTTTTGTTAGAAACATGAGAAATGGATGCGCAGCTGGACTTATAATGGGAGCATATGACCTCGCAAATTTGAGTAATACTGGAGCCTCGGAAGCTAACCACTTTTTAAGTGTAGCCTCTCCATATATAGGTGCTGGCTTTCTTCCGCCCGCACTTGATTTGGAATATGACAGGATTGTTTCCCTTCCTGCGAGCACCTTAACTCCGTGGGTGCAGGATTGGGTAAATACTATTTATAATCAAACAGGTATTACTCCGGCAATTTATATTAATGGAGGTTTGGCTAACGCCAGCCATGTTGATGCTTCCTTAAATAGCAATTACTTATGGGTTATTCAACAATCATCAAATGCTAGTCCGCCTACATTAACAGGTGTTTGGAATGGTAATTGGACCTTTAACCAATATGTTGGAGACCCACATCCTGGGTTAATAGCTGGTTTTAGTCTTGACTTCGATCAATTTAATGGAAGTACTACGGCCTTGTATAATTTAACCCATCCTTCATCTTGGGCTCGCGATTTAACAATAACATCAGGTACTCAACATATATCCTCTTCCACTACAACACCGGGTACGATTTTAACGGCTTATGCTTCGGAAGACAATACCGGAAATAGATATGCTGGAGCCAATTTCATTACATTATGGCTCTCTAGAAGCAGCACATTGAATACAAGTACAGATATCTATTTGGGAAAAATTAGCGTTCCTAGCGTTTCTGCGAATTCTAACAGTCTTGTCTATAACACTAATATTCAAATACCATCTACGATTGCTGCTGGCAATTATACTCTGTTTTTCTGGGCAGATGGCGCTATTTCCAATGTCTCTCCGAATTGCAATTGTGGTGGTGGATTGATTAGCGAAACTGATGAATGTAATAATTTTGCATCAGTACCCTTGACTGTAAATTCTTGTGCGTTGCCATCTGCTGTATCTGTTAATGGAGGAGGTACGTACTGTGCGAGTACGCCGCCAACTCTTGTTGCAAACGGTACGGGCGGAACAATATATTGGCAAGGTGCACGATCAGGGGGCACATCGACCAGTGCACCGAGTACAAGTCATTTAGTGACTTCTTCAGGTACATATTATTTCAGGGCAAATAATACCTGCGGATGGGGACCGGAAGGTAGTGCGACAGTAACAATTACTTCTGGATGCAAAACAGATGCCATAGAAGCTAGTATCGAAAATGTCGCTGATTTACAAAACGAAATTAAAATATATCCTAATCCATCAAACTCACAATTCACAATAGAGTTTGAATCCAAAACTAATGGTGAACAACTTGATTTAGTTATATACGATATGACGGGAAGATTGGTAAAAACATATACTAAATCAAGCAGCCTTGGTAATAATAAGTTAGGCATTGATCTTAATAGAGAAGCCCCTGGAATTTATACCTTGGCTATTAATGGACTAAATGGTAAAAATGGAATATTTAAAATACTTAAGAATTAAGTACCATAAACTATTTGTAAAGTCTACATAAGTTGTATTGATTTTTAATCAATACAACTTATGTCCTGTAAAATGACTAAAAACTTGAGGGCCCCCAAGTAAGTTATTTGATCCAAAAGGATCATACGCTCTTATTGCTATTGAATCACCTGCTATCACTTTGATGTCAACACTAATATGTCCATTATAATTATTTACTGTAGAAACGGAAACTATTGTTGCATTAACTATAGTTGAGTTAACAGCGAGGTATAAATCCATTTCCCCATTAACAGCTGCTGCATTAAATAATATATTTACATCAAAGTGGTAAGTGCCTGATTGAGGAACAGTGTAAATACCGGTTGTGGGGTCGTACCCATTACCATCATCGTATATCTCTGTGTCAAAAACAATTGGAGTATTATCTGCTGGAACACTAAGGTTATGTTGCGCTTCAAATCCAATATTAGGATTTGCAACATCTTGCCATGAAGCATTTCCGTCAATATCCGAGGTGAGTACTCTTCCATTACCTTGAGTACTGTCTGCAATTTTAACTTTACCTATTAATTGAGCGGCATATCCTGTTAATGAAACATCTTCGGCATAAAGAGCAGTTCCTCCACTTGTATTTGCCCATACCCCACGTCCCGATGATGATCCGTAAACCCCTGCATCCATATTAAAATTAGGAACTACATTCCAACCGTATCCATAACCAACTACTCCAACACCATAAACAAAATTAGAATTATAAGAACCCAAAACACCAATGTTGGCGTTATTATTAGTGCTGCTATTGTTATAACCTTCTATACCGGCTACACCATTAGAGTTACCATCATAAACACCGTAAATTGCAGAGTTTGTGTCGTTGGTCAAGACATGTAATTTATGGGATGGTGTGGCATTTCCTATTCCAACATTAAGGCTATCATCATATATCTGCGAGTTACCTCCACTTTGACCATTTGGGGTAAACTTAACCACATAATTTATACCTCCACTTAGAGTACCTGGACCAGTAGGACCTTGTAATCCAGTAGGACCTGTTACTCCATACGCGCCTGTTGGACCTGTTGGGCCAGTAGCCCCGGTTGATCCGGTTATTCCTGTCTGGCCATTAACTCCATCTGCGCCAGTTGCACCTGTTGGGCCAGTTGCACCACCTCCAGGACCTGTGGCGCCTACTGGTCCTGTTGAACCATCCACCCCTGTCGGACCAGTAGGCCCGGCTGGCCCAGTTTGTCCATTTGCTCCTGTAACTCCTTGTGGTCCCGTTGCTCCCACATTGCCTTGCGGTCCCTGTATTAACCCCGCATCTATCCATTGAACACCGTCCCATACCCATAGGTGACCAGTATCTTGCGTCAAGTATCCATCTCCGGTTGTATTGCCCGTTGAAGGCAATGCAGAAGAAGTGGCAACACTTCCCTTGATTGATACCGCCGTCCCGTTAGCTCCAGTGGGTCCCTGTTGTCCAGCAGCACCTGTTGCGCCAGTCGGACCATCAGTGCCGGTAGGACCAGTTGCACCATTAAGTCCATTAGCGCCGCTTATACCTGTCGGTCCAGTTATGCCATTTAGTCCCGTGGGACCTGTTGAACCAACAGCTCCAGTTGGCCCCGTAGGGCCAGGTGTGCTGTTTGCGGCATACAGTGCGTAAGGTACACTGATCAACTGTGTGTTGCCCATACTTAAAAATGCACCAGTATTATTTACGTCCACCTCTACTTCCAAATATTTTGCTCCGCTGCTCCACACTACTGATCCAAGTGTGGTATTGACGCTCCCTATCTGAACATTCACTAAACCAAATTGATTGGTAGTAGTATTTTGCGTTTCTCTGAATACAGTTGTACCCGTAGCGGAGCCATCATGTATTGTAAAACGCATTGAGACTGGAGTAGCATTTGGAACGGTCTGGCCTGATGCATTTCTAACCACAGCCTGATAGTTCATCTGATGTGGTGCCTGACCATTTGCAGAAAATAATATTAAGATCGTAAATAGGGTGGTATAAATTCTTTTCATGGGAAGGGATTAGGTTGAAAAATCGCGACATTCAAAAATAATGAATATTTTGATTGGAATACTTAATATA
>JAFDYQ010000007.1 GCA_018267365.1 Bacteroidota bacterium | reverse complement strand
CCTGCCGAATTGCGCACGATGGCCTGGTAGTTGATTCCTTGAGGCGGAGCCTGAGCACTGACAAAAAGAGAAAATAATAGCAGAAACAGGAGTAAAGGATTTCTCATCAAATCGGGGTTTTCTTGTAAAAAAAGAGAGGATTGTCTCAAATTTACAACTTTAGGTGGTTTGACAAACTTTTTATTAAAGCTTGGGGAATGTATCCGTGAGAGACAGTGTTACTCACTACAAAGCGCCTTTTCTGTTTATAAAAAATACAATATTTATCCTTATGGTATAAACGGCATTGACGTGACCGATCTTGTGACCCGGACTCTTCTCTTATAGCTATAAATCTGGCGCTGTGGGCCATTGCTTTTTTTCTGCTGGGATTCACCCGCTATTGCTTGTTACATTGTTTTTATCACTCTAGAGTATTACTCGTCATCAGTACAAAAGTGATAGATAAATCCCATGAGCCATTCACCAATACTATAGAGTTACTTTCCGATACAGAAAGTAACTTTGTAGCATTGGTGCGGGTTTCAGAGGATTGGGGTACAAATAGGGTACAAAAATGCTGGACTTTCAGAAATAGGTTTGTACCGCAAAGGCAAATTGCTCTATAAAGATCTGCTTGAAAGGGGAGATATTATTCTGCTCATAGAATACCAGCATGGCCTTTTTATAGTCTATGCTGTCTACCGTCCTGAATGAGATCGGACAATGCTTATAATGGATCAGGAGTGCGTTGCTCACTATCCGGGCAGTGCGCTTATTGCCATCCATAAAGGGCTGTATATAGGAGATCAGGACCAGTGCCAGGAGCGCTTTCTCAAATACATTTTCTTTGGCGTTTATGACAGCGCACATATCCCGCATAGCCTCCTGTATCTGAAATTCATTATCCAAAGGACGGTAGTTAGTGCCGGATATACCTACCCGGCTCCGGCGCAAATTCCTGTCTACATCCAGTTCTTTGACCAGCATACTATGTATGTCTTCGACCTTAATGGTAGTAAGGGGAGTCAAATAGTCAGGATGAGCTACTATAAAGTCAATAGCTTCTTTATGATTGAGGAGCATTGCGGCCTCCTCCTTAGTCTTCCCGGCTGCCGTTTCTTTCTCCCGGAGCAGGCGCTCTGTCTCCAGCAGGGAGTATGTATTGCCCTCTATCTGCGAAGATTTCCAACTAAGGTCAATAGCCAGGCGCTCCAGTTCTTTGCGATACTCAGCATCTGACAGGTGGCTTACGTTCTGCTCATACTTGGCCTGAAGCGTCTTTAGGTATGCCTGCTCCGTTTCAGAGAAAAGTGAGATAGACGGCAGCAGGCCTGTAATAAGTTCAAAATTGAAGCTTCCTTTTATGGTGCGCTCATCGATCTCCTGCTGAAAATAGCGCTCTATCTCTACCGGATGCAATACCTCATAAGCCGGAGAAACAATGTATTTCGTGCCTTTACCTTTGCCCTTGGTCGCGATTAGGTTTTCCGCTATTAGTTTGGTCAGCATCCGCTTGGCTGTAGCGTAGCTGACAGCCGGGGTTATACTATCATGTATCTCCTTGGATGACAGCCCAGGGGTCCGTTTTAGTAGTTCTATGATAGTAGCCTCGGCAGCGTCTAAAGCCATATTCTGGGGTTATAGCTCATAAAGGTAACTAAATACAGCTCAAAAAGGCTATAAAATGAGCCACAAACAACCCATAGCTGAGCTACAAATTTGTTTACCGCGTGGTCCTATCCATTTGATTCTCCAATAGACCAAGGATCTCCGGGTCCGGTTTGTACCCGGAGATCAACTCGCTGGTCTCTGCATCCATCCAGTCGCTGATAGTGCTATCATACACCAGCCTCTGGTACTGCTGTAGCTGGGTAGGATTGCCGCCTTTACGTTTCTGCTGTTTGGGGAGGACAAAGCCAAAACGCTCAAATAGCCTCCTCCCCTGCATAGCTGTGACTATGCGGTCAAAGGCTGCTGCATAAACCTTGTGAGTGACTTTGATGTTGGTAGGCTTATTTTGCCTTTTGCTTATGGTAGGGTCGGTAAAGATTTTAGTACCATATTTCACTACCTCTATGAGGGACCGCTCCGGGTCTTTGACTTTCACTGATTTCTGGGCCCAGGAGACAGCAAAGTCTTTGGTGCATTGCTCCAGCCATTCGCGGATGAATATTTCACCCATCTCCTTTGTAGCTACGATCAGGTGAAAGTGCGGATTGTACGTGCGGGTCTTGGGATTAAAGTTGCACTCCAGGGAGCGCACTCCTATCAGCCTGATCTCAGTGCCCCGGAGCGCTCTGGCCTTATTGCGCTTCAGCAGGTTTTGCATACCGGCCTGCATCCTCCGCATCCGGTCTTTGAGTCGGCAGGCAGGGACCGACCGGGCTGTTAGGGTCACGAAATGCGGATCAGGCCAGGCGCTTATAACAGGAAGGTACTTTCCTATCAATTCTGCCTTGCGGATATTGCTGCAAATGATGCAAAACCGGTTTTTACAATACTGCCCGTAAAACTTGCCATCAGAGGCAATGACCCTGCTCTGGCAGTGGTAAGCGTTCCAATAGCCCTGGGCCCGCTCCGGTTCGCCTTGCTTCTTTGCTACGTCTACCAGAGAGAGCATCAGCTTTTGGGTTATCATTTTCTTTTGCGCCCGCTTCTGTTTCTTATCTGTATCCATCCACTCTGTACCCTGCCCAGGTATAGTGATAGTAGGCTTTGGAGCACTTTTGCTGCTGAGGTTTGTAGCGCTTTGTGCTAATGTATCCAGTATCCCCCTGCCAGGGGTGTAGTATGACTGCTTCTGCATACTACTTCCCTTTTGACTTCAGATGCTGATCCGCTGCTGCTCTGATCTCCGCATTGGTTTTCTGTTTGCCTTCCTTCAGGTAGGCTATCAGGTCAGAACGGAGGAAATAGCAGCGCTTGGCCCGCTTCATTACTGGGAGTTCCCTCCGGGAGATCAGACCATAGATAGTAGGTACGGAAAGAGACAGAAAGGCTGCCGCCTGCTGCACTGTTAGCAGTTCCTCATTTTCAGCCTCCAGGGTCTTTTGAGGTGCGATTTCCGTAATGCTAAGGAGCAGGGACTCGATCTTATCCAGCCTGGCCTCGATCAGCTCAAATGGATTACTCATATTACGTTATCCCTGTTTTGTCAGGAGATACGCAATAGTGCAAAGTGGTTTTGGTGGTCTAAAAAGTGGTTTTGGTGGTTTTGGTGGACACCGCGTCTTTACTCAGTTTTAGTGGTAAAGTATTTATAGAGATTACCCTTTTTCATATTTGCCTTATCAAATGTAGCATCGCTAAAAATAGTAATCCAGTCTTTCGCAAATTGTAAGTAATCCGCAGAAAGGGTATCCGCCCTTTCAGATTTGTATATCTGGGACAATGCCCAGCCGAAACGCTTCTTATTTACCCGACCTACTCTGATTTTACTAGTTAGGTTAGGGAATGTTCCTCGCTTAAAATAATGTTCTAATGCCATGACCAGCCTGTTATATTCGGCCTCCCTGATTACCCCCTCTTGCTTAAAAGGATACAACCAATCCTCAATAGTGGACCGGCTTAAGTCATTTTCTGATACTGAGGCAATGGACTCCCCCTGATCCTCCTCAAGTTTACTTTGCAGGGATTCCAAGTACTCCCTATACTCTATAAACCGGGGATGTTTAGCTGTCTGCAAATTATTGATCAGCCGCTTCAATAAGGCCTTCTCACTATATTTCGCATCATGATCATGAGGGGAATCAAAAAAAGTTTTGATATAGGCCTCTTTGTCTAGGCTGTATCTATCTGCTAACTCCATATCGGCAGGCTCTAAGTACTGCCATCTTTCCAGGCACTCACGAGAATCTTGCTCCCAAATCTTGTAGCTATCGGAGCCAAACACCTTTCCCAGTCGAGCCATAGGCTTCATAATCTCCTGCATCCTTAACTCCGCGCTATTAAGTTTCCAGCTCGCTTTATCGGCTTCATATCGCC
Source organism: Bacteroidota bacterium (assembly GCA_018267365.1). GTDB lineage: Bacteria > Bacteroidota > Bacteroidia > Chitinophagales > LD1 > UBA1941. The sequence goes on along the minus strand of JAFDYQ010000007.1, from coordinate 168,254 downwards.
GGTTCTCCGCTTCCTCCTTATGCGCTTTGTAGGCCATAAACTCTAACCAAACCTCCTTAGTGAGTAAGGATATGTATTTCTCAGCATCACCGTACTCCCATCCTTTAAATCTTTGTATCCAACTATTAAACTCGAAGTTGTAAAGGTTCCTGTTTGCATGATATATTGCTGCTTTATTCCCTTCAGGAAGTTTAGGGTCAATTTGAAGGTCTACGGACTGCATCGCTACTGCTTTTTCAAACATTGACTCAAAAGTCTTAAAGCGATCAATCCCTATTCCGTAAAACTTGTCATAACCCATCTCGCCAGAATAGATAAATCCAGATTTATTGGAGGCATAGAAAAAACCTTTATCATTGGCTACCTTGCAATCATACTCATTTTGAGCATCAGCCAGTCGCTCTATCATTAGGTCTGTAAAACCGTATTCCTTTAGCTTTTCTATGGACAGAAGTTCCATCATCGCTCAAAAAAGTGGTGTATTAGTTCACAAAAGGTTCACAGGTTCACAAAATGGTTCACACAAATTGAAATCAGTGTGCGGACATATTTTCTTGCGGTTTCGCATATATTGCATATAGATTACAACCCTTTGGAGTACCTAGTTATGGGTATATTATGTGTTTTTACCTGCTAATTTAGTATGGAGACAACGGATTTGAGCAGATATTTTTCCAAACGCAGTGAAAAATATTTAAACTCATGCCAGAAATCTACTCGTCTTTGGAAAATCCAATTCTAAATAATCCCTATGAGGAACCTACCAGATATTATCAAACCCTGGAGGACGGTACGCTGAATTATTCCCGAATAATGAAGGGCAGAAGGCCCTTTACAGACCAGATAGCATCTGTGCCTCTAGCCAACAAGGCTCCGGGAATGTTTGACATCTCGGAAAGCGGTATTGACTACAATAAAGACATAAACCTGATCCGCAATGAGATCCGGAAGTGGAGAGAGGAGCAGTATCCAGGTACTACCAGGGTCACTAAAACACTTCTTGAATTCTGGTTTCTGAATCCGGATCGCCTTAATGAACAAAAGCACTTTTTCGCTCAACGGGAGGCTATTGAAACTGCGATATGGTTGAATGAGATCGCCGAGAAATCAAATGTTGGGAGCAATATCCTTCGGAAACTTAAGGAAGCCGAGGTGCAAGGATTGCCTCGGGCTGCATTTAAGATGGCTACTGGAACCGGCAAAACAGTAGTCATGGCTTCTTTGATCCTGTACCACTACTTCAACAGGCAGGAGTATCGCAGCGATAATCGATTTGCAGACAACTTCCTATTAGTGGCACCTGGTATCACTATCAAAGACCGTTTGAATGTGCTGATAGTAGATACTCAAAATGATATATCCCAAGATTACTATTACCAGAGAAGGTTAGTCCCTAGATCACTAGAAGAGCAGCTCAAAGGCCTAAACAGCAAATTGGTTATTACTAACTACCATTCTTTTGAGCCCAAAACGCTGCAAGGCAACAAGCGAAGTCCTTTTGATGGCAAACTGGATGCTGAGGGTAATAAGATGGAGGCCAAAGAAAGCTTCAATAGTGTTGTAAAAAGGCTGCTAGGGAAATTTAAAACAGATACGCGCCTCCTTATCATAAATGATGAAGCGCACCACTGCTATATGCCCAGGGAAAAGGGCAAGAATACGGAGGAAGAGAACAGCAAAGATGAAAATGAGAGGGCTGCCGTATGGTTTAGCGGATTGGTAGAGATCAGCAAGCGCTTTAAAGTCCGTAGTGTTTATGACCTTTCGGCTACCCCGTATTACCTCAATGGGTCCGGCTATGAGGCTGGAGCCTTGTTCCCCTGGGTAGTTTCCGATTTTGGCCTTATTGAGGCGATTGAATCCGGTTTGGTCAAAATACCATTCCTCCCAGAGTTTGATAATACCCAGGACCTGTCCGCACCTAAGCTGCGGGAGCTATATGCTCATGTAAAAGAAGAGTTATCTAAAAAGGGACAGCGGACCTCAAAGAAAGAGGCCAAGCAGGAAGGCAAAAAGATCAAAGAATCTCCACCTCAGCTACCCGCGCTGGTCAAAAATGCCCTGGATCAGTTTTATACCAATTACAAACGTGACTTTGACAGGATAGGAGACCTTTTCCATAGTCCCCCCGTTTTCATTGTAGTGTGCAATAACACTACTGTATCCAAGGAAGTTTATAAGCACATAGCTGGCTATGAATATGAAGATGAGAATGGCAATCTGGTCACCGTACCGGGCCATCTGGACCTATTTAATAATTATGACAAAGCCACCGGCAGGCTGGTGGCTCGCCCTCCATCCCTGCTGATAGATAGCGATGCCCTGGAGAACTCTAACCAGATAGATGATAGCTTCAAAAAGATATTCAGCACTGAGATAGAAACCTTCAAGCGGGAATATGCCCGCATACATGGCAGCGGCTCGGCAGATCAGATCACAGACGCCGAGATCCTAAGGGAGGTAGTCAATACGGTAGGCAAAAAGGGGAGTTTGGGTTCGCATATCAGGTGTGTAGTATCTGTATCCATGCTGACTGAGGGCTGGGATGCAAATACGGTGACCCATATCATGGGTTTACGCGCCTTTGGATCTCAGCTACTGTGCGAGCAGGTGGCTGGCCGGGCGCTGAGGAGAAAAAACTATATCCTCAATGCTAAGACCAACACCTTTGATCCGGAATATGCACAGATCATCGGTGTCCCTTTCAAACTATTCAAAAGTGGCAAGGAAACCGATCCGCCTCCTGCTCCCGACTATAAGAAGGTGGATGCCATGCCTGAGCGGCAAAAGAAATATGAGATCCCCTTCCCGCAGGTACTGGGTTATAAGGAAGAAATACTGGAGGATATCATTCGGGCTGACTTCAGTACCCTAGAGAATTTTGAGCTGGATGGTTCCAGGCTGCCTACAGAGACTGTTATGTTTACTGCCTTCTCAGAGACTAGGGACAGGCTATCACTAGATCAGGTCAGGTCACTGCGCAGGCAGCAGATCATATATGCTATCACCAAGGATCTGCTATTCTACAAATTCAAGGAGGAAGATGGCTATACCCGCTATGACAAGTTTAACCAGATCAAGAGCATAGTAGAAGAGTGGTATGACACCAAAATACACTGTATAGGGGATACTTTCCCTCAGATGATCATGTATGCAGACTCCAGGCAAGTGTCAGAGCACATATACAGGGGTATCATAAAGGGCACTAAGACCAGCAGGAAAATACTACCGGTACTAAATCATTACAATCCTATAGGATCGACCAAATACGTGCATGGTCTCACGGCTAAACCCGTGTATGAGACAAGCAAATGCCATGTGAACTACGTAGTAGCTGACAGTGTGAATAAGGCTGAGGATGCAAATCTCTGGGAGCATATAGCGGCCAAGACGCTAGAGGAAATGAAAGAAGTGGAAGCCTATGTCAAAAACAACTTCCTGGGCTTCTATATACCCTATACCAATATGGGTAAGGACAAACAATACTTCCCGGACTTCATAGCACGGTGTAAGACTCCATCCGGCAAGGCCATAAATCTGATCATAGAGATCACCGGAGCCAATCGCAAGGACAAGTCGCTCAAGAAAGATTTTGTGACCGATCTGTGGCTACCTGCTGTCAATAACATCCGTGAAAAGTATGATATGCCGGAATGGCATTATATAGAAATAGCCAATGATATAAGGGATATAAAGAATCAGCTTTTGGCTAAACTGAAAGAAACCAATCCCGAAAAAAACGCAACAAAATGAGCCGCTGGAGTACATGGAAAGCTATGCCATCGCCACAGACCTGCCGGACCATATCCGGACCTGAGGGACCGGGGGTATATCAGATCAGTCATACTGCCAGCGGTGAGCTGGTACAGTTTGGCATTAGCAAGAAATGCGGAAAAAGAATGCGGTCCTTATTCCCTAAACCCTACGGTACGGGCACCAGGAATAATGAAAATAAAAGACGCTATATTCTGGAGCACTGGCAGGACCTGCAATACCGCACGCTGGCTACTGAGACCAGGGAGGAAGCCTATGCCATAGAAACAAAACTAAAAGAGCAGAAGAACCATAAATTTAATACTTAGCCCTATGTCCATCAAAGGTTACAAACACAATAAAAGTACACGTCAGCATACACCCAGCACAGAGGAGGCTGGTATGGAGCAGGCCAATCCTGTAGTGAAAGGTAAGGCACAATTTGAAGTGCCTAAGGCTAGCCAGTATGAGCGGGGCAGGGACCCTGAGCTGATCTGGAAAGACAAATATGGCAATGATGACCGGGAGGAAACACTGAAAGTAGATATCCGCTCTCTCTACCGCCATGAGCATATCAGCCCGGAGCTACTGATCAAGCAGCTATATAGCATCAAAGAAAACAAGGACGGCCAGGGCGATCTCTTCGCGGCATTTGGCAATCACTTTGATATAGATGAGCTGGAGAAGCCCACGAGCTACTACAGCCATACAGACCGCTGGACCAATCGCCTCATACAGGGAGATAGTCTGCTGGTCATGGGCAGTCTGCTAGAGCGGGAAGGCATGGCTGGTCAGGTACAAACCATCTTCTTTGATCCGCCATATGGAATCAAGTATGGAAGTAATTGGCAGATAAAAATCAATAGCCGTAATGTAAAAGATGGAGATGACGATTTAACTCCAGAACCTGAGCAGATCAAAGCATTCAGAGACACCTGGGAACTAGGAATTCATTCTTATCTAAGTTATCTCAGAGATCGTTTATTGATAGCACGTGAGTTGCTGACAGATTCAGGAGCCTGTTTTGTACAAATAAGTGATGAAAATGTCCATCTTCTTCGGAATATTATGGATGAAGTTTTTGGCAGCGAAAACTTTATTAGCATAATAAAGTTTAGAAAAAAAACCATGCCCCTGGGAGCCAGATTTCTTGAGGAGATTTCGGACTTTATCCTATTTTATGCAAAAGACAAAGAGAAACTTAAGTATAGACAATTGTATACTCAGTCAATAGTAGAAGGGGACAGCCATTGGAATTATTATGAGCTTCCAGATGGTAAAAGGGTTAAAATGACAGGTGAGGAAATTTCAAATCACAAATTATTACCTAAAGGAGCCGATCCTGTTCGATACGTAGCAATGCATCCCATTGGATTTGACCCTAAAAGAGTCTTTCCAATAGAAATAAATGGACGAGTGTTTTTGCCTCCGAAAGGAAAATCTTGGAAAAGCGATCCTGATGGGATCGATAGACTGAAGACTTTGAAACGGATAGAGCCATATAATGATGGTAAAACACTAAACTATATTCTTAAATTAAGTGATTATCCAATTAGTCCTCTTTCATCTTTATGGAGTGAAACATCTGCTCCTGTAAATATTCAATATGTGGTTGAAACTAATACTAATGTAATTCAGAGATGCATATTGATGACTACTGATCCAGGCGATCTTGTTTTAGATCCGACTTGTGGCGGAGGTACTAGCGCATACGTTGCGGAGCAGTGGGGACGGAGATGGATCACGATAGATACCAGCCGTATAGCGCTCAATATAGCCAAGCAGCGCCTCATGACGGCGGTTTTTCCATACTACTATCTATATGATGAGGTCAATAGTGAGTACCTGTTTGATAAAGATTCCAATAAGTACAAAGTAAAGCTCAAGTACAATGGCAAGAACGGCCATAGCGATATCCGCAATGGCTTCGTCTATGAGAAGGTGCCTCACATCACACTGAAAAGCCTGGCTAATGACGAGCCGGCAGAAGATGAGACACTCTATGACAAACCATACGAGGACAAGAAGCGTATCCGCGTAGCAGGGCCTTTCACCGTAGAGACACTGCAAAACTATGAGCCTACCGCGCCGTCTGACCTGGACAAGTCGCTAACGGAGGGGAATAAACTAGAAGATGAGGAGCGCTTCCAGCGCACTGTATTTGAACGACTGGTCAGCGCCGGTATCAATAACGGAGATAAGAAAGAGCATACGAAGTTCACCCGTGTAGATCCGGTCTCCTCTAGCCTGTACCTCCATGCAGAGGGCTTCTACCAGACCGCACGGGGTGAGGCCAAGGCCTATATACATCTGGGGCCACAGTTTGGCACAGTGAGCAAGCGGACAGTAAACGAAGCTGTAAAGGAATGCCGCAACCGGGGAGATGCAGACTGGCTGATCATCATGGGCTTCAGCTTTGAGAGTGACATCGCTACCGGAGAGCAGTCTACCAGCATGGGCAGCTTTGTAGTGACCAAGTGCCGCCTGCATGATGACTTCCTCCAGGCAGGCCTCAAAAAGAAGCCTAATGCCAGCTCAGGCAGCTTTGTGACCATCGGTGAACCGGACATAGCCCTGCACCAGGACAAGAAGGCAAAGACCGTACAAGTAGAGATACTAGGTCTGGACATCTACGATCCTATAAAAGACCAGGTCAATGCCCGCGACCGTGCTGACATAGCCTACTGGATGATGGATGATGACTATGACGGCAGCAACTTTATCGTAAAGCAGGTCTTCTTCTGTGGTGGAGATGATGAATTTGACAAATGGAAGAAAGCCTTGGAAAAGACCGTCAAGGTGGAAATAGATGATGAAGCCTTTGCCCGGCTATATGGTCACTTCTCCCATCCGGTAGAGTACCGCAAAGGCAAAAAGATAGCCGTACGGGTCATCAGCCAGTTCGGCGAAGAGAGTACTAAAGTGATCGAAGTCAAATAACAACTAAATATGGAACCTATAAAAGATTTTAAACTGCTGGCGATAAGACCGCTTCCGGGGTGCAATACTAGCCTTCGCAGGGTATTAAAGTCTAATGAAGTCTATCAATTGTATCAAGATTACGAATTCACATTTGAAAATGACGATAAAACCAAGGACGTAAAACGAATTCAATCTAAAGAAAAGATCCCAGAGAATTTATATGCCGTTTCTCCTAAATCCATCCCTAAGCTAAATATTTGTGCCATTGTCGGAAAAAATGGAACAGGCAAGAGTAGTATAGCCGAGCTTCTTTTTGCTGGCATATACAATATAGCCTATGATTTGAAGACACTCCCTAAAAGAGATGATGATGGAGAACTTATACGTCCTATAAAAACGGCGAAACTTCAACTGTTCTATCTTAAGGATGAGACCTACTATAAGGTTATAATCCTTGGAACTAGTATTGAGTACTATAAACAAGCATCAACAGATAATTCCTTTATAAAGATACCAGTACCAGCACACAGTGATTTGTTTTACGTGCTTGCTATTAACTATTCTCATTACGCGTTAAATTCCAAGTATTTGGGCAAATGGGTGAAATCTGTATTTCATAAAAACGACGGTTACCAAACTCCTGTTGTGTTAAATCCATTTCGGAGAGAAGGTATAATCGACATTAATAACGAGGAGTATTTAACTCGATCTAGGTTAATTACAAATCTCTTAACCGCAAAGGAGAATTCAGGACAGAGACAGATTACTGACAACAAGACAGTAAAAGAAATCATATTTACTCTGAACTCTCGAAAGGTTAAATTCAGGGAAATAGAAAAACCTATAGAAGCTGCCCTTAAAGAGAAGAAAAGTGAATTACTTGATCTCGTGTTTAAAATTATTGGTAAAGTTACTCCACCGAGCTCTTATAAAACAAAAGATAAAAATTTGGAGTTAGCTTATAAATACATTTTAAAAAAGGTTGTCAGCATCAAAAGAAGATATAAGCCTTATCGAACCAAAGACTTTGCCTTTCTTGGTCTTGACGATGACATTAGTCTCAAGAAAAAAAATCGAAAAATCCTAATTGACATAAAACTGTTTAAAGCGTTCTTGCGAAAACTAAAGACTGATGAGAGTCATATAACGTTTAAGCTTCGACAAGCAATAAATTTTGCTATTAACATTAAATTTTATCGTTATTATATTGGAAGAAGGGTTCAAATCGGTAGATTTTCAGAAGCTCTTAATAAGCAAGTTGTTAAGGGCGAACTAATAAATTACATCCCTCCGTCCTTCTTTGATTTTGATCTTACATTTGAAGAAGGTGGTCGATTTAATGCGTTAAGCTCTGGTGAGAAGCAAAAAGCATTTAGTTCCGCCACTTACATATATCATCTTATCAATCTTAATTCAGTCAAAAGCGGAGAGCAGTATAACCGATATGAACATATAAATATTGTTTTCGATGAGATTGAATTGTATTACCACCCTGCCTTGCAGCGTGAATTTATTAATGACTTTATAACTGATATTTCACGCCTCAAATTACCCAACATTCGGGCAATCAACTGCATTTTTATCACTCACTCCCCTTTTCTTTTGTCTGATATCCCCAAAGCAAATATTCTTTGCCTTGATATAGAGGCAAAGAGTAAGTATGCGTTTAGTAAGGAATTGCCTTCCGAATCTTTTGGTGCAAATATTCATGAGCTGTTGGCTAACGACTTCTTCATGCAAAATGGGTTTATGGGATTGTGGGCTAAAGGAAAGATTAAAGATCTCATTAAGGCGATAGATGAATTAGAACCAGAGAGCAAAGGCAATCCGGAAATTGAAAGACACATAGGTATTATTGGAGAGCCTTTTTTAAGAACTAAACTTAAAGAAATGTATGAGGATAAAATACATTCGGGTCCTGTGCCTCGCGACCAACAAATAAGATCCCAGATAAGTGAGATGAAGAATCAAATTAAAATCCTCGAAAATGAATTAGGCACTTATGATAAAGATAACTCATAAGAACATAGATCAAATTTCAAATCTCTACACCTCGGACGTCCTAGCTGAGATAGCTACTCGAATCAACGGAATCAGAGACTTCTTACAATTATTACATACAACTAATAATATCGAGCAAAGGCATTTAGGTGGCAAAATTCAAAAGTACGCTCGCGCTTGTAAAGTTCTAGTAAATGACGGTAGTTTAAAAATTTCGAAGACACAGGAATTGCTAAACTACATTACAGCCAATCACGCAATTCTCTTAGCTAATTTGCAAATCATTGAACATGAAGTGAGAGTTTTTGATGATATCAATCTACTAAGACAAGTTATATCCTCAAAACCTCACGAACTTAAGAGATTAAGTTCGACTTTGGAACGTAGAATAACAATTGGAGTCGATCATTACCTGTATAGCTACCTCTTTGATTATACGGGATATTATAATGACTTCATTAACCCAGCCTTCAAAAAACTAGAATTAACAGTTTGTCCTTACTGTAATAGGAATTTTATAACGAATGTAGGCCCAGCTAATGACAGGACCATTGGACCCACTTTCGACCATTTTTTTGATAAAGCCACTTATCCGCTTTTAGCTATTAGCTTTTATAATCTAATCCCATCTTGTTATATATGTAATTCTAACCTTAAAGGTTCTATTCCATTCGATATAGATACACACTTACATCCCTATATTAATGAAATGGGAGATGACGCAGTATTTGACTTTGATTTAAAGATCGCTAGGAACAGTAAGACTGATGAAATTGCGTTTGCACCTAAACTCGAAGTGAAGATTCAAGAGAGTAACGCCAATTATCAGAGATTATTAGGTAAAGCAAATGAAATTAACACCGGAAGTATCAAGGTTTTTAAACTTAAAGAAATCTACGCTACGCATTCAGACACGGTTAAAGATGTTTACGACAAGTTCGATAAAAACAATAAATATTACTCAAAGTCTATAATTGATCTAATAAAAGCAGTTGGAGCGGACGAGGCTGAATTTTATAGGTTCTACTTCAATAATTATTACAAAACTGAGGACTTTAACAAACGACCTTTAGCCAAGCTCAGCAGTGACATTTACAAAAAGATGAAGGCCATCTCGAAGCAATAATCCAGTGGTTCATTCGCAGATATCAATCTCCCTGATCCAGCTAGAAAAAAGCTGTGAGCTATTCTTGCAACAGGATTATGTCTGCGCTTTGACACTGGCAGGAGCTGCTGAAGGCATCCTGGATGATATGGCTCAGGACCTCAGTAGTAGGCAGCTAGGACGGCAAAAAGGCGATACCAATACACATACAGCATTCAATTTAGAGGCAGGGATTATGGAAAGTATATTTGACATACCCTACAGTGAATACAAGCGGTCCAGGAATTATCTCCGTAATCGCCTCAAGCATTCAGAAAAGGGATATCAGTTAGATCTGTCAGACATCCACATAGATTGCAAGAACTTAATAAATCACGCTATCACAAACTATAAGCTTATTACCGGAAAACTTCCTGACTCCCAGTATATAACAAGGTTTTGTGAGGAGATCGGTGTCTCCTGATATCTATAGGTTCAGAGATATCCGATTAGCGGCCTCCCGTTTAGCCTGATCGATCACTTTAGCGTATATCTGTGTTGTCTTCAGCTCTCTATGTCCCAGCATCTTTGACACGGTATAGATATCTGTACCGGCGCTTATCTGTAGCGTTGCGAATGTATGTCTAAAGCAGTGGAAGGTAATGTTCTTAGTAATACCGGCAGCGCCTATCCATTGGTATAAATGCCTATTGCCATAGGCAGAATAGGTCAGGCCCGGAAATACAGCCTCATGTGGTTTGCCTCTCTGGCCCAGTAGCTCAAAGGCCTGATCCGATATAGGCAGCACCTCTACCCCTTGGGTTTTCTTTTGGCGAAAATGCAGCGTGTAGCCTTCAGCCTTTGAGTGCTCTACCTCATGCCAAGCCAGCTTCTGTATGTCAGAGAAGCGCAATCCGGTCAGAGCAGAAAACAGGGCAGCCCTTTTCAGCATTTCATCCTGGCAGGGTGTCTGGGCTAGTTTATTTAGCTCCTCCAGACTTAGGAAAAATCTTTGTGTTTCTGTGGGTTTGATAGCATCTACCCGGCTATTGAGGTCTTCTGACAGATAGCCGTCTTTGAATGCCTGAGACAAGGCAGCCTTGAACTTATTGAAATAGGATACAGCAGAGTTTTGCGATATGGGTTTATCCGTGCTCTTGCTGCTGGGGCTGGTAAGCAGATACTCTTTAAACTCATTGCAAAACGCCTCATCGACCTCAGCAAAAGTGAGCTGCCCACCAGTGAAGCGCTCCAGGTAGTTATAGGCAGATACCCAGTTGTCATGGTTAGAGGCCTTGCGTTTGTCAGTGAGTGCTTTAAAATATTCGACAAAAGAGCGCTGTCCTTTGGTCTGCTGCTTCAGACGCTGCTGCTCATAGGCTGTATATACCTCTGGTTTGTTTACCTCATTGTCCCGGCGCTGCCTGATCTGCTCTGCTATCTGCCGGGTCTCCTTGTTATGCTGCTTTTCTATAAAGGTGAGTTTGGCAGCCTTCGGCCTCCCTTTCTTATCCTGCACCTGCACAAACCGGCGCTGAGGTTTGCCATTGTCATCTGTATAATGCTCCTCCATATGCTCTACCTCATCATGCAGGTACATATTGAGGAACTGCCTCCGGGTCTTCTGGCCAGTCTCCGGGTCAGTGATCGGAGGGTAAAAATCCAGGTACAAGGCCTGCCGGTGTCCTGTGATCGGTTTTTGCCTGAGGGTTACTTTTATCATGGTCATATGGTTTGAGGTAGAGTAAAGAGCACGTCAATATCAGCACGTTTGATTGTAATTTTCCTCTCAGAGAGGTTCACCGCTCTTATGGTGCCATTGTCAATTAGTCGGTATAGGGTGCGAACGGAGCAATTAAGCAGCTTTGCCGCGTCTTTGACAGTGAGAAAATCTTTAGACTTTATTTCCTCCAAAGGTTTGGCCTTAATGATGAGAGTTTCTTTATTGCTGATTGCGATCTTCTCATTGCGCTTTTTGGTCTTATAGTACATTTTGGCGCAGTGATCGGAGCAGCTCTGAGTAGTAGTCCTTTGGGCTATAAAATCCTTTCCGCAATGCTGACAAACTCTAAGAATTTTCATTTCGTTTTTTAATTCACTCGGCAATAAGCATCCTTTAAAGTCAATAAGTGTCTTTAAGTGACTTTATTTCGCCTTTTAGGATTTTTGAGGTACAAATCCTTGTACCTCATCCCTGAGGTACAACTAAGGTACAAACACTTACTTAATAAACCAATATCAAAACGAAAAAAGCAAATAGTTAAAAACCCTTACAATGAAGACTGTGTAAGGGTTTCAGCAGGATTTCTATAAAATGATAGTGGTTTGTTTTGTTCGGTTACTTTCCGATACAGAACTTGCTAAAGATATTGCCTAGTATCTCATCATTGGTCACCTCACCGCTGATCTCGCCGAGGTAGGCCAGAGCGAGCTTCAGCTCCAGTGCTACCAGATCGGTAGTGACCTGATGGTCTATAGCTTCCAGCACCGCGTCTAGCGTGTCATTTGCATGGCGCAGGGCTTCATAATGGCGAATATTGGCTATGGTCATGTCCGGTGGGGTGACGCGCTGTGACTGGACCATTGCACTCAGCTTACTTTTAAGAGTATCTATACCGCTGTTATTCTTGGCACTCATCAGTACTACGTGTTCCATATCTCCCAGCGTTTCTTTTACACTGTCGCTGCAGAGATCGCTCTTATTGGCGATGAGCAGATAGGGCACATCAAACGAGGCGGCAGCATCCATCTCACGAGCTAGATCCCGCATATCTGTGATCAGACTCGCATCCGTCATATATATCAGGATAGATGCTTCTTTGATCTTGCCATAGCTGCGCTCTACGCCTATCTGCTCTATCACGTCCTCTGTCTGGCGCAGGCCTGCCGTATCTATCAGGCGGTAGGCTATACCATCTATATGCAGCACCTCCTCTATAGTATCGCGCGTGGTACCGGCTATGTGGCTTACGATGGCGCGCTCCTCATTGAGCAGGGCGTTGAGCAGAGTGGATTTGCCTGCATTGGGCTTGCCTACTATAGCCACCGGCACGCCATTTTTGATCACGTTGCCATACTTAAAAGAGTCTATCAGTGGCCGCAGCACAGCCTGTATACGGTGTATGATACTGACCAGCTGATCGCGCTGCACAAACTCTACATCCTCCTCGCTGAAGTCCAGTTCCAGTTCTATAAGAGAAGCAAAATTGACCAGTTGAGCACGCAGCTCTTTGATCTGATGCGCAAAGCCGCCACGGATCTGCTTGATGGCGAGCTCGTGCGCCGCTGCAGAGTCTGAGGCTATCAGATCTGCTACCGCCTCTGCCTGGGAGAGACCGATACGGCCATTCATAAAAGCACGCAGAGTAAACTCACCCGCGTCTGCCATGCGCGCCCCTGTGGCTATCAGGAGCCGCAATATCTGCTCCATGATATAGGGCGAACCGTGACAGGATATCTCGACCACATTCTCAGTAGTAAATGATTTCGGCGCACGGAAAATACTGACCATCACCTCATCCAACTCCCGGCCTGCCTCTACAATATGTCCGTAATGGATAGTGTGTGATGGCTGCTGTGTCAGATCACGCCCGCGCCAGACCTGCTGTACGATGGCGATAGCCTCTGGCCCTGATAGCCGTATCACTCCGATGGCTCCTACACCCTGCGCAGTAGCGGGGGCTACTATAGTATCACCTTGCCTCATCTCTATCCCAAATTTACATCAGTGGGCGAACCTCGAGTTGATCACCATCTTTGAAGGTCGGGCAGCCACGTCCGATCTCTATGGCTGCCTCCAGGTCCTCCGCCTCTATGATATAAAAACCACCAATACCGTGTTTAGCATCCTGTATCGGTAGTGCTTGTATCTCATCATCTACCTGAGCGAGTAGGACACCCTGATCACCTATGCCATAACCATTGCGGAAAATGCCCTTCTCAGACAGATCCCGGGCCCATGCGGTGTGTTGCGCTATGAGGGACTTTAGCTGTTCCTCTGGAATAGGATAGCGTGTCAGGTCTTCGCGTATAAGGAGTATGAATTCAGCCATGATCTTTTTGCTTTTCGGCTGCAAGATAACCCTCTTTGGGTCAATCCGCAGCATCGCATTTTGCATCTGACCGATTTCATTACTTTAGCGGCTATGAAGGTACTGATGGTATGCCTGGGCAATATATGCCGGAGTCCGTTGGCGCAAGGTATACTGGAGCACAAGGTCAGACAGGCCGGACTGGACTGGCAGGTAGACTCTGCCGGCACAGGTGCCTGGCACGTGGGTCAGCGACCTGACCGCCGCTCCTGCGAGGTAGCACACAAGTACGGCATAGACATCACCACGCAGGCTGCCCGCAAGATCGACCGTGCCGACCTACAAGCGTTTGACATTGTATACTGCATGGATGCGAGCAACTACAATGATGTGATAGCCCTGTGCCGGAATCAGGATGAAGAAAAAAAAGTGAAGCTCATCATGAATGAAGCCGATCCAAAGAAAAACATCAGTGTGCCAGATCCTTACTTTGGCGGTCCGGACGGATTTGAATCTGTATACCTGATGCTGGACCGGGCCTGCGAGGCTGTGATAGCGAACAGACGATAGATATTAGACTTTAGACGATAGACAATACAAATTAGAGACAACATAAGATAGATCAATACAATGGCTGACATAAAAAAGATAAAGCCTTCTCTGCCGAAAGGTACGCGTGACTTCCTCCCTCAGGAGGTAGCCCGGCGCAACTACATTTTTGACACGATCAAAAGTGTATTCCGCAAGTATGGCTTTCAGCAGATAGATACGCCAGCCTTTGAGCGCCTGGAGACTTTGACTGGCAAGTATGGTGAAGAAGGTGACCGCCTGCTTTTCAAAATACTGAATAGCGGAGACTATCTGAAGGATGCCCCTGATGCAGAATTGCAAGCGAAGAATTCAAGCGCTATCACCAGGCACATATCTGAAAAAGGCCTTCGCTACGACCTGACGGTACCGCTGTCGCGCTATGTAGTGCAGCACCAGAGCGAGCTGACCTTCCCGTTCAAGCGCTTTCACATCGGGCCGGTGTGGCGCGCGGATAGGCCTGGCAAGGGCCGCTATCAGGAGTTTTACCAGTGCGATGCAGATGTGATAGGCAGCACCTCTCTGATCAATGAGATCGAGCTGACACAGATCTACAGCGAAGTATATAGCAAACTCGGTATGGATGTGACGATACGGCTCAACAATAGGAAGTTCATCGACGAGTTCCTGACCAAAGCTGGTATCACAGATAAGAAGAGCGAAGTCACGACACTGATAGACAAACTAGATAAAGTAGAATGGACTGGTGAGAAAGGTATAGCCGAGCAGATCAAAGCCAATGGTATACCAGATGAGCAACTCGCAGTTCTCAGCAAGACCCTTTTTGACACATCCTATGCAGAGTTAAAGACTACTTTCAGCAAAGCTGTGGTGGCGGAGATAGACTATGTGATGTCGCGCGTGGGTCATCTGAGCAATGTACAGTTTGATCCGACTCTGATGCGCGGATTGGACTACTACACAGGCATGGTCTGGGAGGTAAAGCCTAATAATGTACAGATGGGTTCCCTTGGAGGCGGTGGCCGCTACGACAATCTCACAGAGATGTTTGGCGGGCGCGACCTGAGTGGTGTGGGGATTTCATTTGGTGTAGAGCGCATATATGATGTGATGGAGGAGCTGAACCTTTTCCCGGCTACGCTGATAGAATCTACCAAAGTGCTCTTCGTACACTTTGATGAAGCGAGTGAGGCCTATGCCTTTGACCAGCTGCAAAAAGTACGCGCTCAGGATATTGCCTCAGAAATTTATCCTGGCAAGAAGAAACTGGACAAGCAGATGAACTATGCCAATGATAAAAAGATTCCCTATGTAGTCGTGATAGGCAGCGATGAAATGGCTTCCGGCAAACTGACATTCAAGAATATGTCTAATGGCGAACAAGAGAAACTCACCATAGACGACATCATTTCTAAACTAAAATAAACCCTTGTATTAACCCTCTCCTTTGGAGAGGGCAGGGAGAGGTTATGAGCACTTTCACTATTACCGATCAAGAACTAACCCTGGACGACCTGCGTACCTTTCTGAATGGTGATATGCAGATCGAGCTATCTGAGGCTGCACGGAAAAAGATAAAGGCCAATCGCGCCTTTCTGGAAAGAAAAATAGCAGAGCCGGGCGCGCGCTATTATGGCATAAATACCGGCTTTGGTGCGCTGTGCGATGTAGAAATCAAACCCGACCAGCTGGAGGAGCTGCAAGAAAATCTCGTGATGAGCCATGCCTGTGGTATGGGTGATGAAGTGAAGCACGAGGTAGTACGCCTGATGATAT
This sequence comes from Bacteroidota bacterium, assembly GCA_018267365.1. Taxonomy (GTDB): domain Bacteria; phylum Bacteroidota; class Bacteroidia; order Chitinophagales; family LD1; genus UBA1941. Next base: position 152,138 of record JAFDYQ010000007.1, on the reverse strand, counting down.
TGCTCAAGCTAAAGGGTCTTTCCCTCGGATACTCCGGTATCTCTCTGGAGACGGTAGAGCAGCTGCGCAAACTACACAACAGCAAGATATACCCGGTCATCTGGGAGGTAGGTTCGCTAGGTGCCTCCGGCGATCTGGCTCCTCTTGCGCATCTCAGCCTGCCGCTCATAGGTATGGGCAGTGTGCGCTACAAGGGTGAGAAGCGAGATAGCGCATCCGTCTTGTCCGAGATCGGCATCTCACCTATCAAGCTCAAAGCAAAAGAAGGACTTGCTCTACTGAATGGTACGCAGTTTATGAGCGCCTGGGGCTGCTACTCTATCATAGAGGCGGAGCGCGTGGAGAAACTGGCCGATCTCACAGCTGCTATATCCGTAGATGCCTTTGATGCGCAGACAGCACCATTTCACCCCGAGATACAGCGTGTGCGCAATCACAGGGGCCAGATGGAGTCTGCGGCGCAGGTACTGCAGTTTCTGGACGGTAGCGAAATAGCTAAGCTGCCAAAGAACAATGTACAGGACCCATATTCTTTCCGGTGCGTACCTCAGGTGCATGGCGCGGTGAAGTTTGCTATCTCCCAGGTGAAGGAAGTCTTTGAGCGTGAGATAAACGCCGTGACAGACAATCCGCTCATCTTTGAAGAGCAGGACCTGATAGTGAGTGGTGGCAACTTCCACGGGGAGCCACTTGCGATCGCTTTGGATTATCTGGGTATCGCTATGAGTGAGCTGGCCAGTATCTCAGAGCGACGCACCTTTCAGCTGATCAGTGGCAAGCGCGGCCTGCCTAAGTTTCTCGTGGCTGACTCCGGTCTCAATAGCGGCCTGATGATACCACAGTACACTGCGGCATCTATAGTGTCTATGAATAAGCAACTGGCTACACCATCGTCAGTAGATACTATCACCTCATCTGACGGACAAGAAGACCACGTGAGCATGGGTGCCAATGCAGCTGTAAAGACTTACAAGATCGTTTACAACATCGAGAAGGTGCTGGCTATAGAGTTTATGACAGCCATGCAGGCATTAGATTTCCGCAAGGAAAAGAGCAGTCCGCTGATAGAAAAGATACGTGCCGACTATCGCCAGATCGTGCCCCACTATGGCAAGGATCGTGTATTGTATGATGACATACAGGTTACGGTTGATTTTATGCGGCAGATCAAATTCTAAAATCTATTTCAGTCCATCATAGCTCACCACCTTACTCTCAGGATAAAGCTTTTTGAGTGCATCTCTGAGTTTATTTGCTTCCTCTATGGTTCCAAAGTTGCCCAGGTAGATTCTGAATAGACTCCCCTTTACCAGCTTTACATTTTGCACATAGGCCACAGCATTGTATTTGGCCTTTAGCTCTTTGCTGAGTGTAAAGGCGAGTTTGGGATCGTCAAAACTACCCAGCTTGACACCATATTGCAGCTTTGTACAGGTATCTACCTCTGTGATCATGTACATCAGATCGCTGAGCGGGGCGGTATGTATCGTATCCTGTACTTCTATTACCGAGTTATTGATCACCTCCATAGATACTTTGGCTGAGCCGGCTGCTATATACCCCAGCTGCTCGGCTGCAGCACGGGAGAGATCCAGTATCCGTCCCTGCACAAATGGACCACGGTCATTGATTCTTACTACGATAGAGCGATCGTTGGCCAGATTGGTCACTTTGATCATGGTGCCTATAGGCAGCGTACGGTGGGCAGCCGTCAGTTTTTTGCTGCTATACAGCTCACCGCTCGCAGTGCGTTTGCCGTTGAAATAGTCATGGTAAAAAGAAGCCCAGCCTACCTCCTGAGCGGTGGCAGCTTGCGCGGAGAGCAGCATAGAAAGGACCACGGTGATGATCGCGTTTCTAGTCAAAAGCGTTTGTTTGTTAAACAATTAGCTGTAAGGTACGAAAATTATCGTTTACCTGAAAGTATCATAGGAGAGACGTGCTATTGCTTGACAAATTTTAAGACCCCCGAAGCGCCGTTTGCGTCACGCACTTGTAGCGTGTAGATACCTGCACTCCACCCGGATATATCCACCTGATCCGCCTTATTCTGAATCACTTTTTGCCCCATCATGTCATAGATATTGACCTCTGCTATATCTGAAACTCCTGTGATGCGGATGACAGAAGAAGCGGGGTCGGGATACACAGCAAAGGATAAAGCAGCTACTTCTGCCACACCGGCCACAGGACCATCCAGAGTATAGCGGTCAAAAAATTTCCATATCTCGTTTGTACCCGATATATCCCTATCTGTATTACCGAATAGCGGAATATTGATCGATCCCCCCGGCCATGTGTGACCCCCATTGGCTATTTTATACAATAGCAGGTCGTTGCCATTGGCGCATGTCGGGTAGTGAATAGTCTGCACAGTACAGCCATCTGTCAGGTTTGTATTGGCCAGATCTGTAGTATCAGTAGTATGCTGACAGGCATCCGTATCACGCCAGAAGATCATGACCTGCTCAGCACCTATAGAGGCGGCAGCCCCGATAGCATATGGTACGATGGGGTCTGCTGTACCATGGATATGCATGACAGGTATTTTGCGCGCCGGATGGCAGGTGCTCACGGTATAGTTGCTCATAGTGCCTGATACAGAAGCGACGGCAGCCAGCCGGTCAGCGATGGCACAGGCCAGTGCATAGGTCATATACCCCCCATTGCTGATACCACAGCTATAGACCCGCTTGGGGTTGACATGATAGCGCTGTGATATGGTATCGATCAGCTCAGTCAGAAATTTAACATCATTGGCACCATAAGCTCCCCCAGTAGCAGGTCCCCATGAATTCCAGAAACTATCCACTCCATTGGGATAAACCACTATGTAACCATGGGTATCTGCAGAGGCGTCCATCTGGGTATATATTTCCTGCTGGCCGGCATTGGAGGTGTAGCCGTGCAAGTTGAGCACCAGAGGATAAGTATTGTTTGTATTGTATCCTGACGGCAAGTGGCAGATATAATTTCTGTAAATCCCATCTACCATAAAGGAATCAGTAAAAGTCTGCGCGCGCAGCCCGGCCACGGACAATACAAAGCAGACAATGGACGTTATGTAGCGAAAATTCATATAGTGGATTTTGGCAAAGCTAATAAAATGATGGGAGGGGCATCAAATGCCTATATCTGTTAAGAATGACAAATTTATAGGACATATTTTTTACCTTGGCACGTCGATTGACTCCAACAATCATACTAACGACTTATCATCATGAAAAAAGGATTTCTGATACTCGCAGCGCTCTTTATGATCAGCTCTGCCTCATACGCCCAGAAGTTTTGCTATGTAGACATGGAATATATACTGGGCAAACTCTCCAGCTATACCGATGCACAGAAAGAGTTGAACAAGGTATCTGAAGGCTACCAGAAAGAAATAGAAGCCAAGCGCAAGGCCGTAGATGATATGTTCAAACAGTATCAGTCCGAGCAGGTACTCATGACCGACCAGATGAAGCAGCAAAAAATGAAAGAGATAGAAAATGCGGAAAGGGAGGTAAAAGACCTTCAGAAGAAGCGGTTTGGCCCGGATGGGGACCTCTTTCAAAAACGCAAAGAGCTGATCAAACCGGTACAGGACAAGGTCTATGATGAGATCACAAAATACGCTCAGGCAAAGAGTTATGAGTTCATTTTTGATAAATCCAGCGGGCCGTCCTTGCTATATGCTACTGAGAAACTTAATAAAAGTGATGATATCCTCTTCAATATGGGTGTGCAGAGGAAATAACAGATAACTTTTTCTGCAAAGCGCCTCCGAAGCTCCGGAGGCGCTTTGCTATATGATAAACCTGCTTTTTATATATTCGCATTCCCTTTTATTAAATCAATAAAAAAACATCGATGAGAAAATTAATAGTGGCTATAGCAGCTGTCTTCACACTGGGTACGGCCTCTGCACAGACGCAGAAGATAGGCCATCTCAACTCTGCTGAGATCCTGCAGGCCATGCCTGAATACAAGACTATGTCCGAGGCCGTAGACAAGAAGAAACAGGAATACGCCAAACTGATGGAGTCTATGTACGCAGAATACGAAAAGAAGTCTAAAGAAGTACAGGAGGGCGGAGACAAGATGACTCAGGCAGTGCTGGACCTGAAAGTGCAGGAGATCAAAGACCTGGAGAAGAGGATACAGGACTTTGAGCAGAAGGCACAGCAAGACCTGCAGAAGTATGCGGAAGACCAGATGAAACCCCTCCAGGACAAATACATGAAGGGGGTAAAGGAAGTATCTAAAGACCAGGGATACACTTACATCTTTGATATCGCAGCAGGTGGTGTAGTATACTATCCCGAATCTGGCACCGACATCACTCAGGCTGTGAAAACTAAAATAGGCGCTAATCTGCCTGTGCCAAATCCTAATGCTCCGGCTGCGCCAAAGCCAGCTGCAGGAGGCAAATAATTTATAAATCTGAAGAAAATCTAAATACAAAATCTTGAAAAAACTGATCACAATATGCGCAGCGCTCATCATGACCACCGCTGCCTCTGCTCAGCAGAAAATAGGCCACCTGAACTCAGTAGAGATCATACAGGCGCTACCTGAATACAAGCAGATGTCCGATGCTGTAGATAAGAAGAAGCAGGAATACGGTACCATGATGCAGAATATGTACGCTGAGTACGACAAAAAAACCAAGGAACTGCAGGCAGGACAAGGTACAATGACCGAACTCATGCAAAATACCAAAATGCAGGAGCTGCAAGATCTGGAAAAGCGTATGACTTCCTTTCAGGAAAAAGCACAGAGCGATCTGCAGGACTATGCACAAAAGCTGGCCCAGCCGCTCCAGGACAAATACATCAAGGGGGTAAAGGCTGTAGCTAAGGAACAGGGATATGATTATGTATTTGATCTCGCTGCGAATGGTGTAGTTTACTTCCCCGAAGGCAGCTATGACCTGACGCAGGCTGTAAAAACCAAAATCGGTGCCAATGCTGCACCGCCTGCGCCCATGGGTGCGCCAAAACCATCCGGTACGCCTGCTGCCGCACCAAAAAAATAATCAGATACAAAACCAAACGATATGACAGGAGCTGATAACTTAGCTCCTGTTTTCATTTTATGGAATATACAGATCGTCCCATAGGAGTATTTGACTCGGGCATAGGCGGCCTGACAGTGGCACATGCCATATCACGCCTGCTGCCTGATGAGCAGATCATCTACTTTGGGGATACGGCCCATCTGCCCTATGGAGACAAGTCGAAAGACCTGATCAAAAGATACTCGCTGGAGATCACGGACTTTCTTCTCCGGCAGAAGCATTGCAAATGTATAGTCATAGCGTGCAATACAGCATCTGCCGCCGCCTACGAGTACCTGCGCGATACGCATAAGGGCAGTGTGCCGATATTTAATGTGATAGACCCGATAGTAGAATCTGTGATAGCAGATGACAGTATCGAGCATGTAGGTATCGTCGCTACCAAGACGACGATCCTGTCCGGTGTCTATCAGGAGAAGCTATCCCGACGCAAACCCGGCCTGAAGTATTCTGCCCTGGCCACCCCCCTGCTGGCACCGATGATAGAGGAGGGCTTTTTTAATAATACGATCAGCCAGGCCGTGATACACAACTATCTGGAGCAGCCTGAGCTGCAGGGTATAGACGCGCTCATCCTGGGCTGCACCCATTATGTCATGATCAAGAAAGAGATCAACGACTTCTACAATGGCAAAGTAAAATTGTTTGACTCTACCGATATAGTGGCTACCAAGCTAAAGGCTATACTAGCCAAAGAGCACCTGCTGAGTAAACAGCCTGTAGGTAATAACCTCTTTTATGTATCAGACTATACAGAATCCTTTGAGCAATCCGCCAAGGCTTTCTATGGTGAGAGCCTGTCACTACGGCAGCAAAAGATAGGGGGTAGGTAGACCTACTCCGCCAGAAACTTTCTGATCGCAGATGCCGTCACTCCCGGTCGCTCTATCATCGGCACGTGGCCGCAGGTATCTATGACCACCAGCTGTGCCCCCTTTATATCCCTTTGGAATTTATAGGCATGCTCTACAGGTACTATCCTGTCATTTTTGCCCCAGATGATCAAGGTCGGTATAGCTACATCTTTGATCCTGGATGAATCCGGAAACTGATGAGACTGCATCAGCCTGTAGGCTGCTTGTAGGTTTCCCTCCCGATTCCAGAGTTTGTTATTATTAGCCACCTCGGCATGATTGATCCTGGAGGTGTCCGCATATACCCGGCGGGCGCCCCCCTCAGACATGGCCAGAGGCATTCCCTTGCTGTAGAAAAGCCCCATGCCGGGTACGTTCATTAGTTTGGATACGCCTTGAGCGATCTTCTCCAACTCATAGCCCGCGCTACCTATCAGCACCAGCTTCTTTATTTTATCCGGATGCTGCAGGGCCGCGTTCCAGGCCATCATACCACCCATAGAGTTGCCTATGATATAGACCGAGTCTACATGCAGGGTGTCGAGCATAAAGGTGAAATAATCACTGTAGAGCCTGAGAAAGTCGATCTTCTCATCTTTTGCGCCGGGCAGGTCTGACAGACCAAAGCCCGGCAGGTCTAGGCGTATGACCCGATATCGCTCCTTCAGACTGTCGTTGAGTTTCTGAAAATTGCGGTAAGACCCCCCATATCCATGCACCAGGATGACGGGTACACCCTGTCCCTCATCTGTATAATGGAGCTCTCCTCCACGCCACCCCAGGTAGTGCGAGGTGGACAGGGTAAATAATCGCTTGGCATCAGCCTTGGCCACCAGCTGGCTGGGGCGCAGCAGAAGAAGGAGAACCGGTACGCCTATCAGTACAATAATCACCAGCATCACTATTTTGAGCCATTTTTTCATCCTATTTGCATTTATACCGTTTAAATATAATTTAACTGTAATAATCAGTAGTCGATAATAAACGAACTTGCCTATAAAAATAGTAGTCCCTATATTTGCACATGGCAATTAGAAATACCCCTGCTGACCGCTTCTCCCGCGAAGGAATCACTTTTGACGATGTACTGCTGCTCCCTGGCTACTCTGAGGTCCTCCCCAGAGATGTAGACCTGCGCACCAGGCTGACCCGCAATCTGGAGATCAATGTACCCCTCGTATCATCCGCTATGGATACCGTGACAGAATATGCCCTGGCTATAGCTATAGCCCGCGCCGGTGGTATAGGCATCCTGCATAAGAATATGACGACCGAGAAACAGGCAGAGCAGGTCCGCAAAGTAAAGCGCGCCGACTCGGGCCTGATCATAGACCCCATCACCCTGCTGGAAGATGCCAGTGTGGGAGATGCTATGCGCCTGATGAATGAGAACAAAATAGGCGGTATACCTATCGTGAATAAGGCCAATAAACTGGTAGGCATCCTGACCAATCGCGACCTACGTTTTGAGAAGAACAGGAAGAAACTGGTCAAAGAAGTAATGACCACCGAAAACCTCGTGACTGCGCCCAAAGGCACAGACCTAAAAAAGGCTGAAGGCATCCTGGAGAAATACAAGATAGAGAAGCTGCCTGTAGTAGACAATAAAGGCCAGCTGGTAGGTCTGATCACCTACAAGGATATCCTGAAGGTGCGCAACAACCCCAACAGCAGTAAAGATGCCATGGGTCGTCTACTCTGTGGCGCAGCAGTAGGTGTGACGCCGGATATGCTCCAGCGTATAGAGGCACTGGTAGCAGTAGGTGTGGATGCTGTAGTGATAGATACGGCTCACGGCCACTCCGCAGGCGTACTCAAGGCTGTAAAGGGAGCTAAACAAGCATTCAAACATCTGGAGATCATAGCGGGTAATATAGCGACTGAGGCTGGTGCCAAGGCGCTGATAGATGCCGGTGTAGATGCGGTGAAAGTAGGTGTAGGGCCCGGCTCCATATGTACCACGCGTATCGTAGCAGGAGTGGGCGTACCGCAGCTCTCCGCCATTACCTACGCTGCAGCAGCTGCAAAGAAGAAAAACATTCCGATCATAGCGGATGGCGGCATACGCTATACAGGAGATATAGTCAAGGCACTAGCGGCAGGGGCGGATACGGTGATGGCCGGCGGCATCTTTGCCGGTACGGATGAGAGCCCGGGTGAGACCATACTGTTTGAGGGACGTAAGTTTAAATCCTATCGGGGCATGGGCTCAGTGGAGGCCATGCAGGAGGGATCTAAGGATCGCTATTTTCAGGATGCGGAGGACGATATCAAGAAACTGGTACCGGAGGGTATCGTAGGTCGTGTGCCATTCAAGGGTAGCGTAGCCGAGGTGATGTACCAGTACATCGGTGGCCTGCGCGCCGGCATGGGCTACTGCGGAGCGAAGAACATCAAAGCACTCCAACAGGCTGAGTTTGTCAGGATCACTGCTGCAGGCGTCAATGAGTCTCACCCGCATGATGTGACCATCACAAAGGAAAGCCCTAACTACTCGCGCAAATAATATGGACATCGAATCCCTGCGCAACTATTGCCTCTCTCTACCGCATGTGACCGAAGATATCAAGTGGGGTGCAGATCTATGTTTCTCCATCGGAGACAAGATGTTTTGTGTGACGAGCGAGCACCTGCCATTCAAGGCTTCCCTCAAAGTAAACGACGAAGAGTTTGAGGAGTTTTCTCAAAAGCCGGGTATCAAACCTGCTGCCTACCTGGCCCGATATAAATGGGTACTGATACAAGGAGATGCAATATCTGACAAGCAGTGGCAGCACTACATACATCAATCCTATGAGCTGGTGAAAAACAAACTCCCAAAGAAAATTCGCAAAGACCTGGCCTAAATTTAGCGTTAAAGTTTTCCTGATGTTTCGGTAGGCACTTTCAAACTGTAAATATTATTCACATATATTTGCTACCTAAATCAATATTAATATGAAAGCGTTCCACAATTATCTATTGTGTATTTCGATCCTGTGCGTAGTAGGTGCCGGCTGCAAAAAAAATAGCTCCACCAGTGCATGTATATCTCTAAACATATCGGCTCCTATTGTCAATCAACCCGTCACGTTTACTGATTGTTCCAGCAATTCTACAGTGTCTGCCTGGGACTTTGGAGATGGCACGACCGGCACGGGCACACTCGTACAGAAGACATACGCCGTCGCCGGTTCATATACAGTGACATTGGTAGCGACTACTACCAGCGGATCTAAAAACACCACTACGAAAACTATCACAGTGTACGATGCGCCGAATGCACGCTTTAATTTTGGGTCCGCAGGTTGCGGCAATAACATAGCCGGTTCTCCTATCAATTTTTCTGTCACAGAGCAGCAATCCGGCATGACTTACCTGTGGAATTTTGGCGATGGCTCTACAGCCACTGCGAATCCCGCTCAGCATACTTATGGTCAGATCGGCACATATACTGTGAGCCTTAGAATTTCTAACAGCATAGGGGCAGACTCATCTACACAGATAGTGTCTGTGGCAAATCCGTTTTCATCTGGCTATTTTTCTAATTCCAATGGTACTTCGGTAGAACTTTCTGATGGAGGAGGCAATAACTTTATCATGGGCCGCTACCCATACTATCCTGTAGCGGTCAATGCCGTTGTAACCTCGGGTCTCAATTTTAGCATTCCCACACAAACTGTGTACGTCAGTTCTATGGGTAACCTAACCGTACACGGCCATGGATATATGGTGGGTGCGCCATGTTTATCCAATAGTTATCTCTATATAGTAGATACGATCGTGAGCACGTCTGGCACCACCGTAGTGTTGGATACCCTGCATAGCTAGAGATGCATTGAATTTTACAATGCCCTATAAAGTAAAAAGCTATTTGCGCAACATCATGACTATACCTGTACGCTCTATGGCCGTACCATCACTGGCTGTAAACTGGATGAGGTAGGCATATCCTCCTTGCTGAGCGGGCTTGCCTCCATCTGTACCGTACCAACCCTCATTAGGGTCATGTGTTTCAAAAATTTTGCCGCCGTACCGGTTGAATATGGTCATCGTATACCCTTGCGGGTCGCCGAAAATGATCCGGGGCTTGAAGAAATTATTAGTCCCTCCATACACGAAAGCATTCGGTATGTAAATGATAGGACGATGATCTACACAGGCAATATTAGAGTAGCTGCTGAGTACCGTGTCATAGTGCGCATCGGGCAGTACGATATGATAAACGGCCTCTATCCGGTAGCAGAAATTGCCAGCCTTATCCAGGTACTGATACACTGAGTCTACGTATGACACATGTGTGGAGTCACTGAAGGTGTGCACCAGCTGCATGCCTGTACCATCACCTATGTCGCGGTATAGGTTCTGTTTCAGTACTCTTGCATTGAATATGTGCAGTGGGTTCCAGCTGAGAGATATCTCATAGTAGTCTGACAGGCTACCCTGCAGGGAGATATGCTCCGCATATGGCGTCACGATAGAACCATTGCAAGAATCAAAAACTGTCACTGTATAGAAATAGGGCTCGTACTGAGGCTCTGCAGTAGAGTCAGCATAGGAACTGAAAACTGCAAGCGGAGGACCTACATGGATCAGCTTTGTGAGCAGGTACTGCGTATTATCCTCCGAGCGCTGAACCTCATAGGATAGTATTTTAGCTTTATTATCTACCAGCCAGGTCATATCTACATTGTTAGTCGCGTCTACCGTTATATTGGTGAGATAGATATAGGCCGGTGGTTTTACCACATTAGCCGTAAAGCGCATATAGTTGGAATGCAGTACATGGTTAGTGTCTCGGGCACTGACGGCAGTCACATAAATCTGGAGAGAGTCCCCATCGGCAAAATCCGGATAGTCATAGTTGAATGTGGATGTATCGAGGTCTGCCACCATCTGGTACGGGCCGCCATTTTTGCTCACCAGTACTTCGTAGCTCCTCACGCCACCGGGCAGGTTGACATATTTGCCCCAGGTCACCCCTATGGCGCGGTCGCAGTGAGCGGTCTGATATTGGGCGAGTATGGACTGCTGCGGCGTAGTATTAAAAGCACTGGGCTGTGTAAACTGGCAGCTATCACCTGCTGCTACCGTATAGCTGAGTGCAGAGGCATATGGATTGCTACTACTATCTATCCACGAGTTATTGTACCGGCCGTAGACAGTGTCTACTGCTATATGTTGCCCATTGGGTGTGATGACATAGATGATATAATAGGTAGCCTGCGGAGAGGAGCTGGGATCCCACATAAAAAGAACGGTACTATCCGGCAAAACATCTACTCCCTCTATCACGGGCGTAGCCGGATTCGGCTCATTGCGCAGTGTGTCGGAAGATGCATAGGTCGCGCCCGGGCAATTAAAACTATCCTGAATGTAGTAAAAATAGGTAGCATTCGCTGCGGCATGATCATTCCATGTAGTGGCGTTCTGGTCTGTGATCACAGTATCCAGCGTATAAGGGCCGCCGATAGCTGTAGCCCGGTATATGCGATAGCCGATGAAAGCACCACAAGGCTGATTGGCCACGGCGTCCCATGTGAGTACATCATTGCGAGATGTGTCAGGCGCAGCACAGCGCAGCCTGGGAGCAGGGATGACCTGCGCAAAGCCCAGCTGACCCGCCAGTGACAAAATAAGGATGGCAAAAAGCTTTTTGATAATGCCCCGTTTTAGCGGGTAAAAATAATGCAATAAGCGAGATTCATTTGATGATATCGCAAAAATGCGTCAATAAGTAGACGGCATGGCAAGCTACCTCGTTGCAGCATTTTAGGCTACGGCTTCTTAACGGAAGCGATCCAGTCTTATTGTCCAAACTGAGTAGTGAGGTGGCTTTTACCCGACAGTCACTTTATACATCCTGTCAAAATCAAGGTATTTGAGAGCCAGCTCGCGGATCTCCTCGGCAGTCGTGTTCTCTATAGTTTTCAGGTACTGATTCAGGTACTGGGGGTCGCGCCGGTAGAGTATCTGCCCTTTCAGTACATCAGAGTACTTCATCGGCCCATCTACGCTGCGCATCAGTTTGCCTATCATGTAGTTCTTGACTGTATCCAGCTCCTCATCGTCTACTAGCTCAGTGCGCATGATGTGTATCTCCTTGGCCACCTCAGCTATAGTCGCCTCGCTGACCTCCTTGCCCACCTCTGCACTGATCTCCAGTATACCGCCATTCTGATAGGAAGATATGCCTGAGTGGATGCCATAGGTATAGCCTTTCTCCTCACGAATATTAGCCATCAGCCGTGAGCCGAAATAGCCACCAAACAGTGTATTCATCACGATCAGCTTATCAAAGTCCGGGTGGTATTTATTGATCGTCGCATTGCCGATCATAATGGTGGTCTGCACTGCATCCTTCTTCTCTGTATGAAGTCGCTTCTCCGGGTTGGGCAGTATGGTATGCGTCACATGATCGGGAGCAGGGGAGCCAGCCCAGGCCTTTGTACCGAAAATATCATTGATACTCTTTAGCAGCTCCTCGTTGAGCTTCCCTGATATGATGGCAAAGCAGTTGGACGCATTGTAGTACTGCTTGTAATAATCACGCAACATAGCAGTCGTCACATTCTCAAAGTCCGCGTATTCCGTGACCCTGCCATACGGATGCTCCTGCCCCCACATAGCAGAGAGGAAGTTGCGGTTGGCTACATAGTCATTCTTGGCCAGGCGCTCGGTATGTTTCTGGCGACGGTTATTGAGTATGGTCTCAAACTCATCATCCGGGAAAGAAGCCTCCGTAAATATCTCCATCAGCAGTGGCAACACTTTTGGCAGGTGCTTCGTTAGCGAGTATATCTGGAAGCCGGCATTATTAAATGACACATTCGACTCCAGATTGCAGCCGTAAAACTCAAAGATGTCCGCGATGTCTTTGGCTGATTTGCCTTTCACACCTTCGCGCATCATGCGGTTCACAAAGTCTGCCAGCAGGTTCTTTGGCTCGTACCACTTACCGGCCTCAAATACGAAATCTACTTTCACTATGTCCTCCTCTCCTGCATTGATCACATAGACCGGCAGGCCATTGTCCAGTGTGATCTTTTGAGATGGGATGAGCGGTACGTGATCCGGGGTCTTGATATCGGGAGCTATGCTTCTGTTCATGTTTCTACTTATTCTTGGCAAAATACCTGACGGTACTGCACCTGTTTTGATCAAAGATCTGCTGCGCTACTGTCCGGATCTGGCCGGTGGTCACAGCGAGGTATTTATCTATCTCTTTATTGATATCATTCGGGTCGCCTAGCATATCGTACCAGGCCAGGTTCATAGCGCGGTTTAGCACATTGGTATCGCTGAATATCAGGTAGGCTTCTGTCTTGTTCTTGACTTTCTGTAACTCGTGCTCCGTCACCGTATCTGCGAGGTGCAGGCAGCTTTCTTCTATCGCCTTATCCGCTGCATCCATACTGATGCCCGGATTGAGCTTGCCCTCTACTATGAACATACCATCATCTATCGTCTCTGAGAGATAAGCCGCTACAGAGCTGAATATCTTCTTATCCTTTACCAACTCATTATACAGGCGGGATGACTCACCGGTAGATAGCATATCGCGTATGAAGTCTGACGCCTGGTAGTCCGCATGCAGGCGGTCGCACATCTTGTAGGCTTTGTAGATCGCATTGAGTGGTACGTCCTCGTGCAGCTCCAGTATGCGCGCTTCGGTCTGTACTGGTTCCTTAGGCAGATCATGCAGCGCTAATTCACCGGAAGGTATATCGCTAAACCATTTCTTTGCCAACCTTTCTACTTCAGAGGTTTTCACACCACCGGCTACTACCATCACAGCATTGCGCGGGCGATAGTATTTGAAGAAAAAAGCCTTTGCGTCTTCCATGGTGGCGTTCTCAACGTGAGAGAGTTCTTTGCCGATGGTAGGCCACTGATAGGGATGCACCTTGTAAGCAAGTGCAGAGAGCTTATGCCACACATCGCCGTACGGCTGATTGATATAGTGCTCCTTAAACTCTTCACACACGACCTTCTTCTGCGTCTCCAGACTTTCGAGATTGAAATCGAGTGACAGCATGCGGTCGCTCTCCAGCCAGAAAGCTGTCTCCAGATTAGTAGCGGGGAGTATATCGTAGTAGTTGGTGATATCGTTTGAGGTAAAGGCATTGTTCTCACCAGAGGCAAACTGCAAAGGGCTATCAAACTCAGGGATATTGACAGATCCTTCAAACATAAAATGCTCGAAGAGGTGTGCGAAGCCGGTTTTATTCGGGTCTTCATCACGGGCGCCTACTTTGTAGAGTATATTGACAGCAGCGAGCGGAGTGGCGGGATCTTCATGTACGAGTATCCTCAGGCCATTGGCCAGGACCACTTCATTGAAATGTATCATGCGGTGAATGTAAGGGAGAATTTCAGAAAAAGGCAATACCCGTAGGAAGACGAATAAGTATACCGGATTATTTTTGCAAATCGTATCTTTAGACAGATAATATGCTCCATCTCAAAGACATTTTTGCATCGCTCAATAAGCACGAGGTAAAGTACCTGCTCTGCGGTGGTCTGGCAGTCAACCTTTACGGTATACCCCGGATGACTGCAGATATAGACCTGCTGATAGAATGGGAAGAAAATAACATAGAGAGATTTGAAGCGGCACTAGCCGAGCACCGTTACAAGAACAACCTTTTCTTTCAACTTAAGACGCTCATACCAGCAGAGATCCGATTGAAATATTATCAGGAGAAAAACCTGGTAGCGTACAGCTTTTCCAGTGATACGCTTCGTGCTATGACTTTAGACGTATTGACTCATAGCAATATTGATTTTGCTGATTGCTGGGCGCGAAAAGAAATAAGAACTCTTCAAGATGTGCCTATATATCTTTTATCCGTAGACGACCTTATCGCTTTGAAAAGCTTTGCCGATCGCGAGCAAGACCATTCCGATATTATCAATCTCAAAAAATACTACAAGAAGTAATGCCATCGGAAAAGCAAAGGGTGGGTTTCACTTACACGGTCACCATGGAGCAAATGGAAAAGCATGCAGCTTTATCTACAGAGGAAGTATTTCAGTGGATCGAAGAAATGGCAATTTTTCTCTATGAGACACAGACACCGGAGGAGCGTGAGCGCAAGTACGACTTCAAGCCCAATAAGCGTATACCTCCTGAACTACTACGCAAGGATATATAAAAAGCAATGGCCCCGGCATCATCGGGACCATTACAAAACTATTGTGAATGTCGATCTTAATTCCGACGCAGATCGAACTTCTCTATCTTATTGTACAAGTGGCTGCGCTGGATGTCTAGTAACTCAGCTGTCTTGGATACATTCCAGTTAAACTTCTTGAGTTTGTGCTCTATAAAGAGCTTCTCGATATGCTCTTTGAAGTCCTGGAATTTATCAAACTGCTCGAAGAGGTCGGTAGGTGTTTCCTTTGCCTGTGTATTGGTCACAAAGCTCTTGACCTCGTCCTCAGTGATCTTCTGGTCTGAGAGGATCACGAGGCGCTCCATCACGTTGCGCAGCTCGCGGATATTGCCATCCCAGCGCATGGTCTTGAGCTCGTCCAGCGCCTTTGGGGTGATCACCTTCTTAGGGATACCATAGTCCTCGCATATCTCGCGCACGAACTTGTCTGCCAGCTGCGGGATATCATCCGCGCGTTCATGCAAAGACGGCACATGTATCAGTATCACACTGAGGCGATGGTAAAGGTCCATACGAAACTTACCTTCCTCGATCTCCTTGGTCAGGTCTTTATTGGTAGCTGCTATCACGCGCACATCTACGAGTATGTCCTTGTCGCCACCTACGCGGTTGATACGGTTCTCCTGCAGTGCACGGAGCACCTTGGCCTGGGCAGAGAGCGACATATCGCCTATCTCATCCAGGAAGAGGGTGCCCCCATTTGCCAGCTCAAACTTGCCGAGCTTCTGCTTGATAGCAGAGGTAAAGGCACCTTTCTCATGGCCGAAGAGTTCGCTCTCGATCAGCTCGCCGGGTATAGCAGCACAGTTTACCTCGATCAGCGGACCGGCTGCACGGTTAGACTTCTCATGTATCCAGCGGGCTACTAGCTCCTTGCCGGTGCCGTTCTCACCTGTGATCAGCACGCGGGCCTCCGTAGGGGCCACACGTTCGATGGTCTCCTTGATCTTCATGATAGCCGGACTATCGCCTACTATCTCGCGGGTCTTGCCTACTTTGCGCTTCAGTATCTTGGTCTCTGTCACGAGGTTAGACTTGTCCAGCGCATTGCGCACAGTGATCAGGAGGCGGTTGAGATCAGGTGGCTTGGAGATAAAATCGTAGGCACCCTTCTTGACAGCATCTACGGCGGTCTCCAGCGTACCGTGACCGGAGATCATGATGATCTGTGCCTCGCTGCCTTCCTTTTTGAGTTTATCCAGCACCTCGAGGCCGTCTATTTTGGGCATCTTGATATCGCAGAGCACTACGTCATACTCTCCCTCTTTGGCCATCTCGTAGGCTTTCTGGCCGTCTTCTGCTTCATCTACTTTGTACCCTTCGTACTCCAGTATCTCGCGGAGTGTTTTGCGGATGGCTTTCTCGTCGTCTGCGATGAGGATGTTTGGCATGTTTTCTAATTGATAGTGGACAATGAATAATTGATAACGAAAGCCTATTCCTTTTCCTAATTGTCAATTGTCCACTATCAATTATCAATTAAAAAAAGGGCTGTATGCCTGTAAGCCGGATCCTGTCCTCCCTCGCGGGAGTCTCTATCATTTATCTGCGATGCTGATCGCTCCACACCTGTAGCACCCAACCCTCCGGCGTCCCTGATCGCTCAGGATCGACCGAGCCGGCCTCAGCCGCCGGTTTACATGGGCTTACAATCCGCAAGGTTTACCCGCCCCGCATGTTCCCATATCGGAGCCGTGCGCTCTTACCGCACGTTTTCACCCTTGCCCGGCATAGGGACCGGGCGGTTATTCTCTGTGGCACTGTCTCGTATTCGCCTAGGCGAATAGCCCAGAGATTATCTGGGTGCGGCGCTCTGTATTGTCCGGACTTTCCTCCCCGTATCGAGTACGGAGCGATAGAGTAGCATACAGCTTGTCCGTAAAATTATACGTTTATTTTATCGGACAAAGCTATCTTGCGCATAGATGATCAAATGTGGAAATAATAGATGCGATATGTGGACAAAGCTATATGATTTGAAGATGTGTTAATTTGAAGATTTGAAAATTGAACAACCGCAATGAGTATAAGGTGGAAGGTAGCGCAATGGTTTGAGCTGAAGTGGTGGCAACGCTATTTTTCCGGCAAGGATAAAGCTGCGTACTACGACTGGAAGCGCCAATACTGGCGCGGACTGCTGGATCAGGTAGCAGATATGCTACCACTCAGAGAAGCCCTGACCATCGCTGATCTGGGCTGCGGACCGGCAGGCATCTTCACTGTGTTTCCTGATAAAGACGTGACGGCTGTCGATCCACTGCTGGATAGCTATGAGCAGTCGTTAGCCTTCTTTGATAGCAAGGATTATCCATACACTACATTCGTCCATCAGTCACTGGAGGACTTTGTTGCTGCTCAGCCATTTGATGTCACTTTCTGCATGAATGCTGTCAACCATGTGGCGGATATAGAACTGGCCTATGATAGATTGGTAGCTGCTACAAAAGATGGCGGGTACATAGTAGTATCTATAGATGCGCATAATCATTCTTTCTTCCGGCATCTCTTCCGCCTGATACCAGGCGATATACTGCATCCGCATCAGTATGACCTGGGGGAATATGAGCGTTTCCTGACCTCACGGGGATGCAGCATAGAAAAGACTGTGCTGGTAAAGAAGGAGTTTTTCTTTACTCACTATGTACAGGTGGCAGTAAAAACAACCTGAGAAAGCAGAGCTTTCACTATATTCACCATACCATGAAAAGATCATATGTGATTATTTTCCTATCGGTGATCACCACCGCTGTGTCTGCGCAGACCATCGTGTATGACATGACTGTGCTCGGGTCTAAGTTTGGCAAAATGGTCGTAAGCCATAAAGTGCAGGATAGCACAGAACTCTACACTCTGAATGCTAAAGGCAAAGCCACCATCCTCTGGATGGATTTTGAAAATGAAACGATACAGGAAGTAAGGTACAAAGGCGGCAAACTTGTCTCCTCCTCCTACCGGGAGATAGAGAACGGCAAGACCAAAAAGTGGAATAAAGTCTCCTATGACGGTCATCAGTACCAGGTGGAGTCCCAGAGCGGAAGGCGGTCATTCAGTGAGGTACCATTATACTCTGTCATATCTCTGTACTTCACTGACCCGATGCAGCGGTCTCGCATTTTTCATGAGGCAGAGGCCAGCTATACCGGCCTGAAGAGAGTAGATGCCAATACTCTGGAGATCAAAAATGCAGACGGCAGCCGCAGTGTATACCGCTACGAAAAGGGTAAACTAAATACGATGGAGTTTCACCTGGCTATAGCCACTGTCTATATGAGGCGCACGGACTCCTGACCATCAGGCCTCGATCCTTGCCATTTTCTTCTGCTGCGCTGCCTCACGGGTAGTCTTGCACACCTTGTCCCAGATAAAGGATACCTCCCCAAAGTTTGATACTACATCAGAGTGATGCACATTGTGCCAGGCAGAGCTATTGAGCCCTATGCGGGGGAGCAGCCTCTCCAGCCAGGTGAAGGTGACACCGCAGTGCAGATAGAGATTGAGAAATACGAAGCCAATAATGGCTGTTATATAGAGCGGGATGAAGTGCTTGGCCGGAGGGAAGCAAGTGAGCAGCAGCGGCCAAAACGTAAGAAAAGTCTCCACCGGACCTACGGCGAATCCTGAGAAAGGTGTAGGATCACGAAAGGTATGGTGATGCTTGTGAAAGGGATAGAAGGCCTTGGTATGCAGGAGGCGGTGCTTCCAGTAGGTGATGGCATCTATGGCTATGATGCCGAGATACATCTCCAGCACTACCATCCACCAGGTCAGGCCCATCTCGTGCAGCGTCCATACCAGGCCTGTATGCAGCCCGGCCCTGTGCATACCGACCGGCCATGCGGCCATACACGATACTACAAACGCAGCTCTGATACTACCAAAAGCCTCCTCAGCCAGCGGCGGCGCCTTGCGGCGATCGCCCTGTATGCGATGACCGTAGCGCTCAGATACGAGATAGATGACGTAACTGAACGCCATAAGCGGTACTGTGATGCAGACAAAAAGGCGCCATAGGCTATCATAGTACATGCTGATACTCGGATGCAGCAGGCCTGACAGGAAAAATCCCACCAGGACAGCCCAATCTACACCCACGGCTATCCTGTGCGGATTGAGTAAACGACGAAATGAAGACGGAGTGCCTGACATGTTGAAATTAGATTTAGTTTTTGGACCTTGCAGTGAATATAAGGATAGCTGATAATATGCCTGATAGATTTAAAGAAGTTTATATAAATCATACTCCTGATGTTTGTCAGTATAAGCGAGACGGGCATCCTGAAAATTTCAAATTCATGAATGAGTGAATTCTTTACCTTCGCTCCCGCTAAATCAAAAACATCATGGAATACCGCAAGGAGAAAGATACGATGGGCGTGGTAGAGGTACCAGCCAATGTGTACTGGGGTGCGCAGACACAGCGCTCGGTACATAACTTCAAAATAGCAGAGGACATCAATAAGATGCCGAAGGAGATCATCCGCGCCTTTGCCTACCTCAAGAAGGCGGCGGCGCTGACCAATCTCGAAGCGGGTGTGCTGCCAAAGGAAAAGTCTGACATCATAGGCCAGGTGTGTGATGAGATATTGGCGGGCAAGCTCGATGACCAGTTTCCACTAGTGGTATGGCAGACAGGATCAGGCACACAGAGCAATATGAACGTGAATGAAGTCGTGGCCTATCGCGCGCATGTACTGATGGGTGGCAGCCTGCTGGACGAGAAGAAATCTATCGCTCCTAATGATGACGTAAACAAATCTCAGTCTTCTAACGATACTTTCCCTACGGCTATGCACATCGCAGCATACAAGATACTGGTGGATGTGACCATACCGGGTATCAAGAAGCTGCGCGATACGCTGGCGGCCAAGTCTAAAGAATATATGAAGGTGGTAAAGATAGGCCGTACACACCTGATGGATGCTACGCCGCTCACGCTCGGCCAGGAGCTATCCGGCTATGTGTCTCAGCTGGACCACGGCCTGCGTGCCATCAATAATACACTGGCGCACCTCTCAGAGCTGGCGCTCGGCGGTACAGCAGTCGGTACCGGTATCAACACGCCTCCGGGCTACTCCGAGAATGTGGCTAAGCATATCGCTACGTTGACTGGTCTGCCATTTGTGACGGCGGAGAATAAGTTTGAAGCGCTGGCGGCTCACGACGCTATCGTAGAGGCGCATGGTGCGCTGAAGACTGTAGCCTGCTCTCTGATGAAGATAGCCAATGACGTGCGCCTGCTGGCCTCCGGCCCGCGCTGCGGCATAGGCGAGATCAGCATACCAGACAATGAACCAGGCTCCTCTATCATGCCGGGCAAGGTGAATCCTACACAGTGCGAGGCTATGACCATGGTAGCCGCACAGGTGCTGGGCAATGACGTAGCGATCAATATAGGTGGCGCTACCGGTCACTTTGAGCTGAATGTATTCAAGCCGGTGATCATCTATAACTTTCTGCACTCTGCACGCCTGATAGGTGATGTGTGCGTGTCATTCAACGACCACTGCGCTACAGGTATAGAGCCGATACAGGCCAATATAGACAGCAACCTGCACAACTCACTGATGCTGGTGACATCTCTGAATCCATACATCGGCTACTACAAGGCTGCTGAGATAGCCCAGACCGCGCACAAGACCAACAAGACCCTGAAGCAGACAGCCATTGACCTCGGGTATGTGACTGCAGAAGACTTTGACAAGTGGGTGAACCCTATCGATATGGTAGGCAAGCTATAACCGTCCTAAGCACTATTTAGCTAACAAAGCGCCTGTTCTTTTAAGATTTAAAGACGGGCGCTTTTCTATTTGAAAAAGCGTAAATTCGCCGACATCATTAATCAAAACCAAAATCATCGATGAAAAAAACATTACTGTTTTTGTCTGCTTTCATCGCCATGACATTTGGCGCCTCGGCCCAGTGTACGGTAGATAGCAGCCATTTCACACCCGGTACTATAGTGTATCCGGCCTCTCTGCCGTGTATCCATCAGACGCAGTCCTACTCGCAGACGGTCAATGTCCGCATACCTGACTCAGTGGATGCGCAGATATTTTTCAGCGGCCTGCCGGCCAATACGTACTTTCTGTATGTAGACTCTATCCGCCTGGATAGCATCACCGGTGCACCGTCAGGTATCAGCACCGCTGCGAGCCCAGGCTCAGGCACCTGGATGCGCGCCGGCCAGTACGGCTGTATACAGGTATCAGGTACGACCGGTGACGCCATAGGCAGCTATCCACTCAGCCTCTTCGGCGCCGGATGTGTACATGGCTCCATAGGTGGCTTCCCGGTAGACAGCTGCCAGACAGGCCAGCTGCCAAACTTTATCAACTACAGCCTGGATGTATGTGCTCCGGCACCACCACCTAGCGTATGTACTCCAGATACTGCCCACTTTACCAGCGGCGTATACTTCTACCCTCCTACACTGCCATGTATCATGCAGGGTATGCCATACTCTGAGACCGTGAGCCTGAAGATACCTGACTCTATTGACGCACACCTCTTCGTATCTGCTCTGCCTGCCAATCAGTACTACCTGCACATAGACTCTATGCGCATAGACAGCGTGACCGGTATACCTGCAGGTATCTCTGTGACTACCAATCCGGGTGACTCTGTATGGCTGCACGGTGGTGCTTATGGCTGCGCGCTCTTCTCCGGTACGACTAATGACTCTGTAGGAAACTACGCTGTCAATCTCTTTGGCCGTGGCTGTGTGCATGGCAATATCTTTGGCGTAGCTATAGACAGCTGTGTGAGCGGCAATCTGGGTGCGTACCTGCACTACAGTCTCAATGTCTGCAACGGACAGGGTGCCTGCACAGTAGATACGACCCACTTCAATAGCACTAATCACGTCTACCCTACTAGTCTGCCATGCATCGTGACCGGCACCTCATATAGCGGGCAGATCAATATACAGGTACCGCCCTCTATAGATGCACATGACTTCCAGCCGCTCATACCTGCAGGCCAGGCCGTGATCTATGTAGATTCTATCAATATCAATAGCATCACGGGCTATCCTGCCGGCATCACGAGTGTGAGCAATCCGATCCTGACCAGCTGGCTCTTCCCGGGCTCATACGCCTGTGCGCATGTGACCGGTACTGTGAATGCTGCCGTAACCTCTGCCGGCGACTACAACCTGACCATCTCAGGCATCGCTTGCGGTCATGGCACCTTCCCGCTGATAGGTTATATTGATACCTGCATGCAGTTCAACTTCAGCCAGGTATATCCGTATAAACTGAGCGTCTGCTATCCTGCCGGTATCTCTGAGATACAGAACGGTGTAGAACTGACAATCTATCCTAACCCTAACCAGGGCAATTTCACAGTAGCACTGGCCACAGCTGACCGCATAGCCGGCCAGCTGACGGTGGTAGATCAGATAGGCCGTACCATCCACACACAGGATATAGATGTGACTGGTACCACTAACATCAACGTAAACCTGGGCAACGTAGCCTCCGGTGTATACGTGATGATGATCAACTCGACCAGCGGGCGTA
Source organism: Bacteroidota bacterium (assembly GCA_018267365.1). GTDB lineage: Bacteria > Bacteroidota > Bacteroidia > Chitinophagales > LD1 > UBA1941. The sequence continues at coordinate 129,544 of JAFDYQ010000007.1, read as the reverse complement.
TGGTGCGCCAGTTTGTGGTGAGGTAATCTGAACAGTTCTCTTTAAGATATTTGAGACCGCTCCTTTGGGGCGGTCTTTTTTATTTGGGGTGTTTTGTTTTTGAATCGGAGAGTTAAGTTTAAAATGCAATTCTCTTGACGCGGACTTACCCCACCTTTGCCCTCTCCTAAATAGAAGAGGGTAACAGCTTCGGTATCGCAATTTTGTTTTTGAACCGGGAGCGGGAGCTTAAAAGTGTAATCCCCTTGACGTTACTTACCTCACCCTGCCTATCGTAAAATAGGAGAGGGTGACCGCCAGAAGAACTCTGATTTTGTTTTTGAACCGAGAGAAGGTTTTGAAAATGGCTTCCACAGATTTGTTTTTGAACCGGAGATAGAGTTGACCAGGTGGTTGCAGAATTGATTTTGAACCGAGCGGAGGGGTACCGATCTTAGATTTATCATAGGGGAAAATGGTAAAAGGCCGCCCTCTGCAAGATGGGGCGGCCTTTATTTATAGGGCAAACAAAACAAGAAACTAATTAATCTTCTACTTCCTCCTTCTCGGTTTTGATAACCTCTACTCCCTGGAGGAATTTGTCCTTGATCTTCTTTTCGATCTCGGCAGCCATCTCAGGGTTGTCATTGAGGAGCTGCTTCACGCCCTCACGGCCCTGGCCGAGCTTAGTACCCTCATAGCTGTACCATGAGCCGGACTTCTGGAGTATCTCCAGCTCGGTGCCGAGGTCTACTATCTCACCGGCCTTGGAGGTACCCTCACCATACATAAGGTCAAACTCAGTGGTCTTGAATGGCGGAGCCATCTTATTCTTGACCACCTTCACCTTGGTACGGTTGCCTATCACATCGTCCTTCTCCTTGATCTGGCCTATGCGACGGATATCGAGACGTACAGAGGCGTAAAACTTCAAGGCATTGCCGCCGGTAGTGGTCTCCGGATTGCCAAACATGACACCGATCTTCTCACGGAGCTGATTGATAAAGATGCAGCAGCAGCCGGTCTTGCTGATGGTACCGGTCAGCTTGCGGAGCGCCTGAGACATGAGGCGTGCATGGAGGCCCATCTTGCTCTCGCCCATCTCGCCCTCCAGCTCGCCACGTGGTACGAGTGCGGCTACGGAGTCTATGACGAGTATATCTATCGCCCCTGAGCGGATCAGGTGCTCTGCGATATCGAGTGCCTGCTCACCATCGTCCGGCTGAGAAATGAGGAGGTTATTGACATCTACGCCCAGCTTGATGGCGTATTCTTTATCAAAGGCGTGCTCTGCATCTATAATGGCTGCTATACCGCCCATGCGCTGTGCATTGGCTATGGTCTGGATGGCGAGGGTCGTCTTACCAGAAGATTCCGGCCCGTAGATCTCTACGATACGGCCCTTGGGCAGGCCACCTATACCGAGGGCTATGTCGAGCCCGATAGAGCCTGTAGGGATGGCCTCTGTAGCCAGTACGCGGGCATCACCGAGTTTCATCACGGTGCCTTTGCCGTAGGCTTTGTCCAGCTTGTCTACGGTGAGCTGGAGGGCTTTGATCTTTTCTTTTTTCTCGTCAGCAGTCATGTTTGCCATGTTGTTGGATTTATAAATGTAAAAATAGGACTTCTCTTTGAATACTAAAATAATTAGTAAAAAATATTTTTGCTAGTATTCTTTGCAACTCATCTTGCCAGTGTGGCGCTGAATACAGTGGCAAAATAAAGGACTCACTGCGCAATGTATTTGCGTAGTGAAAAATATTTTTGGAAAGTTTTTTGAGGGGGTATGTCGGTATTGCGGCGCCGGCGCAATCCTCCGGCCTGCGGCCCCCCCTTTCCAAAGAAGGATTTTCAACAATGCTGACTTGGTAGTAAAGGTGGAGCTTGGTGCGCATTTTGATAAAATGGTATTTTTAGACAGAACATAAATACCGTGTATGAAAAATCATTTGCTGGAGCAGTTTAATGCGACGTTTGACAAGAAGGAATGGTTCGTATGTCTGAGGGATGCTGTGCAGGGGCTGACGGATGAGCAGGCGCGATGGAAGCCAGAGCCGGCCTTCAACTCTATCTATGAGCAGGTGGTACATCTTATCTTCTGGAATGACCGCTATCTGCATAAGCTTCGTGGTGCGGATCTGCCTGCTGTGCAGACCAACGAGGAGACTTTTCAGGCGGAGACCAAGATCCACTTTGACCAGCTGATGGTGCGGGCAGATGAGGTCTTCTCACAGTGGCAGGCGGCGCTGGCTAAGGGGCTACCTGCGGGTGAAAAGGAAGACTGGGTATCGATCACGGGGCATATCAATCTGCACAATGCGTATCACGTGGGGCAGATCGTGATGATGCGGAAGATGCAGGGGTCTTGGAAGAAGGAGTACGGAGTGAGCTAGTGCATCTCTGTATAGCCATGTGCTGCTATATGTTGATCGCAAAAAATGTAGAACACGATAAAAGCAATGCCGATAAGGGCATATCCGATATAGACTTTCGTCTTGCCGTAGCGCTCTATCCTGTCCTTATTCTCCATGACGGCGAGGTCTATGACACGCCCACCCAGCAGCAGTACTACAAGTCCGATCAGTACCATGAATCCACCGGTAGCACCAAACGGTGCAGAGTACTCTATCTGCGCCTCATGCCGCTCCATCTGTATGGCCGGCCATATCAGAAAGTAACCTGCTATAGCTGCTCCAATGACTGCCATGAGTAGGCCATAGACACGTGGATATGCCAGTGCAAACCTGACGATGTTTTCTTTTGCGTTCATAGGATGTGGTATGGTGCTATACGGTCTTCACACCGCTGTAGAGGCCCTCTATGATGTCTTTGTATTTATCCATCACCACCTTGCGGCGTACCTTGGTAGTAGGGGTCAGCTCGCCGCCCTCTATGGTCCACTCCTCGGGTAGTAATTCAAACTTCTTGATGGTCTCCCAGCTGCCAAAGTTCTTGTTCTTCTCATCTATCTGAGCCTGCATCATCTTGCGCACTTCGGGGGACTTGACGATCGCATCCTTATTGGTAGCAGTCACGCCGTGCTGCTTGCACCAGTCTGTCAGCGCAGGGAAGTTTGGCACGATGAGCGCCGATACATAGTTGCGGTTCTCCCCTATCACCAGCATCTGCTCTATGAATGGTATCTCTTTCATCTTGCTCTCCAGAGAGAGTGGTGCTACATACTTGCCACCGGAGGTCTTGAAGATCTCTTTGACTCGGTCTGTGATCTGCAGGTATTTGCGGCCCTTGTAGTCTATAAATTTGCCTACGTCTCCGGTGTACAGCCAGCCATCCTTCACGGTAGCTGCCGTAGCATCAGGACGATTGTAATAGCCCATCATGACGTTAGGCCCTTTGGCCAGGATCTCGCCCTCGCCTGCACCCATGCCCTCACGATGATCCAGGTGTACCTCTACGCCATCTATCACCGGGCCTACGGTACCAAACTTGATCTGGTCAGGTGTGAACGGATTGACCGTGATGACCGGAGAGCTCTCTGTCTGGCCATAGCCCTCACTGATGAATATACCCGCAGCAGTGAAGACGCGCGCCAGCTTTGGATTGAGCTTGGCAGCGCCTGTTACTATGCCCTTCACATTGCCGCCCAGCGCCTCGCGCCACTTGGCAAAGATCAGCTTGTCATATATATTCTTGTAGAGGAAGTTGTCCCACCAGCCGTATTGCTTCTCTATGTCATAGTTCACTGCGAAGTCCATCGCGGCGAGGTAGAGCTTCTTCTTAAAGCCACTGAGGTTGGCAGAGGCTGCCTCCAGCTTCATAAAGACCTTCTCCAGCAGGCGCGGTACAGAGGTGAAGAAGTCCGGCTTGACCTCTTTCAGGTTATCCGCTATCAGCTCCAGGCTCTCGGCGTAGTAGATAGAGACGCCATTGGCCATATATACATACACCACCATGCGCTCAAAGATGTGGCAGAGCGGGAGGAAGCTCAGCACCTTCATGGTATGATCTACGGGGAGGATAGGCTTCACAGCCTTGACATTGCTCACTACGTTATTGTGTGAGAGCATGACGCCTTTAGGATTGCCGGTGGTACCAGACGTGTAGATGATAGTAGCGAGCTGCATAGGGTCTACTGCGGCACGCGCTGCAGCTACGGCAGCTACATCGCCGCCACGGCCCAGCGCGAGGAACTCCTCAAAGCTTTTGGTGCCCGGCACTTTGTCAAAGCTGAAGATGTCTATCAGCTCGGTCTTTGATTTGATGTTATTGATCTTGGCAGCGAGGCCGGCGTCGCCTACGAAGATGTACTTCACGTTGCCATCCTTCAGGATAAACTCATACTCCTCCTCTGTGATGGTAGGGTAGATAGGGACCAGTACAGCACCTATCTGCAGTACACCGAGGTCTACTATATTCCACTCGGGGCGGTTGGCCGAGACTACGGCTATCTTGTCATCCGGCTTGACACCCAGTGCCAGCAGCGAAAGACTGACCTCCGTGCCTGTGCGTATCACATCTGCAGTAGAGTACCTGGTCCACTGTCCGTTCTCCTTGCGGCAGAAGGCATCCTCCTGCGGAAACTGGTCCTGCTGATAGTAGATAATATCAAATAGCCTGGTGTAGTCCTTCATGATAGCTTAATGGAATTTTATGAATCCGGTAAATATAAAAAAGAAATCGAACGGGGGTAGAAATGGTCAGCGAACGGGGAAATACGGGGGACGAAGGGCGGGAGGCGGGAGACACCTCACCCATCAGCCTTCGGCAGCTTCCCTCTCCGAGGGAGAGGGAAGCACCATGATAAGGAATTTAGACCTATTGCGGCTGAATATCTATTTGAATACTTCCCCATCGAATTTCAGCTTGCGCGACTGAACGCGGATCTTGTGGCCTGTTCTCGTGATCTGAGGATAGGAGAGGGTTTTGTGCCTGGCATCATAGCGGATACCTTGCTTCGTATCGTGGCGCTCTACGAGCAGCGCATCATAGCGTCTTTTGCCGCCCGCCTCCGATTGAAATACAGGAGCATTGACTAGTTTCCCGATATGCAAAGATAGAGCCTGCAAATACTGTGTGCCGCCTGTGCCGGGATCAGTCTCACCCAGCAGTAGGTAGATGGTCCCGGATCTGGCACGCAGGGAGTAGAGTTGCTTATAGGTCAGCTTAGGAGACATTTCCTTTGCAAGGTCATCTAACGGGAATAAAGTCACCTGGCCGCTATCTATATATTGCAGCAGTGCATAGTTGCTCCGTTCGGAGTCTCTATCCCAGTTGAATACACGCAACTTCTGATCCGGCGAGCTAAGCATGGTAATATGTTTTGCCCTGAGAGCATCGAAAGGATATGAGACTGCAGCCTTCTGTCTGAGAGCGATGGACAGGTTGCGATAGAAGATCTCATCGGAGGTGGGGTTGTCATAGTTGATAGGCAATCTGCGATCCTGCCACATGGAGTCGGCGAGTGATGCCAGTACAGCCTCCATCTGTTCGGCACTAGCTGCGCTGTCTATGCGGAGCCACTTGGGTGGGCCGGGCTTGACGAGAAGGGTATCGGTAAAGTCAGGCAAATGCAGCACTGGCTTATAGTCGCGGTGGCGGGTCAGCTCCTCCTCGTAGACCGCATTGAAGAGATTGCTAAAAAAAGGAAAACCTATCTGGTCGTATTCATATTTGCCATCATTCAGGATACCGTTAGCATTGAGATACATGGAGCACGACAGGAAGAACTCTACTTTATTCAGCGTATCTACTATATAGCTGCAGTCCGTCATGAAGCCGTAAGCCTGGCCGACTTTATTGAAGATGCGGAGATTGGCAGGCATGGTGCAGGCAGTGGTGTCGAGCCCCATGAAGTACTTCATGTAGCTATCGGGATAGCGGATAGAGTCGTAGGTAGGATAGGCGCACTCACGGGGAAACATGCCCATGCACTTGTATAGGTATTGGTAGTCATTGTGCGTGAGGCGCAGGCGCTCATCCAGACGCTGAGTTTCCGGCAGGATGATGTGTGTAAGAAGCCGGTGCAACTCGGATAGCGGGATATAATTACTATACCTAAAACTCTTAGGGGAGCCGATCAAGGTGCCGCCATACATATAGCCATCCCCCACCAGCGGGGAGAGCGGACCATCATAGTACTGCGGGCGCTCATTGATGATGCAGGGCTGCATGTAGCGGAGCTGGTGTGTGTGCCGGTCATAAAGCGAGACAGGTGAGCATTTGCGATTAGAGATAGTATCACAGTTTGCATACCGATTGCTCACCACAGCATCGGGGCATCCGATCTCGTGCAGTCGGTCCTGAAAGGCGCGCTGGCCGAGAAAATCGTAGACAGGGTTGAAGGCGTTGTTATTACTCACCAGCAGCATCTCCTTGATATACTGCGAGAGGCAGGAATATGGTGTGCCGAGCATCATGGCCTCGGGGCTGAGCTGCGTGCAGGCTATACTGTCTATGCCCAGCGAGTCAAACATGGTGACGCGGTACTGCGAGAGATCGTTGAGCTTCTCCAGTGTGAGGGCACAGGCGGGCAGCTTCATCATGCTGGCGCAATAGTAGTAGTATCTGTCTGCATCGAGGCTGTAGGTGGTCAGGTGTGGTGCATTGTGGGCATCTCGATCTATGCGGGTGTAGAGTACCTGGAGACGGTAGTCGGCTTTGTGCGCCAGCACAGAGTCAAAGGCATCAGGGTATTTCGCAAACAGTGAATCGAATGAGAACGCGCGGTCATGCTGTGCGTACGCAGTGGACAGCATGCAAAGCAGGAATAACGCGATATAAAACCTGTAGAGATTCACTGTACTAATAAACGCAAAAAGAGGGAATGCACCTCACCCATCTGTCCGCCGCTGCGGACATCTTCCCTCTCCGAAAGAGAGGCAAAAACCTACGCCTTAAGATGGGTTTGATCTGCCCTATTATTTCCATAACGTCATTTGCCTTTATAAATTTCCTGGCCTGCAAAATAGCCTTACCTTTGGTGAAAACAATATACTTATGGCACTCGGATCCATCTTCTCTGTCATTGTCCTCCTACTCATCGTTTTTACTGCGCTGGGTTCATTTGTCACCGTGCAGCAGGGCAATGTGGCAGTGATCACCTTCTTTGGCAAGTACCGCCGCATCATGATGCCGGGGCTAAATTTCAAGCTGCCATATGTGGAAAGTATTTTCCGCATCATCTCTATACAAAATCGCTCTGTGGAGCTGCAGTTTCAGGCCATCACTGTAGACCAGGCCAATGTATACTTCAAATCCATGCTGCTCTACTCTGTGCTGAATCAGCAGGAGGACACGCTGAAGAACGTGGCTTTCAAATTTATAGATGATAAAAACCTGATGCAGGCGCTGACACGCACGATAGAGGGTTCTATCCGCTCGTTTGTAGCCACTAAAAGGCAGGCCGAGATCCTGAGCCTGCGCAAGGAGATCATAGACTATGTGAAGGACCAGATAGACCGCCAGCTGGAGGAGTGGGGCTACCACCTGCAGGATCTGCAGCTGAATGACATCACCTTTGACGAGGCGATCATGACCTCTATGAGCCGTGTGGTGGCGTCTAACAACCTGAAGGCTGCAGCCGAGAACGAAGGCCAGGCGCTCCTGATCACCAAGACCAAGGCCGCCGAGGCAGAAGGTAACGCGATCAAGATAGCCGCAGAGGCCGAGAAGATCGCTGCGCAGCTGCGCGGCCAGGGTGTGGCCCTCTTCCGCGAGGAGGTGGCCAAGGGTATGAGCTCTGCCGCCAAGCAGATGGAGCAGGCTAACCTGGATGCGAGTATGATCATGTTTAACATGTGGACAGATGCGATCAAGCAGTTTGCAGAGGTGTCTAAGGGCAATGTGATCTTTCTGGATGGCAGCACCGAGGGGATGCAGCAGACTGTGCGCCAGATGATGGCGATGGATAAGCTGCATGTAACCAGAGATGATACGAAGAAGTAAGCATTCGCACCACATGAATGATCAACCGCCAAGAACGCGGAGAACGCGAAAATTTATTTAAAAAAGCTTTGCGTAGTTGGCGACCTTCGCGGTTCTAATTGTATTTAAGTTTTGGGATAATCGTAAAGACAAGAATGAAGCCCTGACTGATGTCAGGCTTTCTTGTTTATGCGGGTCTTACTTTCTGCTCAGGCCAAAGAGCGTATAGGCAAATGAGAAGCACACTATGGCTACGAATACAGAGATGATACGGCCAGACGTATCGTATGTAAGGATATCGGGACGCACGATAGAGAACAGTACTGTGAACAGGAAGAATGTCCCTGTGAGTATAAACAGGATGGAGATGATGAGAAACAGGGTCTTTAAGTAGTGCTGCATACCCAAAAGTGCAATATTTCCCGCCTTTGACCGAACAGAGATATTATTTAACTGAATTCTTTGCCTGCCGATGGATTTTCACCCCTTACCGACTCATATAGATACGCTAAATTTACTGTCCCAAAACAGTGTACAACATGAAAAGTCCGATATTTTATGCTATCCCTGCCTTTATCATCCTCGTTTTGCTAGAGGCATGGTATGGGTATCGCAAGAAGAAGAACTACTACCGCCTGAATGATACCATATCAAATTTTGCACTAGGTATAGGCAGCCAGATATCGGGAGCGCTGAGCAAGGGGCTGATCTTTGGGATTTACGTTTACCTGCACAATCATTTTGCCCTCATTCATCTGCCAAGGACCTGGTGGGCATTCGCGCTGTGCCTGGTATTGTTTGATTTCCTCTTCTACTGGGCACACAGGCTCAGCCATGAGATCAACTTCTTCTGGGGCGCACACGTGGCGCACCACCAGAGCGAAGAGTATAACCTGTCTGTAGCGCTCCGTCAGTCATGGATACACAACCTGATCGCGTTTTTCATCTTCCTGCCACTGCCGCTACTGGGATTTGACCCGCTCACATTTGGCATAGCTGCGGGCGTAGATACGCTGTACCAATTCTGGATACACACCCGCGCCATAGGCAAGATGCACCCGCTGATAGAGTATATCTTCAATACCCCTTCGCACCATAGAGTACACCATGCCGTCAATCCTAAATACATAGACAAGAACCATGCAGGTGTCTTTATCATCTGGGACAGGCTGTTTGGTACCTTCCGCGTGGAGGATGACGCAGAGGAGATCACCTATGGCATCACTACTCAGTTTAAAAGCTGGAACCCTGTATGGGCCAACCTGCACTATTATGTAGAGATGGGTGAGAAAATGAAACAGATGAAATGGGCCGACAAACTACGCATGATCACTGCACGCCCGGGCTGGCTGCCTGACTACCTGGGTGGCTTCCAATCTGTAAAAGAAGTGGACAAGGCTACCTATACCAAGTATGATGCAGATACTACAGCTCTCTTCAGAATATACGGTACCGTGCAGTTTATCATAGCCCTGGGAGGTGCTATCGTGTATCTGGATCACTTTGCCTCTATCACTACTTTTTATAAATGGTTCTTTGCAGCTATCCTGACTGTATCCATTATGATCATCGGAGGTATCTTTGAGCGGAAAAAGTGGACCGTATGGGCGGAGGTGATCCGTCTGATGCTGGTACTGGCTGCACTGAATAGCTACTACTACTACTGGTACAACCACTGGCTGACCATAGTAGAGATCGTCTCTGCTGCCGCCTTTGCGGTATTTATGGTGTGGTTTGTCATCTCAGTATCCAGGCATACAGAGGAGGCAGGCTGGCCGGCATAATGCCGCCTCTCTAGCCTCTCTCCAAAGGAGCGTGACATCGATAGCTACGTATCAGTGTTGTATTATTTACTCCTGAAGAGCGATTTGCTCAGCATGTAGAAAGGTTGGTTTTCGGCACCAAAACCCTCGTAAAAGCGGGCGATCGACTCTACAGATGACCCCTCAAAATCATATATTTTATCGGTGGCTGCATAGTGTGCCAGTATCTGGTCTACCAGGTAGTGCATACCCCCATTCTGACGCGCGTAGTCATCAGCCGCGGGCAGCAGGTGAATGATACGATTGTCATGCTCTATCACTATGGCGCCGGCACATATATTACCTTCCGGATTTCGGACAGAAAAAAGCCTGCCGCAGTCATGAATATTGAACTGCTGAGTGAGACGATGCAGAAAATCGCCGTGCCGGGCCTTAAAGTTTTTGTCCCTTCGCGCCGTATATCTGATATAAAAGTCTGTAAAGCTTTCGAAGCCGCTCATTGCCTCTTGATGAAAAACCAATCCCGCCTTCTGCGCCTTCCTGATATTCCGGGTAGTATTTTCTGAATAGTTCTTCTGTATGGTACTGTGCTTCGCGCCAAGAGACAGGACGAGATTTTTCTTCCTACTCTGCGTGCGCGCAGGCAGGGAGGTCAGCTGATTATCATAGTTCATATTCAGATTTACAAAAAAGAATTTCCTCAATGCTTCTTTGACCACTGCCTCAAGGATCACATCGCTGCGCCTTTTGTAGAAAACACCGAGCTGCTGGCAGAAGAGGGGCTGGTACACATAGAGCATGCCCCACTTGCGGCCTATAGGCAGCGGCATCAGTGCTTCATATTCCCCTACCACCAGCGCCATCCACCTGGGGCAGAGCGCATCGAGATACCAGGTATAGGCATAGGGGAGACTATTGGAGGCGGTGCGGATCACTTCATTCCACTTAGCTTCGTTGATCTGTGTGCGCTTGAGTACGCGTATCCTGGGCGTGATCATCAGAAATCGAGTTCTCCTTTTTTCTTTGCTTCTTTTTTCGGCGCGCGATAGAAGGTCTCTCCTTTGAGGTACTTGGTCTTGAGTAGCGGGCAGATCTTGTAGCGCTCGTCTTTAGTATCTTCGTACATGGCAGCCAATGTCTCAAAGACGCTGGTGATACCTATACGGTCGCACCACTCAAACGGCCCCAAAGGATAATTAGTACCCAGCTTCATAGCCATATCTATATCCTCTATAGAAGCAGTGCCCTCCTGCAGCGTATAGCAGGCTTCATTGATGATCATAAAGATCACGCGCGGCTTGACCATGCCTACGCGGTCCTCTACCATGATGAAATCTATATTGAACGACCTCATCAAATCGGTCAGCGCCGGTATCTCAAACCGGCGGTAGGCGCTCACCTCCCACTTTGACTGTGCCAGGAAGGTGGGCAGGGCATTGATACCAAAGAGCTGACACTTCACCTTAGCGCCACTGGCATAGACAGCCTCAGCGAGAGAGAGCTTGACCGAGCTGACAAAGACAGGTATGTCTTTGAGCTGGGCATAGATCTCCATATTAGATGGATCGTCGTCAAAGTTGAGGTCGAATATCACATCATAGAGATCGTAGTCCTCCTCGCTATCGCCATCAGAGCGGTCTACCTCCAGGGCAGGATTGGTAGCCAGGCGGGCCTTGAGGTCGGCAAAGCGGTCATCCTCACCTATGATCAGTACTTTCATTCAGATACTTTTCGTCAAATGTAACGAAACAATGCATTTGTCCGAGAAGGCGTTTATCTTAGCGATAGTATTAATCTAATGAAAAGGCTAAAGAACATACATCCCGGAGAAGTATTATTGGAGGAATTTCTGATTCCGCTCAATATATCTGCCTATAAACTCGCAAAGGATATAGGTATACCACAGACCAGAATATCTCAGATATTGAAAGAAAAAAGAAGGGTCACCGCAGATACAGCTCTCAGATTGAGTAAGTACTCAGGGAACTCTCCTAAATTCTGGCTGGGCCTGCAAGATGACTTTGATATAGAAGAGGAACGGCTATCCATAGACAAGGAACTATCATCTATCAAAACTTATATCTCTGACGCAGCTTAAAAAAATATAATCATGGAAAAACATATCAGCCCTACCACAGCGGCTCCCGCTCCTATAGGTCCCTATAGCCAGGCGGTGATGGTGAATGGCACCCTGTACATGTCCGGACAGATCGCTATTAACCCTTCCACTGGCGAACTCTTTGCAGGCAATATAGAGGGTGAAACCGCTCTCGTGATGCAGAATATAGGTGGCATCCTGAAGGCTTATCATATGGACTACACGCATATCGTCAAGACGACGATATTCCTGAAGGATATGAATGACTTTGCCAAGGTAAATGAGGCATATGGCAGCTATTTCAAGGATGACTTCCCGGCACGGGAGACGGTGCAGGTGAGCCGCCTGCCCAAGGATGTGAATGTGGAGATCAGCTGTATAGCGGTGAAATAGACGACGGACCACTGACGACGGATGACGGCTAAAAGCAATGGTCCCCGTCGACAGTCAACTGTCAACGAATAGTGAATATATCCGTCCCGTGGACGGTAGACGGTGGACCGTTGACCCTGTATTCTCATGTAATAAATTCTTTTTCCTTACGTTTATCGCACAAAATCACTGCGTGAAAATAGCCAAGGCCCTCGTGGTCATCCTTCCGATACTGATCGCTGCCCTGCTGATGAATAGCTGCCATAAAGAGCAGTTTTCAAAAACAGGTGCATTGTCATTTTCTACGGATACGCTGACCTTTGATACGGTCTTCACTACACTGGGATCTACTACGCGCTACTTTAAGGTGCGCAATACGCAGAGCAAATCACTGATGGTTTCAGACATCAAACTGATGCAGCTGCAAGGCAACCAGTTTCGCATCAACGTAGATGGGGTATCGGGTACAGAATTTAAGGATGTAGACATACCTGCGCATGATAGCCTCTATGTTTTTGTAGAGGTGACAGTGAATCCTAATGACCAGAATAATCCCTTTGTGATTCTGGATCAGATACAGTTTACTACCAACGGCAATACTCAGAATGTAGTACTGGAAGCGATGGGTCAGAATGCTATCTATCACTTTAGCGATAGTGTGGGAACTGGCCAAACACAGTACTGGCATAGCGATAAACCACATATTATTGTAAACCGGAATGGAGGATTGCCGATTTTCGCTGTGAAGCCACTAGGCAATCTGATCATAGATCCGGGTACTCAAATTTTTATGGGTCCAAACGCAGTGATGACTGTGGACGGCACGCTAAATGCCAGCGGTGGCAGCTGGACGGACTCCATCGTATTCCAATACATACGCCGTGACTATCAGAACGCTCCGGGCCAGTGGCTTGGCATCACTTACAGCCGGGGCGCGACTATCAATATGGACCACGTGATAGTAGACCAGTCTACCTTTGGGATATCAGATGAATTTGTACTGGATGTGATAGCCAACGCACAGATCACTACCTCTGACCTGCGAAACTATGGCAGCAATCCTATACCTACTGTAAATCTGGATAAATGCATCATACGCAACTGCTCCAGCAGCGCGATGACCGCTATACGTACTAATCTCACAGCCAGCAACTGCCTGATGCACTCATCCGGCGGCAATATGGTCGTGCTGGGTGCGGGTGGTAACTATAACTTCAATAACTGTACGATGGCGAATGTAAATAACCTCTACACCAATCATCAGAGCCCAACACTGACTGTGGTGGACCAGGTGTACTACATAGACCGCCAGACACCCCTAGGCCCGTATGCCACCACCGCGACTATCAATAATACTGCGGTAGTGGGCACGCAGGACAATGAGCTATACCTGACAATGCCGCCCAGCCTGCTCAATGTGCACTTCAGCTACTGCAATCTAACTACGAATGTCGATACCTTTCACCTGGTGCAGGCGCAGGATGACAGCTGCATATTTAATAGCCGGACCAATAGCCTCTTCTATGATGAGCGCTCCAATGACTACAGGCCTGATAGCACCCTATCGCCACTGTATGATAAAGGCAACCCTGCTACCCAGATATCAGACGATCTCTATGACAGAGTACGCAGCCCCAGGCATAGCATAGGTGCCATAGAGTGGACCGGCAATTGACGGCCAAAAGCACATTTACACGTGCATAATTATTGTCAAAAAGCTATTGCCGACTCGGAAGTTTCGACAACTTTGAAGTAGTAAATACTGCGCTCCTTTGCCACAGATATTCAGGAAGATATATTACTTTTTTCCGGTTCAGCTGCTGCTCGTTTCGCTGAAGCGATACCAACTGCTGCTGGCCTTCTGGGTATTGCTTTTTTTTATCATCGTCGGCAATCTCGGCATCAGCTATGGGGCGCCCTATTTGTTTTATGATCCCGAGTACCTCGATCATACCGGCTACCTGGCCTTTACACTGGTGGGAGTGGGTTTCGGAGCCTTCTACGTCTCGTGGAATCTCAACTGCTATATGCTGCATAGCTACCGCTTTCACTTTATGGCGCGGTTTCAGCGGCCTATGGGTGTCTTCTTTCTCAATAATTCTATTATCCCTATTGTCTTTCTTATCTCCTACTTTACGGCTATCGTACGTTTCCAGACGGAGAGCCAAAACTACTCGACGGCCAAGATCTTTTTCAGCCTGGTGGGGTTTGCCATCGGCTTTATCACCGTACTGCTGCTCACCTCTGTTTACTTCACCTTTACCAATCGCAATGCACTGGAGGCAGAAGAGCAGCGCAAGAAGGGTGGCTGGCGCCTCAAGTGGCTGAGGCCAGCCTCTGAGGAGACCAGCAATGAGCATCAGGGCGCGCGATTTGCCGACCACTATATCGCATCAAACCTTCGCATCCGCACGGTAGCATCACTGGAGCGCTACCACCCGCTGACGGTGCGCCTGATCTACCGCCAGCATCACTCCAATGCCCTCTTTGTGCAGATCGTGACGCTCTTCTCCATAGTGGGCATCGGTTTCTTTATGGAGAATAACCTTTTTCAGATACCTGCGGCAGCGAGTGTGTTTCTCTTTTTGTCTATCACTATGTCCCTTTTTGGCGTACTGATGTACTGGGCAGAGGGCTGGGCTACGACTGCCATAGTCCTGTTCTTTGTAGCAGTCAATGCACTGTACAAAATAGACGTGCTAGGCTATCAGAGCCATGCCTATGGCATCAGCTATCAGCCCAAGGCAAAATATGACATAGACCATTTTCGCGAGATAGCATCCAATAAGAATATACATAGTGACCTGGCTCACTTCACCACTATACTAGAGCACTGGCGAAAAAAAAACCTTCGCCTCCTGCCTGGCGGCAAAAAGCCCAAACTGGTCTTCATCAATGTGAGCGGTGGCGGGATGAGAGCGGCGGGATTTGCCATGGTGGTGATGCAGCACGCAGACAGCCTGCTAAAAGGCCGGCTCTTTGATAAGACCTTTATGATATCGGGAGCCTCAGGGGGTATGTTTGGCGCAGCCTATATGCGGGAGCTATACCTGCACAAGCGCAAAGGCGAGGCGGTCAATATCTGGGACCGGAAATACTACCATAATATCACCAAGGATATGCTCAATCCTATCATGGTAGCCCTGATGAGCAATGACCTTCTGCTGCCGTTTCACCGATTTGATATGGATAGTGTGATCTACTTTAAAGATCGCGGGTACATGATGGAGCGCAAATTTTCTGCCAATACGGACCATATCCTGGATAAGCGGATCAAAGACTACTATCAGGATGAGTATATGGCGCATATACCACTGATGGTGATGCATACAGAGATCACTAATGATGCCAGGAGGTTTTTCATCTGCTCGCAGCCACTCAGCTTTATGATGCGACCGGTGGGCAAGTATACCACTAACCGCAATATGGACGTGGATGCGATAGACTTTCTGCCGTTTTTCCGGCAGCAGCACGGCGAGAATCTGACTATGCTCAGCGCCCTGCGGATGAATGCTACCTTTCCCCTCATACTACCCAACTCTGTGATGCCTACGGAGCCCGAAGTATACATACTAGATGGAGGTGCGCTGGACAATGTGGGCCACGAGCCGACGTTTCGCGTATTGGGGGCCTTCAAAGACTGGATCAATGAAAATACAGACGGCGTGGTGATCATACAGATACGCGACGGTGCGCGCCACGAGTATGACGACCTGAGCCAGGACAAAAAGGACCTCTTTACCATGATCACCAATCCGCTCGGTACGATCTTTAGCAATCAGATGAGTAATGAAGACTTTGTAGTAGACCAGAAGCTGGGCTATGCCAATGAGTCACTGATGGGCAAGGTACAGATGATTGCCTTTGAGTACACGGCAGATGAGCAGAGCCAGAAAGCAGCCCTTAGCTTTCACCTCACAGAGCGTGAGAAAGACAACATCGTCTATGCCCTGCAGCGGCCTAATAATGCTGAAGGCTTCCGCCTGCTGCAGGAGGCGCTGAAGTAGTAGATTACCCTTCCAGATTGAGCGTAAAAGTATAGGTACGGGAGTAGAGTTTCTCTATGACGCGACTATAGATAAAGCCATGTGTAGGGGAGTTTACATTCACAACTCCCTGGCTGACCTTAAACTCAGGACTCATGATAAAGTACGGGAAATAGATCATCACGCCTACGCCATACTCCACCGCCACGTCATTCTTCTTTACTTTGAGCAGTGTATTGGATCGCGTACTGGAGTTGGATGCCAGGTCATAGTCGTAGCGGGCGCCGCCTATCACGTATATACGCGTATTGCGTATCGGGTCGCTCTTGAAGCGGATCTGCAGCGGGAAGTCGAGATAGATGGAGCTGATGGTCTGCTTGACCACCGGCTCTTTGCGCACCACAGTATTGTATACGATAGATTTATCAGAGAAGGACAACGTGGGAATGAGCCTCAGGTCAAAGTAACGGTGAAACTGCCAGTTGGCTATGATACCGAGATTGAAACCCGGACCGATGGTGGGGTGCATGCTCCTTATTGTATCATTTATGCCATTAAATGGTTTATGCACGATACGATAGTTAGCCACATTGACGCCCAGCGCTATACCAAAATATATCTGCTTGCGGCCCAGCTCATGTACATTGAAGCCTTCGCGGTCATTGGCCTCATCTCCGTTAGGTTTGTAGAAATTGCGGATCTTGCTCCAGTAGTCTGCCTTGTGAGGGGGATGGTAGCGGCCGTGGCGGTCTACTCCGTCCTCCAGCATCATGCTCAGAGGCGGGTACATGCTCGTCTTGCACACGAGGCACCTGGCCGCGAGAACGGGTAGCTGCTGTGCGTGAGCCATGATAGTCAGTACAGACAGGACCACTATGACGATTACTTTTCGCATGTATAGAAAGCGCATATACCGAATGTGAGCGGACGGTAAACGGCATTTTTGAATCCTACTCTCTGCAATATGGCAGCAAAATCACCTCCCTGCGGAAATACACTCACCGACTCCGGCAGGTAGGTGTAGGCGCGGACATCCTTTGAGAATAACCTGCCTACCAGAGGCAAGATAAAATGAAAATAGATATGATACAACTGGCGCATGGGAAAATGCTCCGGCTGGGCCACCTCCAGTATGGCCACCCGGCCACCCGGCCTGAGCACACGGTACATCTCGCGGAGCCCCTGCTCCAGATGCTCAAAGTTTCTCACTCCAAACCCAACGGTGATGGCGTCAAACTTATTGTCCTCAAAGGGCATATTCTCGGAGTCTACGCGCTGGAAGGTCAGCACCTCAGCCACTTGGAGTTTCTGTGCCTTTTCACGGCCTACATTCATCATCTGGTCAGAGATGTCACCACCTATCACCTGTGCAGGCTTGAGCCGCAGGCTCTCTACGGCAAAATCGCCTGTGCCGGTAGCAAGATCCAGGATCACCTGTGGACGGATAGTGGCGATAGAATCCACGGCTTTCTTTCTCCATGTACGGTCTATACCGGCAGAGAGGAAGTGATTGAGAAAGTCATAAGTAGGCGCGATATTGTCAAACATCTGCTCCACCTGCTGCTTCTTGCTCTCCTCACTATTATATGGTGTGACTGTTTTGGCCATCGTGGGCGGCAAAGAACGGGATTTTGAGGTAGATAAGGAAATAAGTACCGAGACTCCCGCCTGACGATGTGACAGCTATAGAAGAGGACGCCCTGGATGGCGCACTATTTGCTATCTTTGCAGTGTTATTTTATCTCAGGGGCAGCCAGGTATTGACGGGAGGCCTGAGAGGTAGACCGGCGTGCAGAGGGTGTATCATACCTCTTTAATCCATGATGCGAACACTTTTAATTGGCGAGAATTCTTTCGCTATGGCTGCCTAATCATATACTGATTAGCCACCATGTGCCCCGCGCTTGAGGTACCATACACAGCGCGCTGGCACTCAAACTCTGGTAACGTACGGGCTGTAGCTTCATCTACTGCACCCGCTATGAATGACAGATGTAAGGAGCCGGTTGGTGGGTCACTTGACCTGCCGTCTCATTAAAATCAACAAGTGACTACGCACCGTAGATAGTCTATCTGTCACTTGTCCGGACGTGGGTTCAACTCCCACCTGCTCCACTTGGAGAAATCCAAATCTCACCAAACCCGCACAGTCATTAGGATTGTACGGGTTTTTCATTTTTGGACAGTTCAAAATAATTCATTTTTTTTCAAAGTTTAGGTTACCTATAAGGCTACCTTTTAAAAAATGGAAACAGGTAACCTAAAACCCATAAAACGTAATGATAGTAAGCCTTACAAAGACAAATTACTTTTCAATTCCTTCACTAACCACTACAAAAAAACAGTTTATTTTTGTGGCATAAAACAGGTAACCAAATGATAAAAAATAAAAGCATGGGCATTCTTTTCTACCTGAGGAAAGACAAGCCTAATAAAAATGGTGAAGTTCCTATATACGTGCGTATAACAGTAGATGGTAAACGCTCAGCGGCTAGTGTTAATCGCTACATAGCTGAAGAGCGCTGGAATGCACTTGCAGGGAAGGCAAAGGGCACTAGTGACGACATCAAGAAACTAAATAGGCACTTGGACATAGTAAAGAAATCGATTCTTGAACATCAGGGTGATATGCTTGAACGAGACAAAACAATCACCGCTGAGACACTAAAGAACGCTTTCTTAGGCATCGACAGCCACAAGCATACATTGTTAGAGGTATTCGAACAGCATAACGCCGAGATGAAGCAAAAGGAGGGCAGCGAGTTTGCCAAGGCCACAGTGACACGCTATGATACAACCATCGAACACATCAAAGACTTCTTGAGAGTGGTATACAAGGTAAGGGACATCCGGCTATCTGATCTCAATTACAAGTTCATCACAGACCTGGAGCATTACTTCAAAACCAAAAAGGAAGGTCAGTGCAACCATAATACTACCCAGAAGTATATCCGGAACCTGAGAAAGATTGTGAATATAGCAGTGGCAAATGAATGGCTCGATAGAGACCCCTTTATGAAATACAAGGCAAAGTTAGAAGAATCAAAGCGCACATATCTGGATGCAGAGGAGCTAGCCGCTATTGAAACCAAACACTTCTCTATAAAACGGTTGGCTGAGGTACGAGACATTTTTGTATTCTGTTGCTATACCGGACTAGCATATGTTGACGTTGCGGCACTTACTAAGGAAAATATAAAGCTTGGCATTGATGGCAAGAAGTGGATTTTTACACGCCGCCAAAAAACAGATAGTGTAAGTGACATTCCTTTGCTCCCAAAAGCATTAGCCATTTTGGAAAAATACCAGTCACATCCTGACTGTATTTATACAGGTAGTCTACTTCCTATGAGAAGTAACCAGAAGTTAAATGCCTATTTGAAAGACGTAGCAGATTTATGTGATGTAAAGAAAGACCTCACTATGCACATGGCGCGCCACACATTTTCGACTACAGTTACTCTTGCCAATGGTATGCCAATGGAAACCTTAAGTAAAATTCTAGGTCACAAGAGTATGCGAACTACTCAGGTGTATGGAAAGATCGTTAATACGAAAGTAGCTAATGATATGACTGACTTAGAGAAAAGACTAGAGACAAAAGCAGTATAATTTTTTCTCTATATTGAGTTAGAAATATATCTACATGGGCAAAACTACAGAAGAGATATTCAGGCCGCTAAATGAAAGGCTATTTGAAATTAAAAATGGTAAAGCGAAGTCAATACTTGATAATGGTATTTGGATAATCGATCAGTTAAGAATAGAGCTTTATTACGTTCAGAGAGAAGAAGCATTACATTTTCTGAGTTTGGCGATAGATACAATCAAAATCATTAAGGGTATGGATCGAGAATTAAGCCAATCTTATTGCCCACCTACTCACGATGTACAATTTGATGAACTAGAAGGGCAAATAGTCCGGGAATGTACACAAGCTGAAATTGAAGAATCGGAGATTACTTTTATCTCTCAGTTGAAAGTAGAAGTCCAAAGATTTGAAGTAGAGCTTGAAAAAGCTATGCAAGAAGTTGCACTTAAAGTATCTGATAGACCTAGTTTAGTTAGAGAAAAGATCAAATTAGAATTGACAGTGGATGAGATGGGTATTTTGTTTTCTGCGTTAATCGATAATAAGATTATCAAGGTTGCAAACAAAAAAGCCTTTGCCCGCTTGGTGGCAGATACTTTCTCCTCAAAAGACAAAGATCAATTTGTCCCGGACAATTTTTATAACAAACTAAGTACTTTCCAGCCTATCCCTTTAGACAATATGGAGCAGAGCATGGAAAACATGCTGGACTCAATTCGGAAGTATAGAGCTAAAATACTTCGCTAATACCTTAAAATTTAAGCTTTTAGTAATAGTTGTACAACCCTTCTACAACCTGTACAACTAAAAAGGTCGTATAGACCAACTCATCTTTGCCTCCGAGGATCGAGTAGTGCACTGCTACGATCTGTTAGTCAAAATTTTTCAAACAGATTAAATCAAATCAAATGGCAGTAGAAATATTGACGAGGCAAGACCTCGAGAACTTGAAAACAGATATTATCCAAGAGATCAGATCAGCATTAGAAGTGTCCGGCTCTGGGAAGAAGGAGGTTCTAAAATCAGCAGATGTGCGAAAGATGCTTGGAATCTCGCATGGCACTTTGCAAACACTCCGTATTAATGGTACGCTACCATTCTCTAAGGTGGGGGGAACTATATTTTACCAGTACAAAGATGTGATGAAGGTACTTCAACAAAACAAGAATGGCTCTTTGCCAGAAAAGGAGATGGGTCATGGAGAGTAATAACGAAATCACACCGAGCCAGGAAGTGGTTAAAGTACCTACGGTAGAGGCCACACTCCTACAAACATCTGTTAAGGTGGATGAAACACCTAATGAGGAGTCGGGCAATAACATAACTATAATGAATGAGGCTGTCATAAAAGACACCACTGAGTCGGCGAATGTCACAACTGTCGAGGTGGGCGAAAAGGCATCAGATACAATAGATAATGTTCAAGAACAGATAGAGCAGGATGTGCCACCATCTAAAGATCGCAAAGTTGCAAACTTTGCAAACGACACTTTAGAGCCGGAGGTTAAAGACGCTTTATCATACACACCTTGCTTTCCCCATCATATATATGCCCAACTTCCTGAAATCTTAAAAGAGAGCGCTAGAAAATTTGATAATCCGCGAGAACGAGATGTTTATCTTTTAAGTGCTCTTACAGTACTGAGTGGTTGTTTCCCTATGGTGACAGGCGAGTATGGACAGAGGAAAGTTTACTCTAACTTGTTCAGCTTTGTAGTAGCTCCGGCGGCAAGCGGTAAAGGTGTTATGGTGTTTGCCAAACAACTAGGAAGCAGAATACATAATAAGTTAGTTGAAGAGAGTAAGAATTTACGATTGAGGTATAACATAGACTTGAAAGCGTACAAAAGCTTAGAAAAGAAGTCCGAAAAGGACACTTTTGATATGGCTTCAGTAGTGCCACCGGTTGAGCCACAGTCAAAAGTGCTCTTTATACCAGCTGACATTAGCTCAACAAGATTGATCGATCACTTGTACTCTAATGGTGGAAACGGGATATTGGTGGAAACTGAAGCTGATACCTTAGCAGGTAGTCTCAAGCAAGATTGGGGAGGCTATTCTGATAAGCTAAGAAAGTCTTTCCAACATGAACCAATAGCATATAGTCGTAAAGGAGGTTCTGAGTTTAAAGAGGTTGAAAACCCAAGACTATCTGTTGCACTTTCTGGCACACCATCTCAGGTAAGTGGTATCATACGCAGTGTATCAGATGGTTTGTTTAGTAGGTTTGGTTTCTACACTTTCAACGGTGTCATCGAATGGAAATCAGCCTTCCCAAAAAACGGTGAGAACTTGACAGACTACTTTGATCTCCTCGCTGAAAAAATTGCCAATGTTGCAGACAGCATAAACCAGTCTCCTATCAAATTCAGCTTATCCCTAGAGCAGATGACGATGCTTGACGAGGTTTGCAGCGCATGGCTAAAGGAAAGCTATATCTTGTTAGGGGAAGATGCAAAGGCCAGTGCAATAAGGTTAGGGCTTATATTGTATCGTATTGCTATGACCCTATCAATACTCCGAATTGCTGAAAGCCAAAATTTCAACGCTGACATAGTTTGCGAAAATACTGACTTCAATACTGCTATAGAAATATGCCAGATACTAAAAGAGCATTTCTATACAATCCTAAGACAGTTACCTAAGTCAACAGCTAAAAAAGAGACAAAACATAAAGCATTTCTAGATGCCTTGCCTCCAGCAAGTATAAGATTTAGACGTAAAGAAGCCGTTACCATAGGCCAAGAGTTAGGTCTAAGCTCAAGAACAGTTGACAATTACTTAAAGGATTTGGTTCAAAGTAAATTTCTTGAATCCCCTACTGGAAAGCCTGGCCTTTTTGTCAAAATGATAGGGCAAGAGACACCCCAACTATAAATCGTTTCCATTCGGCTGTTTTAATTAAGAGTGGCAGGCTAGCAACCTGCCATTTCCTTGACATATTGATGCCATTTTATACCTCTTTTAGGGTATGCCAATACACTATAGAGGTAGCTAATGCCAAATTTTGTCCTCACATATATCCATAAAGTGTATTTTGGCAGTGAATGAATGATAAGAAGGCACTATCAGAACGGGACATCTGTACGAAGTTTATCACCCCTGCTATTGAAGAATCAGGGTGGGGACGACATACCCATTTCAAAGAGGAGGTCTCATTCACTGATGGTCGTATCTATGTGAAAGGACGCCTAACGACGAGAGGTACAAGGAAACGCGCGGACTATATCCTTTACTACAAGCCTAACATACCACTTGCAATCATTGAGGTAAAAGACAATTCCCATAGCATTGGAGCAGGTATGCAGCAGGGTTTGGAGTATGCTATCATTCTTGATATACCGTTCGTGTTTAGTACTAATGGCGATGGATTTCTTTTTCATGATAAGACAGCTATCAACACAGGTCTAGAAACGAGTATCCCCCTAGAGGATTTCCCTAGTCCTGAACACCTGTGGCAAAAGTACCTAGCCTATAAAGGGATTAACTCAGAAGATAAAGCCCAAATTGTTGCACAAGACTATTACATTGATGGCTCAGGTCGAGAACCTAGGTACTATCAGCAAATAGCTATCAATAGGACTTTGGAAGCAATAGCTAAGGGAGAGGATAGGATACTACTGGTTATGGCTACAGGCACAGGGAAAACCTACACTGCTTTTCAGATAGCCTACAGGTTATGGAAGGCAGGTGCTAAGAAACGTATACTATTCTTAGCTGACAGGACAGCACTGATAGATCAGACTAGAAGAAACGACTTTAAGCACTTTAAAGACAAGATGACCATTATCAAAAAGAAAGTGGTAATCAATAAAAATGGCAAAGAGGAATTAGTAGCCACCACTAAACGGGGCATAGATAGTTCTGACAAAGCCTATGAGATATTCCTAGGTCTATATCAGGGACTAAGTAACAGCGATCCTGGCATGGAAGATGCCTACAAGGACTTCTCTCCTGACTTCTTCGATCTTATCATTATTGATGAGTGTCATAGAGGCAGCGCTAAAGAAGATAGTGCTTGGAGAGAGATACTTACTTATTTCAATAAGGCTACACATATAGGTCTTACAGCCACTCCTAAGGAGACAGAAGAAATCAGTAACTCAGAATACTTCAATAACGCTCTCTATACCTATTCCCTGAGGCAAGGAATAGACGATGGGTTCTTAGCTCCATATAGGGTTATACGTTTTAGCTTGGATATAGACCTTGAGGGTTGGAGGCCGCCTAAAGGTTACTTAGATAAAAATGGAAATGAAGTAGAAGACAGAATATACAATAGAAAAGACTTTGACAGGAATATAGTAGTAGAAGAAAGAAGAAATCTTGTAGCTAGAAAGGTGTCAGAGTTCCTTAAGGGATATGACAGATTCGCAAAGACCATCTACTTTGCTACGGACATTGAGCATGCAGAAAGTATGACCTCACTACTGAGGAATGAAAATGCTGACTTATCAGCAGCTAACTATAAATATGTGATGCAGATCACAGGGGATAATGAAGAAGGCAAAAAGGAGCTGGATAACTTCATAAACCCAGAAGAAGATTACCCTGTCATAGCAACTACCTCAGAGCTAATGACTACCGGCGTAGATGCTCAGACCTGTAAGGTTATAGTACTTGATAGTGAGATCAAGTCAATAACCAAGTTCAAGCAAATCATAGGAAGAGGAACTAGAATAGCAGAGGAGTATGGTAAGCTTTACTTTACTATTCTGGACTTTAGAAATGCTACAGACTTGTTTGCAGATAAAGCTTTTGATGGAGACCCTATCAGGGTTAAGCCTGTCAATCAGAATACCAACCTTAATAATATAATAGACGAGGAGGAAACTGAGAACATGGACACTATATCTACAGAGCAAATGCCTGAGGATATCCAAAAAGCTTTTGACAAGATCATGGAGGAAGCCAAGAAACTTCATCCTGATTTCGAAGTGAAAGGCTTGGTTTTAGGTAATAAGAAGAATGAAAAGAGAGAGAAAGTTTATGTCAATGGTATAGATGTGAGCGTCCTAATCAGTAGGGAGATGTACTTTGACAATGCCGGTAAGCCTATAACTGGTAGCCTTAGAGATCATACTAAGGAGATTATAACAGGTAAGTATAAAACCTTGAGTGATTTCCTCAACACTTGGAATAAGACAGACAAGAAGGAAGCCATTATTAGAGAGTTAGAGGAGCAGGGTATACTTGTAGATGCACTACTGGAAGCAGTAGACAGAGAGGTAGACTTGTTTGACCTAATATGTCACGTAGCTTATGAGCAAAAGCCTTTAACTAGGAAGGAAAGAGCTGATAATGTCAAGAAGCGGGACTACTTCACTAAATATGGAGAGAAGGCTAGAAAGGTTTTAGAAACACTCTTAGACAAGTACGCTGATGAAGGAATAGAGAATATAGAGAGCATGGAAGTTTTAAAGGTTAAACCATTCCCAGATCAGTTTGGCTCTCCTGTAGAGATAGTTAGCAGCTTTGGTAGCAAGGATAAGTACCTGGCAGCAGTTAAAGAATTAGAAGGTGAACTATATAAATCAGCATAATGGCTTCATTAAACATAAGTGAAACTCAATTCGCATTTAACTTTTTTGCTAAGTTCAATCAGCTATATAATTTCTCGTTCAATAGAGTTATTGTACCGTCCACAGTTCTTGAGGGCACTGATGACTATGAGTACAATGGTACAGATTTGGTACTCGATGACTTCTTTTTCCAGTTTAAGATGTCCGAGATTCTTACAAGAACTAGTGCTAATGAAAGTGATGACTTGAATGTTCCATATTTCCGATTTGATGTAAAAAACCTACCTACCATTGGAGGAAGTGCGACAAGAGGGCAACTCGATTTTTTAATAGCCCATGCCAACGCTCCGGGACAGAACAATAAGGTTTACTATGTATCGCCTTCATTCGATCCGGGAATCTATAGTCGTGATACCTCTGGTGTATTTTGGGCTCAGGCTTTTTACCGATCTGCCCCGGCTGATATAGATCACTTTTGCGCATTCACAAACATTAAGGGTATTGACCCAAGATGGGTTACTCCAGATGATGAACACGTTATCTGCTATGAACATGGAGCAGCAGCATCCTACTTTTACTCAGATCCTAAAATGTTAGAGAAAGACACGAATATATTTTCTAATATAGAATCGACTACCTATCCTTCTAATCATCCTGTCACTTTGCAAAGTAGAATCGGACAACTTATAAGTGCTATAAGGCAGTTTAGTACTAAAATTGAAATACCTTCCGAAGTCCCTAGTCATAGAGAGATGCAAACCATACTCTTTAATTACTTTGATTTGTTATGGCTTCCAATAGTAATAACACAGGACAATAGAGCTAAAAGATTAATAAAGAAGCGACTCGAATGAGCAATATATCCGGCATAATAAAATCGATTAGGCAAATCATGTGGCCTGATACAGGCCTTAATGGTGATGCCCAGAGAGTAGAGCAGCTAGGATGGATGCTTTTCCTCAAAATCTTTAGTGATAAGGACAAGGAGTTAGAGCTATTAGACTCTAAATACAAAAGTCCCATACCAAAAGAACTACATTGGGATGCATGGGCTGCTGATGATGAAGGTATAACTGGTGATGAGCTTCTGGAATTCATAGATAGGAAGCTATTTCCCTCACTGAGGAATGTGAACGTATCTACCGGGAATAGGCGCGCCTTGATAGTCAGGGAAGTATTCACTGGGAATCACAACTATATGAAGAGCGGTACTAATATCAGAAAGGTACTCAACAAGCTCAATGAAATAGACTTTAACGTGGCTAAAGACCGCCATGCCTTTGGGGAGATATATGAAGGTATCCTTAAAGAGTTACAGAGTGCAGGTAAGAGTGGTGAATTTTATACTCCCAGAGCTATTACTCAGTTTATAACTGATATGGTTGATCCTCGTTTGGGAGAGAAGGTTTTAGACCCATCTTGTGGTACGGGTGGCTATCTTACCTGTGCTATAGAGCATTTAATGAGAAAGGCTAATAGTGTGGAGCAGAGGCAACAGCTACAGGAGAATATCATAGGATGGGAGTATAAGCCTCTACCTTATCTTTTGGCTACTACTAATCTTATCCTTCATGATATAGAATTGCCTAATATAACTTTCAGAGATTCCTTAGATCAGACTCTTATATCTTATAAGGATAAAGATAGAGTTGATGTGATTCTGGCAAACCCGCCATTTGGAGGAGTGGTTGCTAACGGCAATGAAATGAATTTCCCTCAACAGTTCCGGACTAAGGAAAGTGCAGACCTATTTCTTATACTTATGATGCACCTGATGAAGAAGGGAGGTAGGGCAGGTATAGTACTACCTGATGGCAGCCTTACGGGTGATGGTGTAAAGCAGCGCGTCAGGCAGAAACTTTTAGAGGATTGCAGTCTGCATACTATTATACGCCTACCGAACTCAGTGTTTCAACCCTATGCTACCGTAGCTACCAATCTTCTTTTCTTTGATAAAGGTTCACCTACTAAGGAGATATGGTATTATGAGCATCGGCTACCGGAGGGAGTGAAAGCATACAATAAGACAGCACCAATCCGAGTAGATGAGTTTGAGCCAATCAAAAAATGGTGGAGCAAAAGAAGGGAGAGCGAAGTAAGCTGGAAGGTATCAATAGATACTATAGTGGAGCGAGGTTACGATCTAGATGTAAAAAACCCAACGAAGAAGGAGGAAGCTCAGGAACATAGTAGTGTGGAACTAATGCAAATGTTGGACAAAAGCATTTCAAAGACAGGTCTTTTAGCTAACAAACTAAAAGAGGCACTGAGATGAGTTGGAGGAAAGTCAAATTAGGAAGTATACTAAAGCGAAGAAAGCAATCGATTCGTATTGAGCCGGATCATGATTATAAGCTAGTCACCATTAAACTATATCATAAAGGTGTCATACTACGACGAATTGCAAAGGGGGGAGAGCTAGGATCAACAATGTCAGCTATCCGAGCTGGCGACTTTATTCTGTCAGGGATTGATGCTCGCAACGGAGCCTTTGGGATTGTACCTAACGAATTGGATGGTGCGATTGTCACTAATGACTTTTGGTGCCTAGATCCGGACGAGAAGCAGATTGATAAGGAGTTCTTATTGTTTCTCACCAGTACTGATTTTTTTGATTATATCTGCAAACAAAGTAGTGATGGCACTACCCAGAGAATTAGACTGCAAAAGGATAGATTCTTCAACTATGAAATAACTCTGCCATCTATAGATGATCAGAAACAAATTTTGAAGAAGCTGAAGAAGTGTGAGTTTGATTCGAAAGCTATATCATCAGAACTTTGCTATCAGCAGGACATAGTTAAACAAATGCGCCAGGCTTTCCTTTATGAAGCCATGCAGGGCAAGCTCACAAAGCAAAACTCTTCTGATGGCAATGCCCAAGAACTACTTGATAGCATCAAGGCAGATAAGACAAAATCAGGAAAGAAAGAGAAACCACTAATATCAATCAAAAAGGAAGAGATACCTTTTGAAATACCTGAGAACTGGGTATGGTGTAGGTTAGGAGAACTAAGCATACATTCTGAGGCTGGGAAAAGTTTCAAATGTGAAGAAACGCCTATTGTTGCTGCTAATGAGTGGGGAGTTATTAAAGTTAGTGCTGTATCATGGGATAAGTTTTTGGAAGATCAAAATAAGTGCTATTCCAAAACGAAGCCCGAAGACGTTACTGCACAAATAAAGCTTGGGGATTTTCTGATTACAAGAGCCAACACATCAGAGCTAATAGGAAAAAGTGTAGTGGTTAAGTCTATCTCAAAGAATCTGTTATTAAGCGATAAAACTATCAGATTTAAATTTTCAGATCGAGTTTCTACAGATTTTATGAACCTATGCAATAATACCAAGCATGCACGAGTTTACTATGCAAAATCAGGAACTGGTTCTAGTCCTTCAATGAAAAATATTACGAGAGAGCACATGAATAACCTCCTAATTCCGTTGCCCCCAAGAGCTGAACAAGAGCGAATAGTTAAAAAGATAGACGAACTGATGAAATATTGTGATGATCTGGAGCGCACCATTATTGAAAGTCAGGCGCAAACCGCCATACTGCTACAGCAGGTGCTCAAGGAGGCACTATCTGGTGAGGCACTACCCAAACAAGATTTGAGACCTACTATCCAGATAGCGCGGAAGACTTCTATAGATTTCCAACTGACTGACGAAGAATTGCGTGATTTGCTAGGCGGATACATACTAACCAAAGCAGACCTGCAAAAGGACTTCGGCCACCTCAAGCTGATAAAACACATGGTTACTGTTGAATACGGTGCCGAGACTCCCATGCCTACGCACTACATACAGTTCCCCAATGGGCCATACGATAAGCAGTTCATGGAAGGTATAGGATATAGACTAAAGAAAAAAGAATGGTTCGAAGAAAAGAAAGCAGGTAGCGGCTATACTTATGAGCCTCTTGCGAAGGCTAGTGAGATAGAAGAACTGTTTAACCACTTCTTCGCAGACAAAAAGGAACAGATTGATTTCTTGATCAGTTTGATGAACAAGGCGAAGCCCAGTCAGGCAGAGATCATCGCCACCGTCTATGCAGTATGGAACGACCTACTGATAAATCAGATGGACGCAAGCATAGACAAGATCAAACTATACTTTTTCAAATGGTCAGAGAAGAAAAAAGCTTTCACGCCGGAGCAGGTGGAGGGATGCTATAAATGGATGAACGAGGTTGGCCTCGTGCCTAAAGGAACAGGAAGGATCATAATGAGATTCGCATAGACATACTGAGATACCAAATTACACCTATGGCATATAAATTTAAGACACACCCTTCGCTCTCTCAAATTTCAGAAGCTTTAAAAACCCTAACTGATGAGGGTATCATACGAACCAACAATCTAGTTGGCGAGCTTGGTGAATACTACGTCTGTCAAATGCTCGGTTTACGTCGTCAACCTATCTCTAGTAAAGGTTACGATGCCACTGATGCAGATGGTAAGCATGTAGAGATCAAAACGCGGCGAGAGCCACAGCCAACAGCCAAGATAGCCTTCACCCAAATTAAGTTCCATTACTGCTATTTCATAGAATTGAATTATGCCTTTGAGCCAGTAGAGATAAGGAAGGTGACTGTTGCGCAACTTAAGAAGCATTTTGAGAAAGGCTATACACGAGTCAATGTCAAAAAGATGAAATCTATTTCGAAACCTGTATGGAGTGTGAAAAAATAGTGTTGACTGATGAGTAATCAGTGGAAACAAAAGGACATACCGCATAAAGGCTGGAACCTAATCGATGTCATTGATGTCAGAGAAGATGGACAAGAGGAGTGGGAGACGGACTACGAGACATGTATGATGTGTGGCAACGAGAAGATACGCTACGTACACATAGTTACTCATGAGGACGTTGCTGAAGATTTCAGGGTAGGTTGTGTCTGCGCTGAAAAAATGACAAGTGACTACTTCACTCCAAAGCACAGAGAGCAGGCACTAAGAAACAGAGCGAGTAGAAGAGCCAACTGGCCAAAAAGAAAGTGGAAATTGAGCATGAAGGGTGCTTACTACTTAAAGGTAGAGGAACGGATTATACTCATCTACAGAGATAAGAAGAGCAATAAGTATAAGGTAAAGGTGGGTGATACATTTGGTAAGAAGCAATTTAGTACACTGGATGAGGCAAAGATAGCAGCGTTCAATGGCATGGAGTATCTAAAAGACAGAGGGGAGTGGTAACTAACAGGAATAAGGTGTAAGCATATTAATTAACAACACATAAAATACAAGTAATCTATGGAAGAATTTAAAGGCGCACGTCTCTACGACTGGAGGCCATTTTGGAAAGAACTTAGTCGGAAGTTATATGAGCTAAGCCAGCATCCAGATGCTCGCAATAAAGCTCTAAAGGACAAAGCCGGTGCGGTATTTGGTTTACAACATTCCTTGTACACGAATAGCGAGATAGACCCTTTTTCTTTTATCTATACCTTGGCTCAGAAGAACACCGTAAATGTCAGGACCGGAGTATATGAAAAGGTTAAGGCCGAGTTTAGTTTGATGGCAGATATCCCAACGGACTGGATATTCCCTACTCCAACGAATCAGGCTGATACAGGCTTTTATAATGATGGTAGATATATCAATAGTGATGGTGAGGACTTAACAAGCGACGTGCTCTGGAGTCTATATTTACAGATACATGAGAACGTGCCGGATATTGTTGCTGCGCTTGATAAGGCTATTTTGATAAAGAATGTAGGAGTGGCAAAGTTGACTCAGACTCTTTTCTTAATCGACCCTATACGATTCCTTCCTATAGATAACAGGACAATCTGGATACCGGGCGTTAATCAGGAACAGGCAAATAGAATTAAGACAGAAGGTTTTGTTCACTATAAGCCATTCATTGATGAAGTCGCTTCTTTTTTTCCTGGGTGCTTCTTTTATGAAATCAATATCCTATACTACCTCTTAGCAGGTGAAAATCCTAAGTTAAGGCTAACAGATAAGTTTTGTCAGGTTAGTAGCTGGGTTGACGGACAGAATAAGAAAGATTACTTTGATGACTTCTGCGAGAAGAGCTACATAAGGACAGGCGGTGCCGGGGATCATAAATCTAGGGGTGGCCTTTACCCCATAGATAAAGTCAATGATGGTGATATAGTTCTTGTTAGGCGGGGTACAAAAAACTTAGGCGGAATCTGTATTATAGTAGAGAACCAATATCTGGATGGAGGTTACGGCGATGAAAAGGAGATTCAGGTAGTTTGGATAAACAAAGTTAATCAAAGGACTGAGGCAGCACTTGGAGATTGGAATGGTTTTAATCTGGCTACTGATGATACTTATGACAAGTTTAGGGCAGTATATACTCCGACTTTTGAGCTTATTGAAAAGATAATTACAAAGCAGGGTGGTATGATCGCGGCAAGAGTACCAAAATTGCTAGACAAAAGCATGAACAGGAATATAATTCTCTATGGCCCGCCTGGCACGGGTAAAACTTTTAGTACCATCTCAAAGGCCATACAACTAGTTAATCAGGGGTTCGTCTTTCCCGCTACAGATACTAAAGAAGATCGCCAATTAGTTAAGGAAGAATACAGCCGGCTACAGCGAGAGGGTAAGATCGCGTTTGTCACCTTCCATCAAAGTTTGAGCTATGAGGATTTTATAGAGGGCATCAAACCCAAAACTAAGGGAGACAAGGTGGTATATGAGATTGAAGACGGATTATTCAAGGCATTCTGCAACAAGGCTCGCTTTATTAGTGGAAATTTTGTAGAAGTGATTGATAAATTCAAAGCCGCTATCTCTGAGGAGGATGGGAAGGTACCGTTAGTCATTACATCGCCAACTACAGTCTTTGATATTATATATAGTGGTGGGAGTATTTTTTATGTTCATCCCCATAATTCAGCTAAACAAGACTCTTGGTATTCTGTCAACATAGACTATATCAGACAAGCGTTTGAAGCAGATTCTGTAGTAGGTGTTTCTAACTCTACTTACGTCAGAGAGGTGATCGCATATCTAAAACAGAACTATGGTTTAGTCAAGGGCAATAAAAAGGAGCATGAGGAGAGAGAGAACTATGTGATGATTATAGACGAGATCAATAGAGGTAATATCTCTCAGATTTTTGGTGAACTGATTACATTACTTGAAACCGATAAGCGAGAAGGTTGCCCTGAGGCATTATCGGCTACCCTTCCATATAGTAAGCTTGAGTTTTCAGTACCTAGTAATGTGTACATCATTGGTACAATGAATACCGCAGACAGAAGTGTTGAGGCTTTAGATTCAGCTCTACGTCGTAGGTTTAGTTTTGAGCACATGCCCCCAGATAAGGAAAGAGTGCTTGTCGAGTTAGCAGGTATAAAACTAAGGGCCATATTTGAAGCTATAAACGAGCGCCTGGAGTATCTGCTTGATTCAGATCATCAGATAGGGCATTCCTACTTCATGAAGATGACTGACGAGTCTACAATCGCATCAGGGTTTAAGAACGAGGTCATCCCTCTGCTTAAAGAATACTTCTACAATGACTATGGGAAACTACGTCTCGTACTAGGTGACGGTTTGGTTAAAGAAAATAAGAGCATAAAGACTAACACCCTTTTTGCAGTACCTGACGAAGGATATATAACAGAGAAGGTTATATACTACCTAGTTCAGGACGAAGATTTACTGACAGGTATAAAATCTATTATAAAGGATGCCTCTTAAAAACTCCATAGTAGTGTACGAGTATCAATACTTGTTTGTTGACGAGGTTGTTAATGGTGTCAAGTACACCGCCTCACTGCACAAGAAACTGGCTCAGTATCTCACTCAGAATCCAGGATGTGGCTATTATACTTTGTACTACAACAAAATCCGCTTTTGTAATTATGTAGGGGCGATTCAGATAGACGGGGTTACTATTGAAGTATTGCCCAAGACCGACCGTGAAGGAACATCCATCGAAAATTGGCAGAAGGTATTGATAGAGATGCTTCACATAAGTATGCAGGTGGAGGCCAAGACTACTACAGTGGCAAACATTGAAGTAAGAGAGATCAGTGTACTGGAAACTTACCTTCGAATGTTTTTGGCAGAAACTCAAAAGCTTCTTCATTACGGTTTGATCAAGAAGTATAGAACGCAGTCAGGTAATCAAAATGCCATGCGCGGTAAGCTTTTGGTAAACCAGCATGTCACCAAAAACATAGTCCACGCAGAGCGCTTTTATGTTAGCTATCAGGTTTATGATAAAGATAATGTCTACAACCGGATCATTCTTGAAGCCCTCAAGTGCATCCAGACACTTAGTATATCATTGCCGACTACTCAATGGTGTAACCAGCTCATGCTTGATTTTCCTGAGTGCTCTGACATTATCGTATCAGAGGAGCTGTTTAGTAGGTTAACCTATGACCGTAAAACAGCACGTTATGAGACATCTATAGACTTAGCCAAGATTATTCTGCTTAACTATCACCCAGATGTAAAAGGAGGTAGCAACAATATCTTAGCGATCATGTTTGACATGAATACGCTCTGGGAAAGTTATATCTATGTAATGCTGGTGCGGGCCAATAGGGTAAGAGGCGGTAGTGTTCGCATAGAAAGGCAAATAAGGCAACCTTTTTGGCGACATGAGGACGGGTGGAGTCTAGGTCTTATACCAGACATAGTAATCAAAAGTGGTGATGAGAACATCATAGTTGATACAAAGTGGAAGTTTAGAAAAGATACATCAATGGAAGATGTCCGGCAGCTGTATGCTTATGGTAAATACTTTAGTGCCCGGCGCAGGTATCTTCTGTATCCTGAAAAAAGGGATACGGGCATCGTAGAAAGTCGATATTACGAGGAGCTTAATTATCAGAATGGCAAGAGAGAGATCGCGGAGGATGAGCACTGTGATCTATTGTTTGAGGATATACTTACCAGAGAGAATAAACTAGACTACACCATTGGGGAGACTATTTTGAAAAGTGTTTTGGATAGAAGGGTTAGTAGGCGTTGAAGGTTAGCTATCTGACTAGGAGATCAATGACCTGATGCAGCCCCTAGACGAACGCCTGATGAAAGCCCACACTATCAGCAGGCTCATAACATCCAGAAAAGAGAATAGCTGTGTACCCAAAGTGCAGGAAGAAGAATCTTATATTGAATTGCAGGGAGATATACTCTAAAACGAGAATTCACTGTTTTCCCTGTTTTCCCAAACTTCAGTGTTTTCACTGGTTTTAGTGACTTTGGTTGAAAGCTGCCCAAAAATGTCTTTCACATCAGTTTCTAATGCAGTAGCGATTCTCAGGAGCATTTTAAGGGTTAAGTTTTGACCTCCAGCCTCTATACGAGACAGGTGAGTCTTCTCCAAATCACACAAGGCGGCTAGCTCCTGCTGCTTCATCTTTCTTTCAGCTCGGAGGGCTTTGATCCTTTTTCCTATCTGCTTTTGCAGTAGCTCTAGTTTAGATATTGCCACCAAAGTAATTTGTATGAAAGGTGGATATATTAGTTGCCCTACTGGTTACCACATATGGTAATTAAAATTTAGATTTGAACTATGAAACTCATCGATCCGTTTAGAAGGCTTCCTGAGGGCTACTACAGGCTCTTTTTAGCTGGCTGGCTGCTAGTTCCTGTCTTAGTATCTCTACTGCTGTATGTACTGGTATCTATTTGGGGAAGTAATGCAATGAATGGAGGTGGCTATAAAAGCTGGGATGCTTGGGAAGCGTCATATACGTGGTTTTTCATTTTGGTTATTGCCTATTATCCGATAGCTAGGATTTCGGTTTGGGTCTGGTCGGGTTTTCAAAAAGATAAAGGTCATCTCCTTAAGGAAAAGGATGAATTAATTAAGGAAGTAAAGCGCATCGAGCAAAAACAAGACACTTCAGAAGAATCAGGGAAAGAGGTAGCGAAAGGCCGCAATCGTAGTATCACTATTTTTGTTTTAGGAGGCATTTTTTCTGTACTACTATTTATTGGATTTCAAAAGTTCATTGTCTATTCTAGGACTAATAACCAGGCTACACAGGTTACAGAAATACCTGTTAACTCAGATACAACATCATGCGGTTTACCTATCCTCAAAGGAGAAACTAGTGACCCTTTTGCACGTTATGGGGGACGTGCTATTTCTAAGGAGGATGTCAAGGACTCAACACCGGACTATCACAAACTAATAGATCTTTGCAGTATGGCTATTAAGCTTAATTCTAGAGATTGGAAAGCTTTCAATTTGAGAGGCACTTCCAAGTACAATCTAAGAGATTTTAAAGGGGCCTTAGACGACTATACTAAGGCAATTGAGATCAATCCTAAAGATACCCAGTCCTATTATTGGAGAGGAGCTCTAAAGTTCAACTCACAAGACTACCAAGGAGCAATTGTAGACTACGGCATGGTCATAAAGCTAAATCCTAACTATGGAGAGGCTTACTATTGGAGAGGTACCACAGAGATTCAAATCAATGAAAAGGATAGTGGATGTCTCGACTTAGCTATAGCAAGAAAGTTAGGGTATGAAAGAGCTGGTTTAGCCCTAAAAACATTTTGTCAGTAGCCCTCTACCAAAAAAGCCCCCCATTCAAATTTCCTTAGCGCGTATACCCCCGGCTACCCCATTGTAAAAGACCCCCCCGGTCGTTTTTAGTTTGGGTGCTATCCCCCCTCCTTTGTCTTCCTTGACTTTTCCTTAGCCAACAGCCAGGCTCTTTTAAACTAAAAGGCCTAGAGCTTTTCTGCTTGTCGACGCCGTGACAATTACTAATAGACCCCTTTGATTGTGTCTTGGGTGTATATGTATTCGCCTAACTAAAACATAGATCATGGACAAATTGGAAGAACAAATTCAGGAGAGAGAGAAGGCCTATCTGGAAACGGTAGGGAAGATACTAAAGCAAGATGGCTCAAGTCGAGCTAAGATTGCACTAATCTACAAGCATCACATTAAATGCCTATTAGCTATCGAAGATATGGTTGTCGATGCACAAATGACTTTGCCCACTCCAGTAGGGCAGTGACAAGTCAGCATGCTCCATCCTGCATTTATAAGTTTGTTTGCCAGGTTCTTGAACCTCGCTTTTAGCAGGATAATAGACAAAAGCGGTTGAAGAATTTGGCACAAAGAGACTGTCTGGCTGGAAGGGCAGTCTCTTTATACGCATCCCATCTAGAACTATTTCTTGAGGGTATCTATCCTGGGGTATTTCGATGAAGTGCCAAACTGCAAAACTAGATCTATCTTATAGCGTATTTTGACACTTCTGATCCAAACTTAGCTCCCCTGTAGCTCAAGATTTACCCTCAAATAGTGCTTTTGGACAACTACCTGTCCAAAGGGGCAAATACCCCCCTATCTTATAGCATAAACGAACAATCCGGCTGATTAGCACCTTCTGCGACAGCCTTCAGATAAACTCTTTTTATTAACCATTTAAATTCATGTAACATGGAATTCCAACTACATCAGGCCAAGAGAAGCAAGGCCAAGATCAAAGTCGGCCTCCAAGGCCCATCCGGCGGGGGTAAGACCTACTCCGCACTGTTATTAGCCAAAGGACTGGTAGGAGACTGGTCAAAGATCGCTGTGATCGACACAGAGAATCACAGTGCAGACCTTTACAGCCATCTTGGCAACTACAATGTGTTGCACTTGGAAGCACCTTTCACACCTGAGAGGTACATCTCAGCCATCGAGGCTTGCGAGAAGTCAGGTATGCAAGCTATTGTGGTAGACTCAATCAGTCATGAGTGGGAAGGGACAGGCGGCATCCTAAGCATTCACTCTACGATGGTAGGCAACAGCTTTACCAATTGGTCAAAGCTCACTCCGCGCCACAATGAGTTCATACAGAAAATCCTACAGAGTCCGGCTCACATCATTGCCACCATAAGGACTAAGCAGGACTATGTACTGTCTGAGAAGAATGGTAAGCAGGTGCCTGAGAAGATAGGCCTTAAGGGAGTGACCAGAGAGGGCATGGACTATGAGCTGACCATAGTCTTTGACATCAATATCAATCACCATTCCAGAGCCTCTAAGGATAGGACAGGCCTGTTTGATAAGGTGCCGGAGTTTGTCATAACTGAGAAGACGGGCCAAAGAATCCTGCAATGGTGCAACCATACTATCACTCCCGAGGAGATGAAGCAGCAGATCAACGCTTGTAAGACGCTAGAGGCACTGACTACTCTCTATCATGGCTACCCTGAGTACCAACATAGTCTCAGTGATGAGTTCACCAAGAAGAAACTGGCTTTAAATTCCGTAACCTCTAAAGCAAGCAAGAATGGAGCAACTAGTAGCGTCAGCTAATCAAACAACAGGTATAGATGAAGCAGCTAATACCTCAAGCTTCATAGAGGCCAATACGATCTCCTCGACCTTAGAGGAAATCAGGAATAGACATATCATTCCCGTCTTTACCAAAGATAACGAGACTGCGATTTCTCACACGGAATTTCTGGAGACCACTTTGGACATTGCCAAAGACTACTTTCATGGAATGAGTGTCACAAACCCTGTGATACGCCTCAGTCATCCTGTTAAGGGTAGAATACCAGAGGCGAGGAACAAGCAAGCCAAAGACCTGTTGGATCACGAGAAGTCTCTTTACTATGAGAGGATGGCCTTCATGTTTGAGGTGCCAGAGATAAGCCGTGAGATCAATGGTAACAAGCTAAGCCTGTCTATAGGCGGGGTAAAGGCCTACAATGAGGATAACCTGTACAACAAGAAAGGCAGTACTGAACACTTCAAAATCTTCATTGGGTTTCAGAACAAGGTTTGCCTTAACCTCAAAATCTGGACAGATGGCCTAAAGGATGATGTCAGAGTGATAGACCTGGACGGGTTAGGCAAGAACATTCGCCAACTGATAACCGGCTATGATGCAGAAGCACAGATTCTACAGATGCAGGAGTGGACTAACTACCACCTAACAGAGCACCAATTCGCACAGCTAATAGGTAAGGCGAAGCTCTATCAGTTCTTAGGCACTCAGGAAAGGAAGCAACTGCCGCCTTTCCAGTTCCTAGACTGTCACCTGAGTACCATCGCCAAGGACTACTACTCCAATGAATCCTTCTGTAGAGATCAGGACGGCAATATCAATCTCTGGAATCTCTATAACCTCTTTACAGGGGCTAACAAGTCAAGCTACATAGACAAGTTCCTAGAGAGAGGATTAAACGCCTCAGAGTTCATTACAAGCCTAAATCAGGCCATCAAGCATAAGGAAGACTTCTGGTTACTCAATTGAGCCGCTATAGGCAGATATGAGTTTTTAAAGGCATTTGCTCCAGGCGCGGCTGTGGGAGCTGCGAGGTTGAACGCCCAAGGGCTGGATGAAGCGGACTTAAGCTCTGCCGGAGGGCAACTTGAGAAGGAATAGTCCAGCCGACATGGTGCGGTAGGAGGTGAATGTCAAAGTTCACCTCCTTTATTTATTTTCATCATTTCGGATAAAGGCGAAGGAATTAGTTACGGCAAAAGCATATTCCATTTTGAAGATTGGTTGCAACTGCTTATCCTGCTTACCCTGATATGAAATGAGGAGCGAGTTATGAGTAAGAGTTATATCTCTACATCTCACTACTTGGTTGTAAATCATCTATGAAACCACGTTGAATATACGGCTGTAACCCTTGTAAATATTGGAGTTGGTATTTTCTGTATTGGAAAGGTTGTACTTTAAACGACAGTGATTCTGAAGAATAGGCTGTCAAAACTTTATTGCTAGATTGACTTAAAGATCCTTTTTGTCAAATTTATACACTGACCACGCCAATGGAGCTGCCACCCAGAGTATAAGAACCAATAATGATACGACAAAGCCGGATTGTGTACCAAAAAAGCCTTTGAATACAGCGCCGGTATATCCCATGAGTGCCGAGACATCCAGCCTGAGTAAAACAATAATACGGCTTAGATCAATTGGGTTCAATGCACTGATCACCATCATCGGTTTCTCCAGCGGGTAATCTTCAAATTGAAAAAGCAAAAACAAAACCAATCCGTCAAATATCACGGCGAAGTATAACCAGAGGAAAATGGCTGCCCCGATTCCCTTAGCCTTATCGCGTGTACTAACGGCGCTCATCATGGCAATGGCTACAAAAATAAGGGACAACAAGCATCCCATTACTACCATTATACAGCCCGTGGCATTAGGCTGGTAGATCATAATGGGTACGCCTGCTCCGATCAGGAAAGCCAAAGTCAGTGATATTGATAAACCTGAAAATAAGCTGAGCCAGATATTTTTTCTCATTAAAGGTTGACTCACTAATAACTCGATAAACTCTGAACTATTGTAAATGTATATCGTGGAAAAAATAATAGAGACAAGTGGCACTATAAACAGGATCAGATTGAGCAAACTCAACAGACCCTTTGCAGATGTGTCTTCGAGGCTGAACACGCTAAATGAAATAATAGACAGAAGTATCGTGTAAGCCAGGACGATCCTGTTTCTTACAATATCAATGAAAACATATTTGATCACTTTATTCATTGCCTAATTTTGAAGCATTACAGACGCTATCGCCCTTGATAGTTTGATCTCACCTGTTTCAGTGCGCAGAGCCTCTATCTGTTTGTGAAATCTCAATTTCCCGTCCTGCATATAAATTATCTGTGTCACCATATCATCCAGTTCACTGAGGATATGCGAGGTGATCAAAATAAGTTTTCCGGCTTGCTTTTGCTTGATGATCTTCTCTTTTAATATCTCAGACGCCACCGGATCGAGACCTGCTGTCGGTTCGTCGAGGATCAGCACATCGCCGTTAAATAAAAAAGCCAATGCCGCGCTTACTTTTTGGCGCGTCCCCCCGGATAAGGTACTCATCCTTTTTCCTAAGATACTTTTCAAATCAAACTGTTCGAGCAATTCTTCATCCCGGATTTGAGTATGAGACCTTCTGATATCCTTCATCATATCTATGACCTGGCCTATTGTCATATTGTCCGGATACCTACCTATTTGTGGCATGTATCCGATATTTGCCCTATAGCTGCAATCATGGGCAATACTTTTATTATTGAATAAGATAGTTCCACTATCAGGTACTACCATACCCAGTATGGATTTGATCAGGGTGGTTTTGCCGCTTCCGTTTGGCCCTATCAGTGCTATGCATTCACCACTATCGCATTGCGCGCTTACGTCATCCAATGCGTTTAGCTGCCCGAATTGTTTTGATATCTTGTCTATGGTTATCATAGTCGCAACGGTTTCATCAGTGGTTTTTCATCCTTTAGGTTCTCCGGGGTGAGGGTAGGTAGTATTTTTTCTGTCTTATCCAGTAGCGCGACCATAATACTTCTGTAGAGGATCATGGCAGGAGGATTTTTCTCAATGATCATAGCATACATGCTGATAGGATGATATGGTATATCTCCGATTTTGTCCCGATTCAGATCGTAGCCATCATATTTATCCCAGTAGTTTCCATTAAAGGTATTCAAAACAAGCGAACCGTTTGTCGCGACATCAAAGGTATTCCCAAAGAAATTATTTTGTGTCACGGTCACATCCATACAGCTTGCCTGGATCTTGATAGCCCATCCGTTATTTTCAAACGTATTTCTTTTTACGGTTATCCTGCTTGCGCCTTCCATAAATATACCGCTGGTATTTTTTTTGAAATGATTGCCATCTATGTAACTATCGGAGATCTCTTTGAGAAGCAGGCCGTAAGCTGCATCACCCCAGTTTTCTTCAAAGGTATTATTAAACATGCGTACACCATGTGTGAACATCACAGCCACGCCAGCACCATTCTTGCTAAAGATGTTGGTAATGTAAGAGTCATTGTGTGAGAACATAAAATGCAATCCGTAGCGGATGTTTTTAGTAGAAATATTTCTCCAGATAATCGAGTTGGTGACAAACTCAAAGTATATTCCATCTCTGTGCCCGGATACAGTATTGCCTATGATCTGCATGCTATCACTCTTCCAGCAGTGAATACCATTGCCTATTTGTTGTTCCTCCTTGCCGTAAGATGTAAGCCGGTTGTTTTTGATCACACAGTTCTTCGCATATTGAGCATATATACCAAAAAAGGTATCATCGAGAACATTGTTGCAAATAGTGACGTTGTGCGCATCATATATCTTGATGCCAGCAGGGTCTTGCAGGGTAGCATAGCCCGAATGCTGTACTTTGAATCCATCAAGTTTGACAAAATTTGATTTGATCGATACCACTTCATACTTGCCTTCGCCATCCACGATAGGGTAACCTACTCCGATCAATGTGACCGACTTATTGATGATCAGGTTTTTCTCATAATATACACCTGATGCTACTATGATCGTGTCACCGTTCGCAGAAATATTTATGGCTTGCTGTATACTGGAGGCAGGAGATAGCTTACTGACTTGATATGTGGCAGCAATCAATGGTGCCCCAGTGATACTAAATAGTACAATAGAAAACAGGTGTAATAAACTAATCAGACGCATATCTACATTTCTTCCCAGCTGATCACAGTTCCATTTAATGTTTGTGCGTAGTATTTCATACTATCCTCTATGGAGAAGGCCGCTACATTTCCACCCATAGGGCTCCTTAGGTCAACGCTCTTCAATAAGCGGCATTTTTGTTTTGGGATAAGTTCATTTGATCCGCAAAAGTCAGTGAGATATATGCTTTTGACCTCAGTATTGATGTTAGCGTCCAGATATTGATGCATGCAGTGCCCCTCATCAAATTTCAATACTTTTCCTTTAGTAGTAATTATTTCCGCACCAAAGCGCCTGTCACTAATAGACATCTTGCAGAATTGGCATTGATCAGAACCTATTTTAATTGCTTCTGGAGCGGTATTGCAGCTCAAAAGAAATAGCATTATTAAGCTTGCCACAGCCACTCCTGCTACTGGAATGCTTCTCTTTCTCCTTTTCTTTGCCATTACAATATCAGGTACAATACAAACAACAAATAAAACTCCGACCGAGACAAATATCCATCCACCTATGTCGGGTACAGAATAAGCTCCGAAATTGAGCAACTGTTTATAGCCAATAAGAGGAGGCTGATATGTCATCCCAGGCACTATGATTGCAGCTTCTGGATTTAAATTATGTCCATAGTTGTATTCCCATCTCCAGAAATCAACCATAGCAAGGACACCGAAGCTCACGAATAAAGCAAAGAGCGTAAACATCAGTTTCCTATTGCCCATCGCAGCTACTCCCAAAAACAAAAAAGCAAAGATGCCTATCAAATAAGGCAATACGGTAAACTCAATAAAATCCTTACTATGAAGGGTCTTCATGCCGATATAGTGATTCAACCCATTTATAATATCGACATTACCGGCAAGGCCCTTTGCATATATCAGCATCCTGAGCCCCTCAGGGTACTGAGGTGCATCAAGATCGATCCTCCAGATAGGGACAAACAGAACGGCAATTAATGCAGCTCCGCAAAAAGCGAGTATGATCCTTGCCCAGATTTGCATTGATGATTTTTCCATTGACTAATTTTAAAAAAGGAAGGGTGAGTCAGAATTTCTGTCAATTAATTCAGCCAAAAGTCATTTTCCCCTTTTTACTGAAAGCCTTAGCTCTTTTCAAAACCAACTCACCCTTCGCCTATTTTAGTTATTTCTTGCTCGCATCGGCAGCTGCTGGCATATTTGTTCCTGTGCTGAATGTAATAGGAACATTACTTCCGGCAGGTGATACCCTGATATATCCTTGCATCTCCTGATGAAGTGCACTGCAAAAATCTGTGCAATAAAAAGGTAAGACACCTACCTTGTCCGGAGTCCATTTCAATGTTTGCGTTTCACCCGGCATAATAAGGAGCTCAGCATTGGCAGCACCCTTGATCGCAAAGCCATGTGGTACATCCCAATCTTGCTCCAGGTTAGTGACATGGAAATAAACCTCATCACCCATTTTTATACCCTCTATATTATCAGGTGTGAAGTGCGAGCGTATACAGGTCATATTTACATGTACAATATTACCTTGTCTTACCACCTTGGTCATCCCTTCTCCTTTTGATGCATATGGATGGTCATTCTCTTCGATCTTATATATTTTCCGTGACTTGTCCTTGATCAGATCGGCAGCCAAAGCCTGTGCATAGTGTGGCTCCCCGATAGTGGGATAGTCGAGGATCATCTGCATTTTGTCCCCGCTTATGTCAAACAGTTGAGCGCTTTGAGCCAGCTCGGGACCGGTAGGCAGATAGCGGTCTTTGGTGATCTTGTTGTAAGCTATGAGATATTTCGCATTAGGTTTTTTGCTATCACCACCAGGTATGCACAGGTGGCCCACGGAATAAAATGTCGGAACCCTATCCAATACCTTCAGATCTTTGATATTCCATTTTACTACTTCAGATGATACGAAGAAAGATGTATAGGCATTTCCCTTGCCATCAAACTCAGTGTGCAATGGACCTAATCCCGGCTTCTTTACCTCACCGTATAATACTGATTCATATTTTAATACCGGTATTCCCTCGTAGTTTCCGTCAAAACTTTTTGCAGCGATAGCAGCCTGCAATTTGTCAAAACTAAAGACGGGAATCAATGCAGCCAGCTTCCCACTGCCTACTATATATTCACCTGTCGGATCTACATCACATCCGTGGGGAGATTTAGGACAAGGAATAAAGTAGCACAGGTCAGTCAGCTCTTTGGAGTCAAGCACAGTGACTTCTGTCTTGATCTCAGATGTCGCGCTGTGTGTTTTTTCACTATAAACATTGTGTGCATACCTGACAGCTTGCTTTTTGCCTTTACCAGCTTTCAAGTATTCTTCCGCCTTTTTCCAATTCACAGCCATAATAAAGTCTTTGTCTCTCTGCGATGCATTTACCTCCAGCAGGGTATTAGCCTGCTCTGTATTATAGCAAGAGAAAAAGAACCAGCCATGAGATTTCCCCTTGCCAGCATGACTCAAATCGAAGTTGATACCTGGGCATTGTATCTGAAATGCAATGTCCATTTTCCCATCTTCCTTGCCCACGCTTATGAAACTAAGGGTTCCCTTAAAATTCTTTTTGTATGTATTGATGGGTACATCTCCATTTACATCATCAGGAGGTACACTGAAGCGGGTTCCGGCTACTACATACTCTGTATTTTCTGTAATGAACGGAGAAGAGTGATTGCCCGCGCTGTTTGGCAGCT
Source organism: Bacteroidota bacterium (assembly GCA_018267365.1). Classification (GTDB taxonomy): domain Bacteria; phylum Bacteroidota; class Bacteroidia; order Chitinophagales; family LD1; genus UBA1941. The sequence goes on along the minus strand of JAFDYQ010000007.1, from coordinate 85,221 downwards.
CTATGATCTCAGCCGTGCGGAATGTGGTCAGATCAATTCTCCCCACACGTGGAGTATTATTGGCATTGACGAATATCCAGCGTCCATCTATTTCTCCATTTGTCTGGGAGAGGTCGGTATGGTGTAGATCATCCCAAGGCACAAAACCATGTGATGTATTCAGCATTGGTTTCGTTTCTTCGCTGTAGCCATAGCCTTTCTCCGGATCGACTGAAAACACCGGGATGACCCGCAACAAGCGAGCTGATGGCAAGCCATAAACGCTTAGCTGACCACTAAAGCCGCCACTCACGAAATTATAGAACTCGTCATATTTACCAGGAGCTACGTATACTTTAGCCGCAGCATCGCCGCTTACGGCATTGCTTGCACTTTTAGGTTTGCAAGCCGTCAAAAGGCTGGTTGTTATTATCGCCAATACTATCAACCTAAATGCATTATTCTTTCTCATTACTTTGTATGTTTTTGTGGGTTACTTCAGTTGATTACTTTTTATTTTACGCCATCATTCTTTCGCATAAACTCTAACAGGTGACGCGCATCATCATCGCTCAAACTCTGATTGGGCATACGAACCAGACATATTTCCAACTGTGCCTGTGCCTTAGGGTCTTTAGTGATCATCTCATCCGTGTTAGTGATGAAATTCATGATCCACGCAGGTTCATACCGTTTTGTGACTCCAGACCATCCTGGCCCTACGAGCTTCTCGGCTGTTAGCTTATGGCATCCCGAGCATTTTACGCTATATAATTTATTTCCCGCTGATGCACTTTCTGCATCCAGTTTGTCACTTACCTTCACATCTTTAAACTTGCCCTCTCCTCTTTTGGGATCATAGGACGGGTTCTCTTTCGGTTTTGTGGCTTCGTCTGTTGATTTTTCGGCCTCTTTGGTTGGGGCAGAAGTTTCTGGAGTCATTTCACCAGGCTTGGGGTTTTGGTCATTGCATGAATGCAAGGTGAGTCCAAGGACAGCTATCAGGCATATCAAAATAATTTTTCTCATATGATTTCGATTTATTTTATAATAATTGATATACAATATTAAATCAGATACACCCCCTGATTTTATGCGTACAATCATAATGGCCTGAGCAGAGCCGGATTTAGATTATTTTGATTAAATATCCATACTTGTATTTGTTTGATAATCTGTTGATTATTTTTTATTCTACAAAAAAAATATGATTGAACTCATATTCCTACATGTCCAAGCTCATGTTATCTTGATTTAGGTTATCTTATGCTTGTCTAAAATTCATACTATGATAGATATCGATGTACTATTGGCATGGGGGGCCACTTACAAAAGGTATAATCCGGATGATCTTATTTTTGAGGAAGGAGCACATTGCAGGTATTATTATCAATTGGTGGAGGGTAGATTGCAATGGCAAAATTCAAATGAGAAGGGAAAGGAGTTTGTGCATGAAATAGTGGAGCCTGGAGAGTGTTTTGGTGAAATACCACTATTTGACGATCAGCCCTACGCCGCGGATGCCATAGCTATTAAGGACTCCACGGTAATAAGACTGTCTGCTGATATATTCAAGCAGTTATTAAAAGAAAATCCTGCTATTCACTTTGAGTTTAGTAAGCTATTGGCCGAGAGGCTACGCTTCAAATTTATGCTCCTCAGGACTATAGCCTGCGAAAATCCGGACAGCGTAGTTAGTACCTTATTACAATACACAAAGGATACGAGGCATCCTGCTTGTATACAACGCCGTCTTATAGAGCTCACCCGGCAGGATATAGCCAATATGACGGGACTAAGAGTGGAAACTGTCATCCGGTCTGTCATCCATCTCAAAGAGAAAGGCCAGCTAAATATAGAGCATGGGCGGGTTTATCTGTAGTTTATGATTGCAATCATAAACTGCTCAAGGTATTTGTTAGGTATTTTGTCCTATGGATTTGCTGACAAAAGAAAAGACTAAAAAATGGCTGCTCATTGCCTTTATAAACCTGAATATCGTTGCTCTGGTTGGAGTCGTGCTCAGGTACAAAATTGCTTTTTCATTACCCTGGATAGATCAGAAGCATTTACTCCACGCCCATTCTCATTTTGCTTTTGCCGGTTGGATCACTCAGTGTATTATGACATTGATGGTAGTGTATCTCCATGAGCAGGGACTTAAAAATTCCGTCAGGAGATACAGATGGCTACTTCTTTCAAACTTATTGAGTGCATACGGCATGTTATTGAGTTTCCCTTTTGAGGGCTATGGGCCCATCTCTATAGCATTCTCTACATTATCGGTTCTGGTTTCCTACCTTTTTGCTGTTCTATATTGGAATGACCTCAATAAACTAAAAAATACGACGGTCAGCGCCTATTGGTTCAAATCTGCCATTCTTTTCAATGCTATCTCTTCGATTGGCACTTTTGCCCTCGCCTATATGATGGCAAACAAGATCATACACCAAAACTGGTACTTGCTCTCTGTGTATTTTTATTTGCACTTTCAATATAACGGCTGGTTCTTCTTTGCCTGTATGGGGTTACTGGCCGGCACACTGCAAACCTTCGGGGTCAATAGTGTTCACCATAAAACTGTATTCTGGCTTTTCCTTTTAGCGATTGTTCCGACTTACTATTTATCCGTATTATGGATGCCGATACCATTACCGGTATACATTTTAGTATTACTCGCCGCCGCCGCACAAGTGATGGGATGGGCTCTATTGGTATACATACTCATGAGGAATGCTTCATTTTTAAAAAAATCAATTCCATTGCCCGGCAGAATTATATTGTTCTTATCGGCTATAGCATTGTCGATCAAACTAATTCTTCAACTAGGATCTACCTACCCACCTCTCAGTAAATTGGCGTTTGGCTTTCATCCGATTATCATTGGCTATCTCCATCTGGTTTTCCTGGGTGTTATCACCCTCTTTTTGATCGGGTATATACTTACCAGAAATCTGATGGGTACAAGCAAATGGATGAATGCTGGCGTATATCTGTTTACAAGTGGCATCATTTTAAATGAATTGTTGCTAATGATACAGGGGGGTGCCGCACTATATAATGAGAATATGCCCTATATAAATGAACTACTGCTGGCAGTGGCAGTGTTGATGTGTAGTGGTATTTTATTATTAGTAGTGACCTTTTTTATTAGTACTCGCACTAGTCAGGAAAATGAGAAAGCAATAAAGTGAGCACTGCATTTAATTGCACCATCTTTTGCAGAGAAAAACACTTCGATGTTCTTATTGATTAAACTATCCTTTGCTACTGAAAAACTTAATGACGTTTGTCATGCCATTCCATGCCAACCATCATATTATTTCATTTTTCAGTTGCTTTCTTTTGCATGCCCACTTAGCACCTTTGCCGTGATGATATGGTCTATTTGAATTAATCTCCATCCCAATGCCACTTAAGGTTCTTATACTATTTCATGTTTTAGGAGCTTGTATCTGGGTCGGAGGTCATTTGGTACTGGCATTATCAGTTTTGCCTGAAGCACTGACCAAAAAGGACGAGAAGATAATTCTGGAGTTTGAAAAAAGATTTGAACGGATAGGAATTCCTGCACTCTTGATTCAGGTATTGACGGGGCTGTGGATGGCCGCCACGTATGTACCTATAGGCGAGTGGTTCACATTTGGAGACAACGTGCATTCCCATATCTCTATAAAGTTGCTGCTCCTCCTACTTACGTTCGCGCTGGCATTACATGCACGACTTTTTATCATACCAAGATTGACAGCAGATACTCTCCCTAAACTGGCCTGGCATATTGTCGGGATTACCTTTATAGCAATTGGGCTGCTATTTGTTGGTTTGAACTTCAGGTTAGCATACTTATAAAACAGGCTTGGAATTAATCATAAAACATAGTTAATAATTACACAATGAATACTACAACAATAGGAAATAGAACAGTAGGCGAATTAGTCGCGGAAGATTACAGAGTCGCATTGATCTTTAAAAATCACGGAATAGATTTCTGCTGCGGAGGCAAAAGGACAGTAGAAAGAGCTTGCAGGGATAAGGAGATAAGCGTAGAGCTGATCGAGACTGAGATTTTTACTATACAGAATCAGGGCTCAGCGGAGAATCATAAGTTCAATGAATGGTCACCGTCATTCCTCGTGGATTATATCGTGAATATACATCACGCTTATGTCAATAATAATCTAGGTCTGATCACAGAGTTCGCCAATAAGGTAGCCAAAGTGCACGGCGATCAGCATCCTGAGAATATCCGCATAGCGGATATTTGGCTGGAAATAGCAGCTGAGCTCACTACTCATATGAAGAAAGAAGAGCTAATGCTGTTCCCTTATATCAGAAAAATGGAAAGCGAAGGGAAAGTACCAAAGTCTGTATTTGGCACTGTAGTAAATCCTGTCAGCATGATGGAAGCTGAACATGAAAGTGTAGGCGATCTCATGAAGGAGATACAAGCGCTCAGTAATAACTATACGCCACCGGCTACAGCCTGCAATACCTACCGGGTGTTATATGCAAAGCTAAAAGAGTTTCAGGATGATCTTTTTCAGCATATACATTTAGAGAATAACATCCTTTTCCCAAAAATTGTAAAGCTGGAGGCGCAGTTTGCAGACAACCAAGAAGAAGTGTTATGATGTTTCCCAAAATTCTATCTGTTGAACCTTTAGGATAGAATTCTGGGCGACTCTGGTGGAGACCAACCCACAGGAAACAGCCTGCCGACTAGTGCAGTTCGAGAGAGGGGTGGTAACACCCTTTTCTCATTTTTTAAAATATGGAGCATTAAGATAAAGGCCGATTTTGTATATTGCAGTGTTGCAATCTTTGCAAAGTTGCAATCTCAAAACATTGTAGGAGCGCGGGTTCGAGAGCTACTTTCGAAAATGGGACGAACAGGATGAAGGTTACCTATTAGGTTACCCAAGCAGGTCTCACTTTTTATAACACACTGATAATAAGTTCGTATTCAAGAAGGGTTCTGTTGCCACCTGCTCCACTACTCCACAAAGCAAAAGCCCCGCTTTCAGAGGAAAGCGGGCTTTTTATGCTGCTAAAATCAGCTCACGTGGACGCCTACTCTCCAGAGCAAGCTTTTCAGCACCCACATAGGACCGATAAGGAGAAACTGGAGATCTTTGAAAAAAGAAGGCTTCTTGCCCTCTACGCCATGACCCCAAAACTGGAATACCCAGGCTGTGCAAAAGATAGCTAGTGCTATATAGCCCAGATAGCCACCGCTGGCAGACTGTATGCCCATAGACACGAGGATACAGATAATGCTATACAATATCATACCTATGGCCAGAGGCACTGATAGCATCAGGTAGTAAATAGCAATAAATACAAAAGCTACATGCGCCAGTGTCAGAGTGAAGCCTCCTGAAAAAGTATATAGCGGTACACAATACAGAAATGCGATCACGGTAAAATAAATCAGTGGCACACAGATGAAATGGACGATCTTATTGGTCGGATGGCTATGGCTGAGCGCATACTCATGCAGCCAGTCTCTGAGGGGTCTCATGTTTACTCTTTTCGTGATAGAATGATCCAAAATTCGAAATACGCATATGCGTAGTATATGACCTCTGCTACTGGTCATGGTGATGCTGGTCATATACCACAGCTATCAGGTGCGATATCTTTGCCAGCATAAATAATATCCATGAATATCCTGATCATATATGGTACTACAGAAGGGCAATCACGTAAAGTGGCGGAATTCCTTCAGAAAGAATTTGAAAGCCTGCATCATAAAGTCACACTGAGTGATGCAAACGGTACTCCTCCGTCTCCCTCAGGCTACGACGCTGTGATCATAGGGGCATCTATGCATATGGAGCGATATCAGGAGCCGGTGCTCTACTACGTGCGCGAGCATCATGCGGCACTGAATAAGACCACCTCCGCCTTCTACTCCGTGAGCCTGACAGCAGCCTCTGACGATGAAACCTCATGGCAGGAACTGCGCCATATCACAGAGCACTTCCTCACAGCGGGCCATTGGCATCCTGCAGTAGTAGAGTATGTGGCCGGTGCCTTGAGATTTACCAAATATGATTTCTTCAAGAAATTTATCCTCCGCCAGATAGCCAGGCGTGCTGATCCGCACAGTGTAAGCGGCGAGGATAAAGAATATACCAACTGGGATACGCTGAAGCTTTTCGTGACCAAAGTAGTGCAACGGGCCGCTGCGGCCCCGGTCACTGTACGTCCGGAGGAGTCTGACTTTGAGGCCGTGTGCTAGTGGATTTTCTTGGGTCAGGAGGAAAAACATGACTTTTATCATAATCTGAATTGATCCGTATCAATAGCAGATATTAGCCATGTAAATACCTTCGCTATATGAAAATTTCTTTTCATGGCGCAGCGCACTGTGTCACCGGCAGCAAACATCTCATAGAGCTGGACAATGGTAAAAGGCTATTGCTGGATTGCGGTATGTTTCAAGGCCAGCCTAAAGAGGCTGATCAACTGAACCGGGATTGGGGCTTTGACCCCGCTCAGGTAGACTACCTGATTCTCTCTCATGCACATATAGACCACTGCGGCCTGATACCAAAACTGGTGAATGACGGCTACAAAGGGCAGATCTTCTGCACACCATCTACACTGGACCTGACCCGTATCTTGCTCTATGACTCTGCGCGCATACAGGAGGGTGATGTCTTCTACCTCAATAAAAAACTGGCTAAGCAAAAGAAGCCGCTGGTAGCTGCCCTATATACTGAGGCCGAGGTAGATATAGCTTTGGAGCGCTTTGTGCCTGTACCATACCATACGGCATATAATGTAGCAGACAATATCGAGCTGACCTATACAGATGCCGGCCATATCATAGGTAGCGCAGCTGTGAATCTGCGTCTGAAGCGAAAAAACGGAGATGTCGTGCGCCTGACTTTTTCCGGAGATGTGGGCAGATACGGAGATGATATCATCCGCTCGCCGGAGGTATTCCCTCAGGCAGACTATATCCTCTGTGAGTCTACCTACGGAGATAAACTGCATGAACCCAGCCAGCTCTCTGCCCAGAAACTTCTGGACGTCATAGTCGATACCTGCCTGCATAAAAGGGGTAACCTGGTCATTCCGGCCTTCAGCGTAGGACGCACTCAGGAGCTGATCTATGCGCTGAACCGGATGGACGTGGCTAAGGTACTGCCACCAATAGATTTCTTTATAGATAGTCCCCTGTCACTCGAGGCCACCCAGGTCACTAAAGACCATCCCGAGTGCTACAATGAGGACCTGCTGGAGTTTATGAAAAAAGATCCCCAGCCATTTGATTTTAAAAATCTACATTATATAAAAGATGTGGAGGAGTCTAAGGCCATAGCCGAGCACAAGGCTCCCTGTGTGATCATAGCCGCCTCTGGCATGGCAGATGCTGGCCGGGTGAAGCATCACATAGCGCACAATATCAGCGATCGGCGCAATACGATACTGATAGTAGGATACTGCGAGCCGAGCTCACTCGGAGCCCGGCTGCTATCAGGCGTCAGAGAGGTGACCATATTTGGCGATCCCTACCGCGTGGAGGCTGAGGTAAAAGAGATCCGATCCTTTAGTGCGCATGGCGACTATGAAGACCTCTGTACATTTTTGGGCTGCCAGGAGACCGGTCAAATAAAAAAGCTATTTTTAGTACATGGCGAGTACGATGTGCAGCAGGTTTTCCGGAGCAAGTTATTGAAGAAAGGATTTTCGCAAATAGAGATACCGGCGCTACATCAAACCTATTCGCTATGACCGGTATCATGGAAATACACAGACAGCTCAATGACATAGCCTTCGAGGCTTTGTTTAACTACGCTACGATCGGTATCGTAACCGTAGATAGCAAAGGCAATATCATTCTGGTCAATCCGTATGCCCAGTTTCAGTTTGGCTACGAAAAGGAAGAACTGATAGGCCAAAAGATAGAGATGCTGATCCCCAGCCGTTTTGCCCACAACCATCAGGCGAAGCGCGACCACTTTGTAGACAAGCCACGCAATAGGCCTATGGGGCTGGGACTGGATCTATATGCGAAACGAAAGGATGGAACTGAATTTCCTGTAGAGATCAGCCTGAGTAACTATAAGATCGAGGACCGTGTTTATATCATCGCCTTTATAATAGATATATCTGCACGCAAAGAACATGAACGCACCCTGCAGGAGCAGCAGGATGAGAAAGCCCGCATAGCTCAGGAGCTGAAAACCCTCAATGAGCAACTGGAGCAGAAAGTAGAAGACCGAACCATGATGCTGCGCGAGACGCTGCACCAGCTGGAGAGGAGCCGCGATGAACTGTCTGCTGCTCTGGAGAAAGAAAAAGAACTGAATGACCTGAAGTCGCGATTTGTCTCTATGGCCTCGCATGAGTTTCGCACACCACTGAGCACGATACTCTCCTCCGTATCTCTGATAGATAAATATACACTGGAGAGCGAGCAGGAGAAGCGTCAAAAGCACATAGAGCGCATCAAAAGCCAGGTACGCATACTGACCAATATCCTGGAGGAGTTTCTCTCTCTCGGCAAACTGGAGGAGGGAACAGTCTTTGACCGCAAGATGGAGTTTAACATCAAAGATATGCTCAAGGAGCTACTGGCAGAGGTATCCAATATGTCTAAACCCGGTCAGAAAGCATCCATCCACTGCCACGGCCCCGAGAAAGTATATATAGACAAGAACCTGCTGCATAATGTGCTGACCAATCTGATCTCCAACGCGATCAAATATTCGGGTGAAAACAGTAGCATCAGTATCACCGTAGATCATACGGATAAAGCCCTCGCCATCAGCATTGAAGACAATGGCATCGGTATATCGGAAGAAGATATGAAGCATCTGACAGATCGCTTCTTTCGTGGCACCAATGCGATCAATATACAGGGAACTGGCCTTGGCCTCCATATCGTAAAGAAATACCTGGAGATCATGAATGGCCAGATCCGCTTTGACAGTAAACTAAACCAGGGAACAAAAGTCCTTTTAACCTTCAATAAATGATCATGAAAAAGATACTACTTATAGAAGACAATGCAGACGTGCGCGAAAATACTGCAGAGATACTGGAGCTGGCAAAATTTCAGGTGCTCACTGCTGCCAATGGCAAGATAGGTGTAGACATGGCAATCAAAGAAAAGCCGGACCTGATCATCTGCGATATCATGATGCCCGAGCTGGATGGCTATGGGGTGCTGCATATGCTGGGCCGGCAGACCGAGACAGCCTCCATCCCTTTTATATTTCTCACTGCCAAAACGGAGAGGGCCGATATACGCAAAGGCATGGAGATGGGTGCAGACGACTACCTGACCAAGCCATTTGACGATATAGAACTGCTCAATGCCATAGAAACCCGCTTCCGCAAAAATGACCTGGTCAAAAAGGAATTTGCAAACAGCTCTGCAGGTATCGCACAGTTTCTGGATGGTGCCGCACAGCTCAAGCTGATCTCCGATGAGCGCGAAACCACTAACTATAAGAAGAAAGCCTCTATCTACAGCGAAGGCCACAGGCCGCTATACCTCTACTATGTAGTGAGCGGCAAGGTCAAAACCTACCGCACCAATGACGATGGCAAGGAGCTGATCACAGGGATGTATAAGGATGGCGACTTCGTAGGCTATATAGCCCTGCTGGAGGAGAGCCTGTACAAAGATAGCGCAGAGGCACTAGAAGGCACCGAGCTGATGCTGATACCTAAATCGGACTTTACCCAGCTGGTCAATAGCAATCCGGAGATATCAAAGAAGTTTATCCGTATGCTGGCCAATAATGTCTCCGACCGCGAGACCCAACTGGTCAAACTGGCCTACAACTCTCTGCGTAAGCGCGTAGCTGACGCACTGGTCCTGATCAATAACCGATATAAGAAAAATGAGGGAGATACTCCGCTGATCCAGATATCACGTGAAGATCTGGCCAATATAGTAGGTACTGCCACCGAGTCCCTGATTCGTACGTTGAGCGATTTCAAGAGCGAGGGTCTGATAGCCATACAGGAGGGCAAGATCACGGTCAAGAACGAAGGCAAGCTGGCCAATATGCTAAACTAGCAGTTACAAATTTTTATTACCTGCTCAAAGTACATTTCCAGTCCCGCACCTCAGGCATGTCCTCTCCATGCTCACAGATATATTGTTTGTGGTCTATGAGCTTATTTTTCATTTGCTGCTTGAGGTGGTCGCCTTTGGAGCCTATCCCCGGCAGGCGGTCTATCGCATCTATGACCAGCCGGTAGCGATCCATATCATTCATCACTACCATATCGAATGGGGTGGTGGTAGTACCAAAGCCTTTATACCCTCTCACGTGCAGGTTGTGATGATTGGTGCGCCTGTAGGTGAGCCTGTGTATGAGCAGGGGAAACCCGTGAAAAGCAAAGATAATTGGCTTGTCCTTTGTAAAGATCGAATCAAAATCACGATCGCTCAGGCCGTGCGGGTGCTCTGACTGCGGCTGCAGGGTCATCAGGTCTACTACATTTACTACGCGCACTTTCAGGTCGGGCATATGCTCGCGGAGCAGTTGTGTGGCAGCTATGACCTCTAGTGTCGGTACGTCTCCTGCACATCCCATCACCAGGTCCGGATCTCCATCATCATCATTGCTGGCCCACTCCCATATACCGAGGCCTGTAGTGCAGTGCCGCACTGCATCGTCCATATTCATCCATTGGGGCTCCGGTTGCTTGCCGGCTACTATTACATTGATCAGGTCTTTGCTACCCATGCAGTGCGCCGTGACGGATAGGAGTGTATTGGCATCAGGAGGCAGGTAGATGCGCGCGATATCTGCAGATCTATTGGCCACGAGGTCGAGAAAACCCGGGTCCTGGTGGCTATTGCCATTGTGATCCTGGCGCCATACGTGCGATGTGAGTAGATAGTTCAGCGATGCGATAGGCTGCCGCCAGGGTATATGCTTTGCTGCCTGCAGCCACTTGGCGTGCTGATTGAGCATAGAGTCTACGATGTGTATAAAGGCCTCGTAGCATGAAAAGATGCCATGCCGACCCGTGAGCAGGTAGCCCTCCAGCCAGCCCTGGCAGAGATGCTCACTGAGCACCTCCATCACGCGTCCGTCATGTGCCAGATGGTCATCTCCCTGTTGTATTTCTCCCACAGATATACGATTTGTGACTTCAAACACTGCGGACAATCTGTTTGATGCCGTCTCATCGGGGCCCATCACCCTAAAGTTTCTTCTTTCTGCATTTAGTTTGATGATATCCCGCAAATATTGGCCCATCACGGCTGTACTTTCTGCCACTACTGTGCCGGGGGCTTTAATATCGAGCGCATATTTTCTATAGTCAGGCAGTTTCAGGTCATGCAGCAGCAGTCCCCCATTAGCATGCGGATTAGCCCCCATTCTTCTCTGGCCGATCGGCACCAGTTCTCTTAGTTCTGGTATGAGTGTCCCTTTTTCGTCAAACAACTCCTCAGGTTTATAGCTCTTCATCCATTGCTCCAGCAGGCGGAGATGACCGGGCTTGCTACCTAGCTCTGCCAGAGGCACCTGATGCGAGCGCCATGTACCTTCCACCTGCTTGCCATCTACGTCATGTGGGCCCGTCCACCCTTTTGGTGTGCGGAGTACTATCATCGGCCATTGAGGTCGGGCGCTGAAACCTTTTTCCCGGGCATCTTTTTGTATTGCAGTGATCTCAGCTATGACGGTATCGAGTGTATCAGCCATAGTAGGGTGCACCCGGGCAGGCTCATCACCACTCACGAAGTAAGGTTTGTATCCGTATCCCACCAGCAGGCTCTGTAGCTCTGCCTCTGGTATGCGTGCGAGTACAGTAGGGTTAGCTATCTTGTACCCATTGAGATGCAGGATGGGCAGTACGGCACCATCATGCACCGGGTTTATAAATTTATTGGAATGCCAGCTCGCCGCGAGCGGGCCCGTTTCAGCCTCTCCGTCACCTATCACACAGGCTGCTATGAGATCAGGATTGTCAAATACCGCGCCGTAAGCATGCACGAGCGAATACCCCAATTCTCCTCCCTCATGTATCGAGCCGGGTATGTCTGGCGCCACATGGCTGGGTATACCGCCGGGAAATGAAAACTGCCGGAATAATTTACGCATGCCATCTGCATCCTGAGAGATGTCCGGATAGTGCTCCATATAAGTGCCTTCGAGATAAGTATTGGCTGCGAGTCCCGGCCCGCCATGACCCGGGCCTGTGACATAGATCATGTCCAGGTCAAACTGCCTAATAATCCTATTGAGATGCACATAGATAAAATTGAGACCCGGCGTAGTACCCCAATGGCCGAGCAGACGCGGCTTGATATGCCTTAGCTCCAGCGGCTCCTTGAGTAGCGGATTGCCCAGCAGATATATCTGACCTACGGATAGATAGTTGGCAGCGCGCCAATATGCGTCCATCCTTTGCAGCAATTCTTCAGATACAGGTGTTATAGTATTTGTCATAGCCTAACCTTTATCACTTATAAAATCACGCAATAGCCGGGCCATTGTCGCCTCCTCCTGAGATGCCAGTGCCAGTATCAGGGCTTTGCCACCCTCCTGAGATACAAGGTGTACACCGGAGGTATTTTTTAGCTCGTCTATCTGTAGTCCCATATACGACAGACCCTCGCAGATGCGACTGCGTATCTCCGGCAGATGCTCTCCTATGCCGCCGGTGAATACAAGTATATCCACGCCACCCAAGGCAGCGGCGTAGCCGCCGATCGCCTTGCGCACATGATAGCAGAAGTAATCTACAGCCGCACGGGCAGACGGATCGGTCTTTTCGTTTTTTAATAACTCACTGATATCGCCGGTAGTACCTGATATAGCTTTGAGACCTGATTCATTATTGAGCACCGTGACCATCTCATCCAGGTCCATACTACCCTCGCGCATCATATCCAGTAGCACAGAGGGATCCAGATCTCCACTGCGCGTACTCATGGGTATACCGCCTGTAGGCGAATAACTCATGGTAGTATCTATAGAGATCCCATGGCTGACTGCTGCCAGGCTAGCGCCATTCCCCAGATGGGCAATGATCACCTTGCTATCATGCGCCTTTTGCCCATAGGTGGCCTTGATCCAGGCCATGATACCGGTATATGACAGACCGTGATAGCCATAGCGCCGTATACCTCTGCGCCGATATACCTCCGGTACCGGCAATATGCGGGCAAGGGCCGGCAGTGTACTATGAAAAGCACTATCAAACATTGCCACCTGCGGTATACCGGTAAAGTGCGCTTCGGAAGCCCGGATCAGTTTCAGAATAACTAACGAGTGCTCAGGATCGGCAGCACCTGATGATGCTATATCATCCAGCACGTCCTTTGCAATAATAACCGGCTCTGTATAGTGAAATGCCGATACTATACGATACCCGACTGCACATAATCCTATACCCCTGCTCCCTGCCCACCTGGCCAGCCATGCTACCAGATGGCTGATAGCCTTCTCTTGATCCCATTGCTCATGCTGCTCAGCAGATTCTGCCAGGGTACGATCAGTGAAGGTCAGATAAGATGCATCTCCTCTGAGGCCTATATTGCCGCTGAGTAGCGGTGCCAGTGTGATACCATGATAGATCCCAAACTTGATGCTGGAAGAACCCGCATTGAGAATCAGGAGTGCATGTGGCGTTGCTTCAGTCATTGCAGGCATGAAGGTACAAAATACGGACCGCTCACGACATCTGCTCGCCTTCGTGATTTTGCCTGCGCAGAGACCAGTTGTCGGTCAGAGTAGTCTCGATCCACATATTGCCCGATTTTCTGAAGATCCGTACCGGCAGTCCTAGTTTTTTCGCAAAATCTGCCTCTACCTCTTCTACTCTTCGCGCCGGGTCGATATCTATACTATCCGAGGCCTGAGTGGCTCGTATCATACCAAAAGTAGTCTTGTCTGGTATGGTCTGCATACCGTTTCGCAGACCAGCTCCATTCTTTTTGAAAAATTCAATCTTGAGAAAAGGGAATGCCGTCCTGAATTCCTTCTGGACATCGCCTACACTCTTATCATTTGATATCTCGATATTCATCGCTCTACCCCTTTTAAACAGGCAGGCGGGAGTTTTTAAGCTCCCCGCCTGCTCAGGAAACCCGACCCGAAAGATTTACAAGTATTTTGCCAAAAATTTATTGAACTCCAGCTTCATATTCGAAAAACTATTCTCCAGTTCATGCAGTTCTTTGCCGTAAACGCCATAATCTTTTATAGTCTTCTCATCCGCGTGTGTCGGCTTTGTTTTTATCACATCCTCCACATATTGCAGACTGACCTGTATTTTGCCCTTCAGCTTTCCGATATTCTCGCCGGTGATCAGAAATATATTCTGGAAATGCTCTGCCTGACTCAGCACCTCCTGGCCTGTATTAGCATTGACTATAGTACCGAGCCTCATCTCCAGGTACTGCAGCTCTTCTTTATAAAAATCCAGTGAGCGGATGTCTGAGTTGTACGCATCGTACAGTGTGTGCAGGGATACTTTGTTTGTTTTAGCAGTTGTCTCCATTTTTTTATTTTTTATGTATGAGAAATAAATACGGGCACTTTAGCATCCTTGATCAGGCCGTTGGCCAGGCTCTGATGCCACAGGCGGGATACAGCATTGCGTCCGTAGGCACCCATCACGACCATCGTATTGCTGCCGTGGTCTGACATATATGCCTTGAGCTGATCCGTGGCTTTGCCATATTCTATATGGTAGCTGACATTGTCAAATTTCCTTTTGATCATATCCGCTATAGCGGGATCGTGGCTGACCTGACTGTGACTGGAGGCATGCTCTATGCTCAGGACTGTGGCCTTGAGACCGTGGAGTTCTGGAAAAAGATAGCCAAACATTTTGATGGCATAGACACTAGAGTAGCTGCCATCTGAGGTCAGGATGATATCGTCAATCGGATGCGACTCCCGCGGCACTATCAGGATGGGACACATGGCATCTACGAGTAGCTCTCTCAGCGATGAGCTGGGCGTATCCGGAAATATGTCTGATATATCTGTAGCGCCGTCTATAATGATGATATCTGCCACGGCGCTGCGGGCTATAATGCTCTCCAGAGGCCGCTGCTCGTCAAAGTGGACCTTGAAAGGTATTTTCTCTTTGTCGCATCTATCCCGAAATTTCTGTATGCTCTTCGTGATATTGGCCCGCTCGATATCCATCAGGTCGGTATATACTGTGGTATCTACAAAGGGCTGATCAAAAAGAATGGGATAGATATATTGCGTATTGCGCAGGTCCCGCAGGAAGATGCCCTCTATCTGAGAGCCGGACATCCTGGCCAGATAGATACCATAGTCTATCACACTATCCGAATAGTGATTGCCATCTATGACCAAAAGGAAGCGCTTTTCCATTGCGAAATTTTATACTGCAAAAATGGGAAGCTATACAGCATCTGCCACTGACCCGAATTACCGGAATTCATGATTTTTATCATGAATCAATGGTGCCTCTGGCAGCAGCTGTGAAGGACCTGGCCCTGACTAGTGGCCTCAGGGCTGAGGTATGGGATACCCAGATTGAGCCCGCGCACGATCAGCAGTGCGCCCAGGACAAACATAAAGACCGGCATGACCTGACGGACCCGGCCCCGAAAAGCCGAAGAAAATAAACTATGACTAAAGGACACCACCATCATAGCCGGTATGGTGCCGGCCCCAAAGGCAGCCATAAACAAGGCCCCCTCGCCTGCTGTACCCACCGCCATAGCCATAGGCAGCGCCATATATACAAAGCCGCATGGCAGCAGACCATTTAGCATCCCGATCAGATAGAAAGAAGAAAAACCGGGACGGCGAAAAAGAGCTTGTATACTGCTCTTGACAGAGCCGAGCACTGGAATCTCAGATACACGCCGCTCTACCCGTGTCATAAAGCCTGTAGGAAAAATCACTGCCGCTATGATCAGTACTCCCAATACGATAGATAGTATCTGCTGCATCCCCATCAGAGAAAACCCACGTCCGATCATGCCAAATACCAGTCCCAGCGCACTATAGGTGGTCATGCGGCCTATATTGTATAGCAGGACGCCGCCTACCCGGCCCGGCCAGCTATAGCGACCCACGGGCAGTGCCAATGCTATGGGGCCACACATGCCTATGCAGTGAAAGCTACCGGCAAAGCCCAATACCAATGCCACAAATAAAAATGACATATCAATCTATTTTTAGTACGCTCTCTGCCAGTAGCTGATGGCTATCCTGACTCCATTCCACATTGACACGGTAGAGTGTATGCGCCATACGGCTATGATCGATCACCAGGTCACTATCTGCCCGGGCTGTGAATGGGTAGGTAAAATCCCTGGCCGCATCAGACGGGCAGTAAAACTTGATAGTACCGGATACCTCTCCTGCATGGCCCATAGACGGGATACGCACAGACAGCCGGTCGCCTCCTACTGTCCACTCAGGGCGCAGATGCAGGGAGTCTGCCATGCGCGCACGGTTTATATGGTCCTGGTATTTTAGTTCCTCTTCATAGTAGTCTTTGGTGACTAGCTCTACCTTCTCAGATGAGGCACGCATGACCATGAATACGATCATCGCTACAAACCCTCCATATAGCAGGCCTATACGCCAGCCCCAGTTAAATTTTGATCCCATAACCATCTATTCTGTTGGTGCGAAAAAATTTGTCTTGACAGTGCTGATCTTTTTGTCACCGCTATATACATCTACAGCTACAGTATTTTTTCTTTCATGCAGATAGCCCTTGTCAGCATATATGAAGAACATACCATCTCCCACACTTTCCTTCTCCACCTTCAGGCTCTTGCCTACCATCTTGATCTCTCCGTGAAAGTCCTTTTCCAGCCGTAGTGTGATAGGTATTTGCCTGCGGGTTTTGTTTACCAGCTTGATGTTATAGAGATTGCTCACACGACCATCCGGCTGCTCCTGATACATCATACCACGGGCCCGCATGATAGTGGCAGACACGTCCTTGCGCGTCACGAGCAGTGTGGTGAGCACGCTGACCAGCAGCGCCAGTACGATGCTATAAGCGGCCATACGGCGGGTAAAATGCAGCTTTTCCTTCTTGGCAATATTATTCTCAGATGCATAGCGGATCAGTCCGGTTTTAAAGTCAAACTTCTCCATGATAGCATCACAGGCATCCATACAGGCCGTACAGTTAATGCACTCCAGCTGAGTACCATTGCGGATATCTATGCCGGTAGGGCACACCTTCACGCACTCCATACAGTCTACACAGTCACCAGCGGTGCGTTCCTCATTTTTGCGGAAGCGCTTGCGCTCCTCACCGCGTACATAGTCATAGGCTACTACCACACTGTCCCGATCCAGCATCACACCCTGCAGACGGCCATATGGGCAGACTATGAGGCATACCTGCTCTCTAAACCAGGAATAGACAAAAAAGAATACCGTAGTAAATACCAGTAGTGGCAGCAGCACATCCCAGTGCGCGAATATCCCGTCCTTCATATACCCCACCAGATGGTCCATACTGATAAAGTAGGACAGGAAATAATTGGCTATGATAAAGGAGACAAGAAAAAACACTACATGTTTGCCACCCCGCTTCATTATCTTTTCACCATTCCACGGCCCATTGGTCAGCTTGCGCTGATGGTCTGCATCGCCCTCTATCCAATACTCGATCTTGCGAAAGATCATTTCCATAAAAATGGTCTGGGGGCACACCCACCCGCAAAACAAGCGGCCAAATGCGACCGTAAATACTACGATAAAGACAATGAACGTCAGCATGCCGACCATGAAGATGAAGAAATCCTGCGGCCAGAATATCTTGCCAAACAGGATAAACCTCCGGTCTATCACATCGAAAAGAAACAGCGGCTCTCCATCATACTTCAGCCATGGCAAGACCAGGAAGATGATGATATAGAAAATGCTGACTACTGTCCTTGCGTTATAATACCAACCTTTCGGACGTTTAGGAAAAAGCCAGTTCCTCTTACCGTCTTTTTTAATTGTCCCTATCGAATCCCTGAATTCCTCATTTTTCTCGCTCATATATATATAGTGACTAGTTGCTTTTTGTTGTACTATCTACAGGGGCAGCCGGAGCAGCAGCAGTCTGCGTGCTATCGCCCTCTGAGTAGACAGTGCCCTGCGGTGCCTTCGGATTAGGAGGATTAGTCCCTTTCAGCGATTTGACATAGCACACCACCTGGGCTATCTGTACGGATGACAGGTCAGTCTGCCAGCTCTTCATACCATTGGCAGGCCATCCGTATTTTACAGTTTTAAATACATCATTGATCTTGCCGCCATGTAGCCAGTACTGGTCCGTCAGGTTTGGGCCTACACCGCCCTCTCCCTTCTCACCATGGCAGGCCTTACAGTTATCTGCAAATATTTTTGCACCTTCTGCTACATACGCCTGATCAAACTTGATCGTGTTTTCATCCACATTATTTTTGGCAGTGCGCATATACTCGTCTTTCGCCTTTTTAGCAGCCTCCATCTCGTTGGCATATTCGCCTGCACTGAGCGGAGCGGCTTCAGCTATATGATAGTAGCCTATATAGCCAAAGGACCAGATGATGGTAAATATGAAGCCATACTTCCACCATGGTGGCAGATTGTTATCCAACTCCTTGATACCATCATAGTCGTGATCCAGCATCACGTCCTGCTCATGCTCGATCGCCACAGAGGCATTAAACCGATCCAGAAACTTAGGCAATTCGAAATGTATAGCCGGTTTGGCAGCCTTTGGATTAATCGTATTAAGAAGTGACCAGATGCGGATTAGCATCACAGCTATGACCAAAGCCTCCAGCAGGATAATGGCTATAGCAGCAGTCACGTCTATACCAAAGATGGATGGTGCAGAAGCTGCTGCTGCAGGTGTAGCGCCCGGAGCTGCCGCAGCAGCCTCCTGAGCTAAAGCTGTATGTGCTGTAGCTGCCATCATCATGATAAGGACGACAGATTTGGCCATTGTCCCCTTATTGCGATATACATACTCAGTGAGGCGTATGAGCATCTGGCCCAACGCCGCCACCGCAAACAGCAGCAGCGTGGCAAAGATGATGAGTACATAGGCAAAGTAGCTCTGGCCGCTACCGGCAGGTGTAGCAGCCTGAGCCGCTGCTGCCGGGGCTGCGTCCTGTGCATAGCTCATGCATGATACCGCAGCCATGGCCAGCGCTATAATACTTTTATGATATATGGATGGTCTCATGTTTTTGAATTGGTTTATTTAGTCTAATGGGATATTGGCTTGCTCTTCTATATACTGCTTATTGGTACGAAAGGTGAACCACAGCAGAGCAATGAAGAAGATGAAAAAGATGACGAGTGATATCTTGGGATATACATTCACACCTGCTATCGTCTCTGCATATCTTTTGAAAAAACTGAACATAATGAATGGGTTTGGCGTTGATTAATTTTGTACTGCTGCAGTCTGTGGGTTCATTTTGATGTCGCGACCTAAGCGCTGCAGATAGGCTATCAGGGCTATGATCTCCTTATTCTTGGGCACCTTGATCCCGTCTTTGGCCAGGCTGGCCTGTATAGTTGCTTCCTGCTTCACCAGGTCGGTGCCGGCTATAGTCTCATAGCCTTTGGGATAGGGTACACCCAGCATCTGCATAGCTTTGATCTTGGCAGCAGTATAGGTCGTATCCAGGTCATGATCTATGATGTGCGGGTAGGCCGGCATGATAGAGCCGGGGCTCATGATGGTAGGATCCAGCATGTGGTTATAATGCCAGCTATCAGGATATTTGCCCCCCTCACGCTGCAGGTCCGGCCCAGTCCTCTTGGAGCCAAACTGGAACGGATGGTCATACACAAACTCACCGGCCTTACTATACTCACCATAGCGCTCGGTCTCACTGCGGAATGGACGTATCATCTGTGAGTGGCAATTGTAGCAGCCCTCGCGGACATATATATCACGACCATGCAGCTCCAGCGGTGTATATGGCTTTACACTGGCTATAGACGGCACATTGGACTCTATGAGAAAGGTCGGTACAAATTCTATGATACCGCCGATGGCTACTACGATGAAGCTAAAGATAAGCATCTGTACCGGCCTCCTCTCTATCACCCTGTGCCAACCTTCGGAGCCATGAGGGGTATAGTTCTTCTCCAGTGCAGGAGCAGAGGCTTCTTCTTCTGCTACAAACTTGCCTTGTGCAGCTGTTTTGAATAGATTATAGATACCTACTGTAGTCCCGAGAAGGTAGAGCAGCCCGCCCAGCGCACGCACTACATAAAAGGGACGGATAGCATTCACAGTCTCCAGAAAGTTAGGATATTTCAAAATTCCTTCAGGAGTGAATTGCTTCCACATCAGGCTCTGGTTGATACCGCCCCAGTACATAGGGATAGCATAAAAGAGGATACCCAGAGTACCGAGCCAGAAGTGCACATTGGCCAGGCGTATGCTGAAAAGTTTCGTGTTATACAGACGAGGCAGCAGCCAGTAGAGGATACCGAAGGTCAGAAAACCATTCCAGCCGAGGGCCCCTATATGTACGTGAGCGATGGTCCAGTCTGTATAGTGCGATATGGCGTTTACACTCTTGATAGAGAGCATAGGTCCCTCAAAGGTGGCCATGCCGTATGCTGTCACAGCTACCACCATAAACTTCAGAACCGGATCTTCGCGTACCTTGTCCCATGCGCCACGCAGGGTCAGTAGGCCGTTGATCATACCCCCCCATGATGGTGCGATGAGCATCACTGAGAAAACAGTGCCCAGAGACTGAGCCCAGTCTGGCAAGGCAGTATACAGCAGGTGATGCGGACCTGCCCAGATATACAGGAAGATAAGCGCCCAGAAGTGTATGATAGAAAGGCGATATGAATAAACCGGGCGGTTAGCGGCCTTTGGCAGGAAGTAGTACATCAGGCCCAGATAGGGTGTGGTGAGGAAGAATGCAACCGCATTGTGTCCGTACCACCACTGTACCAGGGCGTCCTGTACACCGGCATAGAGTGAGTAACTTTTGAATGCAGATATAGGCAGCTCAAAAGAGTTGACGATATGGAGCATGGCCACAGTGATCCACGTAGCTATATAAAACCAGATCGCTACGTACAGGTGGCGCTCCCTGCGTGTGAGTATAGTAGCAAACATATTGATACCAAATACCACCCAGATCAGGGCGATAGCTATATCTATGGGCCACTCCAGCTCTGCATATTCCTTGCCTGCTGTGATACCCAGCGGCAGGGTGATAGCTGCCGCCACGATGATCAGCTGCCAGCCCCAAAAGTGGATAGCCGAGAGTACATCACTCCACATACGCGTCTTGAGCAGACGCTGCAGGGAGTAATACACTCCCATGAAAATACCATTGCCTACAAAAGCAAAAATCACTGCATTAGTATGCAGCGGACGTAGCCGGCCAAAGGTGGTCCACTCTACTACATTGAGCTGAGGGAATACAAGCTGCAGGGCTACTATCAGTCCCACCAGCATCCCTACGAAGCCCCACAGGAAAGACGCAAAAGCAAAGTTGCGCACCCACCTGTTGTCATACTTAAAAGTTTCTACCGTCATTGTTCTGGATTTGTTTTATTGGATGAATCTGATCTGGTCGTGTCGTCAAAAAGGATACGCATTGCGGGTGTATAATCGTCGTCATACTGGCCTTCCTTTACACTCCACACAAAGGCGAGGAGAAAGAGCAGCGCCATCAGGAGGCAAGCCGATATGAGTACAAATAGTACGCTCACTTTTTAATGATTAGCGATAGCAAATGTAGAGGGCTGGGAAAGGGGGACTTA
The DNA here is from genome assembly GCA_018267365.1 of Bacteroidota bacterium. GTDB lineage: Bacteria > Bacteroidota > Bacteroidia > Chitinophagales > LD1 > UBA1941. The sequence continues at coordinate 63,505 of JAFDYQ010000007.1, read as the reverse complement.
TGACCCCTGACAAGGGGAAACCTGACGTTTGTCATGATTTGATGATACCTGCTCATACCAAGCCCCTCCTGTGGGCTGCTATCCATGATAATAATGTGCTAAAACTGATAATGGTGATACTACTGATCGGCATCAGGATCGCGGCCACGAGCGGGCTCATAGTACCCTGCGCCGCTATGTATATGCCTGCCATATTATATAGCAGCGATATACCATAGCTCAGCTTGATGATATGCATAGCATCACCAGCATAGCTGATGAGATGGTCTATACCGTCGAAGCGTCTGGCATCTATAATAGCATCACAGGCCGGGGAGAAGTTATTGGTATCATCCGAAACTACAAGACCTACATCGCTCTGGCGGAGCGCACCGGCATCATTCAGACCATCACCTACCATCATCACTTTGCCGGTGTGTTTTTCCTGCAGTTGTTTGATAAAACGCAATTTATCTGCCGGCTGCTGATCGAATAGCAGATGGTCTGCAGGGATGATACGCTTCAGATTTTCCTTTTCACGATCATTATCTCCGGAGAGGACATAGAGATCAAATCTGGAGCGTAGTATACCGATGAGGTCATTCAATCCTGTGCGATACTCGTTGCGGATCTCATAGTGCCCCTTGCAGACACCATCTATAGATATATGTACGGCAGAAGCCTGGGGGCTGCCAGTCTGTGCATCCACACAGCCGGCAAAAGCCGCCGAGCCTACCCTGATCACATGCCCCTCTGCAGTGCCCTCTATACCCTGCCCATGCTCCTCGCGGAAACCTGACACAACCGCGGTAGGCGTGCCGGATAGATATTGGTATACTCTGCGACTAAGCGGATGGGAGGAGTGATACGTGACCGATGCTATATACATCTTATCATCAGGAGATAGCTCATCACCGGAGTAGCTGATGTGCTTTCCGCTCTTGTCTGTGAGTGTCCCCGTTTTGTCAAAGATGATAGAGCGGATAGTGGTGATCTTTTCTATCACTGTCGCATTCTTGAGGTAGATTCCATACTTTGCCAGTATGCGTATGGCATTGCCTAGTGTAAAGGGAGCCGATAGCGCCAGCGCGCAGGGGCAAGTGATGATCAGTACAGCTGTGAAGGCATTCATAGCGCGGTGCATGTCCGTGCGGGCCCAGTATGCTCCGGCCGCTATAGCTATGAGCAGCACAGCAGGAGTGAAATACCTGCTGACCTGATCAGCCAGTGCGATAGTGCCGGGCTCCTCCTCCTCTTTAAAGGCATCATCATTCCATAGCTGGGTCAGGTAGGAGTGTGAGACGTCCTTCACTACAGTCATAGAGATCGTGCTTCCCGTTTGTTTGCCACCGGCATAGATCATGTCACCGGGCTTCTTTGGCACAGGCACAGACTCCCCTGTCACAAAGCTATAGTCCATCATGGCCTCTCCGGTCAGTAGTATAGAGTCCGCAGGGATCAGTTCTTCATTGCGTACGATGATCTCATCTCCTATGACCAGGCCTGATAGCGGGATACTGGCTTCGTGGCCATCGCGAGCTACGGTGATAGCTACCGGAAAGTAGGATTTATAATCCCTGTCAAAAGCAAGCGTAGCATAGGTTTTATTCTGAAAGAGCCTGCCTATCAGCATCAGGAGGGTGAGGCTAGCCAGGGTATCCATATAGCCCGCCCCCTGCAGCATAAAGATATCGTAGCTGCTGCGCAGAAACATGACGATCATGCCCAGTGCGATGGGTATATCCATATTAGTAGATCGCTGGCGCAGCGCACCATAGGCAGACTGAAAAAACTCCCTGGCACTATACAATATGACCGGCAGTGCCAAAAGAAAATTGAGGTAGCCAAAGAAGTGGCGCAGGGGTGTCTCGCTCAGTGCATCTATACCCAGGTACTCCGGGAAGCTGAGTAGCATAATATTGCCAAAAGCAAAAAAGGCCACGCCTATTTTGAGATAGTATGACCGGGTGGTCGAGCTGGTCTTCTTAGTCTCCAGATCTCGTAGTGTCAGCTGAGGCTCATAGCCCAGGCTGGCTATCAGCTCTACGGCCTGGCGCAGGCTTATATCCTTCTTGCGAAAGGTCAGGCGCAAAGTCTTGTGCACAAAATCTACCTGAGACCTGACTATAGCAGGCTGTATCCTATAGACATTCTCCAGCAGGTAGATGCAGGAGCTGCAGTGTATAGTAGGTATCTGGAAACTGGCTATGGCTATCTCATCATCTGTATACTGTATGAGCCTGGACGCAGCCTGCGGGTCATCGAGCCAGTCATATTTCACCCGGCTGCGGCCCGCCTTCTGAGCAGTGCCTGGCTTAGCATTCAGATCATAGTAGCAGCTCAGGTCATTACCTGCCAGCAGCTCATATACTGTTTTGCAGCCGGCGCAGCAGAATGGTTTATCATCATAGACCATGCTATCTGCCTCACAGGGCTCACCACAGTGATAGCAGACAGCCTGGCTGCCGGCCAGGCTGTACGTAGCGGTAGACATGATTACTTCTGTACCTCGCTTTCGTCGCAGGTGCTCACACCTACCAGATCATACAGCGGACAATAGAAAAGCGCTGCCGTGGTAAAAGGTATCAAAGAGAAAAGCGCGATCCACCATGGTCCTGCCAGGATACCATATGCGAGAAATATAAAACCGAGGATCATACGAAAAACGCCATCAAATGCACCGATATTCTTTTTCATGACTTTTTGTTTTAGTGACACAAAGGTCATCTGTTTGCCATAGCAAAAGAGTGAGGCCCGTTAGCGCGCTGTATGACATTTGTCAGCATCGTGCTTTCTATCATTGGGATTAAATCCTAATTTGCATCGCATGCACGAGGAAAAACATTTTGAGGGCTCAGACCTGGTCCGTGATATAGTGATAGGCATGGCCGATGGGCTCACTGTGCCCTTTGCGCTGGCCGCGGGCCTCAGTGGTGCGGTAGACTCCACTCATATCATCGTCACAGCCGGCATAGCAGAGATCGCAGCCGGTAGCATAGCTATGGGCCTGGGAGGCTATCTCTCCGGTCGCACCGAGCTGGAGCACTATCGCTCTGAGGAGGCCCGTGAATACTATGAGGTAGATACCTTTCCCGAAAAGGAGCGCGCTGAGGTCAAGGAGATCTTTGCCCACTATGGCATAGCTGAGGAGGTACAGGACCGCATAGTAGATGAACTATCAAAAGATAAGAAGAAGTACGTTGATTTTATGATGCGCTATGAGCTGGGTCTGGAGGAGCCCAGCGCCAATCGTGCCCGCAATAGTGCCCTCACTATAGGTGCATCATATATAGCCGGTGGCCTCATACCGCTGCTACCCTACCTGATCATGGCTGATGTACATATGGCGCTGATCATATCAGTGATCGTCACGCTGGCAGCCTTGCTGGTCTTTGGCTACATCAAAAGTCGTGTCACCGGACAGCCGCCATTCAAGGGTGCGCTGAATACAATGATCATAGGTGCCCTGGCAGCAGGCGCAGCATTTGGCATCGCTACCTTATTCCAGAAGGGTTAACCCTGTTTAATGATGAAAAGGATTAGAGAAATCCGGATTGTGCAGGAAGGCTGTGTCTGTCAGCGTTTTGAGGAATGCGACCAGGTCTGATTTCTCCTGTACCGTCAGGTCGGGAATATTGGGATACACCAATCGCTCCATGAGCGGATCTACTGTAGGTGATTTGCGCAGACTATCGTAGCTGGCATAGTGATCTACTACCTGCTCCAGCGTAGTGAAGCGGCCATCATGCATATATGGAGCTGAGACCTCCACATTTCTCAGAGCGGGAATTTTAAACTTGCCATAATCACTCATTTGACCCGTCACCTGGCCATAGCCTATATCTGCAAAGTTGTATGTACTATCTGCTCTATCCAGTGCATTATTGCGCATAGGTACATTTACATTGGCCAGCGTCAGGTATGGTGCATCCATGTGGCAGTGTACACAGTCGCCTTTTTGCTGGTCAAAGAAAATATTCATTCCATTCAGTTCGCTGGCTGTCAGGTTTGCATCCGACTGCCCTCTGTTGTAGCGATCATATCTGGAGTTTTCTGCCCGCAGTGTACGTATGAATTGAGCTATCGCTTTTACTATCTTATCCTCTGTGACGAGCGGCGCATTTCCTTCCGGTTTGCCAAAAGCCTTTCCAAAAAGATATTTGTACACAGGTGTGGTATCGAGATAAGTGAAAAGTGAAGACATATCAGGACTCTGCTCATGCGTGAGTGCGTCATCTACTGCAGTCTCTATGGTAGCCTGCCGTCCATCCCAAAAGAAAATCGAGTTGATACCCAGATTGACCAGTGTAGAGGCATTACGCTTGGTAGGGCCGTGCACATTCTGGCTCAGCTTCTGATCATCACCAAAAGAATGCTCTTGCTTGTGACAGCTGCCGCATGATACCTGCCTATTGATAGATAGTGTAGAATCATAAAACAACATACGCCCCAGCCTGATACCTTCATAGGATTCAAGATTATCGTCCGGTACCTTGACCCTTCTATAGGAGTAGATGCCCCCGCCGGTCTGCTCAAAGGTATAGGGGGTACTGGTATACAGTGTATCATTACTTCCATTGCCAGCAGGCTTGATGGCCGGATCATGCTTGCACTCTGCCAGCAGCAAAACGGTTAGGCCGCACAGCATCAGAGCATAAAGTGTAGATAAGTGACGCATTTTTATTGCAAAGTGAATATTTGGGTGAAATTGTCTGCTACTTTTGCTGCTATCCCTACAGAGTCTGTGCTGTGTGTACCCGGTTGAGTGAGCACATTTACGCCATTAGCACCACTAAAGACCTTGGACACATCGGCAGCGAGTGTCAGGTCCGTACTGCTGCCAGCCGCTATGGAGAATGGCTGGTCTACCTCAGCAGTGCGGTACATGGCATTGGTCCCTATGTGATAAAAGAAAATATTGCCCAGACTGCTGGTACTGCCGGAATGCCCCTCCATAGCTATAAAAAGGTGATCTAGCCCCAGCGGCCAATACAATACGTCGGGTTTATAGGCCGAATGATCGTCTACCTGCGCAGGACTGATACTATTTTGCACCGAGTCCAGTCCTATACCAAACTTTATGCCTTTATAACTGCCCTCTACTGCCCGAAGGTCGATCTTTATGGCATTATCCGCATAGTTTATGAGCGCCATAGAGTCTACCTCTACCTCGCTGTTGTCTGTTTTCACCAGTTTGATATGAGATAGGTACATCCCAAAACTGGAGAAATTCATGTATCCATATGTAGAAGAGTACACCGTGTTCAACCGCAGATTGTCCGTACCCCATTTAGGTTGCACGGTGATGCTCAGGGTAGCGGGATCCTTGCGGCAAGAGGCCATAAAAAGGGCCAGGCCTGCGAAAAGCAGGAAGTAGTACTTTTTCATAAAACAGCAATAAGCTATGAAGTTACCAATAAATACGGCCATGTCCGGCCATCCTTTTGTATTTTTTGTTAAACATAAAGTTAATTTAAGATGTATCTTACGCCTATGATTCACGTCATTTTTCGCCGGGCTATGATACTCTTTCTGCTCATCTGCCTGGCAGTGCACATAGCAGGACTAGCGAGGCCATTCAGTACGGAGCCTCTATGGTCGCATATAGTGCATCTGATCAGCTACTCCGCATGTCTGTACTGCATAGTACGCCGCCCGGGGGTAGGCTGGGTCATCTATACGCTGGGGGCCATATATCCGTTTATATACCATGCCCGCTGCACATGGAGCCAGTACACCGTTTATCATCACTATGCGGCTATCTGCATCCTGGTGGTGATACTCCTGCCAGCCGGCATATGGCTGGTCAGGCCCCGGCAGACGGTTTGATTCAGCCAGCGCACTACTTTTCATAGCCAAATGAACGACCAGGCACAATAAAAATCCTATCCCGCGTTTATATGGGGCATTCATTGATAAACATCAAAAAACTGATATGATACAAAGCTCTACATCTGACTCTCTCCTACTCCTGGCCTACGGCGAACTGCCGGAGAGCGAAGCATCTGCCCTGCGCGAGCAGATAGCCTCAGACCCTGTCCTGGCAGCTGAATGGGATGCCATCAGACTGACCATAGACGAGCTCTCTGCTACCAGTGTCTCGCCGAGTGAGACCAGCACCAAGATAGTCCTCGAGCATAGCTGCAAAACCGAGCATCTCCAGGATATCTAGACTAGGTCTAAAAAGTCGTTAAATGCACCAATTAAATGTTGCAACATTTAATATTGTTGTATCTTTGAGGTACTAAAAACGACAACAAAATGGAAAAGATAACACTGCATAAAGCAAATACCCGTGGCCACGCCGATCACGGCTGGCTCAATGCCTGGCATACATTCTCCTTTGCCGACTATACGGACCGCTCGCGTGTGCACTTCGGTGTGCTACGAGTGCTGAATGATGATACCATCGCCGCAGGCATGGGCTTTGGCAAGCATCCCCACGACAATATGGAGATCATCACCATACCGCTGGAGGGTGCAGTGGCTCACAAGGACAGCATGGGCCACGAAGAGGTGGTCAAGGCTGGTGAGGTGCAGGTCATGAGCGCCGGTACCGGTATCTACCACAGTGAGTACAACGCCAGCAAGACTGATCCGCTCAAACTGCTGCAGATATGGCTCTTTCCGCGGGAGGGCAATGTGACGCCACGATACGGACAGGCGGCCTTTCGCAAGGAGGACCGCATCAATAAGTTTCAGCAGCTACTCGGCCCCGGCCCTGCTGAGAGCGGCCTGTGGATCCATCAGGACGCATGGTTTAGCATCGGCTCCCTGCAGAAGGGATTTCAGACAGACTACCTGGTCAAAAAGCCGGGCAACGGAGTCTACGCCTTTGTGATATCGGGAGACGTGACTATCAATGGTACCAGCCTCAATAAGAGAGACGGACTAGGCATATCAGATACTGATGTACTGCACATCACGGCTGAGTCTGATGCAGAGCTCCTGCTGATGGATGTCCCAATGATATTACAATAGTCTGCTATACATTCTTGTATACCTGTTTTTAATTCATAACTTCAGGTGGTAATCCATTTTTCAACCCTAAAAATTTAAGTATATGGGAATGCTCAAAGAATTCAAGGATTTTGCCATGAAAGGCAACGTAGTGGATCTGGCAGTCGGTGTGATCATTGGCGCTGCATTTGGCAAAATAGTAGACTCTATGGTAAACGATATCATCATGCCGGTCATCTCAAAGGTGATACTGAAGGGTGTGAGCTTCACTGACAACTTTGTCTCTCTGGATGGCAGTCACTATCCTACATACGCCAAGGCAAAAGAAGCAGGCGCCGCGATACTGGCCTGGGGCAACTTTATACAGATAGTAGTCAACTTTATCATCGTGGCTTTTGTGCTTTTCCTCTTTATAAAAGGCATAAACTCACTAAAGAAGAAAGAAGAAGCGCCTGTAGTGGCACCGGCAGCACCGGAGCTGTCTACTACCGACAAGCTGCTCGTAGAGATCCGCGACTCTCTGAAGAAGTAAAAACTACTGAGTATAATAAGATTGGCCTCGCATATGCGGGGCTATTTTTTTGCATAATGACAGGCCTTGGACACACGCCAGCCTACATCATGAGGTACCGCTACACGATAGTAGCCATCCTGCACGGGAGTATATCTCTGCCCCGTGGCTATAAACTGAGCCTCCGGCGGCCCTTTGCTCTTTAGCAGATACCACTGGCTCAGTGCAGACCCGGAGCTGCACTGCAAGATGCCATTGGCGAAAATTATGACAGGCCTGTCAGGTAGGTGGCCGCGAGCTACATGCGCCCGGAAAGCAAAGATATCCATCGCTGCTATCGCTACATCAGAGCTGCCGCATGATACCGGGTCGCAAAAAACTGATCTCCGATCAGAACCGCTCGAACTATGGCAACTTTGCACGCCTTGTCATGCAGCTATACCGCATAGATGTAAAGAACAAAGCAAAGCTCGCTACACTGCGCCGGGAGATAGAAGCGACTGCAAATACTGCCGACCGTAACTGGATACTGAAGAAGCTATACGAGCTCGATCGGAAATAACCTCATCACGGGTTGGTAAAAGTAGCGAAGCCATCCGTATTGGTGGATGGCTTCGCTGCTTATTGCTGAGATACCCTTATTTGAATGTAATGGTCATCTCTACACGGCGGTTCTTCTGGCGGCCCGCGGCAGTGCTATTGTCTGCTATAGGACGGGTCATACCATAGCCAAATGTTTCCAGCTTAGATGCATCGACATTTTTAGCTACAAGGTATTTTTTGACCGCTTCAGCGCGCTTGCGCGAGAGCTCCATATTCATCTCCGCTCCACCTACATTGTCGGTATGGCCTTCTATCTTCAGTCCATAGTTTGGCTTTTCTATGAGCAGTTTGGCCAGTGCATTGAGTGATAGGTAAGACTTGGTACGTATGACATCTTTGCCTGTCTCAAACTCGAGATTGTCAAAGGCATACTTCACTGTGGCCAGCTCTTTTTTACTCAATGCCGGGCAGCCCTTATTTTCAGCTACACCAAATACTGCAGGGCAGGCATCATCTTTATCCAGTATGCCGTCGCCATCGGTATCAGGCCATGGGCAGCCCTTATTTTCCAGTGGTCCTTTGACGCGAGGGCAGCTATCCTCATTGTCATAGAGACCGTCGCCATCAGTATCAGGACAGCCTTTATGGGCCTTATCTCCCGGCACATCCGGGCAGGCGTCATTCTTATCAGCCACACCATCCTTGTCACGATCAGGACAGCCGTTCAGCTCCTTAGGACCTTTCTCGGTAGGGCATTCGTCGTACTTATCCCAAATGCCATCGCCATCTGTATCAGGGCAGCCGCTCAGCTCTACAGGACCTGCTACATCAGGACAGGAGTCATTCATATCATATACTCCGTCATGGTCGCGGTCAGGACAGCCCATGGTCTCTCTCGGGCCAGGTATGGTAGGACACTTGTCCTCGCTGTCTACTATGCTATCACCATCCATGTCAGGGCAGCCCTGTGTAGCACAGGTGCCTTTCTCTTTTTTGCACTTGTCTTTCTTGTTTGACACGCCATCCTTGTCACGATCCCTTTGCTTCAGGTTTGGTATAGTGATCTTGAGGCCAGCCTGTATGTTCATAGCATAGGTAGCCTTGCCTGCAAAGACTGTGATCAGGTTGGAAGATGACACAAAGAGAGGTCCTGCGCGCAGGCCTACACCAGCACCAAAGTTGCCATAATCATTGTAGGTCATCGGTATGTATACGCCTACCCACTTCCAGTCATAGCGCGGTGTGAGCATGATAGAGTTAGGGTAGTGTACCTGATTACCATCCTTGGCAAAGACAGGAGATATCGTACCGTTCAGGTTCAGTCCGAGGCCTTTATATATCTCCCAGTCGAGGAAGAGGTTAAATCTGGTAGGCAGCCATATTTTAAAATCACCTTTACTATCTGCCTTAAAGTTGGCAGGCATACTGTGAAAGACGCTATCAAAGGTATGCACATCGGTGATACCAGAGTTGGCTATGTCGTAGCCCTGTATGTCAGCATAGTAGTTTCTCACATTGCCCGGCTTGGCAAATTTGATGCGGCCGATATCTATGACAGAGAATCCGGCAGCGAGCTTGTACTTATTCTTGCCATTCTCCCACCACTTCTTGCAGTCCATTTCATACTGGTACTTCTCCTTGTCCGGCCGCCACTCATAGATCAGGCCGAGGTCCGCCGCAAAGGACGGCTTGCTGAGGCTATTCATGACATTGCTATAGCTGATCTGATCACTAGACACGATATCACTATGACCATAGCTGATGTCAGAGTGATTGATATCTATGGTATCATAGTTTCTGATACGGTAGTCTATATTCTTTGAGGCTATGTAGCCACCTGCTATACCGACTATAAATTTGCCTGTCACACCTGCTTTGAGCATGTGCGGCCCCTTGTCCAGCACCACACGGGAGTAGGTGACTCCAAAATCAGCCCAGGCCAGTGCGCGTGTAGCAAAGTTCTTATTATTCAGGTTCTGATAGTTGAAGCCGGTGATAGAATCAGCCTTGGTACCAAGACCATAGTAGGCGCTGCGGGCAAAACGCTCCTCCATGCCATCTATGTTCACGATGCTGTTCATGTTATACGAGACACCGATCGCATTTTTATTGTTATGGTTTTTGCCAAAGGAGAACATAAATGACAGCGGGCCCTGCACCTGCATACCTACGAAGGCGCGCTTGGCATTGCCATTCAGGCGCTCGCGCAGGTAGTTGTCCTGAAAGTTAGGATCATTAAAAAGATCATGATTGGTGATCGGCTTGGGACTCATGCCGATGTAGTTATTCTCCGCACCAAAGCCCAGGGATATCAGATTGATATCTACCAGAAAGCGATTGTCAGCGATAGCGGGATTGTAGCTGATGTTTGACACACCGCCAAACTGGCTGGCCTTGAGTACTTCATTCACCTGCGCGCGCAGACCCAGTGAGATGAACAGCAGAATAACGAGTGATAACTTGGGGAGGTAGTTTTTTCTCATGCGGTTTGGGTTGATGGATAATGAGATGGATAAGCAAATCCGATGCCAAAGCATGGTCTACATGCTTTGATGTCAGACAGTTTAAAGGTACACATTAAAAGTCCATCAGGAAATTTTTCTGAGGTGATCTAGCTCATCAGAAGAGATGAGAGAAGAGCCCATCACGGAGTTTAGGCTCAAACCAGGTGGACTTTGGCGGCATCACGCTGCCGGAGTCTGCTATGTCCATGAGCTGCTGCAGCGAGACGGGATAGAGCGCAAAGGCCACTGCCATCTCACCGGTATCTACACGGCGCTCCAGCTGTGCGAGGCCGCGTATGCCGCCTACAAAGTCTATGCGTTTGTCTGTGCGCTGGTCCTTGATGCCGAAGAGCGGATCGAGGACATTATTAGAAAGGATAGAGACATCCAGTATACCGATGGGGTCAGTGGTCCATGTGCCGGGCTTGGCCGTGAGGCGATACCACTGGTGGTCGATGTACATGGCGAAGTCGTGTAGCGCTGTGGGCTTGGCCTGCGTGGCATCTACCTGGCTGATTTCAAATTTGTCGGCAAGCTTTGACAATAGCTCCTCCTTTGTCATACCATTCAGATCGCGGATCACGCGGTTATAGTCCATGATGGCGAGCTCGTCTGCGGGAAAGAGGACGGAGAGGAAGTAGTTGTACTCCTCCTGACCGGTGTGGGCGGGGTTAGCATCGCGGAGTTGCTTTCCTACCTTGGCGGCAGAGGCGGTGCGGTGGTGGCCGTCGGCTATGTAGGTGTATGGTATGTCACTCGAGAAGTAACCGGTGATGGCTCCTATGTCTGCGGCGCCATTTATGACCCAGACCTGATGGCGGATGCCATCCTCAGAGGTGAAGTCATTGACCGGGGAGCCAGCGATGGTGCGACTGATGATCTGCTTCACTCCTGTATGCGCCGGATAGGTGAGGAAGATGGGTCCCACGTGCGCACGGACGGCCTTCATATGGTCTATGCGGTCCTGCTCCTTCTCGGGGCGGGTGTATTCGTGCTTCCTGATGACGTCATGGAAGTAGTCCTCTATGGAGCTGCAGGCTACGAGGCCTACCTGGCGACGACCGGCCATGGTCTGGGCGTAGATGTAGAGGTAGTCGCCGGCATCCTGTACCAGTGTGCCATCTTTGATAAAGCCCTGGAAGGCGCGGGCAGCCTGATCGTAGACCTCCTGGCTGTGGTCATTGATACCCTCGGGCAGGTCTATCTCGGCGCGGCTGACATGGAGGAAGGAGTGCGGGTGCCCGGCTGCCATCTGGCGGGCCTCGGCGGTGTTCATCACGTCATAGGGTAGGGTGGCCACCTCGGCAGCGAGGGCCGGGGCAGGGCGCAGGGCGCGGAAGGGTCTGATGATGGCCATGGTGAGGTCTGGTTTAGTGGGGGCAAAGGTAGCAATGTGCGGGATATCTGGTGTCAGGTGATGGGTGGCGGGTGGCGGGGAACAGCCGGACGGAGGCCAAGTTTTTCGACTGTAGGAGCTTTGTGTGGTGCGGGTTTCAGGTGAGTGGCGGATGTGGGTTGGAGGGCGGCTGGAAGGGGTCATTGGGGATAGGTAGGGTTGGTAGGGACAGGTCGCGACCTTCCCCTACGGAGTGAGGTGGCGCAAGTTTTTCGACTGATGGGGGGATGACTGGCGATGGTGGGACGGCGCAGGGTGATCACAAGTTTGACCTTGACAGTCAATGGCTTAGATAAGGGTGGCCATAGCACCGTTACACAACATACTGATACACAAGATGACATGAAGAAATACGCCGCTAAGGGCTGTGGAATTACAAAGGGAAAACTGAATCGAAAAACTTAGTTCAGCCTTGGCTCCTTAGAAACAAAGAGGAAGGTGAGGCCTATAGAAAGCAGCAGGAAAGTGATCACTGCAGCAGGGCCGTAGCCGGTCTCAAAGAAAGACAGGTGCTTGGCCGGGTCATTGTACTCGAGGTAGGCGGAGCTATTCATGTAGAGCATGCATACTACCGCGAGAAGGATGAAACCGATCACTGTGAAAATACCGCCTATTACCTTTGACATGACTTTTTTGATTTACTGTGCGAATCTAGGGGAAAAACTGAAAAGGCAAAGGGAGAAAATGTAAAAATCGGAATCAAGGTGCCAAATCAATGTGAGTTTGCTCATGTTCCGAGCTTCTAGAATAGATGCTTGAAACCGATCATAACTATCAAATCGGACATGCGCCCGCATTTAAAGCGGACCTTTGCGATCTGCCTGCCTATAGGCATGGAAAAATTCCGATTACAAAATGGAATGCGATATCTCTAAAAGCAATGCCTTTTAACAGTGCTACTTGTCTAGCAGCGGGCAGTGCCTCAATCTAGGTCTGAATCTAGTAGGACCCAATGACTCAGAGATTTTAACGACCCTTTACGTAAAAGGTCTCTTCGAAAAATAAAGCTGTTGCGTTTTGTGATGAATGCTCTGCCAGATTTTACTTCACTATTGCGAGCTTCCTGCAGGTAGTGAGACTACCCGAACGAATGTTCACCGTATAAATGCCACTGCTCAAATCGCCAATATCTATCATACTGCCGGTATATGTCAGGTCTCTGACTTTCCGACCTAATCCATCTATGATCTCGAGGAAATATATGCGGCCCTGATCTATACCTTTGAGTCCCAGAGCTCTCGCGGCAGGATTGGGGTATAGATCCAGATCTGATATGGCGCTCGCTGTGATCCCGCCCGGCTGATCGGGCGTGATGACGACTCTCACTGAGTCTGCTATGGTAGATAAAGAGATAGATGCGCCGCTCGCCGAGTCGCAACCCAGCACATATGGCTTGAGCCTAAACCAACCGCCATTGCAGCCGCCTAAGAGTTTAAACTGGACTGTGGCCAGCTCATCGCCTTGCGCATCTACACCTGCAGCACCGTAGCGGGTGATACCAATGCTGATCCTACCCGTCCCCTTGTGCCTGAAGTCTGCAATAGCGGTACAATTAGTTCCTATGGTGCCAAACAGATTACTATACACCACCGCACTATTATCCAGCAGCATAGTATCTATGCATTCAGGATTAAAATCCAGATCGAAGGCCACTCCTAATACATCATGTACTGGCTGTGCGGCACTCCCCAGACGGATACTCGCTGTGATCAGATATGGTATCTGTGTAGAGTCAATCTGTGTCTCCGCGATGTATGCCTCAAGGGGTGGATCTATAGACCTAGAGGTAGACTGTACATCGTGGTGAGGCAATAAGTGATAGTTGCCGAGATTGAAGCCTATAGAATTCTGATCGGCCAGATTTATCACGCCATCACCATTGCCATCGGCAAACACTTCATAAGCGGGACTATTGACATAGGTAGCTATGGTATCCCAGAGCAGTGAAGGTTGAGCCCTCCACTGGAGGTTGGCACTGGGGCGGGACGGTCCTGTTTTATTGTAGAAGTAGCCGATAGGCAGCACGTCTGCCACATTTACGTTGTGATCGTTATTGAGGTCTCCCGGCCACACTGGAACATAGTACCTCAGTGCTGTAGAGTCATTGACCAGATCAACATTGCGCTGCTGGCCTGTAGCATCGTTGACCACAGGAGTGGATAGGCGGAAAAGCTCATTGAGAGATCGTGGCAGCACCGTATCAAAAGTGAGACGGGGCAGCCCGAATGCTTTGAAAGCAAAAGTATAGACCACACCATCTCCAGAGGTTCCGCTCTGGCCGGAGGTCTTGGTCATACCAAAATCAATGCTGCCGCCAGAAACCACAGCCGGCTGATTGATAATGTTTGAGCCGAGATAACTACCTACCTGGCTACCGAGCAGGCGCAGGTGGTTATTGTCAAAGTTCAATTTGGCAAATACCGAAAACAGGTTGTCGCCGCCTTGTGCCTTCACAGAGACATGTATCGTATCAAAGAAATTGACTATAGAATCTGCTTCTACAATGAGTCGACCTCCACAGCCATTTACAGCCGGGGCTATGACTGCGGGTGCTGCTACAGTACAGCCATAGTTGTCGGTGATAGTGAGTGTATAACTCGCACCTGCGGTAGCCTGTATCGAGCTAGTAGTGGCAGCTGTGCTCCAATGATAACTGACCGGTACGTGACCATTGGCGTGCAAAACACCGGTAAGAGTAGCAGTCAGAGAACCGCATGCAGAGTCGGATACGAGTATGCGCGTAGTAGCATTGTTATTGCACATAGTAGGATCTATTTTTGCCAAAAATGAACTGGCATCTGCAGTACTGTTTCCGTACAGCGTATCCTGAAAGCCACCAAAAGCGAGATCCAAAGAATTTGTGGAACCGCATACGTAAACAGTGTTGTTTCTATAAGTGCATACACCTAATCCTCCCTCATAACCACCACTCCCTATATATGTATCCCACAGTAATTGTCCGCTAGGGCTAATCCTGGCGAGAAAGGCGTCGGTAGATCCGGACATCGTGTCTTTAAATCCACCGCTGGTCTTATAGTTGTACCCCAAGGTCACGACGGCACCAGTCAGATACAGATTGTTTGAGGCCGAATCTATGCAAATGGCTATGTTCCTGCTTTCTCTCGACGTGTATCCTAAAGGAAAGACCGGGAAGAATATATTGCTGCCATTATAATAACTGCACCATAATCTATTGCCGACAGAGTTATATTTTGACACAAAAGCTGCTTTGCCCAAGGATGGTGGTATGATGGTATCCATCCATCCTCCAGAAGCAAATCCGTGAATCGATCCAGTATAACCGCCCAAATAGACATTACCAGAAAGATCTGTAGTGACCGTGGTGCCATAGTCAGTGCCCGTGCCACCGCAGTAGGTGGACCAGAGCAATACCCCTGATGAATTGTACTTAGCGAGGAAAGCATCATCCTGTCCTCCGATTGTATTTTGGTAGCCTCCTGATGCAACATTAGTAGTCGAGGTAGTATTGCCTGCTATGTAGATATTTCCGGCATTGTCCAGATGTACACAATTGACATCTCCGGGCAGGCCCACCGCAAAAACATATGAACAGGAATTATCTAATTTTATGACTCCTCCTCCATTCATGGCCACATAGGCATTGCCGCCCGCATCTGCCGATATAGATAAAGAGACGTCTGCGCCGAGATATGTACCCCATATCCTTGCTCCCTGATTGGTAAACTTTGCAGCAAACGCCACACAATACCGACCGGAAGGATAGGTAGGACTGAACACATTGCTGCTCGCAATAACGGATGTTGAAGAAGTAGTGCCGGATATATAAATATCTCCAGCAGGATCCAATGCAAGAGAATTGGCCATATCAGCGTCAGTGCCTCCATAATATGTGCCCCAGACACGATTTCCTGTAGCGTCAAATTTCACAAAATATGCATCGCCATTCGGAATATTATTAGACCCCGCAGCTGTGTTTTGATACCCCCCTGCTGCGATGCCTGTAACGCTGGAAGTATGACCCGCCATATAGATATTGCCTGACGCATCTGTCTGCACTGAAGTAGCGGCGTCCAATACTCCGTTATTACCATAATATGTGATCCATCCCAGCACCGGGTCGATAGTCAGTACTTTGGAATGATCATACTCCCCTATATCAAATGAAGAGATAGTGCCACTGAGTATAAACTTACTGCCAATAGTAGTCTCTCCCTGGTAACTATGTGGCATATTCTCCAGCACCTGACCCAGCCGCGTGCCTATGACCAAGTTTCCTTTGCCGTCTGTAGTCACCTTCTCTGCATAGCTATACCTCATTCGGATGCGATGAGGATCTCCCCCCGGTCTTACTACAAAGTCATACTCCATAGACTGTCCACGTGTATATATTACCCAGTCTATATTGGGATATACGTCATGGAATATAATACGGCCATAATTCTTTACGCCGAGTATACCATTGGGGCAATGAGCCAAATAGAAATTTTCGAAATCATTACCCTCTGCCTCTTTGCTCACTGCTGGATTTGGGTTGGCCCCCACCAGTTTCATCTCCGTTCGGTACGTTTCGCTAGATTCGGGTATTAGTACCCTGGCTTTCTCCGATGAAGACACACTAGTCCCCTTATTAAGTGTCACTTTCTGAAACTGGTAACTTATACCGTCCCCACTGATAAAAATGCGAGTGGATCCTTGTCCTGCACTAAATAGTATATCCGGCCTTAGTTTGCCTGCCATATCTGATAACTGGCCTTTATTTTCTACAAAACGGAAAGGCGTTTTACCAAAATCTTCATAAGCCGCTGCATCTAAAGATATTCCGGCAAAAACATAAAAGAACAAAAGAGCGAAGTAAAAGTGTTTCATAGCAAAAAGTGGGTTAAATGTTGTTTTTAAAAACAATTGAATATAAGATATAATCAATATGGTGGAGCAAGCCTATCTGTTAAAATATATGTATAAGGCAAACAACTCTATGATTTACTAAAATTCTAAAAACTGTATACCATGCTTCCTGTCTACATCCCGGTAGGAAAAGTAGACAGCCGCGGTGATGGCCGGAAACAAAGAGCCCGCCCGGACGTACTAACCAGCCCTTACACCCAAAGAGGACTTGAACAGCTACCTATCCCTGAAAATTGCTTCGAGAAATATCGCTGTCTATTTTTGATCGGAATTTTCGCTTCCTTCCGGCAGGCAGGTCGCAAAGGTTGGCTTTTTGATGCTGTCGCATTGGCAGATCTCATAATCTTTTAACCTTTTCAAATGCTATGGCAATGTCGTATCTTCGCGCCGCTAAATGGTGCGGGGGCTAGGTTTGAGCTTTTTTGACCTGGGTCACTGCGCACTACTAACTACTAAAGAAGATGATAGCTGTTTCTAATATAGAGCTCCACTTTTCGGGGCGGGTGATGTTTGACAAGGTTTCCTTCCTGATCAATGCCTCTGACAAGATAGGCCTGGTGGGCCGCAACGGTGCGGGCAAGTCTACACTGCTGAAAGTGCTGAAGGGCATACAGCAGATAGATGGCGGGGATATCATGTTCCCGAAGGGAACGATCATAGGCTACCTGCCTCAGGACCTGGATACGACCTCGCAGCTGACGGTGATCGAGGAGGCGAAGAGGGCCTTTGAGAATGTGCTGGTGATGATCGAGCGCAAGGACAAGATCGTACATGAGCTGGAGACGCGCACGGACTACGAGACGGACAGTTACATGGACCTGATCAACGAGATGCAAGAGGTAGAGCACCAGATAGAAGTGCATGACGGCTACAGCATAGAGGAGCAGACAGAGCGTGTATTGAAGGGACTCGGATTTGAGGCAAGCGACTTTGTGAAGAAGGTGAAGGAATTCAGCGGGGGCTGGCAGATGCGTATCGAGCTGGCGAAGATCCTGCTCCAAAAGCCTGACCTGGTGCTGCTGGATGAGCCTACGAACCACCTGGATATAGAGTCGGTGCTCTGGCTGGAGAAATTTCTGAAGGACTATCCCGGTGCTATAGTGATGGTGAGCCACGACAGGTCCTTCCTGGATAATATCACGAACCGCACTATCGAAGTAGTAGCGGGTGACATAGAGGACTACGGTGCGCCATACACCAAGTACACCGAGCTGCGCAAGGAGCGCCGCGAGCAGGTGATCAATGCGCAGAAGAACCAGCAGCGCGACATAGCTCAGATAGAGCGGAACATTGATCGCTTCCGGGCGAAGGCGAGCAAGGCGACCTTTGCCCAGTCTCTGATAAAGAAGCTGGACAAGATGGAGATCATAGAGGTGGAGGAAGAGAACGTAGCTGCTATGAACCTGCGCTTCCCTCCTGCCAAGCCATCAGGTAAAGTAGTATTGACGGCGAAGGGCATGACAAAGACCTACGGCCCTAAGAAGGTAATAGACAATCAGTCTGTAGAGATAGACCGCGGAGATAAGATCGCCTTCATAGGCAAGAATGGTATGGGTAAGACAACCTTCTCGCGTATGCTGGTGGGTGATGTGCCGTACGACGCCGGTGAGGTAGAGCTGGGCTACAATGTGACCGTAGGCTACTACGCACAGCACGCTGCGGATACGATAGATGGCAATGACACGGTGCTGGAGGTAGTAGACCGCGTAGCGGTAGGTGAGATCCGTACGAAGCTGAGGGACCTACTGGGTTGTTTCCTCTTCAAGGGAGATGATGTGTTTAAGAAAGTAAAGGTGCTGAGTGGCGGTGAGAAGTCACGCCTGGCGCTGTGCAGGATGATCCTGGAACCGAGGAACTTTCTGGTGATGGACGAACCGACAAACCACCTGGACATGCTCTCTAAGGAGATCCTGCAAAACGCACTGAAAAACTATGAGGGTACAGTGGTAGTCGTATCGCACGATCGTGACTTCCTACGCGGGCTGACCAATAAGATATTTGAGTTTACCAAGGATGGCATCAAGGTACATCTCGATGATATAGATGCATTTCTGGAGAAGAAGAACCTGGAGGATATGCGTGCGCTGGAGGCGGAGAAGGATGCTAAGTCTAAAGCTAAAAATGCACCTGCTCCTGCGGCCAAGGTCAAAGACACCAGCGTAGACAACTCTAAAGAGATCAACCGCGTGAAAAAGGCGATCGGTATAGCTGAGCAGAATATAGAGAAGCTGGAGAAAGAAATACAGCTGATAGATGACCAGCTGAAGATACCTGACCACTACGCGAAGCTGACTGCTGATCCAAATTTCTTTACTAATTATGAGGGACTGAAGAAGCAGCTCGACACGGAGATGAAGAAATGGGAGGAGCTGGGAGCAGAGATGGAAGGGCTGAGCTAAATCGTTGGCACGGTGATATGTGAAACTTGCATTGATAGTTTTCGATAAATAGAAATTTACCGGGCTAGTGGTGTTTCGGAAAAATACCGCCAGCCCGATTTATTTTTCCCGCAGGACAACAAAAATGCTGCTATGGCTGTTTAATATGGATTTTTCAATCCTTCGACCATAAAGCAGGCTGAAAAACCGAAACAAAATCGGTTATTTGCAACTTCGATCCACCCATGAGATTCATACACATATTTACTACTACTATACTGTGCACACTTGCACTCGCAGCTACTGCCCAGGCGAAGCACACCCTGAGCGGCTCCATACGCGATGCCAAAACCGGTGAGGAACTGATAGGCGCCATAATCTCTGTGAAAGAGCTGCCTAATACAGGCGCAGCAAGCAATGCGTATGGCTTCTACTCACTCACGCTGCCGGATGGGCACTATACCCTGGTGGGCCACTATGTGGGGTATACAGACTATATACGCGAGGTAGACCTGAGCGCCAGCCAGACGATAGATATCAACCTGGCTCCTGCGGCTGTAGAGATCAAGCAGGTAGAAGTCTCTGCCCGGCGCACGGATGATAATGTAAAGCAGGCCCAGATGAGCGCCACGAAGCTGGACATCAAAGAGCTGGAGAAGGTGCCGGTGATCTTTGGTGAGAAGGATATACTCAAGACAATACAACTGCTACCGGGAGTGAAGAGCGCCGGTGAGGGCAATAGCGGATTTTATGTGCGGGGAGGTGGTGCCGATCAGAACCTGATCCTGCTGGATGAGGCGCTGGTGTATAATGCCTCGCACCTGCTGGGCTTCTTCTCCACCTTCAATAATGATGCGCTGAAAGATGCGACGCTGTACAAGGGCAATATGCCGGCAGAGTTTGGCGGCAAGCTCTCATCTGTGCTGGACATCAAGATGAAAGACGGCAATGACAAGACCTACTCCGTAGGAGGCGGGATAGGCATCATTGCATCACGCCTCTATGTAGAGGGGCCTATCGTAAAAGATAAAGGTTCATTTATTATCACGGGCAGAAGGACCTATGCAGATATCTTTACCAAACTGTCAAAGGATACGACGATCAATAAAAGCAAGCTGTATTTCTACGACATCAATGCCAAGGCCAACTACCGCGTGGGCAAAAAGGACCGCCTGTTTCTATCAGGATATTTCGGGCGGGATAAATTTGGGCTGGGCACCACCTTTGGGATAGACTATGGCAATGTGACTACCACCCTGCGCTGGAACCATGTGGTGAATGACCGCATTTTCTCTAACCTCTCCGCGATCTATAATAACTTCTCGTGGAAAGTATCGATCAACAGCAATGGGGTAGACATCCTCATCAACTCGATCATACAAGACATGGGACTGAAAGAAGACCTGGAGTACTTTCTCGATACAAAAAATAAGATCAAGTTTGGCGGGCAGTCTACCTTTCGCATAGCAGTACCGGGTGAGGTGACTGTGAATACACCCCTCTTCAAACCTGTAGACCTGAGCCGCTCCTACGGCTGGGAAAACGCCATCTATGCACAACATGAAATCACTCTCTGGCAAAAGGTAAGCCTGAACTATGGCCTGCGTGTTTCTTCTTTTACCGTGACCGGTCCGGGCAAGAACTACTACTTTCATGACAACGGCCAACCGACAGATACCAGCCTGCTGAAGCTGGGCCAGTTTGGCAAGACATATGTGAATCCCGAGCCGCGCTTATCGGTGAGCTACAACTTTAAAAAGAGCATGTCGCTAAAGGCGGCCTACTCCCGCAATACGCAAAATATACACCTGCTCAGTAACACTACGACGAGCAGTCCTACTGACCGCTGGATCATGACGAGCAACAATGTACGACCGGAAATAGCGGACCAGGTATCTGCCGGCTACTTCCTGAACTTTATGCACGATATGTTTGAGGTGAGTGTGGAGGGCTACTACAAGTGGATGCAAAACCAGATAGACTACATACCCAATGCACAGCTCACAGCTAATGAGACTGTGGAGTCTCAACTGGTCTATGGCAATGGCCGCGCCTATGGTGGAGAATTCTTTATCAAGAAAAGGGCAGGCAAATGGACAGGCTGGATCAGCTATACGCTATCACGTACGGAGCGCCGCTTCACTCAGGTCAATAACAACACGTGGTTTCCGGCGCGGTATGACCGCACGCATGACGTAGCTGTGGTGCTGATGTGGGATATCACACCGCGTATCAATGTATCTGCCTCATGGGTGTACCAAACGGGCAACGCCGTGACCTATGCCGCCGGAAAGTATCAGGTGAATGGCCAGTGGGTACCCTACTACCCTCTCCGCAATCACGACCGCTTCCCACCGTACCACCGGCTGGATATAGGAGCTACCTTTGTGCTGAAGAAACACAAGATGTGGGAGCACGACCTGAATGTCTCCTTCTATAATGTGTATGCGCGGCAAAACCCCTATCAGATCAACTTTATCTCCGATGTAGACAATACTGGTGTATCAAAGACGCAACAGATCTCGCTCTTCCGCATCGTACCCTCTCTGACATACAACTTTAAGTTCACCTACGTAAAACCTCAGAAATAATGAAGCGCCTCACTATACTCGCTATGATCGCGGCGCTGATCACTACCGCCTGCCGCAAGGATATACACCTGAACCTGCAAAACGCCTCCGGCCTGCTGGTGATAGAGGGGAATATAAGCGACCAGTCCGGCCCCTACCTCGTGCAGCTGTCTAAGACAGTCACCTTTTATGATGTAGACACAGTGGTGCCGGTATCGGGCGCTACTGTCACCATCGCAGACGATGCCGGAGGCTATGACTCTCTGCGGGAGCTGACCCCGGGCAGCTACTACACTACCACGCTGAGCGGTGCTGTAGGGCGCACGTACCATATGCATGTGCATACCGAAGGAAAGGACTACGATGCCTCAAGCACTATGCAGCCTCCGGTGGCTATTGACTCTATAGGGATCAACGGCTCTATCTTTTCGGGCAATCCGCGCGGGTTCATTCAATTTACCGATCCGGCAGGAATAGTCAACTACTACCGGACCATACTCTACCTGCATCAATATATTGACAGCACTACTACAGACTTTCACCATACCAGGCAGCACAAAATAGCTGTGGTAAATGACCGCCTCAATGACGGACTGATCATACAGTCTACCGTAAGGGCAGACTATGATATTGAAAAAGGAGATACCCTGCAGGTGGAACTCGATGCGATAGAGAAACCCGTATATGACTATTGGTATACTATCAATAACTCCACGACCAGCAGCCAGACAGCAGCCCCGGCCAACCCCCCTTCCAATATTTCAAATGGCGCCCTTGGCTACTTTTGCGCGTATAGCGCCACGTATAGCAAGCATGTGGTGTATGACGGTAACATACGATTTCACCGGATAGACTAACGGATGTTAGGTTAACCGCAAAGGATGCGGAGGACGCAAGGAGGTTTTAGAAGCTTAGTGATTCTAATTACTACTTTTCGAGTATCATGGTGACGCTTTGGCCGCCCGCAGCGCAGACAGATATTACTCCCTTGCCGGAGCCTTTCTCATTGAGAAGCTTGGCCAGAGTAGCCAGCACGCGGCCCCCGGTAGCTGCAAACGGATGGCCCGCACCGAGGCTGCTGCCATTGACATTCAGCTTAGTACGGTCTATAGCCCCGATGGCTTTGACACCATACTTGCCGCTGAGTTCTTCACTCTCCCATATTTTGAGCTGGGCGAGTACCTGGGCCGCAAAGGCCTCATGCACCTCGTAGAAATCAAAGTCCTGAAACTTCATTCCTGCCTTGCCGAGCATATGTGTCATAGCATAGGTAGGAGATAGCAAGAGATTTTGCTTTTCTTTTACGAACTCTATGGCTGCCACCTCTGCGTGCGTGATGTAGGCAAGGACAGGCAGGTTGTGGGCCTTTGCCCAGTCCTCACTAGCCAGTAGCACGCAGGAGGCACCATCGGTGAGAGGAGATGAATTGCCTGCAGTAAGCGTACCATTCACCTTATCGAAGGCCGGTTTCAGTTTGGCGAGTTTCTCCATTGTACTATCGGGGCGGAGATTATTGTCGCGGTCGAGGCCGGCAAAGGGTGTCATCAAGTCTTTGAAAAAACCGCGCTCATAGGCGGCTGCCATCTTGCGGTGGCTATCCAGCGCAAAAGCATCCTGATCTTCACGTGAGATGCCAAAGTACTTAGCTGTAACCTCGGTGTGATCTCCCATGGACATGCCAGTGCGCGGCTCTACATTGAGCGGCGGTACTGGTGCCCAGTCCTTCAGGCGTATGCTGAGGAATAGCTTCAGCCGCTCACCCGTAGTCTTGGCGCGACGTGCAGCGAGCAGCGTCTTGCGCAGTTTCTCTCCGAAAACGAGCGGTACATCACTAGAGGAGTCGACTCCACCGGCTATGCCGCACTCTATCTGCCCGAGGGCAATTTTATTGGCTATGTATATGGCAGACTCTACACCTGTATCACAGGCCTGCTGCAGGTCACAGGCGGGAGTGCGCGGATCAAGTGAGGTACTCAGCACAGACTCCCGCATGAGATTAAACTCCCGGGTGTGCTTAAGCACAGCGCCACCGGCTACCTCGCCGAGCAGCTGGCCCTGCAGCTTGTAGCGCTCTATAAGTCCATTCAGCGCAGCTACCATCATATCCTGATTGCTGGCGTTGATATAGTTTGTGTTGTGGCGGGCAAAGGGTATCCTATTGGCACCTATGATGGCTACACGGCGGTAGGCATTGGTATATGACATGGCGGGAGTATTTGTTTTTTCAAATATAGAAATGAATGCGCTAATGATCTCACTGCAAAAACGTGAACGCCCCGGAGAACATACTGAACAGCCGGGGGAATAAAAAAGGCCACCCAGAGGTGGCCTTGTACATATAGTCGCCTAACGGTCGTTATTTAATGATCAGCATCCTACGCGTCTTGACAAAATCTCCGGCTCTCATCTGGTAGAAGTAGACACCAGACTGCAGGTCCTGCTGCGCAAAAGAAACCTTGTGCGCACCGGCTGCCTGAGTACCATTGACAGGCTGTGCTACGAGACGACCAGCCTCATCATAGATGGTAATGGTCACGCTCTGGGCGGCAGGGATCACGTACTGGATGTCCGTAGTAGCACTGAATGGATTCGGCACGTTTTGCAGGAGGCTATAGCCATCGTTGTAGTTGATCGCGTTGATCCCTGTAGTCGTTTGCACATTGATCACATACGGAGACTCTACGCGTGCTACCGAGCTATCAGGTATCACGTGGATGGTGTCATATATAGCCTCATACTCCTGATCATTATCCGTATCATATACGCGATAGGTGATCACATGTGTAGCATTGGCTGTATCGCCGTGTATGGTCAGAAAAACCCTATAGGCATTGAGGCTGTGCAGGTAGATAGGCTGAGCCACTCCTACACAGGTACCATCTACGAATGCTCCTACGAGGTAGTGGCTCTGGGTAGTAGAAACACTATTGAACTGGAGGTCTGCCGTCACGCTCATATTCTGCTGGTACTGGTAGTCCTCCGCATTCCACGCCGGCAGGCTACGAGATGGTGGTATCACAAAGTTGAAAGCATTCGCCGCTTTGAGTTTGTAGCCCTGACCAGGATACATGGAGCGAAGCGTACCCGACCATGTACCGCCATTGTACTGTGTGAAAGTGCTCTGCGTCTTGAGCAGATCACCGTTAGCAGCTGTCACATTAGCCAGATAAGAAGCTGCATCGGAAATATCCTGACGAGGATAGCCTACCCAGTTCCACCCGGAGGCGATCTGTATGGTGGTAGTATCTGTGACAGGCGTGCCCAGCAGGTGCAGCGTATCAGCATGATCGAGCTGTATCATGTAGCTCTTCTTCGTATTGAAGAGAGACAGTGCTCCCTGCCATGTGCTGGTCCCCGTGGTCGGTTTATAGTATTGCGCAAATGAATTGTCGGTCTTCACGATGCTGCCATTGGCAGGGTGGAGATGCGCCAATACATTATTTGCGCTCATGTCCGAAGCATTCACATTCAGAGAGAACCAGTTCCACCCCGGTGTAAAGAGGATAGTCTGGAAGACGCCCTGAGGGTGGAGGATAAACGGAGCCAATGGCTGGCCGATGGTGCCATTATCTACAAATGGCAGGCGCTCTTTGGCCTGATACTCTACACCCGGTACGGCATCCCACATGCGGAATGTAAAGGTATCTCCCACCACACTATTGCTATAGGCAGTGAGGAAGGCCACATACTTATTGGTATACGGATCATATGAGATGCCTGCCAGACCACGGCACTCCTCACCCTTAAACACTGCAATAGTATCGCGGGTATCAGAAGAGAGCGGCGTATTGAGGTCTGTGGTGCTGAAGTTAGCAGTCACATTCATGCTGTATTGATAGCTGGCCGGATTGACACTCCAGTTTGGATGCGGCTTCACTACGTCCAGATTGACGAAGAGGAAAAGATCGCGCCCACTGGCGCGTGCGATCACCGTATCAGTATAATGGCCAGGATTCAGCGAATTAGCAACTGTAAAGCTGATCTGACGGCTGGCTGGATTGGCCGGTGTGCCGGCATTCATAGTGTATACAGCCTGCTGAGGTGTGCTGAGCCATGACGGCATGTGAGTAATGGTGAATGAATCCTGCGGACCTACATTCAGCATCGTAGCCGATGAGGTAGCCGCAGTACCTGTCACTGCACTCAGATTCATATTGGCCGGGCTCCAGTACACCTTTGAGCGGTTTACTATAAAGCTCCACTGCACAGGCTGTGTGAGGGTATTGCCATTGATGTCATAGACGTTATTGATCGTACTGATCAGGGTTACATTCTCCAGACTGTCTATCAGAGATGGTGGATTGGTATAGATGATCAATGATGAACCGCTGCAAACTACTGAGTCCGGTATCACCTGGCCATTGTCTGCCCTGACCAATGTAGAGTAAATGTGATCGTAGGCATTGGCCCTGCCGCAATCTACAGGCTCATTGAAGGTCACTGAGATATCCTGACCTACATTGAGCACGCCATCAGATGGAGACGGTGTACCAAAGAGCTGCAGATTGGTGCGATCTATTTTGCCGCTGAGGGTCTGTGAGTAGGTCCTGCCGCCGGGCTGGGAGCCGCAGTTGGCATAGGCTCGGATCTCATAGTCGCCATCTGCCAGTGCAGAGGTATTGAAGATGTATGCATAGTATGGTGCTACCAGATGTGCGCGGGTGATAGGCGGGTTGATAGCCGGTATCCATGAGCCACCTACGGAGCGGTACTCCAGACCGATACTGATCAGATTGCTATCCGTAGCATTGTATCCGGAGAAGATAATAGGGAGGGTATCATGGCTGGCTGCATTCACGAGCCAGTGATCGGATGGCGTATACAGGCCTATAGGGCTGCAGGTACTCTGGAAGTGTGCCTCAAATGTGATGGTATTGCCCTCGGCACCATCGCATGGCGATGAAGAGGATATCTGCAGGCCATTGTAGTCTGAGGCGATGGGACCACGCTCTACGGTGAGCACTACCGGCAGGTCAGTGCCCGCCGCTACGGTGAAGGCAGCAGGGGAGTTATTGATCTGCTGACCACCTATTTTGATGATCGCGCCCTCAGTATTGCTCTCAGGTACTGCTTGTATATTATATGTACGCGTCTCCATACTCTCACTGAGATTTACGATATGGGCAGTGAAGGTAGCAGGCGTATTGATCGGCACATTGGATACAGAATAGTTATCCAGTGTGACCTGCACAGAGTCGCGGGCCTGTGTACCCGGCCAGTGCGGGCAGGCGCTGGTGCCGGCTACGAGGCCAAAGGCAGGCGTGCCATAAACATTATCCTTCTTGACATCTACACTGTAAAAGTTGCCTACTGTATTATCTTCCAGGTGATAGCCGAATGTTTTCTGCCGGACCACATTGGTAGAGCTGCCAGTATTCATATTCCAGTGGAAGTTCATCTTCACACCTAGCTGCGTATTGGCAAAGCCATCGAGATTTTCTCCAAAGAAAACGCCGAGTCCGGCATTCACATCGAGGAAAGTAGAATAGTCTATAGACTGGGTAGAGTCCGTACCGCTGGTCTCCTCATAGTCATATACAGCTCCTGCACTGTAGGAGAGATTTTGCAGGAATGTAGCAGTAGTGTCGGCGTTCTTGTGATTCTTTTGCACCACCTGCTTCCACACATCTATGTATGACTGCATGAGCTGTATCGTATCGCCATGAGCCAGAGAGCGGAGCAGCTCGAGTTGTGGTATCAGCGTCTCTGTGATATGCTTCTCTGTATAGATATAGTTTGTGGCCAGACCGTTGGCACCCCAGGCCAGCTGTGTATCGCGTACTACCTGGCAGTTTTTGAGGGAGATCACATCTGAGAGCGCATAGATCATATTGAATGATCCGCCTACATACACGTCTCCCTGATGGCCTACCAGGGCTACATCCGTACCGTTATTAGCATTGGATGTAGAGATCTGCTGGTGCGCGGTGAAGGTGGTATTGACCTGTGTATTGTGATTCTGATCACCACCGGCCTGTGCATCTGCAGTGATCTCTACACCGGCACCTACTACTATACCTGTGAATGGTATAGGTATACCGGCACCGATTTTGGCATCTACATACGGACCCGCAGAGCCGCCTACCTGATAGGAGTTGCTATAAGAATAGTTCACAGAAGAGTCTTGTGCCAGGAAGCTGTAGCTGCTGCTGCCCGGAGGTGCATGCAGTACAAAAAACGGCAACTCCGGTGTCTTGGTCACAAAGGTCTGGGTGTGCGGCCTGTGACCTGTGACGAGTATCTGCCGGCCCCAGTTGGGTGCTGTATTAGTACCTACATGGGCAAAGAACTGAAGCACCTTGAGATATGGAGCGGCTACATTAGGCGTGCCCGGCAGCAGGAGATAGTCGTAGCGCCCCTGATAGAAATTGACCGTCTGTGGTGCACCTACGTCACTCACATCATCATATATCACCAGCTGGCCGGAGTCTACAGGGCAGCTGGTAGAGTCATAGGCAAAAAACTCCCGGATAGAAACACGCAGCGGTATGCGGTCTCCCTGGTCTACTATGTATCCATTATTCACAGATGGACATACTGTAGAAAATGGAAAGTTCAGCACGTCTACTGTGATCTGGCCATGATATACAAATGCTGCGCGTGGTACGATCACCCTATTGGTAGTCACGGTGTCTATGATGGTATCACGATGGGCGGGATAGACTATGACCTGCCCGCTCACGAGCGTATCTGCATGAGCAGGTACGATAGTATAAGTGGTATCGATGACTGTCGTAGAGGCTGAGTCGCGCTTGGTCACGTCTACCTGTATAGGACTGCTGCCGAGCTGTGTAGCCAGCAGCGGATCTTCTATCACAGCATTTGAAAAGCCTTTGAAGAAATTTACGGTATAAGCCTGCGCCGGCACTACTACTGCCTTCTCTCCGTAGCCGCTCAGCGTGTCAAACCTAGTATATGCACCATTATCTGAATTGATAATAACGATATCGTGATGGCTCACCTGATTTCCGCAGCCCCCTTTCACACTGACCAGGATAGTGTCAGTGGTAAGGTCTGTAAAATTGACATTGAAAGAGTCACTCACTACGTGGATAGTGATAGAGTCCGGAGAGAATTTGTGATTGTACAATACCGGCTTGAAGGTATACGTACCCTCCTGCTGTATAGCGATAGAGAAATCGCCGGTACTGCTGGTGGTATTGCTGATATTGACGTTATTCTGGTAGATAGATACACCTCCCTCTGCACATACCGGACAGTAGGCACTCGGCGTAAACTTCACTTTGCCTTTGATAGTAAATACAGAGGTATCCTGAAAATCCACCCCTGTAGCGTTGTTGCTATTTATGGTCAGGGTGCGGCGCAGTGTATCAGGATTGAAGCCGTGCGTACCCTTGTGCGGCACGATGGTCCATGTGGCGCTGGTATCATAGAAGCGGTCATTGAACTGATAAAAGCCAGATGCATCTGTCAGTACAGAATCGAGGTACAGTACATTATTGATCCTGGCATAGGCCACGACCACTACACCACCTACACCGGCGCTGTAGATGGTACGTACGTTGCCCTTGATCACCCCATTAGGGCGTGAGGCGCCATTGTCATGAAAGGTGAAAGGGGTATTATTATTAGCATCTATCGGCGCTACAGAGTAGTCATACACTATACCCGGTACTCCGTCGAAATCATTATAGGTAGTAGCGTTTTTATTGACCACCGCTATCTGCTGGCCATTGCGCATCACTGCTATGTCATTAGGTGCGTAGGCGGCAATATTAGGCCAGGTCAACTGGCTCTTGCCATATAAAGTCGCATCCGTGGCCTGGAGGATATGGTTTGCGATAGGTACAGAGTAGTAGGTACCGTAGGATTCAGGATTGCCCCAGCTGGTAGCCTGAGTCCTGACCTCATAGCTGTATGTACCCTGAGGCAGGAGCGCCGGATCTGTGAAAGAATAGGTGGTGCCTGAGACTGTGCCTATGAGCACACCGCCACGATAGATATTATATTGCAGGTTTGCCTCCGGGATGTCTGATCCTTTGGACCAGTGCAGTACAGTAAACTGCAAATTGGGGATATTGGTAGTATTGACATAACTGTAATAACCATAGACAGGGTTCAGCACGTTGCTGGTGCTGCCATATAGTGTATTGCTCCATGTGTCATTATGATTATCATGGGACCTGACATAACTTATACCATCATCATAGCAGGTGCCTATATAATTATGCCCACGGCCGTACTGGTGTAGCTGTCCATAGAAATAACGGCTCACATTAGGTCCTACTGCAAAAGAGTAACTGCCGCTGGGAATAGTATAATTGGCCTGATTGAGAAAAGTGCCATCCCCGGCACTATTTCCGATCAGTAACTGACGCCCATCATAGGTACAATCAAAGCTGGCAAGCGTAGCACCGCTATAGTCCATCTGCAGATAGTAGTCGCTGTATTTGCCGTTGACATAATTGGTCAATGAGCCAGTGGCTGCAAAACCTGAGCTGGCGACCATCAGACCACATATCAATACCAATAAAAATCTCAATCGGGAGTAAAGTTGCATCATGACAATGTTTATAGGCTTCAAATGTACCAAAAGAGAATGCTAAACGAATTTTTTGTGCTACTAAATTCTATACACAAAAAATACATGACGGTAATCCGATGCAATGGGTAGACCCTTTGTTGTCCAGGAAGACACAAAATCAATCAAGTATAGTATTACTAAGGGCTTTGAGGCATCTGCACCCCATCGTATCCTACATTTACAGAGCAGTGAGCCGAGAAAAAATATGCCTGGTATTTTTCGTATACGTCTTTTTTCAGAATAAAAACTTTACGTTTGTCTCGTCCTCAAAACATCTTGCCGGATGAAAAAACTCTACAACCCGTTCATCAGCCTTTTATTCCTGATGGGAATACTGGCACAAAGTACTCCATCAGAGGCGCAGGTAGCAGCCTCGGACTCACTGACACTCGTAAGCCTCTACAATACTACCGGTGGCAGTACCTGGATCAACCACAGCGGCTGGCTATCCGGCAGCGTGGCCACCTGGTATGGTATCACCACAGCCGGAGGAAGGGTGACCCGCATCAGCCTGCCGGGCAATAACCTGAGTGGTGCTGCTACAGACTCCCTGTACAGACTGACAGGGCTAAAGGTTTTAAATCTAAGTACTAACGGGTTGACCTACTTCCCCGTGCTGACAGGCCTGCACCTGGATACGCTGAATCTGGCCAATAACAAACTGACCTTTCGCCACCTGGTGCCTGATAAGGCACACGTAGATTCCTTCTACTATGCTCCGCAGGACAGTGCAGGCGTATACATAGATACGATAGCTACCGAGCAGTCTGCCATCTCACTGGTGACGGCTGTAGACGCCAACCCATCTGTGGGCGATAACTACGCCTGGTACCTGGACACTACCCTGGTCGTATCGGGCGCGTCTAATGTATATACCATCCTCTGCATGGACAGCTCTGATGCAGGCATATACTACGTCAAGATCACTAACTCTCAGCTGCCGGCACTGACCTTGTATCGCAGACCGTTTAACCTCAGGGTGCGCAAACTGGCTAACCCGGGTCCGGATTTTCATGTGTGTGCAGCTACCTCCGTATTGCAGGGTACAGCTCCGGCAGGAGCCAGTGTACTGTGGGCTACCGTAGCAGGCGGAGGCCTGGTGACGAACGATACCATCCCCGCTCCTCAGGTGGTCAACCTGACCGTAGGGGCTAACGTATTTCAATTTGGCGTGACAGCCAATAATGTCTCCTGCCCGGCACATTTCTACTCGTATGCGCGAGTAGTGATCACCCGGGATACGAACCCCTCTCCTGCCTATGCAGGTATGGACCAGAGCGTGTGCAGTCCGCAGGCCATCCTCACTGCTGCGCCGCCATCAGCAGGTACCGGCACCTGGACCGTGATCAAAGGCAGTGGTACTGTAGCCCAGTCTACCAGCGCCACCTCTGCTGTGAACGGTTTGTCTTTTGGTGAAAATATCCTGCGCTGGCAGCTGACCAACGGTGCCTGTACACCGGCATTTTTTGACGAGGTAAAGATCTATCGCGATGATACCCTGCGCACAGTCAATGCAGGCATGGATACCTCTATCTGCCCTACTACATATGTACTCGGCGGTATACTGCCGGATGACGCGTCCGGCACCTGGAGCGTAGTCTCAGGTGCAGGGTCCTTCTCTCCGGCAGACTCTCCGCGCGCTGTGGTGAGCGGACTGAACGAATTTGCGAATACGCTGCGCTGGACAGTGACCAACTCCTGCAATACTGTGTCAGATGATGTAGTGGTGACAGTCTACCACTTTGTACATGCGAATGCAGGACCGGACCGGACAGTGTACTACTCTCCTATCACCCGCTACCCTCTGGGAGATACCGTGTCTGTGGCAGTAGGTGGCACCGCTCCATACACTTATGCGTGGACGCCTGCAGAGAACCTGGATGACTCGACCAAAGAGCATGCACTCTTCCTGACCCCTGACACCGGTGTGTATTCTTTCACAGTATTGGTCACAGACGTGCATGGCTGCTCGGCCATTGATGATGTGACATACACAGCGGGCAAAGGAACCTCACTCACTGTGCCGACACTCTTCACACCAAATGATGATGGCCTGAATGACGAACTCTACATACCGGGCCTGGAAAGCTATCCTGATAACGAACTGACAGTAGTGGACCGCAACGATCAGGTAGTAATGCACCGTGTGGGATATAAGAACGACTGGAAAGGCACGAATGAAGAAGGTTTCTCGCAGCTGGGACACAAGCTGGCTGTAGATACCTACTTCTATACCCTGAAACTGGAGGAAGGCAAACCGCTGCAAAAGGGATATTTCCTCATCAAATACTAAACCCGACTAAACCTCATCTGCATGAGAAGATCATATACACTCATAGCCATACTCAGCGCTGTGCTGTCTCTGGCCACGGTATCTGCCGGGGCGCAGGGTATACGCCACTACTGGCTGAATAACCAGGTACTCTACAACCCTGCCATGACAGGTGCCAGTGAAGATGTAGTGGGCTCGCTGATTTTTAATCAGCAGCAGGCCAACTTTCCCGGAGCACCGCGCACCCTACTGGCTCAGGCCAATGGCAGGCTGGGCTATACCAGCTCCTCACTGGGCGGCGCGGTCTCCTATGAAGAGTACAGCGTGGTGAAAAACTACAGCGCCACCCTGTCCTACTCCTACGGGATCAAACTGAAAAAAGGCAGGCGCCTGATGCTGGGCCTGTCAGGCTCCTTTGGCGCGATACAGGAGAATGGCAGTAGCCTGACCACTACTTTTAACGGAGATGACATCTTCAAACTAAACACTACAGCCTATCAGGTGAATGTAGCTGTAGGTGCGGCCTACGTGACCAAGAACTTCTATGTCAGCTTCTCGGTGCCAAAGCTGGTGCACAATGCCTATGACTACGCTGTGGCTAAAAACCGATACAGCCTGGAGAAATTCAACTTTAACCTGATGGCAGGCTATGACCTGAAGACCCGCAACGATTTCCACTTCATGCCATCCTTTATGATCCGCTCGGACAAGCAGGAGCGCTTTAATGCTGATATCAATCTCAACTTCAAATACAAAGAAGTCTTCTGGTTTGGACCATATTACCGCGTGAATGCAGCCTTTGGATTCATACTAGGTGTGGGCATCACAAAGTATGTACAGCTGAGCTATGCCGGAGAGCTACAGCAAACAAAATTCCGCACGTCGAGCTACGGCAATCATGAGGTGATACTCGGATTTAAGATTCCGAAATTCAATACACGCATCGCTCAGTCGCCGAGATATTTTTAAGTGAAAGAAAAGAATACGAAAGCCCAACCAAGCCTATATCACATGAAATACTATCACATAGCCATCCTCTCCTGCCTGCTACTGCTGGCCACGGGAGCCGAAGCGGGCAAAGCCAGCCGCTGGGACAAAGCTGTAAAGTGCGCTGACAAGAAAATGCAGCAAAAGTACTATGTAGCTGCAGCTGACAAGTACGAGCACATCCTGGCAGCTCCATGCAGCCGCGATACGGCGTGGCGCGATAGTGTATACAGCGTCAAAGTAAAGCTCGCTGCCAGCTACATGAAGATGGGCAACAGCATCAAAGCTGAATCTGTGTATGCAGATGTGGCAAAGGCCGGTAAAGCAAATGCCCAGACCACCTTTGACTATGCGAGGACACTGGAGTCTAACAGTAAATATGCGGAGGCCCAGGAGCAATTTGAGAAAGTGGCAAACGACCCTGCACTCAAAGGCAAGATGGCAGCCGAGTTTGCTGAAATATCAGGCAAGGGGCTACATAACAACCACAAGAATACATTTAACATAGAGCGCAAAGCATTTAATACGAATGCTACAGAATATGCGCCGGCTTACTACAAGAAAGGTCTGGCCTTTACATCAAACCGCGCGGAGCGCGGCCAGACATCTGAGCGCATCATGTGGAACAAGGAGCCATTTACCGATATCTACACGGTGCAGGAAGATGGCAAAGGTGACCTGAATATCATAGATAAGCTGCCCGGCTCGATCAACTCTAAGCTGAACGATGGCGCAGCCACATTCAATGCTGCCTATGACGAGATCTTCTTCACACGAAATAATAAAAAGAACAAGAAACACGATCAGCTGCAGATACTGCATAGCACCTTCAATGGCTCAGAATGGAGTGCACCGGAGCTGCTAAACTTTGAGATGGAGGGTGCCAACTATGCGCATCCATCGCTCTCTCCTGATGGCAGCATACTGTACTTTTCATCAGACCAGCAGGGCAGCGGCCAGGGTGGCATGGACCTCTACTATGCACGCCGCAACGGCAGTATCTGGGAGACGCCTATCAATCTGGGCCCGCAGGTCAATACATCAGGAAATGAGCTCTTCCCGTATATGGCTGCCGACAGCATCCTGTTTTTCACATCAGACGGCTGGCCGGGTTATGGCGGCCTGGATGTATTTCACGCTCGAATGGAGGGTGCCAAATTTGGCAAGGTGCATAATATGGGTATCAACTTCAACTCTGCCAAAGATGACCTCAGCATCATAGTAGACAGTAAGAACCGGATAGGTTACTTTGCCAGCAACAGGGATGGTGATGATGATATTTTCAGCTTCTCTTTCCCTGCACCTGCCAAGGAAGAAAAGAAAGAGGAGCCGCTGTACACCGCTACGCTACTGGATGCCGGCACACATGAACCGATCAGCAATGCACGCGTAGAGGTAGCAGATCCGCGCAGTCCGGGCGAGGGAGCTTTCTACTATACCAACGACAAAGGTGTGATGTACTACGATAAAAAAGTAAGGCCTACGGACGTAGTACGAATAGGCAAAGATGACTACCAGACCCAGACTATCTCAGGCGCCAGTATCACTGACAAGGGAACTGTGGATGTAGCGATGGTAGCCGAAAAAAGAGTAAAGGAAGATGTGCACCATCCGTATACAGCTATCCTGTACTATGACCTCAATACGTCTAATCTGGGTACAGCATCTAAAGACACACTGCGGGAAGTAGTGGAAAGAATGAAAGACCCGAAAAACGTAGTATATGTCAGCGGCTATGCGGATCAGCATGGATCAGACACCTATAATAATGGCCTTTCGCTCCGCCGCGTGAAGGAAGTGGTGGACTACCTGGCCGCACAGGGTATCTCTACACTGCGTATCCGGTCTGCCTACTTTGGCACTGTAAAACTGAGCCAGGAGTGCATGAAGGATAAGAACTGTGTAGAGGAGACCAACCGGCGAAACCGCAGGGTGGAGATCAAAATCGCAAGCGAACAGTAGTTTAACAACTGCTGATAGTGAAATGGTTATCTTTGATAGATAACCATTTTTCATTTTATGAAACAGATCCGTCTACTCTTGCTGGCCGGTGTATTATTCTCTGGTTTTGCCACCTCAGCGCAGCAGCAGCGATACGCTCGCGTCCTGGTCAATTTTGATGCGTCGCACAGTATATCGGATCTGGCGCGCCTGGGTATAGGGGCCGATCACGGGCAGTATAAGAAAGGAGTATCTCTCACCACTGACCTATCTGAGGCCGAAGTACAAAAAATAGCTGCATCCGGATTTCAATACGAGGTACAGATCAATGATGTCGGAGCGTACTACTCGCAGCAAAACGTCAATCCCCATCCGGCAGCACCGAGGGCTGTGACCTGCAGCTCTGCCTCCGGCTACAGTGTACCTACACCGGCTAATTTTCACGGTGGCAGTATGGGTGGCTTTCTGACATATGCAGAGATGCTGGCCCAGCTCGACTCCATGCATGCGAAATATCCTAACCTGATCTCTGCGCGCAATGTGATAGATACGTTCCGCTCTATAGAGAGCCGCCCGCTCTACTGGATGCGCATATCAAACCATCCTGACTCCGACCAGACACAAAAACCACAGATACTCTATACTGCGCTGCATCACGCACGCGAGCCGGCGGGGCTGACGGATATGATGTTCTATATGTGGTACCTGCTGGAAAACTATCAAAACTCAGCAGAGGTACGCGCTATAGTGGACCATACAGAGATGTATATCGTACCGTGTGTAAATCCTGACGGATATATCTACAATGAAAGTACTAATCCCAACGGAGGGGGCATGTGGCGCAAAAACAGGCGACACAATGCTGATAGTACTTATGGCGTAGATCTAAACCGCAACTATGGCTACAACTGGGGCTACGACAATACCGGCTCATCAAATATTACCACAGATGAAACTTACCGGGGCACATCAGGGTTTTCGGAGCCGGAGATCGCAGCCATGAAATACTTTGCTGAGCATCACAACTTCCGCATAGCGGTCAACTATCACACCTATAGCAATATGCTGATCTATCCGTGGGGATACGAGGCCGGCCTGCTCACACCTGACTCATCGCTATTCATAGCCTACGCACGCACGATGACGAAATATAATGGCTTCCTCTACGGCACCGGAGACCAGACAGTAGGCTATACCACCAATGGCGACTCTGATGACTGGATGTATGGTGAACAAGGCACCAAGAATAAA
The DNA here is from genome assembly GCA_018267365.1 of Bacteroidota bacterium. Lineage (GTDB taxonomy): Bacteria > Bacteroidota > Bacteroidia > Chitinophagales > LD1 > UBA1941. Next base: position 26,781 of record JAFDYQ010000007.1, on the reverse strand, counting down.
GTATTCTCTATGACACCGGAATCCGGATCCCAGGCTTATGGGTTTTGGCCGCCGGCATCTGCTGTGACAGAAGTAGCAAAAGAGAATTTTGATCTGATATACTATGCGCATAAATTTCTACTCCGCCATTTGGAGATCACCGATGTTTCACCCAAGGTGACGCTGTCACACCAGTTCAACTTTAAATATCAGGCGCAGCAACTCGGCCTGGATACCCCTGCAGTGTATACTGTTTCTCTCACATCTTCTGACCCTAATGTGATAGTACCAGGTACTATGACCACTATTACCAATCCTGCGCTGCTAGCTACTATCACTGATTCTTTTGTCATACAGCTCAGCTCCACTGTAAGCGCGGGATCAGATTTTACCTTTGAGGTAGTGGTGAATAACGGCCTGTATAGCTATGCCGATACGATCACCAAGAAATATATCAGCGGCGATACGCTGTACTACAATGATTGCAATAGTACCGCTGCATTCACTCATACCGGCAACTGGGGCACCACGACTGCATCATATACCTCGCCAAATGCATCCATCACTGATAGTCCTAATGGAAACTACCCTAACAACACTACGACGACCATCACGCTGACCGATACGGTAGACCTGACCCATGCCACCAGCGCAAACCTACTCTATCAGGCCAAGTGGCAGCTGGAGAAAAGCTATGACTATGTACTAGCAGAAGCAGCTACAGATGGGCAAAGCTGGTCGCCGCTCTGCGGGCTATATACCAATGTAGGCCAAAATCAGAATAACGCCTATCAAAGCCTGTACGATGGATATCAGAATGAATGGGTGCAGGAGGTAGCCGACCTGGGCGACTATGCAGGCCACAAGATGTTCCTCCGATTCTCCCTGACCAGCGATCAATACCTGAACTATGACGGCTTTTATTTTGACGACCTGACGGTGCTGGCTCACCTCGATAGCACAGCGCTATCTGTGCGCACTGTAGCGGGCAGCGATGAATGGCAACTATATCCAAATCCTGCCAGCGATCAGATCAAGATCACGCCTACGCCTGCCAGCGGCGCTACAGTGACGATCTATGACGCGCTGGGCGCTGAGGCTAAAAAGGCCGTGATAGCAGACAGCAAAGTATCTGTAGCAGACCTCGCACCGGGCGCGTACTATGCGATGATCAGTCAGAATGGCAAGAACAGCAGCATGCATAAAATCATTTTATGCCGGTAGCGTCAAAACGAAAAACGCCTCATCCTTCACCTTAAATATTCGCTATGGCAAAGACATACAAAAACTGCCAAAGCTGCGGCATGCCGATGAAAAAATCTCCGGGTGGCGGCGGCACCAATGCGGACGGCTCTATCAGCACGATTTATTGCGCCTACTGCTACGAGAAAGGCCGGTTCAAACAGCCTGACTGGACGGCTGCGCAAATGCAGGAATTTGCCAAGGGCAAATTGAAAGAAATGGGCTTTCCCGGATTTCTTGCAGGTCTTTTTACCAAGGGCATACCGCAACTGGAGCGCTGGAAGAATAAATAACTACTACTCCTCCTTTTTATTCGCGAGCTTCATATAGGCTGCGTATGCACCATGTATGATAAACTGCTGATGAGACAGATCAAGACCTTCTGCAGCTATCATGGTCACACTATCACGAGATAGCAAAGGATGTACCTGAACCATCGTAAAGGTATTGCTATCATCTACCCTGAATAAGTACAAGCTGTCTCCACTGCGTATGATCGCCTCATCAGGCACAGTATAGCCTTCGCGCGCCGGTAGCTGTATCTCTGCATTGAGAAACATGCCGGGCAGTAACTCGTGTGTGGATGAAGTAAAATGACAATGCACTATGGAGCTCCTGCTTTCGTCCAGCTTCTTGCCGGTCAGTATGGTCTCTGCGCTGTATACAGTACCGGGATCATTGACAGGATGCGCCTGTACTTTGAGGCCTTTGGTGATATAGGGCATATCTTTTTCAAATACAGTGAGTGCCAGGTGCAGATCGGTAGGATTGACCAGTTCAAACAAGATATCAGTCGGATTTACAAACTTGCCGATATTGACGTTTACGGCAGATACATATCCCTCTATGGGAGATACCAGTCTGACACTGCGGCTGATATTATCTGCTGTCAGTTTGGACGCATCTATGCCTATGAGCCGGAGTTTTTCCCGCAGGGCATTGAGTTCTGCCTGCTGCTGCTTATAGTCTGATGTGACCTGCTCATAGACTTTGTCACTGGTGGCCTGCGTAGCATGTAGATCGCGCTGGCGGGCATATTCTTTTTGCAGGTATTCAGATCGGGCCAGAGCCGTCAGGTAGTTCTGCTGCATCTGTATGAATACTTCATTTTCTATGACAGCTATCTCCTCTCCGCGGTGCACGGGCATACCCGGCAGCAGTTTGGTACTTTTGAGATAGCCCCCGGTGGGTACACTGACTGAGATAAGGTTCTGAGGTGGTACATCTACCACGCCATTCACGCGGAGGGTCTCGCTCATCCGCGCCATCGAGGCACGGCCCAGAGTGATGCCTGCATTGGTCATCTGGCTATCTGTGAGCGCTACCGTATGCTCAGCCATATCTGTACGCTGAGATTCTAGGGGAGCTGGATGCTGTGAGCATCCATACAGAAGTGTGATAAACGCGATTGCTATTATATTTTTCATTGTAAATGTCTATTGATTGCTTTTGAAATAAATACTGAGATCGAGTACTATCTTATTGTATTGGTCCACGGCGCTGAGATAATCTGTCCGGATAGAAAGAGACTGATTTACCAGCATCATCCATTCTATATAATTGATGGATCCCTGCTGCAGCCGGCGGCTGGCACCGGCGCGGATGGCTTGTGCCTGCGGCAGAGAGGTGAGCTCATATTGCTCCAGGCCGCGGAGTGCAGTCTGATACCGTAGCAGGAGTATTTGTCTCTCTGTCTTCTTTCGGGATCGTACCTCTTCATATTCTGCCAAGGCGCGTTTATAGTTCTCTCTCGCAGCCCGGATATGTGCATCTCCGGCCTGGAAGAAAACAGGTATCCCTATTCCTACAAATCCGGACTGAAACCTGCTGGAGGCTGTGTAGTAAGTCTCGCCGGCGCTGGTACGCATATAGCCATTGATAGACTGATTGCTATAGCCCAGGGTAAACTGTGGCAGGAGCTTCCAGCGTGCTACCTGCCATTCATGCCGGGCCGACTCAGCCTGTCGGGACATGTACTGTATGGATAAGTGCTGCTCATAAAGAGCTGTATCGATCTGGACAGGGGTTTGCAGTTTCAATATAGTGTCTGCGGGATCATATAATACACTGGAGCGCATCAACCTGCTGAGAGATAGCTGCAGCGCAGCATAGTCTGCATCGAGCTGCTGCAGCTGTATCCTGATCTGACGGCCTGCAGATTCGGATGCGGCCTTCTCTATGGCGTCTATATCTCCGGCGCTATAGCGTGCGGTCTCCAGCCGGACAAATGTGCTGTACATACTATCCGCATCTACCAGTATCCTGCGCTTCTGCTGTAGTAAAACCATATCATAGTATATCCCGGCCACCTGTCGCTCTATGTCTCTGCGGCTGATCTGCAGCTCAGCCTCAGCCATACCCGTCTGAGAACGATACAGCGCTTTTTGTCCGGTATAAAGCAATGGAAAAGCTATACTCTGCGATACACTGAACTTAGAATCAAGATAGATACTATTGATTTGCCCGTATTCGCCGGAAGCTGAGGTGGCTGGCAGGTCCCATGCGGTGTGCTCGAGGTTCTGATAGCTGCTCACGCGCAGGGTCGAAGCCTGTATGGATAGATTGCGCAGCATAGCGCTGTCTATAGCCCGGTGCAAGGAGATAGTGGGCTGTGCAGAAAGTATGGAAGGCAATAGCATACCTGATGTCACGAGTATAGCTGTCGTCATAGTAACAGTGGAAGGGCCTCGCCCTCTACGCTCCGACCATACATAGATCAGCGGGAGCACTATCAGTGTCAGCAGAGTGGCAGTAATAAGGCCGCCTATGACGACTGTAGCCAGTGGCCGCTGCACCTCAGCACCTGCTCCGCTGCTCATAGCCATAGGTAGAAAGCCGAGGGACGCTACAGCTGCGGTCATCAGTACCGGACGAAGGCGTGTGCGTGTGCCGGTCAGTATCCGCTCTGTCAGGTCTGTGATCCCTTCGTCGCGCAGTGCATTGAACTCTGATATCAGTACGATGCCATTGAGCACGGCTACCCCGAAGAGTGCTATAAAGCCTACCCCTGCAGAGATACTAAAAGGCATACCCCGGAGCCAAAGAGCCAACACTCCGCCAATAGCTGACAGAGGAATGGCAGAGAATATGAGCAACCCCTGCCTGACAGAGTGAAAGGCAAAGAAAAGCATGACAAAGATCAAAAGCAGGCCTACCGGCAAGGTGATACTAAGACGCTTTTTAGCGGCTACGAGATTTTCAAACTGCCCGCCATAGGTCATATAATATCCGGGAGGCAACTTGACTTTGGCAGCGATGCGGGATTGCAGGTCCTGCACCACAGTCTGTACGTCATTGCCGCGTACATTGAAGCCCAGGCTGATTCTGCGCTGTGCATCTTCGCGCTGTATCTGGTTAGGGCCTACCTGTATCTGTACATCCGCTACCTGATATAGAGGTAGCTGCTGTCCGGATGGAGTGAGTACGAGAAGGTTTTGTATATCTGCCAGTTCCCTTTTGTCTTTTTCCCCCACACGCACTACCAGGTCAAACCGCTTCTCACCTTCATACACCATCCCACAGGCTGCTCCCGCCAGAGAGGACTTGATCACCTCATTGACCGCCGCTACGGATAGTCCGTATTGGGCCAGCGCATCGCGATTATAGTGTATGACTATCTGCGGCAGCCCGGTCACGCTCTCCACGTAGAGATCGCGTGCCCCTTTTATGCTATTGACCAGCTGAGCCACCTGCCGGGAATAAGCAGTGAGCGTATCTAAGTTGTCACCAAATATTTTGCAAACGACATCTTGCCGGCCACCCGTCATCAGCTCATTGAACCGCATCTGCACCGGAAACTGAAACCCGGTAGTGATGCCAGGCACGTCTTCCAGCGCTTTGTTCATTTTTTCTGCCAGATCGTCAAATGTTTTGGCTGACTTCCATTCCGCTTTGGGTTTCAGCACTACCATCATGTCTGATGCCTCCATAGGCATCGGATCCGTAGGTATTTCTCCACTGCCTATTTTTGTCACCACTTTTTCTACCTCGGGGAAGCGTGCAAGCAGGATATGTGCCGCCTGCTGTGTGCTGTGAATACTGGTAGATAGCGAGCTACCGGTCAGCACACGTGTATCTATGGCAAAATCGCCCTCCTCCAGCTTGGGGATGAACTCGCCGCCCATGGTAAATAAAATACCTATAGCAGCTAGAAAGAGGACAAGAGCAGTACCTATGATCACAGCAGGCATACGCAGGACTGTCTTCAGGATTTTCTCATATGTGCGTTCTACTATAGCCATCGCCCTGTCTGCCAGCGATGGAGCGCTACTGATGCGACGGCTCAGAACGACAGATGCCATCATGGGCACATATGTGACTGACAGAATGAAGGCACCCACGATAGCAAATGCTACTGTCTCAGCCATAGGTTTAAACATTTTGCCTTCTATGCCCTCCAGCGTAAGGATGGGCAGATATACTATCAGGATAATGATCTGGCCAAAAACTGCTGCGCTCATCATTTTGCCCGCGGCGTGGTTTACCTCTGCATCCATTTCGCCCCCGGTGATCTCTCCGGTGCGTATATGGCCCTGATGCAGCCGGTGCATCACAGCCTCTACGATGATCACAGCCCCATCTACTATGAGCCCAAAGTCCAGCGCACCCAGACTCATCAGGTTGCCACTCACGCCAAAAATATTCATCATGATAATGGCGAACAGCATTGCGAGCGGGATGACAGATGCCACCAGCATACCCGCCCGGATATTGCCGAGGAAAATGACCAGGATAAAGATGACTATCAGTGCGCCTTCCACCAGGTTTTTTTCCACTGTAGAGATGGCATTATTGACCATCTTGGTCCTATCCAGAAATGCCTCTATCTCCACACCTTCCGGCAGTGTTTTTTGTATCTCTGCTATGCGCTGCTTCACGGCCTTGATCACTTCTGAGGAGTTTCCCCCCTTGAGCATCATGACTATGCCTCCTGCTACTTCACCCTTGTCGTTATAGGTCATAGCGCCATAGCGTATCGCAGAGCCGATCTTTACTTTGGCGATATCCCGGATCAGCAGCGGCACGCCCTGCGCTACTGTCCTGACCGGTATGGTGCCGATATCCTCTTCAGTTTTCACCAGGCCCTCACTACGGATATAGAGTACAGTCGGTCCTTTCTCGATGTATGCACCTCCGGTATTCTGGTTGTTTCTTTGCAGTGCACCCATCACATCCTGTATGGTCAGGCTATGCGCCCTGAGGCGAGCCGGGTCTATCTCGACCTCGTATTGCTTCAGATGTCCGCCAAAGCTACTCACATCGGCTATGCCTTTGGTGCCGAGTAGTTGCTTTCGCACGATCCAATCCTGTATGGTGCGCAATTCCACATCTGAATATCTGTTTTCATAGCCGGGCCTGGGCCTGACCACATACTGAAATATCTCGCCCAGGCCGGTAGTGACCGGCCCCAGAGTGGGAGTGCCCAGTCCGGGTGGTAGCTCGCCCTGTACCTGCACGAGGCGCTCTGCTATCTGCTGCCGGGCCCAGTAGACATCCGTTTTGTCATCAAATACTATAGTGACGAGCGACAAACCAAAACGCGAAAAAGAACGCTGCTCTATGATACCGGGGATATTGCGCGTAGCCATCTCTATAGGAAAGGTGATGACGCGCTCTATGTCTGCCGCGCCCAGTGAGGGTGAGCTGGTAATGACTAATACCTGGTTATTGGTAATATCAGGCACCGCATCTATAGGCAGGGAACGTAAGCTCAGCGCTCCATATATGATAAGACCTAAAGTGAATAAGCCTATTATGAGCTTATTGCGGATAGAAAATCCGATAATATATTTCAACATAAAAAATGATTCTGATCGAGAGATAAAAAACACATCAGCCTATCAGCTATGCTGACAGGCGTGGCAAAAAAGGATAACGATCAGGAAACTTTAGGTGGCTGCCAGATCAGGCTGGCGGCGTCAGTAGGAGTGAAGGATGGATCGTACTCCAGCGCAGGGGTAGACCTGGTATCCAGTCTGAGCACCACCTCATTCTGTGCCGGAGGTGCCGTAGAGAAGGCAGGTATAAAATGGAAAACAGCTTCATCAGATTTAAAAGGGAGATTATTATCCTCATTATCATGCGTGCGATCTGTAGAGTAGTGCATATACAGAAAGGACCATACCGACAGATCCGGCTGGATAGCTCTATGCTGCGAATAATGAGAGAAAAGGCGAGGCAGACGCGAAAGCTGATGCAACTCCGTCTGATTAAGAAGGAGCGTAAATAATAAAAATGTACTTACATAAGCTTTCATCCGATGTAAAAATAAAGAAAAACAAAGGAGGGTCAAAACTCTGCCAGGATCGACTGCCTCTAAAACAAAAACCCGCGGCAGTGCGGTTTTTTTAAAAAAAGTAAATCCTCAAACGGGATCGTTGCTTTTTTATTTGCAGAGAGGAAGGGATTAGCTACGGCTGATCCCGAAGGAGGAGTATCAAATAGAAAAAACCAACGATCGTACTATCGTGCCGGATTTTCTACAATACGCGAAAAACGAAAGGCAGCCTTTCATTTTTCACTCCTCTACGAAAATCCTTTTAGGTAATCGTTGGTTTTTTCTGTTTGCAGAGAGGAAGGGATTCGAACCCTCGATACGCTTTCACGTATACACACTTTCCAGGCGTGCTCCTTCAACCACTCGGACACCTCTCTAGGAAATGGACGGCGAAGATACGCAACTAAATTGACAGATTTCGCACGATTTGAATTATCCCGGAAATTTAGCGTTCCTCATTTGCTTTTGTCATGCGCATCGCCGTACCTTTAGTCAAAACCATCATTTTATGAATAAAAAAACTGTCCTACTGCTCGCTGCCCTCGGGGGCAGCATCCCGGTATGGTCACAGAGCCTCGGGCCTGTCGCTTTCAATAGCGCTGGCGGAAGCGCTGTGGTAGCCGGCAACACGCAGGAGTGGTCTATCGGTGAGATGCTGCTCATCAGCACCTACACCAGTGCCAACCTGGTCGTCACACAGGGGCTACTGCAGCCATCTGCAAGCCCCAACGGAATTCATGACCCTCTAGTCCTCACCAGTAGCCAGCTACAGGTGTACCCCAACCCTACCCGGGATGTCCTGACCCTCCAGACTCAGTTTAAGGAGGGTGAGATACTATCCTGCTCTCTCACAGATATGACGGGCAAGGCCGTGCTACAGCAGGAGATATCTGTAGGCCCAGGCAATGACCTGAAAACACTTTCCCTGGCCAGTATGGCAGCCGGCAACTATGTCCTGCATGTATCTGTGGCAGGCAAGAGTGGCACCACCTCTGAAAACAATTTTAAAGTCCAGAAAATTCAGTAATCCCTAAAACCAAAATCGATAATCATGAAAAAATATATCAATACCATAATAATAGCTCTGGCCATGCTGTGGTCAGGCATCATGTATGCTCAAGTACCACAACTGCTCAACTACCAGGGTATAGCCCGCAATGGCTCAGGCCAGCCGCTGGCCAATCAGGCACTGGGGCTAAGGATCACCATACAAGATGGCACACCCACTGCGCTCTATACAGAGACACAGACAGTGACTACTAATGCGTATGGCCTCTACACACTCCAGATCGGCGCAGGTACTCCAGTGACAGGCTCCATGACCGCTATCAACTGGCTGAGCGGAGACCGCTATGCACTAGTAGAAATGGACCCTGCCGGTGGCACCAGCTATGTAGCAGTAGGTAGCCCTACGAAGCTGGTATCTGTACCATACGCACAAGGGGCCAACGCTGTACAGGCTACCAGCAGTGGTGGTGCCGGCCTCATAGGCAGCGGGGCTTCCAGCCTGTGGTGGGGCTTCTATGAAGGAGGTAACTATAGGGGATATCTGGGTAGCTACTCTGGCAAAAATGAGGATGTAGACTTTGGCACAGGGGCTAGCAATACTCTTGGCAGCCTAAACCTGACCATTCAGGCAACACCTAAAGTTACCATCGACTCAATAGGACGTGTAGGTATTGGAACACAATTTCCTGCTACCAACCTGGAGGTCGTATCATCCGTTAATGATATCATCAACATAGGCAATCAAAACGGATGGACTGCTGTAGGGTTGGCCAATTCATCTGGTGGGCCGTATAACGCCATAGCAAATGGTGGCTCATATCTGAGCTTCCTCTATAGCGCGGCCCCTACCACCTCTCTGTCTGCCACCAACTCTAAGATGCTGATGGATGGTTCGTCCAACACCTTCCGTCCCACCAATGACAACGTCATGTCCCTCGGTGCCAGTGGCAGTCGCTGGACAGCAGTATGGGCTACGAATGGCACCATCCAAACGTCAGATGAGCGCTTCAAGACAAACATCCAACCTCTCGCGCCCGGCCTCAGTGCAGTGATGCAGCTCAAGCCTATATCCTATACATGGAAAGATGAAAAGCTGCGCCTAGGCACAGGTATAAACTATGGCTTCTCTGCCCAGGAAGTAAGCAACACAATACCTGATCTGGTGATCCACTCTGCTACTACAGTAGACAAGGAGACTGGCAAAATGACCAGTGAATATGCAGACTCTTATGGAGTGAAGTATTCAGAGTTTACGCCTGTGATGGTCAAAGCTATACAAGAGCAGCAAGCCATCATAGAGAAACTGCAAAAGCAGGTAGATGAGCTACAGCAGAAAATATCAGCTCTGAGCAAGTAAGAAAAACCCAGAGCTATTTACAAAAAAAGGAGTGCGAGCATATCGCACTCCTTTTTTATTGCCACACTATGATAGCTGAAACACTTCGAGCGCATTGGCAGTCGTGATCTCCGCTACCTGCGCCAGGCTCAGGCCAGTCACAGCTGCCACCTCCTCTGCTATGATCCGGATATAGGAGGGCTCATTGCGCTTGCCGCGATAGGGTGCAGGTGTGAGGTATGGCGCATCTGTCTCGAGCACTACCTGAGTGAGGCCTATTTCTTTGAGCACTTCTTTGAGTCCGGCATTTTTGTATGTCACCACACCGCCTATTCCGAGCATAAAGTCGAGTTTGATGATCTCGCGCGCCTCCTCCACGGAGCCGCTGAAACAATGGAAGATGCCTTTGATCTTACCCTTATACTTTTTCAAAACCTCTATGCAATCATAGGTAGACTTGCGCGAGTGGATCACGATGGGCAGCCCCCGCTCTATGGCCCAGCCTATCTGTATCTCAAACGCCTCAAACTGCTGCTCTTTGTGCGTCACATCCCAATAAAAGTCAAGACCTATCTCGCCTACAGCATAGTATTTTGTTCCGTTATCTAAATACTGCTGCGCAGTATCCAGTTCCTGCTTATAGTTTTCATTGATACTGCAGGGGTGTACCCCCATCATAGGATAGATGGCTTGCTTGCCAGTAGAGAGCTGGCAGAGCTTCAGCAACCTGTCATGTGTCTCATGATCTATAGCGGGAAGGAATATCTTCTCTATGCCACTGTGGTAGGCACGCTGGAGTACTTTATCTATATCACTATCAAACTGCTCACCGTAGATGTGGGCATGTGTATCTACTAAAACCATGACGCAAAGAAAGCGTCAATCAGGGAGAGTTTCAAACGTATAGCCCAGCTGGCTATAGTGCTCCAGCACGAGCGGGAGGGCATAGAGCATTTTGTCCATAGCCTTCAGGCTATCGTGGAAGACTATAATAGAGCCCGCTACGGCATTATTGATCACGTTGTCCAGCACCTGCTCTTTGGTGATCTTCAGATCAAAGTCAAAGGAGAGCACATCCCACATGACGATCTTATAAATTTTCTTGAGCTTGTTATACTGGGCTATGGTCAGCTTGCCATACGGCGGGCGGAAGTAGCTCTGCTCCTCTACATGGGGCTCCTCTATGGCGTGTACCCCGGCAGCTACCGGTACGCTAGCGATTCCCATGCTTTGCAGCTGCTCGGCGCAGTGCGTCACATTCTCATAGTAGGTCTCATTTTGTACCTGCCAGCCGTTCAGGTGATCATAGGTGTGGTTTCCTATCTTGTGTCCTTCGGATACGATGCGGTAATAAATATCAGGATGAGCCGCTACATTCTTGCCCAGTACGAAAAATGATGCTTTGGCTTTGTATTGCCTCAGTATATCCAGGACCTGAGGCGTGGCCTCGTCAATAGGCCCGTCATCAAATGTCAGGTAGAGCTTTTTCTCACGTGTACGTACCTTCCAGAGGGCAGAGGGCAGGAGCCTGCGGGCAGCCTTGGGGGTCTTTACGATAGACAGGTTGTCAAACATCTGCGGGTTTTATCAGCAATATTTCACCATAGACACCTCTGAAAGAGGAAAGGTTTAATATTTAGTTTACAAATAAAGCTTTAAACGTGGTCTTTCCGGTTTATTTTCCTGACACACTGTTATTATATGAAATAACGTAATCTATCAGTGAAACGTTGCCTGCGGTATCAAATTGCATTATTTCCACTATTTTTCGGGCATTATGAGTGAAAGAAGAGTCAGGGTGCGTTTTGCCCCATCTCCCACCGGTGGCCTGCATATAGGCGGGGTGCGGACAGCGTTGTTCAATTATCTACTGGCCAAGAAACACGGCGGGGATTTCATCCTGCGCATAGAGGATACCGATCAGAACAGGTTCGTAGAAGGTGCTGAGGAGTACATCATCAACTCCCTCAAATGGTGCGGTATAGAACCTAATGAGGGCGTCGGCTTCGGCGATGGCACCCACGCCCCATACCGCCAGAGCGAGCGCAAGCCTATGTACCGCCAGTATGCGGAGCGTCTGGTAGAGTCGGGTCATGCTTACTATGCATTTGACACAGAGGAAGAGCTGGACAAATGGCGCGAAGATATGACGGCTCAAGGTGTACCGTCTCCACAGTATAGCGCCGTGACACGCCAATACCTAAAGAACTCCACCTCACTCTCTGCAGATGAGGTAAAGATGCGTATGGAGCGCGGTGACAAATATGTGATCCGATTCAAAATGCCGCGCAATGAGGATGTGAAGTTTCACGACCTGATACGCGGGTGGGTCACCTTCAATACATCTCAGCTGGACGATAAAGTACTGCTGAAAAATGACGGAATGCCCACCTACCACCTGGCGCACGTGGTAGATGATACACTGATGGAGATATCTCACGCCATACGTGGCGAGGAGTGGCTGCCATCTGCACCGCTGCATGTACTGTGCTTTCGCGCGCTGGGCTGGGAGTCTACTATGCCAAAGTATGCCCACCTGCCGCTGATACTCAATCCCGATGGCAAAGGCAAACTAAGCAAGCGCTATGCGGACAAACTTGGCTTCCCGTCGTTCCCCCTGTCGTGGACCACTACCAATAAGGAAACTGGTGCCCCAGAGCTAAATGTAGGCTACAAGGAGACAGGATTCTTCCCTGATGCCTTTATCAATTTCCTCGCTCTGATAGGCTGGCATCCGGGTGGCGATAAAGAAATGATGACCCTCGACGAGATGTTTGAGCTATTCTCACTGGAGAAAGTACATAAAGCCGGTGCCAGATTCGATTATGAAAAGGCTAAGTGGTTTAACCATCAATACCTGAAAGCAAAGTCTAATGTAGAGCTTGCTGCTGCTGTCAAGAAAGACATAGAGGCTGCCGGCTTTGCCCTCGGCGATGCTAAACTGGCAGAGTATTGCGGCCTGATCAAGGAGCGCGCTACCTTTGTCAATGATATCGTGACTGTGGGCGTATATCTGTATAAGGATATACAGTACTACGACACCGAGACGATCAAGAAAAAGTGGAAGCCGGAGATCAGGACCAAGTGGGATGAATTTGTAGCGGGTAAAGACCTGAGCACGCTGGAAGCCGAGGTGATGATGAATGAATTTATCACTTTCACGGGGCTAAAGACGGGAGAGATCATGCCTGTGCTGCGCGTGGCGCTGGCAGGTGTGCTGCAGGGACCGCCGGTGGTGGATATGGCAAAATTTCTGGGGTCAAATGGAACGGCGGAGCGCCTTAAAAAATCTTTTGATTATTTTGAATCAGTACGCTAAATTTATAGAGGGAAAGGCGCTAAAATATTTTCAAAAAAATCTTGGCGCATTTAAAACACTCTTTATTTATTTGCCGTCAGGAAGCCAAAAATTAAAAACCATAAACTAAGCCATATGCCACGCAAGAAACGCGAAGAAGAGGATGACCTCGATCTCAACTCCAAAAAGAAAGGCAGGAGCGATGATGATGAAGAAGATGAAGACCTGGAGGAGGAGGAAGATGAGGACCTGGATGCCTCTGAGGCAGAGTTTGAGACGGAAGACAGCGAGCCATCAGAAGATGATATCCGCGATCTGGACCTCGAGGAGTTTGAAGACCTGATAGACAATAAGTCTAAGGGCAGCAAAGGCCGCAAGAGGGACGAGGACGAGGATGATGACTTCGATGACTTCCAGGAGGAGGAGGAGTATGATGACTTCGGGGGCGGAGGAGGATTCGATGATGATTTCTAAATCACTACAAAACTATAGCAGCATACAGCCCTACGGCTGTATGCTTTTTTATTTCTGCTAAACGATAACAATATGTCACGTCCTGTCAGAGTACTGGTAGCAAAGGTAGGCCTGGATGGCCACGACCGCGGTGCAAAAGTGATAGCCTCTGCCCTGCGCGATGCGGGCATGGAGGTGATCTATACCGGCCTGCGCCAGACCCCTGAGATGGTGGTCAACGCAGCCCTGCAGGAAGACGTAGACGCCATTGGCATCAGCATCCTCTCCGGTGCGCACAATACAGTTTTCCCTAAAGTGCTCTCTCTCATGAAAGAGAAAGGCATGGATGACGTACTGCTGACCGGAGGAGGCATCATACCGGGCGATGACATGCAGCAACTCAAAGACCAGGGCTGCGGTGAATTATTTCCTCCGGGCACACCCACCAGCGAGATAGCAGACTACATCCGCGGCTGGGTGGGCCAGCACAGGTCTTTCTAGGCCTGTCCCTTTGCTTTTTCGTATTATTGCGGCCATTATGCACTATCTATCTGTAGAGGGCCTCTCTAAATCCTTTGGCGCCAAGCCGCTTTTTTCCAATATCACACTGAATGTCTCTGAGGGAGATAAAGTGGGGCTCATAGCAAAGAATGGTGCCGGCAAAAGTACGCTCCTGAATATCATCTCAGGCAGAGATACTGCCGAGAGCGGAAAAGTGTGGGTGCATAAGGATGTAAAGGTCTGCTTTCTGGATCAGGAACCTGTATTTGACCCGACCAAGACTGTGGTCGAAAACATATTTGACCACAAGCATCCGATGATCGATGCCGTAAAGGAATATGAGGCGCTGATGGAGGATGAAAACCCAGACCCCGACAAACTGACGGAAGCCATGGGCAAAATGGACGAGCTCAATGCCTGGGATTTTGAAAGTAAAGTGCATCAGATACTCGGCAGGCTCAAGATAGGAACGCTGACCAATAAAGCCGGACAGTTGTCCGGCGGTCAGAAGAAGCGCCTTGCATTGGCCAAAACACTGATAGATGTAGAGTTTGACGCCAGCCGCAAGCTGCTGATCATGGATGAGCCTACCAACCACCTGGACTTTGATATGATAGAGTGGCTGGAAAACTTCCTGGCGGACTCCAAGATGACGCTGCTGCTCGTCACACACGATCGCTACTTCCTGGACTCCGTGTGCAATGAGATCATGGAGCTGACTCCCGGCGAACTCTATACCTATACGGGAGACTATGAGTACTTTCTGGAGAAGAAGGCAGAGCGCGAGGCTACAGAAAGCGCCAGCGTAGATAAGGCCCGCAACCTGATGCGCAAAGAACTGGAATGGATGCGCAAGCAGCCCAAGGCGCGCACTACCAAATCCAAGTCACGTATAGATGCTTTCTACGAACTGCAGACCAAAGCTGCCGGCAAGACAAAAGAGCAAGAGCTGCTACTCAATGTAAAGATGTCCCGACTGGGTGGCAAGATACTGGAGCTGAAAAAAGTATATAAAGCATACGGTGACAAAAAGATCCTCAATGGCTTTGATTATACTTTCAAGAAGGGTGACCGTATAGGTATCATCGGGGAAAATGGTGTGGGGAAGACCACCTTTCTCAATATCCTGATGGGAATAGAAAATCCCGACACCGGCAAAATAAACGTGGGCGATACGATCGTCTTTGGCTACTTTGATCAAAAGGGACTGCGGTGGAAAGAAGACAAGCGTGTGATAGAATATGTGAAGGATATAGCTGAGCACTTCCCGCTGGCCAATGGCGATAAAGTTTCTGCCACTAAATTTCTGGAGCTTTTTCAGTTTACACCGGAGCAGCAGTTCACCTTTATCTCAAAACTAAGCGGAGGTGAAAAGAAGCGCCTGCAGCTACTGGCTATCCTCTTCAATAATCCGAACTTCCTCATCCTCGATGAGCCTACCAATGATCTCGACCTCATCACGCTACAAGTGCTGGAAGACTTCCTGCTCTCCTATCAGGGCTGTGTGATCATTGTGTCGCACGACAGGTACTTTATGGATAAGCTGGTGGATCACCTATTCGTGTTTGAGGGTAAGGGTGTGATCCGTGATTTCCCGGGCAACTATACCTTGTACCGCTTTTATAAAGATCAGGAGAAAAAGACGGGCACATTTAGCCAGGAGGCAAAGTCATCACTGCTCCAGGCCGAGCCAGAGGTAAAAGAAGAAAAACCAGCTCCAAAGCAGGAGTCTGCGCCATCTAAAAAAATGACATTCAAAGAAAAGTTTGAGTTTGAAACACTGGAGAAAGAACTCCCGGCACTGACCAAAGAGCGCGACGAGCTAAACGAAAAGATCGCCTCCGGCTCGCTGCCATATGAGGAGCTACAGAAAGTACTCGCGCGTATAGCAGAGGTCACAGGCCAGCTAGAGGAGAAAGAACTCCGCTGGCTCGAACTGAGCGAGAAAACCGCATAAGCTACTACAAAACAAAAACAGCGCAGGTATTCACCTCGCGCTGTTTTAAGAAAAAAACCCGTTATTCTTTTGACTATTGAGTCACTATTATCTTGCCTGAGAAGGTAGCGTTTGCGTCTGACACCACATTGACGATGTAGATACCCGCAGCCAGATCGAGTCCCTGTACCATGTACTCCTGCATCTGATCCTGCATATCATTAGTATAGACTACCTGACCCATTTCATTTGTGATCACTATCTGCTTGATATTGTCGCTGGATTCGCGGAGCGCTATATTCAGTGCGCGGCCCGATGCCAGTGGATTAGGATATACCTGCATGATAGTGGTATTGACGTGCTCTGTAGCCGTAGCGTCAAAGTTTACTACTGCGATGTCAGAGTACTCAAACTTGCCATCCTCATCTACCTGCTTCAGTCTGTAGTAGTTGCTGCCATCCATCGGCTTCTCGTCTATAGTAGTATAGTTTTGCTGCTCATTGGTGGTACCATGGCCCTTGACTTCGGCTATTTTCTCCCAGTTGATACCATCTGCAGAGCGCTCTATCTCAAAGTGGTCATTATTGATCTCTGAAGCGGTAGCCCACCTGAGCTGAGACTGTGTGCCTTCATACTTATCAGCAGTGAAAGATATCAGCTTGACAGGCAGTGCAAATGTCCACTGAATAGTATATGGTGCCGGAGCCGGATCTACCTTGCCTGCAGCATCTGTAGATGCATAGTTGAAGGTCAGGGACTGAGATCCGGTACCGCTAAACTTCACTGTGAATTTAGTCGGGTCTACATTGGTGATCACAGTGTAGCCCGTGATCTCTTCATATACTTGCAGTGTACCGTCACCATTAGCATCATAGAATAGCTGGTTGCCATTCAGGCCCGAGAGGTCTGTGATCGTAAATTTGCTGCCAGCAGTAAATGTACCATCTTCCGGATCCGTGCCGCCAAACATACCCAGTCCGTTCGCTGCGGTAATCGCCTTTGCAGCATAATGTGCAGGCTTAGGGATGGTGTACGTCTTTGGCAATGAAGAAGGCAGCTGATCGTAGCCGAGGTACACGTTTGTCACGCTGGTCTGGCTCACGCTCACCGGCAGCTGGCTGGCGGTGCTATACACTCCGGTACCAGAGTTATTGTTTGAGCCATACTGAGATTTGGTACCCACCCAATTAGTAGGCCATGAAATAGACGGCGTGGCAGCACCCACTGCCGGATTTGTAGTGCTCGGCGTGATCTTCATACTGGAAGTGTATGCCGGTACAGAGGCAAAGGTGAAGGAGCCGTCTGATGCTACTGCTGTGGAGGCGAGTACAGTATTGCTGCTGCCTGAGAGCACAGCATAGAATGTCTGGCCCCGGTTACTGGTGATCTCCACACCATCTTTCAATCCGTTACCATTGGCATCGTCCAGCATTTTGCCGCTGAGGTTTACATAGCAGTCTGCCACGCTCACATGCACTGCGGAGTCTATAGCGCAGCCGTTTGAGTATACGGCATATACCCTGTAAGAACCAGAGTCGGTGAATGCCACGCTGCTGAAGGTCGGATTCTGTGAAGTGCTGGTGTATCCATTAGGTCCTGTCCAGCTGTAATATGGTGCATTGCCCGAAGCGCTAAGGGTCATAGGACCACGCGCACACACAGTGCTGGGAGCAGTAGGGATAGCAAACGGCATACCTACGCAGGATATCTGATAGTCCTCTACCTCGCCGCTGGTGGCCAGGCCCGTAGGATTGGCTATCTGTGTACTGTCGTTAGCTATACGGAAGCGGGCATATGTAGTAGGCGTAGCTGATGAGAATGAGTTGACCGTGAAGGTCATGCTCACTACCTGAGTAGAAGCGCTGGACGGTATCCGTACAGACTGGCGCTCAGAGGCATCAAATACCCCATTCTTATTGAAGTCTATCCAGCCTGCTATGGTAGCGTACTGCCCGGAGTTATTGAATGCATTGATACTTACAGTATAGGTATTACAGTTGGCACACGCTGCCGGGAAGGTGACACCATCATCCAGTGCATCGGCATTGGCCGCAGTGCCGGGTTGGCCGTCTGCATCGCAGGTCTCACCAGTACCCAGGTACAGGCTACCCGATACTGAATGGTATGGCCCATTATTGGCATATAGTGTATGATAAGTATCCGGCGCATCGCCATAGTCAAAGGAGCTACCGACAAACACGTCATCAAGGAAATTTCCGATAGAGTTATTGCCTCCATATGAACCTACTGCTGTAAACTGGAGACGGGTGATATACTGCCCCGCAGGCACGGTATAGAAACCAGTATAAGTACCCCAGGCGCTCGTACCATCCATAGCTGTAGCCTGCAGTGTAGGAGCCTGTGGCGGTCCGATGAGGAGCTGAGCAGTATCTGCACCTGACCTGCCCCTGTGGGAGAAGCTCCACTGAAGTTTAGTACCCGGTGTGGTGTACACATCCTGGTATAGCGCGCCGTAGAGGTTAGCCTCGAGCTCCATGAAGTAAGTACCCCCGTGAGACGGGACGCCATTAAAGCCGGTCTTCCACATTTCGATCATTTTGTCTGCGGCTGTGGTCCTCCAGTATGGCAGATTGGACTCAGAGGTGATGGTATAGCTGCTTGGTGCAGGGCCCATCTCAAAGCCAGGATTCTGGAAGCCGTTGGTACAAGCTTCTACCAGCGGGGCAGTCACATATATCTGGTAGTCTTCCACCTCACCATTTGTAGCCAGGCCTGTAGCAGAAGTCACATCTGAGCTACCGGTAGCGAAACGGAATCTTATAGAGGTAGGTCCATATTCTACCGAGTCAGATACGTTAAAGGTTAAAATGTTTGCTCCGGCATTGAGATGCACATTCTGTATTAAGTATTCGCTGCCACCATCATATGAGTTATTCTGGTTGAGGTCAGCCCAGGCATTGAGGTATCCGGCCACACTGGCAGTCACGGTGATCGTATTGGTGCCCATAGTCACGATATTGACCGTAGTAGGCACACCCACATTAAAGTTTACGCCGTCTTCATCGGCTACACCTATGGTATCATCACCCAGTTCATTGACAGATGGCTGACCATCCAGCTCTGCATCTATCTGTGAGCCCAGGTATACACCTGCCACTATCATGTGACCGGCGCCATTATTGGCCGATGTAGTAGGCACCCCCCATGCATCGCCATAGTCTATATCAGCCTGGAATCCGAAAGAAAAGAGGGCACCATCTCTGAGATTGGCATTATATGAAATGGTAGAGCCGGATGGAGTGCCGGCCTTATACGTTTCATACACGCCATCAGCATTGGAGTCTATTATCATATAGACATTCATGGAAGACGAGACGGCTGCATAGTTGCCAAAGTTGGTAGATGACTTGTCGTATACAAAATTCATGCTGGTACGTGTACCAGTCTGTGACACTCTCCACACCTTTGCGATCTTGGCATTGATATTATTAGGCAGCCCCGTGGCAGTGCTCACGGTATTAGCGCTACCATTATCTGATACCATCAGAAATGAATAGTATGGCAGGCCGGTAGCCCCATTGATAGAGAGGATATTGCTGTTGATACTTACAGATTGATATTGGAAGAGTGCGCAGACATTATCTACTCCTACTCCGAATATGTTATTCTTATATGATCCATTAGATGCAGCGTTCCAGAATATAGTACCATTACTTGCGATATAGTTTTTAGCTGTAGTCTGGTCCAGAGTAAATCCATACTTGAGTGCCAGATAGCTTTCTACCTGATATTTTTCGGTAGTGGTCAGTTGGCGGTTAAAGAGGGCCACCTCGGCGATCTGGCCGGTCAGGTACCTGCCAAAGGTAGTAGTACCCATTCTCTCGCCGACGCTGTATCGTGTGGCTGCAAAGGCGCTATTGGTAAATCCGCCAATGGTCTGCGCCTTTCCTTCTACGAAGAATGAATCTTTATTTGAGGCACTCGTAGTGAAAAGCGTGGTGGCCATGTGATATTGACCTGTCGCGTTAGCATTTGAATATTGTCCCCTTACTCCGCTGGTTCTATAAGTGTATAGTGCGTTAGCACCTTTGGCGAAGAAGGCTGCACTATTATTTGAAGTAGAATCTATGGTAGCAGACGCAGCTACAGAGAATATACCTGAAGCATTGGCAGCTGTGGAGCTGGCGTTCATCACACCAAAGGCAGTAGCCTCTGTAGATGTGACCGATGAGAGGAAAGATCCTGTAAGACCACCTGTACCATTAAAGTTGACAGCCGGGTGGTAATTAATTGCGCTGGATACCAATGTAGGAGCAGTACCATTTATAGCTGTCACGTCATTATTGAGCTGGCTGGCATCCCACCATCCTGTCACATTGGAGCCAGAGGCTATCACACTGTCACCATAGAGCCAGAGCGCAGTATTGCTGGTCACACCACCCGGAGAGGAGAAGTTGAGTACTACTGTAGTATTGCCTGTCACTGTGCAGGAGTGAGCATCTGTCACAGTCAGGTAGTATATACCTGCCTTAGATGGGGCAGCAGAGGCTATAGATGGATTGGCGGTAGTAGATGTATAAGCCGAAGGACCGCTCCAGGCATAGGTATATGGAGATGTACCCGCTGCTGCACCAGATGTCAGGTTGATCGTACTATTGAGCAGGATCGGAGAGTTAGATGATGGGGTAGTAGTAGGGAGGGCCCATACAGTAGCAGTACCGCTGGCAGAAGCTGTACATCCTGCAGCATTGGTCACGGTCACAGTGTAGGTGGAAGTAGCCGCAGGCGCTACCGCAAAACTGCTGGTAGTGACACCGGTATTCCAAAGATAGGTACCACCCCCTGTGGCTGACATGGTGATGTTGGTATTCTTGCATGCTGAGCCGCCGGTTACGGCAGGTGTAGGCTTTGCGGCTACTGTAGCAGTAGCGCTGGCAGTAGCAGTACATCCTGATGCATTGGTCACAGTCACGTAGTATGTGCCCGCTACAGTCGTGGTAGTGCTGGCAGTAGTCGCACTATTGCTCCAGACATAGCTAGTGCCCCCTGATGCTGTCAGTGTAGCTGCAGTGCCGGAGCATATCGGACCACCTGTGGCTGAGGCAGCTGGCAGTGCATTGACTGTCACTGTGCTCACGGCGCTGGCAGTGCAGCCACCTGCATTGGTCACAGTCACACTATAGGTGGTGGTGCTGGCGGGCGATACCGTGATGCTGGCCGTGGTGGCACCAGTGCTCCATAGGTATGAGACACCACCGCTAGCGGTGAGTGTAGCCGAAGTCCCCACGCACATAGATGGACTATTGACGGTGGCAGTGGGATATGAGGCCGCTGTGACCGTAGAGGTAGCAGTAGCCGTACAGGTAGCAGCATTTGTCACAGTCACTGTATAGCTGCCCGTAGTGCTGGCAGATATACTGGCTGTAATGGCACCTGTACTCCATACGTAGCTGGTGCCGCCAGTAGCGGTGAGAGTAGCAGGATTGCCGGAGCAGATCACTCCGTTATTCACTGCGGCAGCAGGATTGGCCGCTACAGTCACTGTGCCGCTGGCAGTGGCAGTACAGCTACCCATATTAGTGGCTGTCACGGTATATGTGCCTGCTGTGCTGGTAGTGATGCTGGTAGTGGTCGCACTGGTGCTCCATACATATATAGATCCACCGGTAGCAGTCAGCTTAGCCGTCTTGCCGGGGCATATAGTAGTATCATTTACAGAAGGTGTCGGTATAGGATTTACGGTGATGATACCGCTGGTGGTAGCGCTGCAGCCTGCAGCATCTGTCACAGTCACAGAGTATACGCCCGCAGTGAGACTCTGTATAGTATCAGTAGTGCTGCCGGTGCTCCAGAGATATGTACCACCACCTGTGGCTCTCATGGTGGCTACATTGCCTTCGCACACTGCAGGGTTAGTGACAGTGGCAGTAGCACTATCTTCCGTGATGGTACCAGAGGCAGAGGCTGTACAGCCTGCAGCGTTAGTCACCGTCACTGTATAGGTGGTGGTGGTGGCGGGAGATGCGATAGTCAGACTGGCAGTAGTAGCTCCTGTGCTCCACAGATATGTCCCTCCGCCGGATGCAGTGATGGTGGCAGATGCATGCGAGCAAGTAGTAGTGCTGGTGGCAGATGCCGTAGGAGATGCTCCGGCAGTCACCACCTGACTGGCTGTAGCTGTACAGCCGGTAGCCGGAGTAGTGACTGTCACTGTGTAGGTGCCGGATGTGCTCACAGTGATGGCACTTGTAGTAGCACCTGTGCTCCAGAGGTAGTTACCTCCACCTGAGGCCGTCAGCGTCACACTGCCAGGCGCACAGAAAGTAGTGGGGCCAGAGGCGCTGATCGCGGCAGCAGGCGCAGGATTGACCCATACAGTGCCTGTAGCTGTAGCTGTACAGCCGGCAGCACTGGTCACTGTGACACCATATATAGTGCTATGCGCAGGCGATACAGATATAGGATTGGAAGTCTGTCCCGTGGTCCATCTGTAGGAGACGCCACCCGTAGCTGTCAGTGTAGCACTCTGGCCGCCACATATCACGGGACTATTCACAGTAGGATAAGGACTGACGGTCACATTATATGTCTGGGTGGTACTGCAGCCATTGCCGGCGTCAGTATAGGTGGCTATATAACTGCCTGAGTTGGAGGGTTGCAGATTGGTCAAGGTCGTGTCACGTGTAAAGGCTGTAAAACCTCCCGGACCGCTGTAGCTCCACGAGCCTGATGTAGGCTGTGGACCAAACTCTATCGAGCCGCCGGGGCACAAAGTAGGGCTGGCGTTTACTGTCCATCCGCTACCATTTATATTGACATATGGTGTGATAGGTCCAGCTGTATTCACAGTCACGGACTGTCCTGACGAGGCGGCGCTACAGCCATTATCAGCCGTGGCTGTCACTGTATAGGTACCTCCTGTAGATGCGGTGACAGATGATGTATTGTCTCCTGTACTCCAGAGATACGATATACCTCCGCCGGCATTGAGTACTACGCTGCTACCGGCACAAAAAGAAGTAGGACCAGCCGGAGTAATGGTGGCTGTAGGTATAGTCATAGTCACACTGCCGGTAAGTGCAGAAGTACTGAACACCTCGCACGGCTGTGTACCATCATAGGAGAATATAGTATAATAAACATTCTGACCACAAGCGCTGGACGGCAGATTATCTGTGAAAGATCTGCTGGTCGGTGTCAGGATATTTCCTGTAGGCAGTGCTACTACGGTACTGCTGCCTACAGCATCACCTACGTTGTAGGCGATATTGTCAGCAGGTACATCAGATGGGGCCGATGCGCCGATATAGCGCAGAACGATACTACCCGTAGCAAGCGAGGCTACTGAGAAGCTCCCCGAAACGACCAGATTGCTGACACTGGCAGAAAATGCAGTAGGGGCTGCCGGGGCTGTAGGAGGTCCCGATGCACCATTGATCAGACGTAGTGTATTGGTAGGTACTGCGCCTGAGAGTGTGAGCCCTGCATTGTTGCCATCAAAGGTTCCAAGATTTGTAGCAAAGTTATTAACTGTACCGATAGATAAATAATTGCACTGAGCACCAGCGCCAGTAGCCTGTATGGTCGCTCCTGCTGCATCGCTATAAGTACCTGTCACACTCATAGAGCCTGACATAGTGATAGTGCCATTGTTAGTAGTGTTACCGTTTACAGTCTGACTGGTACCAGTCAGATTTACAAGGCCACCCGAGTTGACAGTCAAACCTGTAGCTGTGAAGTCTCCGTTATTGGTGAATGTATAACCGTTCTTGACGGTCATAGCATTGAAATCAACTGTGCCGCCGGCGTTATTCGTAAAACTACCCGCAGTAAATGTAGTAGAGCCACTCGGTGTAAAACTGGCGCCATTATAGTTTGTAGCAGTCCCGTTGGTAGCGGTGAATGCTCCGCTAAAGGAGCCATAGTTGTCAAAAGTAGCGTTGGCGTTGCTCAGTGTCACCCCTCCGGTGATCGATCCTCCGGCATAATTGGTAAGACCACCACCGCTGACTGTGGTAGTGGCTGAGATGGTACCGTAGTTATTTATTGTAAAACCGCTGCCAAGAGTAATGGCTTTTGCTATTGTTCCATAGTTTTCTATATCTCCAGATGTGCTCAAAAAAGTAACAGTAGCCGAGCTCGAGATAGTAGTATTAGCAGAAATACAGATCTTACTGCCTGCATTGAGTTTTATAGTACGGGTATAAGTACCGTTGTAAGTCAGACAATAGGTCTGACCGGCAGGGACATTAATGCTGGAATTGCTACTGATCGTGCTATTGCATCCTGTACATTGCGCCTGAGTGCCAGCACTGTAGAAGGTGACCAGAAGGGCGATAGCCCAGGCAAGAGGTATCCGTAAAGGGGCGGATATCCTGATTGCTTTTTTGTAATAATTTTTCATCTGACAACGGGTTATATATCACTTTGTACGGCACAAGGATTTTTTTGTTTCGCCCCGGTCATTGACGCGCTCCTAATGAGCTTGACTGTCAATACCTTTGGGCCGCAATGGAAACCGGCAAATACAAAGTATCCCTGTTATACGTACAGAGAGGGAATAGGCTTCATTATCCACCAAAAAACTTTGTGAACAGGACATTTTTTCGCCAATAAGTAATATACTTGAGCATCGCAAAGCTCAAGTCATACTACCAGAATGCACAGCCCGAAGCGGGATGTGACGAGGCAGGCAGAGGATGCCTGGCAGGTCCGGTATATGCTGCGGCAGTGATACTACCGCAGGACTTTCGTCATAAAGTGCTGACAGACTCCAAGCAGCTAGACGAAGCTACCCGCATGGATCTGCGTAAATACATCGAGCGTAAGGCCATAGCCTATGCCGTGACGGCAGTAGACAATACCCGCATAGATGAGATCAATATCCTACAGGCCTCTATATCGGCCATGCACCAGTCACTCGATAAACTCAATAAGGGCTTTGGGTTTATCATAGTGGATGGTAATTATTTTAAGCCTTACGGCAATATACCTCACAAGACCATTATCAAAGGTGACAGCCTCTACTATAGCATTGCAGCCGCCTCTATACTCGCCAAAACATACCGCGATGAATACATGCAGCAGATGCATGATGCATATCCTCAATATGGCTGGCGTAGTAATAAGGGTTACGCTACAGAATCTCACCGGACTGCTATCCTTGAGCATGGCATGTGCCCCCTGCATAGGAGGTCATTTCAGCTCAAGGAAATGCAACTAGATCTTTTCTGAGTTAGTTTTACGTATAACCGAAAAAAAAGATACCTGATAAATATTGTGATTCGCACTGAGGAGTGTCACGGTATAAATTCAAACCATATCTGTCTATCGGAAGTACGAACGATGCCATAGCCGTGGTACTCATTTCGAGCTCTCGGTCGTTTACATTTTCAAATACGTCTCTCGCTCTGTGATGGAAATCAAAATAGCGCTTGGAGTAAGATGTAGCAGCGCTAACAGGGGCAGATGTCTTTGAGCAGGCCTTAGGTGTAGCGATTGAGCTATTCAGAGCGCCTACAGATGCTTTAAATTTTGTTTTTGAACCGGGGAGGGTATGTAAGACGCCTCCTCTGCCTGCCACCGTACCCAGTGCGTCGCCATCACATCCTGTAGCCACACGGTATAGCTCCTGCATTTTCAGCAGCTGTTGCGTAAGGACTACTGTTTTGGCAGCTCCTTCAGAGCCCGTCAGGCGTGGACCGACTTTTTCTACAAATATCATGCAGGTCGCCGTAGGCTTTATTCTGCGTCAGGGCTGTTTTGAATAGGCTGCATAGGACGGTAGAGTCTGACTCAGCATTTAATGAAATTACAATAAGAGATTGAAGTAATATGAGAGTCAGATTTTTAATTAACATTTGGCTTGGGGTCTATCACAAACTCTATTAATCGTTCATCAGTACAATGGAAATTCCATAATTCGGAAGTTTTATTTTTCTCATCTTTTTCTATCGATAAGCCGCCCCAATAGCCTTTAACTTGTTTCGGAATTTTCATGTCTTCGGCACTTTGAATTGTAAACCATCCTTCACGAGATTCATCCTTCACAAACACAGTTGCTTCGAAAAAATCGAAATCAACTTGTGTAACTCCTGTGACTTCTCTTATCTCAACTTTTGAGTAATCATTTTTATGCATGTACCACACCTCAGAAGTTACATCTACTAAATTGGAACTATCATTATTTGAGGCTTTCAAATTCTGATAAATAATAGATTTCTTTTTTAGCTTATTAAATTGCCTCGCAAAATCCTTTGCCATTTCAGAGTTATCCTTCAGAACTACTATGTTTTCCTCATGTTTAGTAGCTGCTGAGTACGTCCAATTAAAAGAACCTGTTACAATAATACCCAGATCTATAACGCAGAATTTATTATGCATTATTCCATCGCCCTTCGGATAAAGAAATAGTTTGCCACCCGAATCGATAAAAGATTTAAAGGACTGTTTTTTCGTAAGAAATTTTTCGTCATCATTAATAAGGAGTTCTACTTTGACACCTTGTCTCGACTTTTCTGTAAGAGCAGCAATTACATCGTAATCAGTAATCCATGCTACGGCGCAGAAAACTATAAATTCTGCGTCATCGATTAATCTTAGAACCTTTGATTTTATTTCGTCAAAATGATATTCCATTATAAGTTCTTATTAACATTAGTTCTACTAAGGTAAATATTCATTGTATCGTCCTAAAATAAGTTGACAGGTTAATTAATAAACTTTCAGGTCCTCAGTTGTTATAGCGACTGAGGATTTTTTATGTACCTGATCAGGGGTTTTGTACCCCA
>JAFDYQ010000076.1 GCA_018267365.1 Bacteroidota bacterium | reverse complement strand
TCGAATGCGGGCACTTATTCTCATACTTTCACTGCTGTGACTGGCTGCGATAGTACTGTTTCGCTCACGCTGAGCGTAATACAGCCGATCACCGGTACGGAGACTGCAAATATTTGTGCAGGAAATGGCTATACCTGGGGAGGAAGCACCTATACGCAAGCAGGTACTTATAGTCATACATTTACCACCTCAGGAGGCTGCGACAGTATCGTCACGCTGACACTGACACAGTCAGCAGCTATCAATGCGAACCTTATAGATACCATCTGCCAGGGAGAAAGCCGTACCGTAGGCCATAATGTCTACACTGCAAGCGGTACCTATACTGATATACTGACGGCAGCAAATGGCTGCGACTCGACACACATTCTGCACTTGACGGTGCTACAGTCTGTGACGCCATCACTTCATATCACCGTCTCCCACGGACCGGTGATCAACGGCCAGCAGATCGATACCTTCCGCGCCAACTATACAGCCTGTGACGGGGCTTTCTACAGCTGGTATCTCAATCTGGTGCCACAGGGTCTGCATGATTCTATAGCTGTGATCGCGCACTTCGTCAACCAGGCGGATAGCATCGTCTGCCGTATAGACTGTCAGAACCGCTGCGCCTCGACCACCTACACCTTCAGCAACAGGATCATGTCAGGCATAGGTGAGCCGGGCTCCATACTACGTGCGGTCAATGTTTATCCCAATCCGAATACAGGTGCATTTACCCTGGAGATCAATAGCGACATAGCGGCTACTGCCCAGCTCAGCCTGCTGGATGTGATAGGTCAGACTGTGCTCTCAGACCAGATGCGCCTCAGCCAGGGAGACAACAAGCATACTGTCGTGCTGCCTGAAGCAGCCGCCTCGGGTATCTATATCGTGCAGCTGTCCGTGCAGGGTCAGACCTACTACGAGCGCATATCTATAGAGCGCTAGACCGGTCATAGATAAAATCTATGGCTCCACCCGCGTAAATATGTGCTTCGCCACGCGCGGCAGATGATTTTTATCCTTTTTTGAAAGGTGGGGATACGTATTTTTGTATCCGCAAAATTGCATAAACACTAAAAAACACATATTATCATGGCAGTATTAGTCGGAAAAAAAGCGCCCCTCTTTAAGGCGCAGGCCGTCATCAACGGCGAAGAGATCGTAGAAAACTTCTCTCTGGAGCAGTACCTCGGCAAGAAGTACGTAGTATTCTTCTTCTATCCAAAGGACTTCACATTTGTATGCCCTACGGAGCTGCATGCCTTTCAGGCAAAGCTGGCTGAATTTGAAAAGCGCGACACAGTGGTAGTGGCCTGCTCTACAGATACAGAGCAGTCTCACTGGGGCTGGCTGCAGCTGGCAAAAGACAAGGGCGGCATAGCCGGTATCACCTATCCGATAGTGGCAGACACCAGCAAGACCATCTCAGCTAACTATGATGTGCTGAACGGGGAGTATTTCTACGATGACAACAACCAGATGCAGGCTACTGCGGAGCTGATAGCCTATCGTGGCCTCTTCCTGATAGACAAGAACGGCGTAGTGCGCCACCAGGTGGTGAATGACCTGCCACTGGGCCGTAACATAGATGAGGCACTCCGTATGGTAGATGCGCTCAGCTACTTTGAGACCAAGGGTGAGGTATGCCCGGCTAACTGGTCTCAGGGTAAAGAGGCAATGAAAGATACACACGACAGCGTGGCTGCATACCTCGCTAAGAACTAATAGCAGATTTCCCTTTATCGCAAGAAAAGGCGCAGCTCCGGTTGCGCTTTTTTCTTTTGTATTGTCCCGTCCTGAAATAAGTTGACAATAAATCGACTTGTTTATGGAAAATGGTT
>JAFDYQ010000075.1 GCA_018267365.1 Bacteroidota bacterium | reverse complement strand
CCATACGGCGCGTCAAATAAACCGGATAGCCCGCACTACACCGACCAGATGAAGCCTACGCCAATAAACAGACGAAGCTGATGACCTTTGATAAGGCGAGGATCTACAAGACAGCGGAGAGGGTTTATCATCCGCAGTAGGGGAGTGCTGTTAAGCTGAAAGCTTAACATATAGGTAGGTCTAAGCTGGAAGCTTAGACCAGTGGGAGATTCACTGTGATAGGCTTCGTTAGTATGTTCATGGGGCGAGATACAAATGTGGATGAAGCAATCCTTGGGGGACTAGCTTTTATATTTGTGGCTCACAGTATAGTATGGTATGCTGCATTCCTTAGTAAGAAATTTCTTCGTGAAACCTTTGAAGATGCGTTGGCCTTACAGCCTATAGCTACTCCTCATACTTGATATGTTTACCCTGTGTACCTCTCCAGCGCTCGCCAAAACTCTCGCGGTCTGAGAGACGTACCCAGCCGCTGTCGGCAGCAGCTTCTTTGAAGGCCAATTTAGGCACTTCCTTTTGCCACTCACGACGGTTGCTGATCACTGAGTCATACACTATTGGGATCATGGCCATATTGTCGCACCTGCGCTCCAGAAATTTACGCAGCAGCTTGACCTGAAAGGGGTCTGCTGCGATGGCCAGCTTTTTGAAGCCCAGCTTGTGCGCCAGCTTCATGCCGTAGTAGGCATTTTCGGTACTGTGCTCCGCTTTGATCTCAGCAAAAGTGTGATCACCCGGTACACCGAGGGAGTCAGCCATCTCCTTCATGGCCCGGCCCTCGTAGAATGGCGTGCTCACCGCAGCGCCGGAGAAGATGATGTTCTTGGCGATTTTGTGGTCATACAGATACTTGGCCCAGAGTACGCGGGCAGCAAAGATGAGGCCTGAGTTAGTACTATCATTATAGGGTATGCCTGTCACGATGATACAGTCATAGGGGGCTTCGGTTTTGGCCTTAGCGTAGTACTTACGCGCAAATTTCTGATAGGCGCAGGAGCTGGTCAGGACCAGTGCTGTGAGCGCTATGACAGTGATGCGGACAGGCTTAGACAGATCCATGGGAGTTGTGTATTAGTTGTAAAGATAACAGAGACCGGCTAAAATTGTTCTCACCTCTCTAAAACTCCTGCCTACGGTATAGGCAGCCTCTCCAAAGGAGAGGGCTTTACACAGGGGCCCATCCAAACCTTCCCCAAAGGGGAAGACTTCAATACAAAAAACAAATGCCGCCCCGGATGGAGCGGCATGGTGTATATGG
Source organism: Bacteroidota bacterium (assembly GCA_018267365.1). GTDB lineage: Bacteria > Bacteroidota > Bacteroidia > Chitinophagales > LD1 > UBA1941. Next base: position 1,617 of record JAFDYQ010000075.1, on the reverse strand, counting down.
GTAAGTATTTTGTATTGTCTCAATACTCAATACTAACTACTCAATACTCTTTATGGGAATATACCCATGGCGTAATACGCATCTTTGATCTTATTGATCGAGAGGGCAAAGGCTGCGGTACGCAGATCGGGTATAGAGCGGCTGGACTTGTACATCTCGCGGATGTCGTGGTAGGCCTTGATCATGGTATCCTCTAGTCCGGAGTTGACCAGGTCTATCTCATCTGCGCCGTGTATCACGCGCTTGATCTGCTCCTTAGATGCTTTCTGCCCGGTGAGGTCCTCTACGAGGCGGATCATATTGCTCTGGCTTTCCTCCTCAAAGCGCTTTTGCATACGGCCAAAGCGCACATGAGAGAGGTTTTTCAGCCACTCAAAGTAAGATACCGTCACACCACCGGCATTGATATAGATATCAGGTACTACCATTACACCTTTCTTGGTCAGGTAGTCAGATGCAGCAGGCGTCACGGGGCCGTTAGCAGCCTCCGCTACGATACGTGCTTTGATCTTTGGAGCGTTTACATCAGTGATCTGCTTCTCGAGTGCTGCAGGGATCAGGATATCGCAGTCCAGCTCCAGCGCGTCTGAGCTCTTTTTGAGGTTCTTTGAGCCCGGGAAGTTCAGGATAGACTTTGTCTTCTGCCTGTGTGCCAGCACTGCATTAGGATCCAGGCCCTTCTCGCTATAGATAGCGCCTTCAGCCTCTGCTATGCAGACCACCTTGGCGCCATACTGCGTAATGATATTGGCCGTGTGGAAGCCCACATTGCCGAGACCCTGTATCACTACGCGCTTGCCACCCAGGCCGGTAGTGAGACCGAGTTTTTTCATATCATCTGCATAGCTGCAGATCTGGTTCAGCGCATATACTACACCGCGACCAGTCGCCTCGGTACGGCCTTTGATACCGTTTTGGCTCACAGGCTTGCCGGTCACGCAGGCGTAGCCGTCTACCTCGCCCGGTTTCAGTGTCATGTAGGTATCTACTATGATCGCCATTTCCTTCTCTCCCGTACCGTAGTCAGGCGCCGGTACGTCCAGACCGGGCCCGATGAAGTTCTTCTTGACCAGCTCTGTAGTGTAGCGGCGTGTCACAGCCTCTATCACCTCAGGTGGTGTATTGCGCGGAGAGATCTTGATACCACCCTTGGCACCGCCAAAAGGTACATCTACGATGGCACATTTATAAGTCATCAGCGCTGCGAGGGCCATCACCTCATCCTGGTCTACATGCAGGGAGTAGCGGATACCACCCTTGGTAGGCATACGGTGGTGAGAGTGCTGTACGCGGTAGGCTTCTATTACCTTTATCTCATTGCCAAACTTCACAGGGAAGTTCATTTTGTATATAGAGTTGCAGACTTTGATCTGATCCAGGAGGCCCGATGGGGCTTGTGTATGAGGGGCTGCTTTGTCAAAATAGTAGGACACGGACTGCGAGAAACTGAGCTCTGTCAGGTCAGGTTTGGGACTTTTCTTTTCGGCCATAACTGTTAATGTTTATTGATAAAAAAGGCACGTATATAGAATATACGGACATCGAAGTAAAAGCGAATTTTTGGATTTCCAAACTATCCTTACTTATAAAAATAAATTATGTGATTATTTGTGATTT
>JAFDYQ010000074.1 GCA_018267365.1 Bacteroidota bacterium | reverse complement strand
TTCTAAGCGGAAACAAATATTCACCGAAAGGTTAAAAACGAACATATAAAAGAGCCCAAAGAGCAATTGTTTGTGAAATGCTTGTGAAAATAAAAAGCGGTTAGATTTCTAATATCTAACCGCTTGATTTGGTGGTGGTCCCGCCTGGGATCGAACCAGGGACCCTCTGATTATGAGTCAGATGCTCTAACCGTCTGAGCTACAAGACCGTCCCGCTATGGGGAGTGCAAATATATAAAATCCGGTGATTTTTTTGCTATCCGTGCATCTTTATTAAAAACCACCAGGTGCAACCAAGCTAAGCAGTATCAAAGATAAATATTAACATAAAAATAATGTGGCATTTGATATTAGGCCATTGCCTCGCATAACTCTCCTTATACCAACTTCTCCGAAGCATATAGCGTCTAATTAATAAGATGGTACCAGCGATAAAGCACAAAATTTTTGTTTGATACCGACCATATTCATTCAGAGTGATGATTTTTATTAGTTATATTTAGAAACTCGTTATTGTTTACTCTTTAATAACCACTCATATATGTCATTTAAACATTTACTTGTTTTAAGTGTTACTGTATTTTTAGTACTGTTTTCGGGGCGGTCTTTGGCTCAAAACTACACGGTAATCAATGACGCCTCCAGCTATAGCGGCTGCAACTGTTATCGTCTGACTCCTGCTGTAAATAATCAGGGTGGGGGAGTATATCAAAACAATACCATTAATCTCAACAACTCCTTCGACTATGTTTTTAACGTGTTTCTCGGCTGCAACGGTTCTAGCGGTGCCGATGGTATAGTATTTATTCTGACCAATAACATTACCGGGATCGGTGCTCAGGGCGGTGGCCTGGGATACAGCGGTCTCTCCGGCAATTCTTTTGCCGTAGAGTATGATACCTGGCAAAACTCACAAGATCCTGCCTATGATCACATAGCCTTTGAAAGCGGTGGTAGTGTAAACCACAACGTAGCCGGACCGGTGTCTGCTCTGGCCAGTCAAAGCAATATAGATGATTGCAACTGGCACACGACCGAGATCATATGGAATGTGAATACGCAGACCTACTCAGTTTACTTTGATGGTGTGCTGCGACTCTCCTATACAGGCAATATTGTAAATAACTTTTTTGGCGGCAATCCGGTAGTAAACTGGGGCTGGAGCGGGAGTACCGGCGGTGGCAATAATGACCAGCGCTTCTGTGTGACCCAAACCTCAAACTGGACTGCGGGTACTAACTATCAATCCTGCAATCCTACCATGCAGTTTCATGATATATCTACTACAAATGTAGGATCAGTCCAGAGCTGGGCGTGGAATTTTGGAGATCCCGGCTCCGGAGCCAGCAATACCTCTTCACTGCAGAATCCCACTCACACTTTTTCTACTACCGGCACGTTCACAGTCACGCTGACCATCACAGATGTGACAGGCTGTGCTAATACATATAGTCATACAGTGACTATCAATGCGCCCATCAATATCACCGCTACGCCGCAGTCTCCTACCTGCAATGGCGCTGCAAATGGCAATATACCGACTACTATCTCCGGGGGATTCGGATCATCGGCTGGATATGGAGGTTTTCAGTATTCCTGGAGCAACGGTGCTACTACCTCCGGGGAGGTAGGTGTCACGGCGGGCACCTACACCGTCACAGTGAATGACGGTGTCTGCTCTGCTACTGCATCCTACACTCTGACACAGCCCTCGCCGATCACGGCGGTCACATCTCATACTGATGCTTCATGCGGCTCCAGCAACGGATCTGTCAGTATCACTATCACCGGAGGCACGCAGCCATATACCGGTGTGGTCTGGAATGGCGTGGCAGCTACCGGTAGTGGCAGCGGCCCTTATGTACGCAATAACGTGCCGGCGGCGATATATGTTGCAGACTTTCATGATGCAAATGGCTGCTCTGCGCTTTTGACTTACAGGGAAACTGTAAATAACCTGCCATGTGGCTACTCTGTATCTACCTCCAGTACAAATGTGAATTGCTATGGTAATAGCACAGGGTCTGTGACAGTCACCGTGACTGGAGGAACTGGTCCGAGTATATACTGGACCAATAGCGGAGGTGCCAACGTAGGCACCGGTGCTACAGTGAGTAACCTTCCTGCAGGAGCCTATACCTATCACTACAGTGACGCGGGAGGTCAGACATTTACGGGCACCGTCACTGTCAATCAGCCAGGCGCTGCTATGGTAGCGAGTTTAGCTATTACCAATGCTACCTGCTCATATCTCAACAATGGATCGGCTGTGGCATCTATCACGGCTAACGGGAATTCCCCTTATAACTATGCCTGGAGTGCCTCCGGACAAAGCAACTCACCCAGTGCCACAAATCTCAGTCAGGGATCTATCACAGTGACAGTGACCGACAATCTGGGCTGTACGGCCACAGCTACCGGTACCGTGTCCGGCCAGCCGGCCATCGTGCCGGGAGCGGTGGCTATCACCAATACTAAATGCTACGGAGACTCTACCGGTAGTGCCGTAGTGAATCCATCTGGCGGAGTATCTCCCTATCTGTATCAATGGAATAATAGTAGTACTGCTATCGGCGCAGGAGATTATGGCCTGCCTGCAGGTACATATACTGTCACGATCACAGATCACAATGGCTGTACAGCGCAAACTAGCGGTACTATTGCCCAGCCAGCAGCCTTTACAGTGTCACAGGCGCATACTGATGTGGCTTGCTATGGCAATAGCACGGGTACTATCACACTGACTCAAGCTGGCGGTACCCCGGCCTACGCCACTCCGCAGTGGCTGGATGGCGCGTCCGGCACCACCAGGAGTAACCTTCCGGCTGGTACGTATTATTTTGCCGATTCAGATTCTCATGGTTGCCTGGTGATAGATACTGTCAAAATATTGCAACCTTCATCTGCCTTTACAGTGACGGCAGCCCATACAGATGTGAACTGCTATGGCGCGGCTACCGGTACTATCACCCTCACCGAGGCAGGTGGCACTACGCCATACGGTACGGTGAGCTGGAGCGGCGGCCTGACCGGCACCAATCCGGTGAATGTGGCAGCAGGTACGTATGGCTATACCGTGACCGATGCCAATGGCTGCCAGCAGACAG
>JAFDYQ010000073.1 GCA_018267365.1 Bacteroidota bacterium | reverse complement strand
TAATATATAAAAATATGAAAATCAAAATAAAAAGATTGCCTCTCCAGTCGGAAAACTTGCCAGCAAAGCTTCCGGAAAATGCACACTGCCCGGAGCCGCCTTAGTCCTCCTTAAAGATAAAAGTGATAGACCCTATCTGTATCTCAGCCGCCGCAGAGTTGTCGTCAAAGACATACTTCATAGCCGCCTGGCGGGCTGTAGCTATCAGGCAGTCATCAGCAGTAGTAGAGCCCGACTGTGTGAAGCGGGCATCTGTCACATGGCCACTGCGGTCCACCTTGATCGCTATGACTACCTTGCCTTTTGTATTCTCACACGGATTCTTGACCGGCGGGCGGCTGCGCAGGCTGCGGCCTGTCAGGCGCACATTAGACGGGCCGCCACCGCCGGTACCGTATCCCCCGGGACCATGCCCTGAGCCCGGACCATTGCCGGAGCCATCTCCTGTGCCATTGCCATGGTAGTTGCGCGAGTTTGGATCTCCATTAGGTTTGCCTTGATCGCCCTTGCCTCCCCCCTCGCCGTCACCTTTAGAGTTATTCGGCTTGCCCTGAGCGCCGGGGGTGAAGAGGGCATTCTTATCTACTGTAGGCTTAGGTTCTACCGGTTTGGTCTCTGCCACAGGCTTCTTCACAGGCTTATAGGTAGCATCAGGATTAGGCTTTACTGGCTTCTCCTTCTTCACAGGCTTCTTGGTCTCCACTACTGCGGCATCTTCCTCGTCTTGTGTCACTAGGTCCTCTGTGCTGGCAGTAGGTGCGGGTGGTGGTGCGGGGGTATTGACCTGCTCGGGTTCTGCCACCTTCACAGGTACTGCGGTGTACTGCTGTTCGTCTCCCGTACCTACGTCAGAGGTGCCATAGTTCACAGACATGCCACCTGCATCGTCCTGATATGGCGGATCGGGTGGAGTGATATAGAGGAAGAAAAGGATCAGAAACAACAGTGCATGGACGAGTATCGTGACCACAGCCCCCGCCAGCCGGTTCTTATTCTCGGCACTCCTATTTTCTGCTTCAAATGGTCGAGAGAACATAATCTCCTTTACTCTTCATTATTCTATCAATAGATGTCAAAGGCCCGCTCTTTCCATACATCAGCTCGTAGGCTTCTCCACCGCCAGAGATACGTTGAGCTTGAGCTTATTGCTCACGGCCACCAGTGTGACCACATCCTGCCAGGGAGTATCCTTGTCCGCACGGACTATCACCATCACCTCCTCATTGATATTCTTGAGATCTGCGGTGAGCTGTGCCTCGAGATCTTCGGGTGCCACTTCATTCTTATCTATAAAATACTTGCCATCGGCGGTGACTGATAGTTGTATCAGCTTCTTCTTGGTGATGGACTTGCCCGCGTCAGCCTTGGGCAGTTTCATCTTGATCACCTGCGGCGCAGCCATAGTAGATACGATGAGGAAGAAGAGCATGAGGAAGAACATGATATCGCTGAGCGAGTCTGCCCTCATCTCGCTGTGGTTTCGCATCCTGCTGTTTCTCCTGAATTGCATACTTAGTATTGAGTAGTGAGTAGTGAGTATTGAGATAATACCTCCCTACTCTAATATTCTTTCTCTCTTCGTTCCTGATTCTTGGTTCTTGATTATTGACTCTTACTTCATATCAAGTCTATCGTCTCATGTCTACTTCGTCGGCTCCTGTATCAGGTCTATAAAGTCTACCGCCGTACTCTCTATCTGATAAGACACGCGGTCTATCATAGCGCTCAGGTAGTGGTAGCCTATGTGCGCCACGATACCTACCACGAGGCCGGCAGCCGAGGTGATCATCTTGGCATAGAGACCGCCAGCTACCAGGCTGATAGAGATATTATCTGCCATAGATAGATTGTAAAAGATCTTGATCACTCCCCACACAGTGCCTACAAATCCAAACATAGGGGCTATCACCGCTATGATCCCTATGTAGGAGAGATTGCGCTCCAACTTGTATATCTCCAGGCGGCCTGTATTCTCTACGGCGCTCTCTATCTCCTTGATAGGTCGGCCCAGGCGCTTGATGCCCTTCTCCAGCAGGCGGGCTATAGGCGTATTGGTACTGCGGCACAGATTGAGCGCAGCGTCCGTCTTGCCATCCAGCAGCAGGGAGCGGATATTATTCATAAAGTTAGGATCTACCTTACTGGCTTTATTGATAGTGAGCCACCGCTCTATGATCAGGTAGATAGCGATCACAGACAGGATGCCGATAGGCAGCAGTATCCAGCCACCCTTCTCTATGAGTTCGAGCAGGCTGAGGGATCCCTGCGGAGTCTGGCTGGCGATGGTAGCAGCTGCTTTTGACGCTGTATCCATCGCGATCTGAAGTAATACCATGAACGTGTATTTAATGATTTAACGTAAGGCCGGTTTTCTTTAGTATCTACAAACCTCCTGCTTAAAAGACGTTAAATCAAGGCAAATTGCCCACTACACGGGGTGGATGTGTACAGAATAGAGCAGAACTAAGCCTGGGCCGGAGGGCCGAATCCCATAGGATAGGGTACAGTCTCACTATCTTCTATCATACCAAATTGCTGCTCGTACTTCTTCACGTTGTCGGCCAGGGCCTTTGTCAGGCGCTTGGCATGCTGCGGGGTGAGCACGATACGCGATTTCACTTTGGCCTTGGGCAGGCCCGGCATGAGGCGCACGAAGTCTACGATAAACTCCTGATTGGAGTGCGCTATGATGGCAAAGTTGGCGTATATGCCTTCTGCTATTTCCTCTGGTAGCTCGATATTGATCTGGTTTTGCTGGTCCGGGTTCTGATTCTGGTCTGCCATCTGCTTTCGTTTAGACTGTAAAAATGAAAAAATCTCCGGACTATCGCTGCTCACCAGAATGAAAAAAGCCTCTCCAATACGGAAAGGCCATCTGTAAAATGATATAGATATACTATTTCGGAGCAGCGGTACTGTCCGCCGGGATAGCAGCAGGCGTAGCCGGAGCTGTAGCTGCCGGAGTTTCTGCCGGCTGTGCAGCTGCAGGGGCATCCGTAGCCGGTGGCGGCGTAGTGGCATTGGCAGGTGTAGCGGTCGGGGCTTCTGACTTCGGTGCCTCTGCAGGTGGCGTAGCGGCCGGCGTTTCTGCCGGTTTCTCTGCTGCCGGTGGTGGAGGCGTATTATTCACAGGTGTAGCAGCCGGAGCTTCTGACTTCGGTGCCTCTGCAGGTGGCGTAGCGGCCGG
>JAFDYQ010000072.1 GCA_018267365.1 Bacteroidota bacterium | reverse complement strand
GCCCAACATAACAAAGGATATAATAAGACCACTAAACCTTATTTGCCATTTGAAATAATTTTGCTCGAAGAATATCCGACAAGACCAGAGGCAAGAAAAAGAGAAGTATATTTGAAAAGTGGAACAGGAAAGGAACTACTTAAGTCCTTAATAAGAACTTGAAGCCGTGGTGGTGAAACGGTAGACACGAGGGACTTAAAATCCCTTGACCCCAAAAGGTCGTGCGGGTTCGAGCCCCGCCCGCGGTACTAAAGGCCGGTCAGCAAAACTGATTGGCCTTTTCATTTCCCCTAGAGCCGCAATATTTTGCGGCTTCACGAGGGACTATAGAGCTACCAGAAAACCTCATTCGGTCGTGACAGACATTAAATATTTCGTTTTGCGTTTCCGCGCTTTTGCGGTTAACCCTTAGCAGCTCCTCCTCCGCTTTATCTCCCGCTGTATCAGGTCCAGCTCCCGGCCAGTCTGCCCCGCCACAGATGTATTCTCCTGCGCCCGCCGGATCAGGTAGGGTATCACATCCTTCACCGGGCCATAAGGCAGGTACTTGCAGGCATTGAAGCCGGTAGCGGCCAGGTTGAAGGTGATATTATCTCCCATACCATAGAGCTGAGAGAAAAGCACATGCGGATGATCGCGCTTCACGCCCTTGCGGTCTATCCCTTTGATGGCCTTCAGCGTAGACTCCTCACTGTGCGATGCCACACAGACAGATACCGTATCTATATGATCGAGGCAGAGATTGACTGCCGCATCGTAATCTTTATCTACACCAGGCTTATCAGCATGTATCGGTGAGGCATAGCCCATCTCCGCGGCACGCTCGCGCTCTTTCTCCATATAGGCCCCCCGCACCAGTTTGGCGCCGAGTATGTAGCCGCCTTTCTGTGCAGCAGTGAGTTGCTTCCTGAGATATGCCAGACGGTCATGGCGGTAGTGCTGAAAGGTATTGTACACGATAGCCCCCTTCTTGTTATACTTCGCCATCATCTCCTCGGTCATCGCATCCAGCGGGTCTTGTATCCAGCTCTCCTCTGCATCTACGTACACAGCTACGTGATGATCCGCCGCAGCCTTGCATACTTTATCCATACGGGCCACTACCCTCTCCAGTTCTTTCTCTTCCTTTGTAGTCAGCTTCTCCCCTGCCTGTATCTTCTCAAACAGTCCAAACCTGCCGAAGCCCGTGATCTTGATGCAGAGCACTTTCACATCTTTATTCCGTCCGGCAAACTCTATCGCTTCGATATTCTTCTCTATCGTCTTATCAAAGTCTTCCTCCTCTTCCTTTAGCTCTACGCCATAGTTCAGCATGGCATATACGCCGCTCTTCTTGAGCTTCGCTATCGTCTTCTTGCACTCAGCAAAGGTTTCTCCCCCGCAGAAGTGGTCATAGACCGTGAGGCGAAAGATGGGCGAGATAGGCAGGTGCAGCTTCAGCGCCAGACCTGCGAGGCTCGTGCCCACGCCTACCAGTTTATTATTGCCTATGAGAGAGAAGAGCCACTTGGCCTTTTGGAGTTCTGCGTCAGTCTTGTGAGCGAAAGCTACCTCTGTATTCTCAAATATATCGTCAGTGATCGGAGCCATGGTGCAAAGGATAGAAAAGTCCCCCACATCAGGAAAATTGCCTTTCACATGCTATCTGTTTCATTACATCCTCTGCGTCTCCACGCCTCCGCATTTAAAACGGCTGTTAAAGTCACCTTTGTGCTTTAGGGGCCGAAAACTATCCACAAAGCGTATACCCCGCGCACATTATCACATATTTACCCCTACTTTTGGCGTTCAATATTGACACTATGCTCTACTATATTCTATTCCTCATCATAGGCGTAGCGCTCGGCGCAGCGATAGGTTATTTTGCCTTCGGCAAAAGCAGCGACAACAGTGCCCAACTCGTGTCTGAAGAACGCTTCCGCGCAGCGGAGGCCATGGCCGAGGAGAAGCTCCGCGCCGCTCAGTCAGTGTCTGATGAAAAGCTACGAGCCGCAGAATCCGTACATGCCGGCCTGCGCCGCGATATAGACGCTATCCGCGCCGAGACCACTCAGGAGCGCAGCAAGAGCGAAGCGCTCCAGATCAAACTCGCTTCGCTGCAAAGTGAGAATAGCAACCTCGTAGACAAACTAGCTGAGCAGAAGACACAGATAGAAGACCTGCAGGCGCGATTTACCAAGGAGTTTGAGAACCTGGCCAATAAAATACTCGACGATAAGAGCCGCAAATTCACTGAGCAGAACGAGACGCAGCTGCGCAATATCCTCGACCCGCTAAGGGACCGCATTCAGAACTTTGAGAAGCGTGTGAACGACACGCACAATGAATCTGAGAAAGAACGCAGCGCCCTGCGTGAGCAGCTCCGCATCATGGCGGATATGAATAAGCGCATGAGCGAAGAAGCCCTCAACCTGACCCGCGCACTGAAAGGCGACACCAAGAAGCAGGGCAACTGGGGTGAGCTTATTTTGGAAAAAGTACTCGAGCGCTCCGGCCTGACCAAAGGCCGCGAGTACGACGTGCAGCAGAGCTTCACGCTGGAGGACGGTAGCCGCCTGCAGCCCGATGTGATCGTGCGCCTGCCCGATGGCAAGAACATCATCGTAGACTCTAAGGTGAGCCTCATAGCCTACGAGCGCTACACCAGCGCATTGGATGATGACACCCTCACTCATGAGCTGCAGCTCAAAGAGCACATAGCCTCTCTCCGCTCTCACGTGAAAGGCCTCAGCGGCAAAAACTACCAGAATCTCTACAATATCGGCTCGCCGGATTTTGTACTGCTCTTTGTACCGATAGAGTCTGCATTCTCGCTGGCCATCTCTCATGATAGCGAGCTGTACAATGACGCATTCGACAAAAATGTCATCCTCGTCAGCCCTACTACCCTCCTAGCCACTCTTCGCACCATCAGCAATGTATGGAAGCAGGAATATCAAAACCAGAATGCCCTCGAGATAGCCCGCCAAGGCGGCGACCTGTATGACAAGTTCGTAGGCTTCGTAGAGGACCTGATCAAAGTAGGCAAGCTGATCAACTCCAGTAAGGATGCCTATACAGATGCCATGAGCAAACTTTATGATGGAAAAGGCAATTTGATACGGCGAGCGGAAAGCATGAAAAAACTTGGAGCCAAGGCAAGTAAACAACTTCCGCAAAACCTACTAGACAGAGCAATAGATGAGTGACATCTAGTCTACCCCCCCCTCAGATCCTAACCTCTACCGTCACCGATCATTTTGCATTTCAGCCCCGGAGGGGCGCCATATCAATAGCATTGGGCATCGCCCTATGCTGACTTTTGTGAATAACTACCCCGCAAAAAAACGCCATTTTTACACACCTTTGCAATAGCGCCACCCAGCCATCCATCGCTGCCTTTACCTATGAATTTCTCATGGTGCATCAAGTATCAAATTGCCCTTTTGCATTCAAGTTTCCCTTCGGGAGCCTGCCTGACGGTAGGCAGGATTTAGAGGGTTGCGTTCATTCTGATAATTCTAAAATTCAGAAAATTCTGATTCAGACCTTGCATTTGCATTAAAGCCTTCCTTTTGGGGAGGTTTGGAGATTGTATTCTTTCACACTAAATATATACCTATGTCCGCACCAGCAGGCAACACCAACGCGTCCAGATGGACCCGC
>JAFDYQ010000071.1 GCA_018267365.1 Bacteroidota bacterium | reverse complement strand
CTACGGGTGCTCAAGGCCCCGCAGGTGTAGCAGGTCCAACTGGTGCAGATGGTGCGACGGGTCCTACGGGCCCGACTGGTGCGGGTGGCGGCGCTACCGGCCCTACCGGTCCGTCAGGTGCAGATGGTCTCAATGGCGCTACAGGTCCACAAGGCGTAGCTGGTCCTGCTGGCGCGCAAGGCCCTACAGGAGCTGCTGGCACTAATGGAGTCACAGGTCCAACGGGCCCGACTGGTGCAAATGGAACGACTGGTGCGGATGGCGCTACTGGCCCTGCTGGTACTAATGGAGTCACAGGTCCAACTGGTCCTTCCGGAAATGATGGCCCCACCGGAGCGCAAGGTCCGGCTGGTGCTACCGGCACTACTGGTGCAGATGGCGCTATGGGTCCTCAGGGTCCTGCCGGTGCAGCAGGTCCTACTGGACCGACCGGTTCTACTGGCTTGAATGGCGCAGATGGTGCGACGGGCCCTCAGGGTCCTACAGGCCCTATGGGTGCAGCTGGGACAAATGGTGCTACAGGTCCTGCCGGTCCTTCTGGAAATGATGGTGCCACTGGAGCGCAAGGTCCGGCTGGTCCGACTGGCACTACTGGGGCAGATGGCGCTATAGGTCCTCAGGGGCCTGCCGGTGTAGCAGGCCCTACTGGTGCCAATGGCGCAGATGGTGCCACGGGTCCTCAAGGGCCAGCGGGAGTGGCAGGTCCAACAGGTGCAGATGGCGCTACAGGTCCTCAGGGGCCTGCCGGTGTAGCAGGCCCTACCGGTGCCAATGGCGCAGATGGTGCCACTGGTCCTCAAGGGCCAGCGGGAGTGGCAGGTCCAACTGGCGCAGATGGCGCGACTGGTGCCACTGGTCCTGTAGGATGCTCTACACCAAACCTGGTACTGAAATCTAACGGTACCAGCGCTACATGCAGTATCATCTATGATGATGCTACCAATGTAGGGGTCGGTACCTCGGTGCCACTCTACAAGCTGGACGTGAACGGAGATGCTAATGTGAACGGCAGCCTTTATATAAAAAATAACTTCAACACGGGTACCAATCGTGTATGGCTGGGAGGTACAGATCTCAACCACTATATATATTCTCTGGGTACAGGGGGAGACCATACATACTTTGGCGAGTTCAATGGCCAGTTTGATTTTTACAACACTGCCACTGGCCGAGACGTAGTGAGCATCTCAGGTATAGGTGCCCTGATGGATGTCAGTGCTAATACCCTGATCCGCGGCAATAATACTAATGCCCCATCGTCTACTGTCAGCGCATTAGAATTACTCTGCGGCAGGACAGGTTACTCGGCTCTGGTCGGCGGGCAGTCCAATGCAGATATAGCTATACAATATGGCGGCGGTGGCTACAGGCACTTTATATCTACACGCCACAATAATGCGGTGGCCAGCAATCTCAACGCTATTGATTTTTATCTAAACAATAGCATCTCTTCCGGCGGTTCTACCGCCCCGGGCACAGGCAGTATCCTTGGCATGAGTATCACGGCGTCCGGTGTCGGAATAGGTACCAATGTACCAACCAACTCCTTAGAGGTAGCGGGCAATACAAAGACTACTAATTTTCAGATGACCAATGGCGCCACCAACGGATATATCCTGCAGGGGGATGCCAGTGGCAACGGCAGCTGGGTGGATCCAGCTACAATATCAGCCAAAAATATCTATAACTCTGACGGCACACTGACCGGTAACAGGACCGTGACTATGGGAGCCAATAACATCAACTTCGCAGCGTCGAGCGGCAACTTCTATTTCAGTCCTACATCCAACGGCCTGAATCAAGGCAATATAGCCTTGGGTGCTAACCTGACCTCTACGGGGGGCTGTAGTATAGCTTTGGGCTCAAATAGCACTGCCTCCGGTAATCAAAGTCTAGCGGTAGGCCTGTTTAATACCGCCTCCGGCAATCAGAGTGCAGCTATAGGCTATTCGGTCACAGCTACCGCCTCTTTTAGTGATGCACTTGGCAATCAATCCAAGGCTACCGCCAATCAGGCATTTGCTGCCAACTATCAGACGGTAGCCAGTGGTGCATCCGCTGCGTCATTTGGGGGTATCGATACGGCGAGTGGTGTCAATGCTTTTGCGGCGGGCCAATACAATAATGCAAATGGCAGTGCCTCTGCTGTGTTTGGCTCTAATAATCGTACTTTTTCACAATACAGTATCGCAGCTGGAGCTTCTAACTATGTGAGTGGCAATACGGCTGCCGCTCTGGGATACGGCAATACCGTCAGTGGCAGCTATAGCATCGCTGCAGGCCAGAATAATACCGCCAGTGGCAGCGTGAGCACTGCGATAGGACAAAATAATACCGCCACTAATACGGGAGCTGTGTCTATAGGCCTGGCCAATAGCGCGGGAGGTAGTGGTGCGGTAGCCATAGGCCAGGCCAGCAACGCCTCTGGTGGCAACAGTATAGCCATAGGCCAGAATAATACGGCCAGTGGCAGTGTAAGCACGGCGATCGGGCAAAATAATACCGCCTCTAATACAGGAGCGGTATCTATGGGTCTGGCCAATACCGCAGGAGGTAGCGCTGCCGTAGCCATGGGACAGGTCAATACTGCCAGCGCCGCTCAATCGGTAACGATAGGTTATAATAATAACGCCACTGGTATCCAAAGCCACACTTATGGCAATGGCCTGACTGCACCATCTCAAGGAGAGATCGTAGTCGGCTCGTACAATACTATCTATACTCCGGCATCTACTACCAACTGGAACGGGGGAGACAGGCTTTTCACGGTAGGCAATGGCAACCCCGGATTTAGCGCTTCTGATGCCATGGTCATACTGAAAAGTGGATATGTCGGTATAGGTACCAGTACACCATCGTACCCGCTGGATGTAGCCAGTACCGTGACTACTAACTATACTGGCTACGGATACCTCGCTGCCAGTGGTGCCGGTACTGTAGGCGGAAATAGCGGCTCGGTGCCGGTATCTATCCACTCTGCAGGCCGCATCCTCTCTGCCGAGGTCAATGTGCAGAGTGACCGTCGTATCAAGCGTGATCTGAGCTATCCCGCCACTGCATCCCTGCTGGATGTGGCTGACAGGCTCGAGGTCACAAAATACCGGTACATGGATTCTGTACAAAGAGGCACGCGCTCCAAGACGGGCTTCATAGCCCAGCAGGTCGAGAGTGTCTATCCTACAGCGGTCAATAAGAATGATGATGTGATACCGACTGTCTTTGCTAATGCGGTATCTGCTACCTCAGACGGAGCCACACTGACCATTACTACCGCGACTGCGCATGGCTTTGTAGTAGGAGATGAGGTACTGCTGTACGACCAGAATAATACTGCACATCATGTCAAAGTGCTGGCTATAGAGGGCGGCCATAAGATCCGCACAGAGAGCTGGAGCGGCCAGGAGGGCAATGTCTTCGTATACGGCAAGCGTGTGAATGACTTTCGCACCGTGGACTTTGATCAGATCACGGCGCTGGCTATCGGCGCTATACAGGAGTTGAATAAACAGCAGCGCTCCGATAGAGAGATCATAGAGAAGCTCCGCACTGAAAATGAAAAACTCAAAACTCAGACCTCTATCCAGCAGGAAAACTATAACCGCATCAAGGCTCAGGTAGATGCAATCAATGAGCGCCTCAATATGACCACAGGCCAATAATTAATTGTGTATCAGGGTTACAGAGCGGGAGACCAGTGGGTCTCCCGCTTTTTTTAT
>JAFDYQ010000070.1 GCA_018267365.1 Bacteroidota bacterium | reverse complement strand
CGAGGACCTGAAAGTTTATTAATTAACCTGTCAACTTATTTTAGGACGATACATAATAAGGAGATGATATATGTTAGCACTTTCCTTTAGACATCTCCCGCACCACGAAGGAGAGTTGGGAGAGGTGGCCGTTTTTCTCCATCTTAGCCTCCGCAAATACGCAATACACTCCACCATGAAAGAGATCAAAAAAACATCCTGGCGCAGCCCATCCAATATAGCCCTGATCAAATACTGGGGCAAGCATGGCAATCAACTGCCCAAGAATCCGAGCATCAGCTTCACGCTGGATAAATGCTTTTCTGAGACCTCCCTCTCTGTATCAGAAAAGACAAGTAAGGACAAAGGCCTTGAGCTGAAGTTCTACTTTGACAAAAAGGAAAACCTCGCCTTCCGTATCAAGATACTCAGCTTCTTTGAGGGCATATCAAAGGACTTCCCGTTCCTGCATAAGTATGCCCTGCAGGTCAACTCGACCAACTCTTTCCCGCACTCATCCGGCATCGCCTCATCTGCCTCTGCCATGAGCGCCCTCGCTCTCTGCCTCTGCGACATGGATGCAGCACTGCGCGGCAAAAAGATAGCAAAGGATAAACTGCTGGAGAAGGCATCATACTACGCACGTATCGGCTCCGGCAGCGCCTCGCGCTCTGTCTTTCCTGTGGCCTCGCTGTGGGGCGAGGCAAAGCATGTGAAAGGCTCCTCAGATGAGTACGCTATTCCTTTTGAGAAGGAGATGCACAAGACCTTCAAGACCTATCAGAATGCCATCCTCATAGCCAGCAGTGCGGAGAAGAAAGTCTCCAGCCGCGTAGGCCACCAGCTCATGAAGACGAACCCATTTGCCAAGGTACGCTACAAGCAGGCCAATGACAACCTCGCCGAGCTGCTCCCCGCGCTGAAGAGTGGTGACCTCACTAAGTTTGGTGAGATAGTAGAGACCGAGGCCATGACCCTGCACGCACTCATGATGTGCTCGCAGCCTAACTTCATCCTCATGACGCCATCTACCCTCGCTATGATCGCCCGTATCAAGGCCTTCCGCGAGAGCAGCAAGCTGCCACTGTACTTCACCCTAGATGCCGGTCCTAATATTCACCTGCTCTATCCCGAGAATATCAAGAATAAGGTGGTGCCATTCATACAGGAGGAGCTCAGTGAGCACTGCGAGCATGGCCGCATCATCTGGGACAAAGTAGGCAAGGGCCCATCGGTCATCAAATAACCAGCGGAATCCATATTGTCATCATTTGCAATCTGTCCATCCGTAAATCCGAAATTCTGTAAATCATCTCACGGTGCCTGCCAGCAAAAAGCCCGCCTACAAAACCTTTCGCTCCAAGCTGCTCCTCTTTGGTGAACATATCATCAATACCGGAGCTAAAGGACTCGCTGTGCCTACCGGCAAATTCTCGGGCAAGTTTGACTTCATCAAAGAGGAACTGAACGAAGCAGCGATAGCATCTAATCGCTCCATACAGGAGCTGACCGAGTACATCATACACGATGCCGAACTCGGTAAACTCTACGACACCAATGCGCTGCTCACGGATCTGGAGCATGGCCTTTACTTTCAGAGCAATATACCACAGGGCTATGGCCTCGGCAGCTCTGGTGCGCTCATAGCGGCGCTCGCTACGCACTATCGGATCAAGCCCGTCAATAAGAAAGACCTCACTGCCATCAAATCAGAACTCGCCATGCTGGAGAGTTTCTATCACGGGCGCAGCTCCGGCCTCGATCCGCTCGTATCCTTTATGGATCAGGCGGTACTGCTGGACGGGGGCGAGGTAAAGGAGACCTTTGACCTGAAGGCAGGGGAGAAGACCTACTTTAAGGTCTTTGTGCTAAACACAAAGAAGGCCCGCAAGACGGCACCTTATGTCAAGCTCTTTCTGCAGAAATACAAAGACCCGAAGTTTAAAGCCATCATAGACGAGTCACTGGTCAAGGCCAATGATATGTGCATCAAGAGCCTGCTCAAACCGGGCTACAGCACCTTCTGGAAGTCGCTCAAACTGATCTCTCAGATACACTATGACCACCTGCCCGAGTTTATACCGGATGCCTACCGTGATATCTGGAAGTCGGGCCTGACCAACAATGAGTACTATCTCAAGATATGCGGTGCCGGTGGTGGAGGCTTCATCCTCGGCTTCTGCAAAAAAGATGCACCGATCCGCGACATCCTCAGTGCATATGAGATCGTAGAGCTGATGGAGTTTTAAAAAAAACAGAATATTTGTGACTTGTCCGCCGTGGCGGAGCGATAGCGAAGCAATCTCCAACTTAAAATTGGTCTCCGGTAAGGCGCATAATCATGCGACTCTACGAATCAACATACCAGGGAGAGTAAAAGTTTTTATCGCACAGCTGTGGCAGCAGTATCTGTATGCACAGCGGTCCGCGATTTGCGCACACTATCCACCTCATGCATGATCTGCTCCGGTGTCATGCCCAGGTGGTCCAGCAGAAACTTCACATCCCTGGCCATCTTGCTGTCAGGATATTTCTGCAAGTACAGCTGATAGGAGGAGCGCGCTTTGTCCAGGTCATGTGCGTCATTCTCATTGGTAAAGCCCTCGAGGAAGAGCGCCATATTGGCCTTGGGGTACTGCGGGTACTCCATGTATACGCGGTGATAGTTGGCTATGGCTACTTCGGGCAGGCCTATAGCCCGGTCAAAGTCTGCTGAGCGCATGAGGTAAACGGGTGTGAGGCTATCCTTAGGGTAGTGGGCTATGTAGTAGTCGTAGTCGGCCAGGAGTTCTTTTACTTTGGTCGTATCTGCTACGTTCTTCTTGGCGCTCTCGCTGATGCTCAGCTCCAGCGCACTGATAGCCTCGGCCTTCTTCTTGGCAGAGAAAGCGCAGGCGCTCAGTGCGAGCGCGATACAGGCCACAGTTATGTTCTTCTTCATCATCAGGGGGATATCGGACGGCAATGATACAGCATTTCGCCCAGTGTACCAATTGCCCATGATATTGCCACCAGTCATATATGTATCTATTCATTTGTTTTGACAGTATGCTGACAAAACCGACTGCCTGCCTGCTGCGTTTTGTCGTTATTGCTGTATTTTTGCGCTATGACCGATACGGCCAAAGTAAGACTGGACAAATACCTCTGGGCTATACGCCTCTTCAAGACGCGCTCGCAGGCAGCTACTGCCATAGACGCGGGCAAGGTAAAGCTACATGACGCACAGGTCAAGGCCTCGCGCACGGTGGCGGTGGGCGACGTGTACCATGTCAAGACAGAGGCGCGCCGCTGGGTAGTAGAGGTCACCGCTATACTGGACCACCGGGTACAGTACTCAGAGGCGGTGAAGCACTACAAAGACCTGACGCCGCCAGAGGTGCTGGAGGCGCAGAAGTCTGCTTTCTCATTCAGCTTTCACTCGGGCAAGCGGATGAATAAGTCAGGCCGCCCTACCAAGAAGGACCGCAGGGACCTGGATGAGTTTGTATGACCTCTCCCAACCCTCTCCGAAGGAGAGGGTACCACGGGGTAGCCATTATCAAAGTTAGTACAGCAATTTTATGTGTCTCGAAGCGTTTCATGGTATCTTATCAGACTATGAGAAAACTGACACTTGTTTTTTTTCTGGTACTATCACTGCAGTGTATGGCTGCTATGAATCAGGAGAAACCTATCTATCTAAAAAGCAAGCATGCTATAAATATCACAGTGACAAATGCTGTGTCATACGCATTCTATAATAGTCCGTCGGGACCTTCATCAACGGCGACCATAGCCAGCTGTCCTGTGCAAGGTCATGATCAGGTACGCGTGTATTACCCGGCTTATACTTTTGCGATACAGGCCGGCTATAGCTACCGCATCACCCACCTGGTGCGCATGGAGACGGGTCTGACCTATATGCTGTATGGGCAAACCATGATATCGGGCACACAAAAATATTACAGTCCCTTGCTGACCAATGGGACGCTATATAACAGGCAACAGATAGGATACCTAACCATACCGATACGCGTTGCCTTTGTAAAATATGTGAAGCACAATGCGCTAAAAATAAATATAGGACCGGAGCTTAGTTTGCCACTAAATAAATTAGATAATATAGACAACCCCAACCTGCCGATGCGAACGCTGCATAATCATAGCTTTATTAAATCTGCAGAGTTTGTCTCCAATATCAATCTGGGACTGGCGGTAAAAGCTGCGTGGGGTGTACCTATCAGTGATCGAGTCAGCCTTGACATAGGGCCGGTATTTGATTTCAATAACATGGTCGCTCCTGATCAAAATAGCTACAGCTATCATGTGGCTATCAGGAAGGTTTTTACCTATTATGCCGGACTCGATGTTGCATTTTCTTTTAGCCCGGGCAAATAGAAGGGTATGCTCAAAGAACCCGCTACAGCGGCGAAAACAGGTCCTCGGCGATCTTTACATAGTTGCCACGGACGGGTACCTTGGCGG
>JAFDYQ010000006.1 GCA_018267365.1 Bacteroidota bacterium | reverse complement strand
TCTGGTCGGTGTAGTGCGGGCTATCCGGTTTATTTGACGCGCCGTATGGTGCCACCGTGTGCACCTCCGGTCCATCTTTGGTAAAGCGGATCAGCATGATGTACGAGTCGCCTACGAAGGTGCGGAAGCGGCCATTCTTGTACGGCTGCGGGTAGGCAAGGTGTTTTGCGGGGAGAGTATGTATAGTCTGGTGCCCTCCGCCTCCAAACTGGCTCTGATACATCTCTGCCGCAGCGGCAAATATGACCTGATAGACTGCCAGTTTCACACGCCGCATCTAGAAAGCATGGGCGGCAGGTACATCTCCAGAGCGGAGCTACAGCGCCATCTCGACGCGGGCAAGAAATAAAATATGTGTGCTGGTCTTGGAGCGAATAGCGGAATTACTATATTCGCGGCGGGGCGAGCCTCATGCGACCAGCTCCTGCTCACTCCCCCAGGTCGGAAACGAAGCAAGGGTAGGCGGTTGAGCGGTGCGACATGAGTTACTTGCCCTATTTTTATTTTCCCTCACCGAAGATTCTCTCCACCTTTCGTCCACATCTGCGGTATTTTCTTTTCCCGTTTTTATCTTTGGCATCGCATTCGCTGCCTTTCTTATCTATTTATAAACCTTCAATACACTACGATGAAATTCTTTATAGACACCGCCAACCTCAATGAAATAAAAGAAGCCGCCGCCATGGGTATCCTGGATGGCGTGACCACCAATCCATCTCTCATGGCCAAGGAAGGCATCAAGGGTGATGCTAACGTGACCAAGCACTACGTAGACATCTGCAATATAGTAGATGGACCTGTGAGCGCAGAGGTGATCTCTACAGACTTTAAAGGTATCATAGAGGAGGGCAAGAAGCTCGCCGCGCTGCATCCTAATATCGTGGTGAAAGTGCCAATGATCGAAGAGGGTGTGAAAGCTATCAAGTGGTTCAGCGACAATGGTATCAAGACAAACTGTACACTGGTATTCTCTGCCGGTCAGGCACTGCTCGCTGCCAAGGCCGGCGCTACGATGGTCTCTCCCTTCATAGGCCGTATAGACGACAGCGGCTGGGAGGGCGTGCAACTGGTCAGCCAGATAGTCAATATATATAGCATACATGGCTATGAGACCGAGGTCCTCGCTGCCTCCATCCGCAGTGCGCTCCACATCATACAGTGTGCCGAGGCCGGTGCAGATATCGCTACCTGCCCACTTTCATCTATCAAGGGACTCTTCAAGCATCCGCTCACTGACATCGGCCTGGAGAAATTCCTGGCGGATCACAAGAAGGTAAACGGATAGTGACCTGATAAGACAATAATTAGAAAGGAAGGCTGATAAGGTCTTCCTTTTTTATTTGAGCAATAAAGGATTTTCAAAATCATTGTAGTCTATCACTATATCGGCTAGTACCTCAGGATTCACCTCACGCTGATAGATAGCAAATGCTGCATGGTAGCGGCGCAGATATCTCTCTCTGGCGTTTGCTTCGCCGCCGAGTGCGTCACTATCTCTGCAGACACCGCGCTTCATAGCGATAGGGGGATCGGCCTTGAGATATATCTTCAGGTCCCAGTGAGGGGCGTAGACCGGTTTGAAAAGATAAGAGCCATCTGTGATCAGAATGCTATCTGACCTCAGAGGAGTAGCCGGCAGATCCAGGTACTGATCTGAGTCGAGATCATGTATGGCAGCAGTATATACGGGTGGGTCCAGCTGCGATGACAGCAGCACGGAGCGCACAAATGCTTCTTCATCATAGGCATCATCGTAATAGCCGCGCGCGCTATCTCGGCCGTGGCGGTAGCGCCGCTCTCTGTCATGATGATAACCATCTATAGAGACGTGTATGGATGCAGCGTTTTGCGCATTGAGATAGCTTGTAAGCCGGCTGGCCAGGACTGTTTTGCCGGTGCCCTCCATACCGTTTATAGCTATGCGTAACGGTTTACTACTTTGCATAGAAAGTATTCGCTGGTATAAATGTCGATAAAGATGCTGGGGCTGCATCTTTAATAATCCCACACCGGATTTCTGCTGCCGCGCACGTAGTCACGCAGCTTTAGCCAGAAGGCCAGGATCATATACACGATCAGCGGAGAGCCAATAGTGAGGCAAGAGGCGTAGATAAAGAATAGGCGGATATTCTTGATCGGCATGCCGAGCTTCTCTCCTATGCGTGTGAGCACGCCAAAGGCGTTGTACTCTACCAGAAACTTGAATGTATCTACTTTCATATCACCTGCTATCCCCAAAGATACTAATAGCGCTGCACCGCGGCAAGGTATCCCTGTTAAAAGATCTAACAGGCACACGAGATATTTGTTGGCATTTGAGTGCGGCTACGTTGAGCTATTCAGCAGCTCATGACCTATCCGGCACTGTAGGCAGCGGCCCCGGAGGCAGTAGTCAGAGCGTAGCTGCAGCAGGGCCTGTGTGTCATTGGCCGTTTGTGCCTTGATACCCAGCGCATCCCACATGCGGATGATCGTATTATTCTCGGCGGCGACCTCATAGAGCATATCCATAGCGCGCTGGCACAGTTTATCGTCTCCTTTGTACCTGCCATAGCAGAAGAGCAGCGGCACCACGGCATTGATCACCACCACATCTGTCAGCATGTGGCCTATGCCGGTTGATCCTTTGGCGGAGGGTTTATCAAACTGATAATGGCTATGCCAGTAATCATTGACCTCCACCTCAAAGAAACGGTGCAGGCTTTTCATATCACCGCATGCCAGCAGCCCGCTGAATAGATGCGGCTCTTTCACCAGCAGTGCAGCCAGCTGCGCGATCTTGACCGTAGGGAAGCTCGCCGGCCGTATGCGAAAGAACTTCCATTCATGGAGTCGCAGCGGCTGCAGATTGTGCAGTTTTCGCAGGTAGGTGTATTCGCGCCGGAGGCTGCGGGGGTACTCATCGTCATGCTCTGTCTCCAGCATACCCGCCTGCCCGAATAGTAGCGCCTCGATCTGCTTTGGCTCCGCCCGGTGCTTGTGCACCACAGTGAGCGGTAGCGAGGCGGCGAGCCGCTGAAAAGGGTCCTTATTGACCGAGCCGCCATAGTAGGTGGCGATCATCTGAAAGGCCACCTGATCCCAGTCGTTTCGCGACTGCAGCAGCATGGCCTCTATCACAGCCACCTTGGCCTGCAGGCGTTCTATCACGAGCCTGTCGTAGAAGGACGCCAATGATGTGTTTATCGGCAGCGACCTGATCAATGCTGCACACGGTATCTTATCCAGGCTACCTTTCAGCAATTCGTAGCGCTGTAGTAGTGTGGTAGAGATATGTCCCTTCAGGCTCAGCACTGCCAGCGGTTGTCCGTTTTGCAGCAGAGTGGGCGTCGTATCTGTATCGTACACTACATGCAGGATCACATTGTTGTATGCTGCGTCATCATCGTGGCCGTGGGCATACCAGTCGCGCTGATGTACGTGTATCTCCACATTGCCGGCCAGCAGCGTCTCTCCTATCCTGATGCGCGCATTGGTAAAGTCTGCCCCGGCGTCTGTATTGTACTGCCCGGGCCGGATGATCTGCACTGCCTCACCTGCCGTGGTCTGTAGCGCATTAGTATCATACAGGCTGTAGCGCCAGATGTAGTGCAGCAGGTCCTCTTTCATTGCCCTAAAATAATAGTAATAGCCATAGTGCAAAAGGCCCTCGATTAGGCACGCTCATACAGGATATTGCACGCTTATACATTGCTTCGAAACAACGTACACCATCCATGCAACGAATTTTCTTAATACATTATCTTCAAATTAAAATCAACCACTATGAAATTACTTTACCGTTATTGCCTGGCATGGCTCCTGCTGATGGCTGCGCGCTCAGGCTATGGGCAGAACTATACGTGGACTCAGATGCCATCGCTAGCCACCACCCTTTATAGCCCCTATTGTTTTTCTGTAGGCACGCATGTCTACATGGTAGGCGGTATTATTTATTATGGCCCGGGTGTGACCTATCCGGCTCATATGTCGCAGGCGGTATGGGACTTCAATACTGTTACCCAAACATGGGCACGAAAAAACGATTTCCCTGGATTATCAATGTATGATGGCAAGGGCTTTACGATTGGAAATTATGGCTACGTAGTAAATGGATGGGACTCTACCGGATCTGGCCATGGGTCCAACGCTATGTGGAAGTATGATCCAAGCGCTGATAGCTGGACACAGATGACACCATTCCCCGGATCGCTACGCTATACCACGGCCACATTCGTACTGCATGGTAAAGCTTACGTTGCCTGTGGTTTTAGTCCTTATACCAACGAGGTATACTGCTATGATCCCACTACTAATACATGGAGCCAAAAGCACAACTTTGCTGGCGGCCCACGGCAGGCGGCCTCCTATTTTACGATAGGAAACTATGCGTATGTGGGTCTCGGTGAGGCAGGTGATGGCAATGGCAGCTACTTCATGCAAAGTGACTTTTACAGATATGATGATGTAGCTGACAGCTGGACACGCCTAGGTGATTTTCCCGGAGACGCCCTGGCAGCTACCCAGAACTTTGTAGTAAATGACGAGGGCTACGTAGTAAATGGCCTCAACCAGCGCAGCGTATATTATAACACCTCTACAGGCGTCAATACCTCCAATAAGGTTTGGAAATATACACCAGTATCTGATACTTGGTCACTCTGGGGAGTGTTTCCAGACAGTTCCACTTTCGATGGTGCCAGCGCTACATGTGGAGTGGCTGGCTATGCAGGATTCAGTGCATACAATTTCAATACATTCCCATTATCCCGCAGTTTCTACCGCTTTGGCCCTTCTACGGGTCCCTATTCCTGCAACCTGACCTTGAATAAATATGAGATCAGCAATGCGGTCTACAATTTCCAGGCAAATGGCAATTTCTCTCCCACGGCGCTACTCACCTGGGATTTTGGTGATGGCACCTACGGATCCGGCACATCAGTGATACACAACTATGCGACGGTAGGGCATTACACTATTCATCTAAGTATCTCTGACACGTCTCTGAGCTGCAGCAATAGTACTGCGGATACCGTAAATGTGAGCAGTATCAATAACTGCTCTGTAGTGATCAATAATACAAACTACGACTCTCTCTTCACCCTCTCTGCATCTGTAGCCAACGGCGCAGGACCATACAGCTATCAGTGGTCGTGCACCTCTGACAGCAACTTTAGCAGCATATCGCCGGATCCGCTCACCACTATCGGTCACAATGTGACCAAAGAATACTGCGTGACAGTGACTGACAATAGCGGCTGTGTAGCGTCTGCCTGCAAATCTATCTCAGACTCACTCTATCAGACGACTCCATGCCAGATATACATTGTAGTCTTCCCAGACTCTACCATACCGGGCTGGTATGCTGCCTATATCTACTCACCCACCGGCACGCTCAACTATCTGTGGGACTTTGGAGACGGTACTACCTCCACCCAGCCATTCCCTACGCACACCTATGCTACTCCGGGGCGCTATACTATCTGCCTCACTGTGAGTGACGGTGCCGGCTGCACATTCACTTTCTGTGACTCTTCCTTCTATGCATTCAAGAATGGCGGCGGTCCTATGAGCCACCTACGTGTGGTGGGCAGGACGGCGCTGAGCACAGAGGATATAACTGCTGATCAGGTCCAGATCTATCCAAATCCTGCCAGCTCTGCGCTCAATATCAATACCGGAGGCAAGAAAGCAGATGAGATCAATGTCTACAACGTGACTGGCCAGAAAGTGATAAGCATATCCACCCCGGCTCAGAATACAGTACACCTGGAAAACCTGCCAGACGGCACCTATCTGGTAGAGGTCAAAATAAAAGATGCTACGGCCAGGGCCAAGTTTATCAAACTCAGTAAGTAATAGCAACCTTGAAAACGGAAGGGCTGCCAGAAATGGTAGCCCTTTTTTGTGCCCTATCCTCCCGGTTAGCTGTTCTTTAGTATTCTTCTATATTAGCGTCGCCAAAAATGACACTGCACATGAGCGAAAAGGCTAATCTGGAGTTTAACCGCAATGAAGACAATATGAAGCTGATGATCTCCGACCTGCGCAAGCTGGGCGAGCAGATCAAAGCCGGGGGTGGCAAAAAGTCCATAGACCGTCACAAAGAAAAGGGCAAACTGACTGCCCGCGAGCGCATAGACCTCCTCACAGACCAGGGGGCGCCTCAGCTGGAGGTGGGCCTCTTTGCTGCATACGATATGTACCCCGAGCAGGGAGGCTGCCCTAGCGCAGGTGTCGTGACCATACTGGGTTACGTGAAGGGCCGGCTGTGCATGATCGTAGCCAATGATGCAACTGTCAAGGCGGGTGCCTGGTTTCCTATGACAGGCAAGAAGAACCTCCGCGCACAAGAGATAGCGATGGAAAACCGCTTGCCCATCATCTACCTGGTAGATAGCGCCGGCGCCTTCCTGCCTATGCAGGATGAGATATTTCCTGACAAAGAGAACTTCGGCCGCATCTTCCGCAATAATGCGATCATGTCATCTGCCGGT
The DNA here is from genome assembly GCA_018267365.1 of Bacteroidota bacterium. GTDB lineage: Bacteria > Bacteroidota > Bacteroidia > Chitinophagales > LD1 > UBA1941. The sequence continues at coordinate 169,851 of JAFDYQ010000006.1, read as the reverse complement.
ATCCCACAGATAGCTGCCATCATGGGTAGCTGTGTGGCCGGAGGTGCCTACCTGCCTATCATGAGTGATGAGGCGCTGATCGTAGAGGGCACTGGATCGGTGTTTCTGGCGGGCTCCTTCCTCGTGAAGTCTGCCATAGGTGAAGACATAGACAACGAAGCCCTGGGTGGTGCGGCCATGCACAGCGAGATCAGCGGTGTGACGGACTACAAGATGAAGAACGACGAGGAGTGCATAGAGAAGATCCGGCAGCTGGTAGACAAGATGGGCCACGGCAATAAAGCCGGCTACGACCGTGCTACTCCTGCTAAGCCTGCTCTGAAAGAAGCAGACATCTACGGCATCATACCCGAAGATAGCGCCAAGCAATATGACATGATGGAGGTGATCAAGCGCCTCGTAGATAATAGCGAGATAGAACTCTACAAAGAGCTCTACGGCCAGTCTATCATCTGCGGCTATGCGCGCATAGATGGCTGGGCAGTAGGCATAGTAGCCAATCAGCGCAAGGTGGTCAAGAGCAAGAAAGGCGAGATGCAGTTCGGCGGTGTGATCTACTCTGATAGTGCTGACAAGGCAGCACGCTTTATCATGAACTGCAACCAGAAGAAGATACCGCTGGTATTCCTGCAGGATGTGACAGGCTTTATGGTTGGGTCGCGCTCGGAGCAGGGCGGCATCATAAAGGATGGCGCAAAGCTGGTGGCAGCGGTAGCTAATTCTGTCGTGCCGAAGTTCACAGTGATAGTAGGCAATAGCTACGGCGCGGGCAACTACGCCATGTGCGGCAAGGCCTATGATCCACGTCTGATATATGCATGGCCGGGCTCTAAGATAGCCGTGATGGGTGGCGAGCAAGCTGCCAAGACCATGCTGCAGATACAGGTGAGCCAACTCAAAGCCAAAGGCGAGACCATAGAGCCGGAAGCAGAGAAGAAGATCCTCGACGACATCAAGGCGAAATACAATCGCACACTCGATCCTAAATACGCCGCTGCCCGGCTCTGGACAGACGGCATCATAGATCCGCTGGATACGCGCAAGATGATCTCTATGGGTATCGAAGCGGCAAATCACGCACCCATCACACGGCCGTTCAATGTAGGTGTGATACAGACCTAGATCAAAAGTCAGGATTTATTATCTTCAAGAAATAAATACTGACCTTATGATAAAATGGCAAAATCTTATACTGACTACTATACTCTTTCTCGCATGTTCAATTCATGTTGTAGGACAGTATGTTGAAATACCCGATTCAAACTTTGCGACATTACTACATAATAATGGCTATTCTAATTGCCTAACGGGCAATAATACCAGTGGGTGGCAACTCGACACCACATGCCCCTCTGTTCAATCAGCTACGGTTTTAATCTGCAGCAATAGTAATATACGAGACCTTACAGGTATTCAATATTTTCACAAAGTATGGTCATTATCCTGCCAAAATAATCCACTCCTTACAATACCTGCCCTACCTGATTCACTAACGTACTTTGATTGCCACAATGGACAACTCCAAATGCTACCTACTCTACCTAAGGGTTTACAATCGTTGTACTGCTATTCCAATAGACTTTCTACACTACCGAACCTTCCTAATACACTGACATTGCTCGCCTGCTATTCCAATCAACTTCATAACCTTCCACCTATTCCTCCTTCTCTGAGCGACATCGAATGCCAAAACAACCCAATGCTATATTGCTTACCGTTATCAGGCACGCAGCATTTTGATTATTTTTATATATCCGGCAGTGCAATTACTTGTTTGCCATTTTCAGTAAATGCTTCTAATTGGGACATTTCCCCATCTACACTGCCTTTGTGCGATCCATTGAGTGGATGCGACTTCTACGATAATATAGGCGGCGTCATTACAATTGATACTTCTACATGGTGCACTTCAGATAGTATTTTTACTTCCGCCAGATTGGGACATATAAAGGTGAGTTTGTACCATATGGGTAAAGTCGTGCAGCAAGTCTATTCATCTGTAACAGGCGGCTATTCTTTCAAGACCGACTCTTTAAGTGACTATGTGGTAGGAGTAGACACCTCAACAGTACCATTTCATCTGAGGTGCCCATTTACGAAAGAATATAATATTCATCTATCCCCATCGGACTCTTCTATATTAAACCGAAATTTTGGTTTTGAATGTGGGACGTCATTGGACTATGGTATTGCAGGTATTTCGGGGAATTTTAGACCGACCTATCAGCATCCCATATATGTAAATGCCGGTAACTTAAGTCGTGTTTTTTTCGGCTCGTCTTGCAATGGCAGCAGTCAGTCTGGAACTATTTATGTCACCTTTACTGGACCAGCACATACTACCACCGCTATAGCAGGATCAATACCTCCATCCTTGCTAACATATAATAGCGCCACTTTTCAAATACCCGATTTCGATCTTTTATCGGCTGGATCAATAGGTTTTTCCGTATATGTCGATAGTCAAGCTGTAGTTGGAGATAAGATATGCTTTACAGCTATCCTAATTCCTGACGATCAATCGTTGAAAAGCGATACTTTCATTGAATGCTTTTCAGTGCAGAATTCTTTCGACCCCAATTTCAAAGAAGTTTACCCTATGGGCAACATCTCTACTGATTCTCAATGGCTGACATATACCGTCCACTTTCAAAATACAGGAAATGATACCGCATACAATATCATAGTAAAAGATACTTTGAGCGCATATGTTGATCCTTCTTCATTACAGTATTTAGCATCCAGTCATGATGCACTGATACAGGTGTTTGATAGCCTTGCGGTATTCACTTTTGCGCATATTATGCTACCGGATAGTGCTACAAACCCAGAACTAAGTGAAGGTTGGATCAAATACCGTGTAAAAACCAAGGCTGGCCTTTCACATGGTACGCACATCACTAATGAGGCACACATTTATTTTGATGCAAATGCACCGGTCATAACAAATACAACTTTAAATTCCATTGACACACTAATTGGCACAGGTCTCAGTGAACAAAACTCTGATAGAAAGTTTATGCGGCTTTATCCTAATCCTAACAATGGTAATTTTATACTTGAAACCTCACGGTCGATAGGCCAAGAAGTGGGGATTTCAGATTTGCTTGGTAGAGAACTATATAAAAGCAAAATCGATTCAGATAATTACACGATTAGAACCGAAAATCTTCCTTCAGGCTTTTATATTATTACCATTGATGGCAACAAGGCTTTGCAATTTATTCTTTCTGAGTATAAATAATTACGCCCGCTCTATCACCAGCAGCATATACTTCTTGGTAGCTGCAAACTCCACCGGGTCTATCGTATTAATGTTCTTATCTATTTCCTGCTCTATGTGGCATGCTGCCCTTCGGTGCGTAGTGTATGCCCGGAGCTTTCACATTTAGGTTCCCTAGTGCGAAACTCCGTGATAAGCATGCCGATCCGTGTGGCCCACATGTAAGTATCAGATAGTAGGTAGAATGTACGGCGTGATATCTCGTTGCGAGTTGATCATCAATCCGTATTTATCCAGCTTTCCCTTGGCGGTTTATTACATAAATTTCCCAGACGCTCACAGACTGTTTATATTACATCATTTAAACTTTATATCTTTAGTACTATCCAAAGTATAAAACTATTTGCACCACGGTGCTGTAGTAAAACCATACCGCTATGAATGATCTGCTACGTCCTGCCGCAGAGCCCAATGTACCCTATGCGCGCCACTCCGGCAGTGGTGCCGGCCGCTCCGTCAGCTCTACCCTCACACCATACGCCGGTACCTGGAGCCGCAAGGAAGCTGTACACCTGCTGAAGCGCACCATGTTTGGTGCCAGGAAGAGCGATGTAGACCACCTGCTCACGCTCACCATGAGCCAGGCCGTAGATGAGCTGCTCACGCCGCAGACAGCACCATCGCCACCGGTCAATAATTACAACAATGCCAACTTTACGGATGCTGTCGTAGCCTTTGGCCAGACCTGGGTAAATGACACCAGCTATCAACCTAACGCTCTGGGACCGCGTGCCGTGTCGCTCAAGGCCTGGTGCTATGGCAATATGATCCACCAGGGCCGCAGCATAGAGGAGAAACTGGTCCTCTTCTGGCACAATCATTTCTCCACGCAGATCAGCTCCTACACGCAGCCGGTAGCGGGCTATCGCTACATCTCTACCATACGCCAATATGCCTTGGGCAATTTTAAAGACTTTGTCAAGGCCATCACGCTCGATCCGGCCATGCTCTTCTATCTCAATGGCTACCTCAATACCAACACAGCCCCTGACGAGAACTATGCGCGTGAGCTACAGGAGCTATTCACGGTAGGCAAGGACCTGCCCAACCACTATACTGAAGATGACGTCCGTGCCGCTGCCAGGGTGCTGACAGGCTATCGTATCAATCCCTCCACCCTGACCTCATACTTTGATCCGGCGCAGCATGACAATACGGACAAGCAGTTCTCCTCCTTTTACAATAACACAGTAGTAGCTGGCCAAAACGGTGCCAATGGCGCCAACGAACTGGACGACCTGCTCACGATGATCTTTACACAGCAGGAGACTGCAAAATTCATCTGCCGCAAGCTCTATCGCTACTTCGTCTACTTTGATATAGACGCTACGATAGAGACCAATATCATAGAGCCGCTGGCCGATACTTTCCGCACGAGCGGATATGATATCACGAGTGTATTGTCGCAGCTTTTCAAAAGTGAACACTTCTTTGATATGCTAAACAGGGGCTGCATCATCAAATCGCCGACAGACTTTCTGGTGGGCCTGCTACGCGAATACGATGTACCCATGCCCGCGCCTACGGCTACCGCAGACTCCTATCAGGCATGGATGGCACTCGGCTACTACTCCATCATCCTCGGCCAGGATGTACTAGACCCTCCCAGCGTGTCCGGCTGGCCATCGTATTATCAATATCCGCAGTACTACGAGCTATGGATCAATAACTCTACCCTCCCGCTGCGCAATCAGATCACCGACGGGCTGGTGTATGTGGGCGTGCCGGTCAATACGTTTAGGGTCAAGATCAGTGTACTGGATTTCTGCGCTGCGCTACCTGCTCCTACCGACCCTGTAGCGGTGGTGAATGATACGATAGACTACCTCTACATGATAGATGTATCTCAAAGCACCAAAGACTACATACGCGTCTATGGCCTGCTGGGTGGCCAGACCAATAATGCCTACTGGACCGCCGCGTGGAATGCCTACGTAGCCAATCCTACCGATCCTACTGCACGCAGCGTAGTAGAAACCAAGCTGCAGATCATGATGAAGTATCTCATGAACCTCTCAGAATATCATCTGGCCTGATCATCCTAAAAAAGAAGCGAAAATGAAAAGAAGAGATTTCCTCAAAGCCGCACCGGTAGCCGTACTGCCCGCCCTGCTGAACGGGCTGTCGGTGAAGGCCTTTGGCGCCTCGCCACTGATGGCAGCACTCGCCGGAGCCAACAATGACCACGTACTCGTGCTGATACAAATGGTAGGTGGCAACGATGGCCTCAATACGGTGATACCACTGGATGAATACAGCACCCTCTCTGCCGCACGCAGCAATATACTGATACCACAGAACCGCGTACTACCGCTGAACGGCAGCACTACCACCGGGCTGCATCCATCCCTGCCGGGGCTGCAGCAGCTGTACAATAGCGGCAAGCTGCACATCGTGCGTGACGTAGGCTATCCTGATCCAAACTACTCCCACTTCCGCTCTACAGATATCTGGCTCACAGGTGCCGACTCCACTCAGGTACTCAGCACAGGCTGGAGCGGGCGCTATCTCAGCTATGAGTATCCTAACTTCCCTACTGGCTACCCTAATCAGGATATGCCCGATCCGCTGGCTATGCAGATAGGCTATTTCCTCTCGCCGGTATTTCAGGGGCCGGCGGTGAATATGGCCATGGCTGTGGCCGACCCATCCAGCATATACAATCTGGTAGGCGGCGCACCTGACCCGGCTCCTGCTACTCCTGCCGGTGATGAGCTGACCTACATACGCACTGTAGCTGCACAGACCAATCAATATGCCGGTGTGATCACCAATGCGTGGAACTCCGTCACTACGTCGCAGCTCTCCTATCCTACCAATAATGAACTGGGCGATCAGCTCAAGGTAGTAGCACGCCTCATAGCCGGTGGCCTCAAGACGCGCATCTACATGGTGAGCATGGCCAGCGATGGCAGCTTTGATACGCATGCTGATCAGGTAGACAGCTCAGATACTACCGCAGGCAAGCACGCAGACCTGCTGAAAAAACTGTCAGAAGCGGTCAAGACATTTCAGGATGATATACAGCAGCTGGGTGTGGCAGACCGTGTAGTCGGCATGACCTTCTCTGAGTTTGGCCGGCGTATCATATCCAACTCCAGCCGTGGCACTGACCACGGTGCCGCTGCGCCGCTATTCATCTTTGGCAATAAGGTAGTCCCCGGCATCACGGGCAATAGTCCTACGCTCCCGTCGTCTCCTGTAGATACAGATAATATACCAATGCAGTATGATTTCCGATCGGTATATGCCTCTATACTCACAGATTGGTTCTGTGTACCCACTACGGATGTGTCTACCATCCTGCTGGCCAACTATCAGCAGCTCGCGCTGGTGCAAAATACAGACTGCACCACTGCAGTGCATGAGATCAATCAGCAGGCCGGGGTCAATCTGATCAGCAACTATCCCAATCCCTTCACCACAGCTACTGACATCACCTTCACCACTGCAGGCGGCCACACCATGATACAGGTCTTTGACAGTATGGGCCGGCTCATCCGCACGCCTATAGATCAGGATATGGCAGCCGGCAGGTACAGTGTCAGGTTTGAAAATGAAGACTATGCTACCGGTGTGTACTATGCCCGCTTTCAGAATGGGATGGTGCAGCAGGTGCGCTCCATGATCATTGCCCGCTGACGATTTCATTGTGACTTTTGCCACTTTCATAGGCAGATGTATTATTTCTTTGCAGCGATTAAACCATTGCATTTATCTTTCTGTCATACACACCAAACTTATCTCATGAAGCACCTGCTACTCTCACTGGCACTGGTATTTTCCTTGCATAGCTTTGCCATTCTCACGCCTGTCGTAGACTCTATCCCGATGAGCGACGGCAGGAAGCTGGCAGCTGACATCTATATCCCATCCGGCATGAGCTCCGGGCCTGTCATACTCGTACAAACACCGTATAACAGGCTCCTGTACAGGGCCAATGCACTGCCGCTGGGTGTAAATGGCAATATCAATAGCAGCAACTACATTTTTGTAATAGTGGACTGGCGCGGCTTTTACGGCTCGGCTCATGCAGCCACACTCAATCCACCCCCACAGGGTCTCGATGGCTACTACGTAGTAGAGTGGATAGCCGCACAGACCTGGAGCAATGGCAAGATCGGCACGGCCGGTGCGTCTGCACTGGGCAAGATCCAGTTTCAGACCGCAAAGTACAATCCGCCGCACCTCACCTGTATCAATCCCTCTGTCGCCGCACCGCAGTTTTCTTTCTACGAATACTATCCTAACGGAGACCTGCGCACAGAGTATCTAGACAAGCTGGATCAGCTCGGCTTTGGCCTGAAGCCTGCAGTGATGAATAACCAGGTTTACAACACAGCCTGGCAGGTCACAGAGAGCACCAACTTTTACCCTGATAGTATCCGCGTGCCATGCTTTATGATAGGCGGCTGGTATGATCACAATGTGAAAGACATGCTGGAGTTCTTCCCGGCTATCGTACAGCACTCACCTGCCGGTATCGGCAGCCAGCATCGGCTCCTGATGGGCCCCTGGGCGCACGGCGGCCATAGTATAGCGCACGTAGGTACAGCCAATCAGGGCCAACTGACCTACGCCAATGCCGCCGGCTGGAACGACTCCCTGGCGCTCCGCTACTTTGACTACTACCTGCGTGGCCAGGCCAATGGCTGGGACCAGAGCCCCGTGGTGCAGTACTACCAGATGGGCGAAAATACCTGGCACAATAGTACCGCATGGCCACTGACGGGCACAGATACCGTGCGCTTCTACATGCATGATGATGGCTGGCTGGACAATTATCCTCCTGACGTAGCCAGCGGTTCGCTCACGTATACCTATGACCCTACAGACCCCTCACCTACCTATGGCGGCCCCACACTGCGCAGTGATCTGGCACAGGGCCCGTATGACCAGTCAGACACCGTAGAGAGCAGGCATGACCTGGCCATGTATACCACACAGCCACTCACACAGGATGCCGTACTCCGCGGCAATGTGGTGGTACACCTCAGCGTATCTTCAGACAGGTATGACACTGACTTTGAGGTGCGGCTCACAGATGTGTATCCTGACGGGCGGTCTATGATCCTGGATCATGCCCCTTTTCGCATGCGCTTTCGCAATGGCTACCGCGCAGCAGACACCGCAGCCATCGTACCGGGCCAGAACTATCACATAGCGCTCACGCTGCCCTACACCTGCAATACCTTTCTGACGGGCCACCGCATTCGTATAGATGTGACATCGAGCAACTATCCGGCCTTCAACCGCAATATGAATAATGACGCGGCCATGTATCCCAACAATAGCCTCGACACACTCATCAACCCGCTCATAGCGACCAACTCCATATACTGGGACTCGTACGCCGAGCTACCGCTGGTAGGCTACCGACCGGATGGCATCGGTGATGTAGCGGCGGATATACTGCATGTCTATCCTAACCCAGCTACTAACGAGATACACATCAGCACTACTCACACTATCGATGCAGTATACCTCTACGATATGACTGGCGCACTGGTAGTATCGCAGTCGCAGCCAGTCAGCACTATATCTACCGAGGGACTCTCCCCTGGCATTTACTGCCTGCGTGCCATCAGCGGCACCGATGCGATGAACTACAAAGTGACAATAGCGCGATAGATGGAGATCAGGGCATTTCTGCAGCGGGCTACTCATCAGGATCCTCTACAAAGTCATCAAAGTACGTGACCCGATGATCGATGAGCAGATCGATACCTGCGAGTGTGGCGCGCTGATAGGAGATGGCGGACATAGGTATGCAGATAAGGAATATTAAGGCTTAGTTGACTTTAAGAGGAATTGTTTTTGAACCGGAGCGGGGACTTTAAAGTACTATTTATCAATCAAATGTACATATCTCTAAATCTACCATTACAATGGCTCCGGAATGTCATACTGGACCATCTGAGCGTCCGGGGAATTGTTTTTGAACCGGATGGGGGCCTTCTGAAACTGGCGCGGATTACAAAAGCGTCAGCTCAAAGATGCTGTTCGTAGTCCGAAGCAAGGCCTGAGGGTGGGCGACTACGAACCTACTTTACCACAAAAATTCAATATCCAGTAATCCCTTCTGCCCCGTATAATCCGTAGCACTACTGTATAGATAGTCCTCTGGCCGCGATACTATTTCAGCTCGTACAGGATTGAGATGAATATAGTTTATCTTTTGTTCAGTAAAGTCGCGACTGTAGCAGTGCTTGGGATGATTGTCCTGTATCCAGAATTGATTGGTAGTGTTACGCGCATTCTTGCCGCCTGCCTCTGCAAAGATATCCAGCATCCATGATCGCCTGCTTTCTTTTTCGTGCGTTTGTATTGCCTTGATGATATTGACAGATGAGTATTTCTTGATATCGCGTAGTATATCACTCAGCGCAAAACCCTCTTTGGCAGACATCACAGCGTGAAAATGATTAGTCATCAGCACCCAGGCGTGTAATGACAATCCATCGTGCTGCTGACTATGGCGAATATGATCCAGCAGGATGTGCCTGTAGTCAGCACGGCTAAAAACATCTACCCACTCCACCACACTGAAAGTGATGTAGTGCACTGCGTTCTGATCTCTGATCTGATATCCTTCGTCTGGCATAGGAACTAATGTAGCGTTTGTGCAAGATTATTTTGTGGGGATTTTCGCCTGTGACTGGAGTCGTAAGCGTGGGGGAAGGTTCGTAGTCGCACGCCCGCAGGCCTTCCTTCGGACTACGAACAGCATTTTTTTGTTTGGACTACGGAGAGAGCGGGGGGAGAGCGAGTGTAAGATTTTAATAGACCTGAATGTCTTCATGATAAAATACAAAAAGATTATGCCTAACTGAATCTTTGACCCAACTTTTGCTATGAAGACCTAGTCTAAATTGTGTTCTACCCTGACGTATAGGTTTTAAGATATAAATAAAAGAGTCCCGAGGTTGCTCATTTATATTCACATCATATTTCCGGTCAGCATATTTTATCTCTAAATAGTGCGCCTCAATATCTTTGTAATGAAAAGGAACGTTTAGAAAAACAGAAAATAGATAAACCGAATCTTTAAAGAATTTTTTAGGTCTACTTTTAAAGTGTACATAACCGGAAATATTAGTCAATAGTGAATCATTATAGACGTAATAGCCCCTCTCATATATCCCAGAATCAATGACTCCGCCGGTAACATACTTATCGCGCCAAAGTCCTTGTCTAAGTTTGTTACATAATCGACCTTCAGCCTTACACTCTCCAGACTTATACAGAAACTTCTTCCATTGACAAGTATCTGCTATTGAAATCTCTGATTTACTTGCTGTTTTAGAATTATTACTACACGAAGCTAGGAGTAAACAAAGTACTGTATAGATAAAAAGTTGGTTCATGTCGTCAATCTTTAGCTACTTCTAAAACAACCCCTTCTGCTCTCCCTTAGCTCCTGCCTTAGGATTGGTCTCACCATCCCATTCGGTTGTACCTCCTTCGTCAGAAAGTTCTTCTTCGTCATCAGGAGTGATGTCGGTTATCTTGCCTGTCACGAGGTATGGCGTGAGGCGGTTGCCGAGGGCTTTCCAGCCTTTCACGTCTATCACTTCTGGCAGCTTCGCTTCGCCTTCGAGCTTCTCTTTGTCCTTGCCTTTCAGGAAAGCATACTTGACCACCGGCATTTTGCGGCTGCTGAAGATGGCCATCTTCGAGTCCTTGTGATCGGAGATGATAGAGGATTTTTCCTTCTCTTTCTTTAGCTCAATGCGGAAGCGCTTCACATAGTACTGCTTGCTCTCGCCGTCAAAGTACACCGTGCTGTACACCCGCTCGCGGTCAAACTTCTCTACGAGGTAGATGTCGTCCATCTCGTATTTATTGGTGATTTCGTAGTTGGTCAGCTCTATATCGCCGTTCTTGTAGACCACCAGCACCTGGTCGCCTGTATGGAACTCGCCCAGATAGCGCGATTTCTCGCTCTCTTCTGTCACGAGGCGGCCATACTTCTCATCCAGCCAGAGCTTCAGCCCACCTATGGTAGACTTGCCTTTCTCTTTCAGCTCGATCTTCCGTATCGGGAACTTCGTCAATATATTGCCCACCGCACCGCGGCCCTTGATGTCCAGCGTGCTGAAATCAAAATCAAACTCCTTGATACGCGCGTTGCTATTAGGGTGCAGCTGCACGCGTACGATCTCGGCCTCTGAGTTGCTATTGGCGGTGAAGTAGGTCAGCTTGCTGCCTGAGGTGCCTTGTGTCAGGTCATATTCCTTGTCCCGCGTCACACCGGTCACGTTGAAGCGCTTGACAAACGTGCGCTTCGAGCCGCCGTCGTAGTAGGCCACATTATAGCCCGTGCGCTCGTCGTTCTTTTGCCACACGGCTATGTAGATGATATCCTTGCCTACAAACTTCTTATCGCCGAGGCGCGTGACCATCATCTTGCCCGCGCGGGTGATGGCGATGATGTCATCTATATCCGAGCAGTCGCAGACAAACTCGTCCTTCTTCAGCCCCGTACCGAGGAAGCCCTCCGCCCGGTTGACATACAGCTTGGAGTTATTGGCCACTACGTGCTTCACCTCTATCGTCTCAAAGCCCTTCACCTCCGTGCGGCGCTCTCGGCCTTTGCCATATTTCTTTAGAAGGTCCTCGAAGAATGCGATAGCAAACTCAGTCAGATGCTCGAGATCATGCTTCACTTGCTTCATGGCTGCCTCCAGCGAGCGGATCTCTTCATCTGCCTTGAAGGCATCAAACTTAGAGATGCGCTTGATCTTGATCTCCGTCAGGCGCACGATATCGTCCTGCGTGATCTCGCGCTTGAAGAGCTTCTTGTATGGGTTCAGCCCCTTGTCTATGATAGACAGCACAGCCTCCCAGGTCTCTGCCTCCTCTATATTGCGGTAGATGCGTTTCTCTATGAAGATCTTCTCCAGCGAGGAGAAGTGCCACTTCTCATTCAGTTCGGCCTGTTTGATCTCGAGTTCGCGTTTGAGCAGCGCTTTGGTATGCTCTGTGGACACGCGAAGGATCTCGTCCACGCTGTGGAAGACAGGCTTCTCATTTTCTATTACGCATGCATTAGGCGAGATAGATATCTGACAGTCTGTGAAAGCATACAACGCATCTATCGTCACATCAGGATCGGTGCCGGGCACGAGGTCTATGGTGATGTCTACGTGCTTGGCCGTATTGTCAGTCACCTTTTTGATCTTGATCTTACCCTTGTCGTTGGCCTTGAGTATCGACTCGATCAGTGAGCCGGTAGTGGTGCTGTATGGTATCTCGCGGATGGAGAGCGTTTTTTTATCTACCACTTCTATCTTGGCGCGCACCTGTATCTTGCCACCGCGCTTGCCGCTATTGTACTCGCTCACATCCACGAAACCGCCCGTAGGGAAGTCCGGATAGAGGCGCGTCTTCTTGCCCTTCAGCACATCTATCGAGCCTTTCACCAGCTCATTAAAGTTGTGCGGCATGATCTTGGTCGAGAGGCCCACGGCGATACCGTCCGTACCTTGGAACAGGAGCAGCGGGAACTTCATCGGCAGCGCGATCGGTTCCTTCTTACGACCATCGTAGCTCAGTTGCCACTCGGTGGTGTCAGGATTGAAGGCCACTTCCTTGGCAAATTTCGACAGGCGTACCTCTATGTATCGCGGCGCAGCGGCGCTATCACCGGTGCGCACATCGCCCCAGTTGCCCTGCGTGTCAAACATGAGCTCCTTCTGGCCTATATTGACCAGCGCATCGCCGATGCTGGCATCGCCGTGCGGGTGGTACTGCATGGACTGGCCGATCACGTTGGCTACCTTATGGAAACGGCCATCGTCCATCTGGTAGAGCGCATGCAGGATACGCCGCTGCACCGGCTTCAGGCCATCGTCTATAGCCGGCACCGCCCGCTCGAGTATGACATACGATGCATAGTCGAGAAACCAGTTCTTGAACATGCCGTCTATATGCTCGGCATTGTTGATCTCTGTATTGTTATTTTCTTCCATTTGTCAAATCCCCCTAGCCCCCTTTCTAAAGGGGGAATTTTTAGTGCGCAAAGCCTGACGGCTTTTCGCACATTTAATACAACTAGGTCGTTTTAGTTTTGTTTTCGAAATCGTCTATGTAGTATTCTATTGCTTTTAGTACACTATCTATTTTAGTTTTCACATCATTGTCTTTTATGCGCAGGGTGAAGAGATTGTTTTCTTTCAGCACTGCATCTCTTTCTATATCGTACCCTATTGCTTCTGCATCATTATGTGATGCGCCATCTACCTCTATCACCAGCTGCAGTTTCTGACAGTAGAAATCTGCGATAAACCTCGCCAAAGGTTTTTGCCTCAGAAACAAATAACCTCTCATCTGCCGGCCTTTCAAATGCTTCCATAACAACACCTCAGAAAGCGTCGAATGACTCCTCAGCTCTCTTGAGAAATCCTTCAAGTTCATATTATAAGGCACAAATCTCATAGTTCTAGTTGTCTTGTTCCTTCTTCATTCATATAAGCGCGCACCGCGCGCGCTGTATTAATTCCCCCTTTAGAAAGGGGGCTAGGGGGATTTGGCTGTTACGCCACCTCCAGTTCGATCTCCTGCTCTACCACATCCTTTTCCACCCGCAGATTATCGATGATAAAGTCCTGCCTGTCCTGGGTGTTTTTGCCCATGTAGTAGTCGAGGATGGTCTTGATGTCTTTGTCGTCTTTGATGATCACGGGGTTCAGGCGGATGTCGCTGCCTATGAAGCCTTCAAACTCCTCTGGGCTGATCTCTCCTAATCCTTTAAAGCGGGTGATCTCGCACTTGCCCTTCAGCTTGGTGATCGCCTTTTGTTTTTCTGATTCATCATAGCAGTAGATCGTCTCCTGCTTATTGCGCACGCGGAAGAGTGGCGTCTCCAGTATCTTCACGTGGCCATTGCGCACCAGGTCGGGGAAGAACTGGAGGAAGAACGTGAGGATAAGCAGGCGGATGTGCATGCCATCTACATCGGCATCGGTGGCTATCACCACATTGCCGTAGCGCAGGTCCTCCAGCGCGTCCTCTATATTCAGCGCATGCTGCAGGAGGTTAAACTCTTCATTCTCATACACGATCTTTTTGGTGAGGCTGTAGCAGTTGAGCGGCTTGCCGCGCAGGGAGAAAACAGCCTGCGTGTCCGGGTCGCGCGCCTTGGTGATAGAGCCGCTGGCCGAGTCACCCTCTGTGATGAAGAGCATCGTGTCCTGGTGCTTCTCGCTTTTATCGCCATAGTGCACCTTGCAGTCGCGCAGTTTTTTGTTGTGTATGTTGGCTTTCTTGGCGCGCTCGTTGGCCAGTTTCTTGATGCCCGCTATCTCCTTGCGCTCGCGCTCGCTTTGCAGGATACGCTTGAGCAGCGCGTCTGCCGTCTCCGGATTTTTGTGCAGGTAGTTGTCGAGGTTTTCTTTCACAAACTCCAGCAGGAACTGTTTCATTGTCTTCTCCTCGCCTATCAGCTTGTCAGTACCGAGCTTCGTCTTGGTCTGCGACTCAAACACCGGCTCCTGTATACGTATGGACACCGCACCCACTATCGCCTCGCGGATATCTACGGTATCAAAGTCCTTCTTGTAGAAATCGCGCACCGTCTTCACGATAGCCTCCTTGAAAGCCTGGAGGTGTGTACCGCCCTGCACAGTATACTGACCGTTTACAAAGGAATAGTACTCCTCGCCATACTGATTGGTATGGCTCATGGCTATCTCTATATCCTCGCTCACCAGGTGGATGATGGGATAGCGGAGGTTCTCGGCGTCCTTCTTGCGTGAGAGGAGGTCATAGAGGCCCTTTTGTGAGATGTAGCGGGTACCATTGTAGATAAAGGCCAGGCCCGTATTGAGGTAGGTGTAGTTTTGCACCATCTGTTCTACGTACTCCGTGATGTAGTGATAGTTCTTAAAGATCGAATTGTCCGGCACGAATTCTACATAGGTGCCGTTCTCTTCATTCGTTTTCTGTAGCTTATGCTCCGTGACCAACTGGCCCTGCGCAAACTCTGCCATCTTCATCTCGCCCTCGCGCACTGCATATACCTTAAAGTATGTAGACAGCGCATTCACCGCCTTGGTACCCACACCGTTCAGGCCCACAGATTTCTGGAATGCCTTTGAGTCGTACTTGCCGCCCGTGTTCATCTTTGATACCACCTCTACTACCTTGCCCAGCGGAATGCCACGGCCATAGTCGCGCACGGACACGCGGTCTTTGGTCACTTTGATCTCCACCTTTTTGCCGTGGCCCATCTGGTACTCATCTATACAGTTGTCTATGGTCTCCTTCAGGAGCACGTAGATACCATCGTCCATAGAGCTGCCGTCGCCGGTCTTGCCTATGTACATACCGGGGCGGCGGCGCATGTGCTCTATCCAGTCGAGGGTCCGTATATTGTCCTCGTTATATTCTACTTCGTGTTTTTCCTTTGCCATAACTTCTTTTTTCACCGCGAAAGCGCAAAAACGCAAAAGGTCTCAGAGAAGGCCCTTAATTTTTGCGGTTTAGCGTTTTTGCGGTTAAACCATTATTTGCTAAAAATTTTAGCGAAATTAAAAAAGATGGGGAAATATAAAACGGGAAGTAATTCACAAATGCTGTGAGAAATGGACATCAAACAGTCATTGAAGCGATTCAGTACACAAAAAAAGCGCAGCCCTGTGGACTGCGCTTCCAATATTTGCTATTCTGAGTGGCTTAGAGGCTGGTAGCACTGCCGCTGTACGAACCTGTGAAAGCCAGGCTGTCATTGGCGTTTTGCAGGTTGTACAGGGTACCGGAGAAAGTACAAGAGCCCGAGCCACCGCCTATAGTGATGCTCATGCTGCCATTGCTATAGCCACCGCCGGAGGCATTGCTAGTAGAGTAGATCGGGTCGCTGGTGCTGCCTGTGATCTCTATCAGGTTGCCGGCATTGTAGGTATAGGTGCCGGTAGTGTGGCCGCCTAGTACGGCCAGGGTAAAGATTTTGCCTGTGCCGTTCTCATCAGCAGAGAGGGCCATTTCATTGGCAGAGCTGACCGCCGTGAGCGTGCCGGAGGTCTTGTAGGTGTGCGTGGTGCCGCCAAAGGTCATGGTCACTGTACCACCATTGCCAGAGGTTGTGCTTTTCTTGCCACATGAAGATACGGTGAGCAGGAGCGCTGCGCAAACCGGCAGCAGAGCGAGTGTGAGAAGCTTTTTCATTGTTGGAGTTTTTTTGTTTTTGTAATGATTTACAAAAGCAAACATACTCCTGCCAGCTATGCTCAAAAAGGACAAAAGTGGCGGTTTCTTTCCGGGTGAGTAGCGCCCCGGGTGGGGAGGTCAGAGACTTCTTTCTATTCTCAGTTCGAAGTTCTGCTGCGCAACACTTCGAACAACTAAGGTGATACGCATAGGGCGACAAGCTTTGTAAAGATAAATTAACATTGGCGGCGAGGGCTATTCTATAGATTTAAAGATGAAAAAGATGCTGCTCTTTGGGGCCCTGCTCATAGCAGGTATATGCCGTGTGACTGCCTGCTCGATCGTTTACTATATAGATACGCTGACCGGTAAAATTTATGTGGCCAATAATGAGGATTACTATTACGACGTAAAACCGTATCTACAGATCGAACCCGCTACAAGGGGCAGCTATGCCCGGCTCTGGTACGGGTGGAAGGATTTTGCCCAGGGTGGCATCAATGATCAGGGGCTGTTTTTCGATGGGGCTCAAACGCCTGACGAACCCGGGATAAAAGGCTATCATAAACCGAAAGGAAATTTGGGTGATTTGATATTATCAAAGTGTAGTACGGTAGAGCAGGCAGTGGCCTACCTGGATACAGCCAGGGTGGCACTGACTAACGGGCACCTGATGTTTGGAGATAAAAGGGGCCATGCGGTGCTGGTAGAGTGGACCGGCGGCAAAAGGAATATTATTGCCATGAAGGGCAACAGTCTATTGGCCACCAACTTTCTGGTATCTGATACGATAAGGGGCGGCTATCCATGCCCGCGGTATAATGCGATGGAGGCGGAGATCTCCCGGCTACGTCAGCGCCGCGACTCTATAGGGCTAAAACAGGTCGGAAATATCGCTGCAAAGGCCGTACAGGTACCGGCCAGGGACGAGAAGGGAAGAGAGGCGGGTACGCTGTATTCCACCTTCATAGATATCACTGACATGACCTTTATCCTGGTGTATAAACTGAATAACAGCCACATGACCAGTCTAGACCTGCGCCAGGAATTTATGGCGGGCAAGGCGCGTAAGATCATGATGCAGTAGGAGAGGCAGAATGCCAGTCACTCCCCCTCTTGCATATCTCCACAGATAAACTGATATTGGCGTATCAATCCACTCCCACATGGAAAAACAAGACAAAGACCTCTACGGTGAAAAAGTACCGGCAGGCAAACGCACTTACTTCCTCGATTTCAAAGAAAAACACAATGGCGACCACGTGATCAAGATCACAGAGAGCCGCAAAAATGGAGAGGAGTTTATCCGCTCTACAGTCATGATCTTTCAGGAGGACTTTGACAAGTTCTTTGAGGCGCTGGACAAGGTGCGCGCGCAGATCGGCCAGCATTAAGCCTGCTGTCCTTCTGATACCGGCAATTCAGGAGCCAATTGAAGTTGATTTTTCTCCGCGTCTCTCCGCCGCTGCGGTAAAAAGGGCTGTTAAAGTCCCTTTTAGGGGTTGGCATACTGCCCTCTGCATTTCACCCCTATTGACCTCTATATGAAAGCTATCTACACATTTCTGTGTTAAACTTTTGTTCGGGCTCCCTGCCTGTGGCATAGATTTGTTCGTCTATCTTTATGCCTGTCAGGAACCATAGGTGGGCGCGTTTAAGGTTACTACATGAAGAAACTTATACTCCATCTCGTTTTTACCTTATCACTGGTTGGTGTGTTTGGGCAGAATACAGACATCACCGGCACGATCAACCACTATAGCAAGGTCACCTCTGTAGTACGCTGTGGCAATAGGATGGTGGTAGATTCCCCCTCACTCTTTGCTGTAGGCACGCGTGCGCTGGTCATACAGATGCAGGGGGCGCTGATGAATGTGAGCAATGCGGTCACATATGGCAATCTGCTCAGCTATGCCGCTGCCGGCAACTACGAGATCGTGACCATAGACTCTATCCTCACTGACACCTTGAAGTTTCGCTATCAGCTACAGCGACTCTATGATGCCAATGGCAGCGTGCAGATCATCCCCCTGCCGGAGTACCATCAGGCCACTGTGACGGGTGGCAAGCTGACCTGCCGCCCATGGAATGGATCTGTAGGCGGAGTACTCCTGCTCAAGGCAGACTCGCTGGTATTAAATGATTCCATCAAGGTCAGCGGTCTGGGTTTCCGGGGATTTTACAATAATGACAGTTCGCAAAACTGTTTTGGCGGCACCAATAATGGCTTTTACTTCGGCGATAGTATGCAGGGCGCGCCTAAGGGCGAGGGAATAGTCAGAGCGCCATATACATATGGCCGGGGCAAAACTGTCAATGGAGGCGGTGGGGGCAATAATCAGAATACGGGCGGGGGCGGTGGGGGCAACTTCGGCCACGGGGGCACAGGTGGTACTATAGTAGCCCGCACGGTGGCCTGCCCGGGCAATGATCCGGGCATAGGGGGGCTCGCATTGGCATATGGCGATACCATCGGCAAGGTCTTTATGGGTGGTGGTGGTGGCTGTGGCCATGGCAATAACAGTGAAGGAACCGGTGGTACCAATGGTGGTGCCATAGTGATCATCATGGCCAATACACTGATAGGAAATAACAAAGGCATCGTATCGGACGGCATAGATCAGACGCGCGTAGCAGGCAGCGATGGCGCAGGAGGCGGAGGCGCAGGAGGCACTGTCCTGCTATCCGTAGGTCAGTATACCGGCAGCGTAGGCATACGTGCCAAGGGCGGCATAGGTGGCAGTCTGAACAATGACTTTCTCACGCGCTCGTGCATGGGGCCTGCGGGTGGTGGCGGTGGTGGTGTGCTGTGGGTCAGCCAGGCGGCTGTACCGGGCTCCATCTCTTTTACTGCTCCCGGCGGCATCAATGGCAAGAACCTCGCTAATACTACCTTCTGCCCCCTGGGCGTGACTAATGGCGCTCTGCCGGGAGATACGGGCGGCAGCGTAACCGGCCTCGTGATACCTGAGTCCACAGTGCCATACGTCAGGCTCTCAGCCATCGCATCAGGTGATACACTTCTGTGCAATGATCAGCAGCTTCATCTCTCAGCGCTGGGCACTTCATCAGACAGTGTGTATTACGCATGGAGTACGGGGCAGGCAGCGGCAGATATTACTTTTCTCGCTACGCAGACTGCCACCTACGCAGTAGATGTGACGGACCGCAATACCTGTACAGTGACCAAAACGATGGACGTGACAGTAGAGCATGTGCTGCCGGCCTTCTCCGGAGATACTGCTATGTGCAGCCCGGCCAATATCACCCTCCATGCAGACAATACCGGCTCTACACCTGTCACCTATACCTGGAATACAGGAGCTACCTCACCTTCTATTTCTTTTCTGGCCGACTCTACACGCACCTATACTGTCACAGTGACCAGCGCACATAGCTGCAGCGCCACCGCTACGATGCATGTCAGCGTAGGCAATCTCAACGCTACTTTCTCACATGATACTGCCATATGCCTCGGCCAGCCGCTTACCTTGTCGGTATTTCCTGCCGGGGGCGCTGCCTACTCATATACGTGGAGCACCGGCCAGTCTACGGCTGCCATCAGCGTGACTCCTGCTGCCAGTACCATTTACACTGTGACTGTGAGCGCAGGTGGTGGCTGCAGTATACATCATGATATAAATGTAGAGGTGCAAAGTGTACAGCCGGCCTTCTCTGCAGATACTGCCATCTGCGGCAGCGGCGCTGTGACACTCCATGCAGACAATACGACCGCTACACCTGTGACCTACGCCTGGAGTACGGGAGACGGATCTCCGTCCATCACTGTCAGTCCTACATCACCTGCGGTCTATACAGTGACTGTATCCAGCGGCCTAGGCTGCAGCGCCTCAGATACGATACGTGTCAATGTGGGCAACCTCCGCGTCACTTTCTCTAATGATACTGCCATATGCCCCGGCCAGAGTGTCATGCTGGGTACTACTCTCCTTTCCGGCAATGGCGTACACTACCGCTGGAGTACCGGAGACAGCACAGCCTCCATCACCGAGGTGATCACGGCTGATATCAGCTATGTGGTCACAGTGACAGATGATGCAGGCTGCTCCGTAGATCACAATTACTTTATCCGTCAGGACTATCTGGGTGTCATAGCCACAGACGATACTACTACCTGCCCCGGCGGTATAGCCACACTGTCCATAGATGTGCCCAATGTACCTGTCGTCACGTACGCATGGAGTACGGGAGAGGCTACACAGCAGGTCAGCGTGACCCAAACCTCACGGCAGGTATACACTGTCACCGTGAGCAGCCCTGACGGCTGTAGCGGTACCGCTTCTATCAATGTGTATGTGGACTCTGTACAGATCGCCGGTGCAGGTGATACCATATGCCCCACAGGACGCGCAGTGGTATATGCGAGTGGCGCTGGAATCGGCGCGCTGCGTTTCACGTGGAGCGATGGCAGTACGGCAGATTCACTGGCTGCTGCCCCTGCCGGCAATACCACCTATACAGTCACGGCTACAGATAGCCTGGGCTGCACTGCCGTGGCTACAACTACCGTCACAGTAGATAATGTCTATACGCACCTCTCTCCGCAGATCACCGCTATACCTGATAGTGCCGCCGCACCCGGAGATAGCGTGCGGCTCACGGTAGATGCTGCCGCTCTGGCCAGCTATATGTGGTCACCGGACTCTACCCTCACCAGCGCTACCACTCAGATCACCATCGCTACACCGCAGCGTGCCACCTACTACTGCGTAGACGTGATAGACTCCAGCGGCTGCAGTGCACAGGCATGTATGCGGATAGGCGTGGGTGTCCCTCCGGCAGATATCGCTCTGCCAACTGCCTTCACACCAAATGGAGATGGACACAACGACCGCTACACAGTGCCGGCCATAGACGGCACTGTCATCGCTCATGTCACTATATACAATCGCTGGGGAGAGACTGTCTATGAAGCCAATGATAATACAGGCTGGGATGGTACCTATCGCGGCATCGCACAGCCGTCAGAGATCTATACCTGCTTTGTGAAATACTATCAGAAGATATATCCTGAGAAACCCTTCTACAGAGAAGGGAGTTTTACCTTGATCAGATGATCAGTAGGTTGATACGCTTGGGAAAGAAATGTCTGTCAGCCTCAGCCGTGAAATGGACACACCTACCACACCGCCACTTCATTAAAGTTTTTATCCAGCGTGATCTTTCTACCTTGGGATATCACCGTTGCCTTGCCATTCTCAAAGCTCGTGGCTGACTCATATGCGGCTTTTTTGATCACCTTGCCATCGTGGTCTATGTAGCCGTATTTGCCGCCTATGATCTCTATATGCTGGCCACTCACATCAGACTGTATCCTGCAGCCCGATACAAAGACCGCATAGTCACCGCTGAAGGGATAGACAAAGTCAAACTTGGCCGGTATCACCACCTGATCCAGGCTGGCAAACCCAAACTTGCCTTTGGCATAGATACGGTACAGGCCCTCGCTGGCATATTCCGGCGCTTTGTCAAAGACAAATACTTTATACAGCGGGCGCTCCTGACGGTCTATAGCTACGATACCCATCTTCTCATCCTGCACGATAGCTGTATTGTAGAATGTATCGGTGAAAAGATAGGCGTATTTGCCCGGGGGTATCACCACCTGTCCGCTGTGGTCCTTGTAGCCGCAGTTGCCCGCCTCGTCGCAAAAGACTACCAGGTAGTTGACGGATGGTTTGGAGGCCCGTGCGTCCGGACCTAGAGTCAGGAGCATAGCCAGGGGTAGCAGATAGAGTTGATTCTTCAGCATGGTCTTCGGTCTTGATAAAGGATAGCCAACCATACCGGCTCCCCGGTATAGTGACCCGCATACTTTACGCAGTATTTGTTGTATTAGTTGCAGTCATAGGCGTTAGGGCCACCCAAAACTCGGTCACTGAGGCGTCCGTCTCGGTCTTTCGCAAAAAACGGGAGTTAGTTCTATTCCGCTAGTTGCAGTCTACAATAATAGGCGGACTCAATACCCGATTGCTGAAGTGGCCGGCTCTGTCTTTGATGAAAAACGAATACCTCTGGGTATCTACCGTGCCTGTACCGGGGCATTCAAAACTTATCGAGAAGATTATATCGCCTTGCAGCGCAGGGTATTTCTTGGCTACCGGTATATAGGACGTAGCAATACCCGGTATACTGAGGCAGCTGTCATCGAATCCCGACACGTATTGGTAGTAGAAGAGGTTGACACTTTTCACCTGCATCGCCAGGCTGTCAGTGGCATGGTTCGTACAGACACAGTTGGGGCAGGTAGTGGTGTCCGTGAGCCCCTCCGGCACGCCAAAGTCACCATCCCCATCCGTAAAGGACAGCGTGAACTGTACAGAGTCTACCGCGGTACCCGTATTGGGCAGCCGTACCAGCGTATCTGATAGGCTTTTAAACTCGATGTGTGGTTCGATGGGAAAGTTGGGTTGCTTCACGCAGCTGCACAGCCCGATGAGGAGCGCCAGACAGGCTATGGCTACATGGTTTTTCACTGTAGCTAAGAAACTAAAAATTGAAGCGTTTATTGCACCTTTGCTCCAAAATTTTGTTTGTCACGGCACCTTACAGATCAGATCTTTGGCACTACTGCCGCCTCGTTTGAGGCTACGGCGCTGGCTGTATTTCGCTATCAGTATGAGCATACACAGCTATACAGGGATTTCTGCGACCGTATGCACCGCACGCCTGGCACAGTAGCTGCTTTGGCAGACATTCCCTTCCTCCCTGTCCAGTTTTTCAAATCGCATGCGGTCATAGACAGCCTGTACACTCCGGTCAAGACCTTTGAGAGCAGTACTACCACAGGTACTACTCCCAGCCGGCATCAGGTAGCAGACCTGGCCCTCTACGAGCGTAGCTATATCAGCGCCTTTGAGCAGTTTTACGGCGCGCCGTCTCAGTACTGCATCCTCTCGCTGCTACCCTCCTATCTGGAGCGCGGTACCTCCTCTCTGCTCTATATGGCAGATGACCTGATGCGCCGCAGTGGCGATCCGCTCAGTGGCTTTATCGACAAAGATTTCGCTGAACTGAACCGTCGCATCGCACTCGCCGGAGCAGACGGCAAAAGGCTACTGCTGCTGGGCGTCACCTATGCACTGCTGGACTTTGCAGAGGCATATCCGCAGTCATTGGGAGATACCATCGTGATGGAGACAGGAGGCATGAAGGGCCGCCGCGAGGAGATGACCAGGGCAGAGATACACCGCGTGCTTACTGAGGCCTTTGGCATAGATAGCATCCATAGCGAGTATGGTATGACAGAGCTGCTATCCCAGGCCTACTCTGCCGGAGGGGGTGTATTCCGCTGCCCGCCCTGGATGCGTGTCCTGACCAGAGACCCCTACGACCCACTCTCCTATCTGCCTGCCGGGCGCACTGGCTGCCTCAGTATCATAGATCTGGCTAACCTGCACTCCTGCTCTTTCCTGGCCGTATCAGACCTTGGCCGGGCGTTTCCTGACGCCTCTTTTGAGGTATTGGGCAGGCTGGACCATAGCGAGATACGCGGGTGCAACCTGATGTATGAGCTGTAGCATTCTTAGCCTTAAATTAAACTGATACATTGCGTATCTGTATCTGATACTTTTATTTTTGATTCAAATATTGCGATCATGACAGACCCATCCATTCAGCAGAAGGTAGACGACATATTTGCACTCTATGAGCAGCATGGTGCAGAGGAGTATTACGGCGAGGCGGTGACACAGCTGGAGCATATGTGCCAGAGTGCTGAGCTGGCGCGCACCGGCGGCTATGATGACGAGGTGGTGCTTGCGGCTTTCTTTCATGACATAGGCTACCTGATCCACAGCCGCAATAAAGAAACGATGGGCAGCTATGGCCGTACCAATCATGAGAAAGAGGCTGGCGCCTTTCTGCGCAGTATGGGATTCAGCGAGCGGGTGGCTCAACTGGCAGAGCAGCACGTCAATGCGAAGCGCTACCTGACCTACGCAGACCCTGCCTATTATGATCGTCTGTCAGAGGCCAGCAAAAAGACACTGGAGTACCAAGGCGGCCCGATGAAAGAGGCAGAGGCCAAAGCCTTCCGCGAGGACCCACTCTTTGACCTCAATATCACAATGCGCAAATGGGATGAAGAGGCAAAACTCACCGGCCAGCCACTGCCCGATCTGAATATCTACAAGCACATGGCCATCCATCATCTGGAACGGCAACAGGCGAAAAGCATTTAACCTCAAAAAAAAATAGAAGCTGCACTGTGGGCGGCTCCTTTTGTGTGTAGATTAGTACAGATCAAAAAACCGCAAAGGCAGAAAGACCCTGATGTTTAATACTCTTGTATTTCTCCGCGTCTCTCCGCCTCTGCGGTAAAAAAAACAATTTTGCGTTTCTGCGCTTTTGCGGTAAACCGTTATTCCAGGTAGCTCCTGATAAACCATGCCATCTTCTCATGCTGCTCCAGCAGTCCGGTCAGGAAGTCACTCGTACCGGCATCCTTATACTTTTCTGCTGCGGTCACGAGGTCGTTGCGCAGTACCCTGGCTATCGTCTCATGATCGTGCAGCAGGTTTTGCAGCATCTGCTTTGCATTGGTCGCCTTGTCGTCTTCCGTCAGGCGGGTCAGGTTGAGGTATTGCTTCAGCGTACCTACTGCAAAGTGGCCCAGGGCGCGGTTGCGCTCCGCCACCTGGTCTATAGTCTCAGCCAGCTCCTTATACTGGCTTTCAAAGAACTTGTGCAGGTCCATAAACTGCGGGCCACGCACATTCCAGTGATAGTTTCTTGTCTTCGTATAGAGTACATATTCATCAGCCAGGAGCGTATTGAGCATGGTCGAGAGTGACTGCAGGTGCTTGGCCGGTATTCCGATATTAGCTGCCATTTGTGTGATATTGTTTTGGATGAGTAGCTAAGGTAGGGATATAATGAGAAAACGGGAAGACGCAGATCATCTAAAATTATGACTTTGCACATACATCAAATACAAGAGGCTCCCTTGTGAGGAGCCTCTTGCAGATTATCTTGATCGGACAGATTAGTCTATAGTCACCTTCCTGGTCACTATACCCTTGTCACTGGAGATAGACAGCAGGTAGATACCTGATGAGAGACCATTGCGGTCCAGCATCAGTTCGTTTTGACCGGCATAGATCTCTACTTCCTTGCTAGATACTACTGCACCCAGCAGGTTAGTCATTCTCAGGGTGTATGTACCGCTTACAGCAGAGTTGAACTCTACCCTGGCTGAGCCGGAGAATGGATTTGGCCTTACAGACAGATCAGAGATATTGTTGGCTACTTCGTTTACACCAGTAGGATATGCCTTGTATACCAGAGTAGAGTCAGCAGGATCCAGATCCGGGCATGGAGAGGAAGCGTTATCTATGATACGTACATGATAGCGCAGGTGAGCCAGGTCTTCTGCGTTAGCATTATTAATAGTACCGATCACAGTAGCGTCGATATCTACGATGATACGCAGTTTGTATACGCCTGGTGCTACGTTAGTAGTACCTTCTACCAGGATCACACCATCCTCACCAGTAGTGAAAGTGTTGTTAGCCTTGCTAGTCCTCCATGTCAGACCTGCTGGCAGGTAGAGGGAGTCTATTTTCAGAGAGTTTACAGTAGCGACGCTGAATGTAGTAAAGTTCTTAAACCAGATAGTATCGCTGATAGCAGTACCTCTGACACCGCAAGGCAATAAAGAATCGCTGGGAGACAGGCCGGATACCGTACCTATGTGAGGAGTGATAGCAGTTGTGCCTGGGTTTTCTGACCGAAATACATTACTATCAAAATACAGCGAAGTCTGAGCCATGGCTCCTACATACATACCAGCGACAAGCGCTAACGTAGTAAAGATTTTTTTCATGATTGATTTTGGTTTGTTTAATGTTTGTCTAATAATCCAAAAGTAGAAAAAGTGTTTGTATCCTTCAAAAGGTTTTTCCACAATATTCGGTCAATCCTCAATTATTGCCAATAAAAAAAGCCGCTCCCCGTCAGAAGAGCGGCCTTATATGTGCGGACAGCTGTTTACTTCACCACTATACGCGTGGTAGCCTTGCCGCTGATAGTAGATACAGTCACTGTATATACATCCCTGGCGAGTGCAGAGATGTCTACATTCTGGCTTATCTCCCCGTACAGATTTTGTACGTTCTCACTATACACCTCCCTGCCCAGCACGTCTGTGATGCTGATGGCTACATTGCCCGTCTGTAGTACATTTGCCTTGATAGTAAAGTTACCATTATTAGGGTTGGGATACACAGATAGCGCCGATACATCAGAAGGGGTCTCGTCTATGATACCTACACCGGTCACGGTCAGAGGATCCGAGGCCAGATAGCACTGAGGGAATCCCTCCGCATAGACAGTAGCGGTATAAACCCCATTGCCCAGCAGCGGCAGTATCTGGCCATGCTGGCCGGTCACGAGGGTGCCGTTGTAGTACCAGTCTGCTACGCTACCCGGCAGGAATGGATTCAGAAATATCTGCGCGCTCTGCTGAGAGTATACCAGATTGGCACTAGTCGGCACCATCGTACTCACACTCACGCGGTAGTATGGCGTGTCCATCTCTGTAGAGCAGCCTGTAGCCAGGTTGGTTATCTTCACACGGAAGAGCCCCGATTGCTTGGTATAGTATACTGAGTCGGTAGCATCCAGCAGGTAGGTAGAGTCTCTCCACCATTCGTATTTTGCATTAGTGTAGACGGGTGAGATCACCAGACGTATAGAGTCTCCTAGGCAGGCTGAGTCTCTGTCGGCAGATAGCATAGGTATAGCTGGGCGCCCCTGTATATTGATCTTCAGTGTGTCTATAAAGCTCGGAGCGAGGGCTACGGTATCTATGTCCACATACCCGCTTGCATTGCTACTGGCCCAGCTCACACGCTGAGGAAAGAGGTTTGGGGTGATGTGAAGCATATAGTTGCCAATATTGTCATCCGCACCACAGATATTGGCAAAGCTGCCCGCATCGCTATCCCATAGCTCCATACTCAGTGAGTCAGTACCCATAGGGATCAGCTGGTCAATATTGTTGAATGCCACGTTGGTACAGCTGGATACATTATTGGCGCTGTTATTAAAGCCGAGCAACGGAAACTTCACGTAAAGATCCGGTGGTGTGCCTGTGCAGGAGATATCACAGGCATCCTGCCAGCCGCCAGAGGTATTGTATATAAATACGTTCTTGACACGATATTGGTAGTATGTCGTTTTTAGTGACACCGGGTGTATGCCAGGAGTATTGAAGGTGTACATGCCGGCTGGAGTCGCCGCAGCAGATGTCTGTCCGTTGCCAAAATTCCACTCATAGTTAGTAGGATTAGGATATGGTGCCGACAGCAGGGCATTAAATCCGAGGGTGAGGGAGTCGCAGTCAGAGTTGACATGCGGGGTATAATTGAAAGAAGATACTGCACCTGAAGTATCAGGGAGGATCAGCATGGTATCCTTATAGGTTTGGCTCTGAGGGCCCGGATCCACGTCACCTATCGGGGTGCCTATGGCCTTCACATGGGCCTCTATATAGACGGTCACAGGGTATAGGCCTGCAGCCAGTGGCGTTCCGCAAAAGTTGACGCAACCCAGAGAGTCACCGTTGGCCACATCATAGTCCTGGTTAGCATGGTTGAAGAAGGCATTGATGCCGGTAGGCAGGCCCCCCACACCGGTCACCTTGATCTCATTGAGGTTGATATGGTTGCAGCTACACTGAGCCAGAAACGCCGGATCATTGATCGTCTTCGGCATGTAGAAGCTGATGTTGGTGGTGTAGGGATGGTTGGCCATACCTACTGCAGAGTGGCCGCATATGCCCCCTGCGGGTGCACAGCCATTCATAGATGGTGTGCAGGTCAGACACTGCGCCGACGCGGCCAGGGACAGTATAGCCATAGCCAGCCAGCTGAGTAAAAACTTTTTCATTCTGTTATTCTTGTTTAGAATGGTAAAAGTACTATTTCCCAGCAATATATAACTAGCTTTTACCAATTAATATCAACCCCTATTTAACAACTCAGTGACCGTAGCAATTTTTAATTGTCAGAAAAAATCTATTTTTTTAGCGCCGGTCAAACCCAAATAACAAATTTTATGCAAAAAATCCTGTATGCGCTGTGTTTCGCATTGCTCTCACTGACGACGTATGCCCAAAATGGGAAAATAACCGGCAAAGTAACCGATGAAAAGGGGGAACCGCTACTCGGAGCTACGGTGGTGATAGATGTATCCAAAAACCAAGCCACCACTGCCGACTATGATGGCAACTATGAACTGAGTGTGCCAGCGGGTACTTATACTGTAGTATTTCACTCCGTAGGCAAAGAAGATACCAAGCTGAGCGTCACACTAAAGGACGGCGAAACTCAGGTGCAAAATGTGGTGATCAAAGACAAAGCCAAAATGATAGACGAGGTAGTAGTCTCTGGTAGCAAATATGCCAAGAAACTCAGTGAAGAAACCGTGTCTATGGAGGTGATGAAAGGGACCACACTGGCCAACCAAAATATCACAGACCTCTCTACCGGCGTACAGAAGATACCCGGTGTGACCATAGCTGACGGCCAGGCCAATATCCGCTCAGGCTCCGGCTGGAGCTACGGTGCCGGCAGTCGCGTAGCGGTACTATATGACGGTATCACCATCACTACAGCAGATGCTGACGATGCTAAATGGTCTGTGATCCCAATGGAAAATGTGGAGCAAGTGGAAGTAATAAAGGGTGCGGCCTCTTCCCTCTATGGCTCCGGCGCGCTGAATGGTATCATCAATGCTATCCCTGCGTGGCCTACTGACAAGCCATTTACTAAAGTGACCAGCTATGCAGGGTTCTACGGAGCACCGCCTGAGCGTGATATGAAGTGGTGGCTGGCAGGCCAGCAGCAGTACTTTATGGGTACCAACTTTGCTGACCGCCGCAAGGTAGGCCAGTTTGACCTGGTGAGCGGCCTGGGTATCACTACTGACCGTGGCTATCTCGACTCTTCAGATGCACATGATATGCATGCTAACTTCAAATTCCGCTGGAGGTCAAAGAAAATAGAAGGCCTGAGCATGGGTATAGGCGCACTGGCCTACTACAGCTGGGGCAAAACCTTCTTTCTCTGGGATAGTATCGGCAAGAAAGGATACGAGCCTCTGCCAGGGACCATCACCATCTATCACAACGGCCGCTATATCATAGACCCGTTTCTCACCTATTATGATAAAAAAGACAACCGTTTCACATTCCGCTACCGCTACCTCAACTCGAGTAATATCAATACTACGGGTCAAGGATCTATCGGGCACAAAAACTACGTAGAGTTTCAGTATGCCAAGATGATGAAAAAGATCAACCTCACCGTCATAGCCGGTCTGGTAGGCATGTACGATCTCTCCCGCACGCCAAAGGGATCCAGTGACAGCGCCTCTCTGATAGGCAATCATGACCGCGCCAATGTAGCTATCTACGGGCAGGTGGATAAGAAATTCTTTAACAAACTAGATATCGTCTTGGGCGGACGATGGGAATATTTCAATAACGACAAAGACACCCTCGATCCCGTCTCCAAGCATTATGTAGTCGTAGGTCGTACCAATAGCCTGAGCACGCTAAAGTATCCTCTGTGCCGTATCGGCATCAACTATCAGGTAGCGGAGGGCACGTTTCTCCGTGCGTCAGGCAGTATGGGCTTCCGATATCCGTCACTGGCTGAGCTCTACGTACACACGTATGTAGGTCCACTGGGCGTATTCAGCAATCCTAACCTGAAACCCGAGAAAGGCTATAGCGCAGAGCTGGGTATCAAGCAAGCCTTTAAAATAGGCAAGAACTGGATGGGCTACGGTGATGCTGCCTTTTTTGCCAACTTCTACAATAACATGATGGAGTTTACCTTTGGTCAGTTTGGAGATCCTACCTCCAAGAATGGCCTCTATGGTCTCGGATTCTCCTCGCAGAATATCGGTGACACCCGCATACTCGGCACAGAGCTGACCGCCGGTGTACAGGGCAAAGTAGGAGACTTTGAGCTGAGCCTGCTGGCGGGGTATGCCTTTACAGATGCACGTGCACTCGACTGGAATAAGCCACTAGTTATGTTTAACCAGCAGGGTGATACCATCAAACCATATGCAGATATCAATATAGGTATCCCTGTCCGCGTGCGGACAGCAAACGATGCTAACCATGACCCGATCTCAAATCCAGACTCTTCTAGGCTCACCTATGCTATGACATCCAGTAGCAAAGATAATGTACTCAAGTACCGCTCACGCCATCAATTTAAGCTGGTCTTTAACGTAGTGTACAAAAAATTTGACCTCAACCTGGATTACCAGTACTTGTCCTTCCAGGAAAACGTAGACTACGCTTTCCTCAGCAGGCTCTTCACAGAAATAGGTGGTATCGGTTCTTTTGCAGGACTGAAAAACTACAGAGATGCGCAGATCGCAGCGGGCAGCAAGGGCTACAGCATTCTGAACCTCTCCCTCGGCTTCAAGCCTACACCTAAGTTCAAAATGGCCTTTATCATCAAGAACGTAGCCAATACTGAGTGGATGACCCGCCCGGGTATGTTCCAGGCACCGCGCAACTATACCCTGCAGCTCAGCTACACGCTTTAAGCCGCAGCGCCCCACATATAAAAAAGCCCGTGTGAGATCATCATACGGGCCTTTTTATGCTTGTGCTTTCGGCAGTCACTACGATCTGTTCAGTATTGCTTTGATCCTATTCATCACCCTACGCACGGTCCCTATCGGCACATTGGCCCAGGCGCGCTCATGCAGGTAGTAGAGGGCTATCTTGGTCAGCAGTTCATAGCCGCCTATCTTGAGTCCTGTGAGGGTATTGCCCGTATACCACCAGCCCCAGAAGGCCGTATCCAGAGAGCCTATCATACGCCATACTACAGCCTTGACCAGAGAGATCCAGCGCGTCATGACCCGCTGTCCCATCCAGTAGATCCAGGCACGCTCGTGCAGGTAGTAGAGTATGATCTTGGAGATAAAGTCCGTAGACCCGATCTTGATAGACATCGTCAGGTCTCCTGTCTGCCAGAGTGATAGCAGCGTAGTATCCAGAGAGCCTATCACCCGCCATGTGAATGCCTTGATAGCACTACGGTAATTAGATTCGTGAGAGGCTGTTTGGTTTTTCTCTGCCACTGGCTTGTTGTTTGTCATACAGCCATGGTTTGCAATTTGCATACCAGTGGGCAAATGGTGATTCTAGTGCGCGTACTGATTGGCGTAGTACTTCTGATAGTCACCGCTGGTCACATTGCTCAGCCATTCGCCATTGGCCAGGTACCAGTCTATGGTCTTGTCCAGCCCCTGCTCAAATGTGACTGATGGCTCCCAGCCCAGTTCGTTCTTGATCTTAGTCGCATCTATCGCATAGCGCTTGTCATGGCCCGGGCGGTCCTTCACATAGGTGATCAGTTTTTCTGATTCACCTTCGGCGCGGCCCAGCTTCTGGTCCACTATCTTGATCAGCAGTTTGATCAGGTTGATATTCTGCCATTCGTTAAAGCCACCTATGTTATAAGTCTCGCCCAGCACACCAGTGTGGTATACCACATCTATCGCACGCGCATGGTCCTCTACCCAGAGCCAGTCGCGGGTGTACTTGCCATCGCCGTAAACAGGCAGTGATTTATTGTTGCGGATGTTATTGATGAAAAGCGGTATCAGCTTCTCTGGAAATTGATTTGCGCCATAGTTGTTAGAGCAGTTGGTCAGGACTACGGGCAGATTGTAGGTATTATAGTAGGCCCGCACAAAGTGATCTGAACTGGCCTTGCTCGCAGAGTATGGACTCTGCGGCTCATACGGTGTCGTTTCGAGGAAGAATCCCTCCTCTCCGAGCGATCCGTACACTTCATCAGTAGACACGTGGTAAAATTTCTTGCCTGCAGGAAATTCGGAATCCTTATTGCACTTCCAGATCGTACGCGCTGCATTGAGCAGATTCACCGTACCTATCACATTGGTCACCACAAAGGCCATCGGATCAGAGATAGAGCGATCCACATGGCTCTCTGCCGCGAGGTGTATCACACCATCAAACTGCTCTTTCTGAAACAGCTCATTGATAAAAGAAGCATCTGTGATGTCACCTTTCACAAAGGTATAGTTCGGCTTGCCTTCTATATCCCGGAGGTTCTCCAGATTGCCTGCATAGGTCAGGCTATCCAGATTGTAAATCTGCGTATCCGCATACTTATTGACGAATAGCCTCACCACGTGAGAACCTATAAATCCGGCACCGCCGGTGATGAGTATCTTTTTCATGTTATTTATTGCTTTTGTATATCGCCGTAGCCGCTCGTGATCATCTGGCCCTGAGCATCATAATATGAATAATACAACCTATACATCCCCGCCTGCAAAGTACTCATAGCTATGGTTTTTCTGCCATGGCCCGGTATTACACCACTGCTGAAGATATGCAGCCTATTATCTACCAATGCATATTTACAGGCATAAGTCAAAGAGCCTCCCTTTGTCTCATAGAATACAAAAGCTCCTATACACGGATTAGGATAGGCACCATATAGATACCCTGTATCGGTTATCTCTACTATCGTGCCTGGTGCATAGTAGTTAGTATCTGTCACTAGCGGCAGTTCATCCAGTGTCTGCCTCACCTGCGCCGGTACATCTTGTCCTATCCTCCAGTCAGTGCTGTCATGAGACACACTCCACAGTATGTTACCAGTCTCATCCGTAGCTGTATAGCCGGATATGTTGATTACTGGTTCCGGACTCTTATGACATCCCACCACTAGCATCACTGACGCCATCGCCATCCCCACACATTTCCTTAAGCCTTTCATATTTCTTGGTTCGCTTTTCTTACGTCTTGACTCTGTCGCTCTTACAGCGACCAGTACTTGATCCCCTTGATCTTCCTCCTCAGGTCGCCCTTCACATCCACCAGTATGCCGTCCGGCTTCAGTATAGACTTAAAGTATGCCTCGTCCAGACCCGCGAACTTGTCATGGTTTACTGCCACGATCACCGCGTCATAGTCTTTTGCCAGCTCAGTGGTCAGCGTCTCGCCGTATTCATGCTGAAATTCTTCACTATCTGCATAGGGATCAGTGACCTCCACGTGCACATGATATTCTTTCAGCGCCTTGATCACATCTACCACCTTAGAGTTGCGGATGTCCGATACATTTTCTTTAAAGGTAGCCCCCATCACCAGCACCTTAGTGTGTGCTATGGTCTTGTTCAGTTGTATCAGTTGCTGTACCAGTTTCTTGGCTATGCGCGCACCCATATCGTCATTGATACGGCGGCCTGCCAGGATCACCTCAGACTTGTAGCCTAGCTCCTCGGCCTTATATGTCAGGTAGTATGGGTCTACACCGATACAGTGGCCACCTACGAGACCTGGGAAGAACTTCAGGAAGTTCCATTTGGTCCCCGCCGCCTCCAGCACCTCATAGGTATTGATACCCATCTTGTCAAAGATGCAGGACAGCTCATTCATCAGGGCGATATTCACGTCGCGCTGCGTATTCTCTATGATCTTGGCAGCCTCCGCCACCTTGATTGAGCTGGCGCGGTGAGTGCCGGCCTTTACCACTATTTCGTATACTTTGGCTATGGTATCCAGAGATTCTGCGTCACAGCCGGACACCACCTTTGTGATCTTGGCCAGCGTGTGCTCTTTATCGCCTGGATTGATACGCTCAGGAGAGTAACCAAGCTTGAAGTCTACGCCCATTTTGAGACCTGATATCTGCTCTATGACCGGCAGGCAGTCATCTTCAGTACAACCAGGATACACAGTTGATTCAAACACTACATAGTCGCCCTTTTTGAGCACCTTGCCGATGGTAGTAGAGGCCGACAATACCGGCTTCAGATCAGGCACATTGTGCGAGTCTACCGGTGTAGGTACGGCCACGATGAAAAAAGAGGCCTCCTTGAGGTCATCGAGGTTAGACGTAAACTGAATATCGCAGCCTTCAAAGGCTTCTTTCTCCAGCTCACAGCTCGGATCTATGTCCTGCTTCATCATCTCCACGCGCTTAGGATTGATATCAAATCCGATCACAGATATCTTCCTCGCAAACTCCAGCGCGATAGGCAGGCCTACATAGCCCAGACCGATCAGGGCCAGTTTCTTTTCCTTATTGAGAAGCTCTTGATACATTCTTATTCAGTGGTTGTTTTGTTTAGTCGACCGTTTTCACTCAGTCTTTCTTTACGAGATGCGCTTTACCGCCCCGTCCTTCAGTTCGTATTCCTGACCACTCTCTTCACACTTTGCTCGTCCGCTCTGGTCAAAATTAAGCCTGTGCCCATACTCACTCATCCAGCCCAGCTGGCGCGCAGGATTGCCTACCAGCAGTGCATAGTCCGGCACCGTCTTCGTCACCACCGCACCGGCCCCGATAAAGGCAAACTGCCCTATATCATGACCGCACACGATCGTCGCATTGGCACCTATGCTGGCTCCTTTGCCCACATGCGTCCTGGAGTACTGGCCGCGACGGTTCACACCACTGCGCGGGTTCGTCACATTGGTAAATACACACGAAGGCCCGAGAAACACATCATCCTCACAGGTCACGCCGGTGTAGATAGACACGTTGTTTTGCACCTTCACATTATTGCCTAGCACTACGTCTGGAGAGACCACCACGTTCTGGCCTATGTTGCAGCCCCGGCCCAGCGTACAGCCGGACATGATGTGGCTGAAGTGCCAGATCTTGGTCCCCTCTCCTATGGTACAGCCCTCATCTACGATGGCTGTCTCGTGAGCGTAGTAGTTATTTGCTGCCATTGATAAAGTCTCTATGCCCGGCAAAGAGTTCTTCTTTAGACAAGGTTTTGAAATAATCGTACGTGATCTTGAGGCCCTCTGCACGTTTCACCTTAGGCTCCCAGCCTAGTATCTCGCGGGCCTTGGTGATATCCGGCTTGCGCTGCTTAGGGTCGTCCTTTGGCAGCGGCAGGGAGATGAGCTTCTGGTCTGAGTTAGTCAGTTTGATGATCTCTTCACCGAATTCTTTGATCGTGATCTCCTCCGGGTTGCCTATGTTCATTGGCTGTGTATAGTCACTCAGCAGCAGGCGGTAGATACCCTCCACGAGGTCTGCCACATAGCAGAAGGAACGCGTCTGACTACCATCGCCAAACATGGTCAGGTCCTCTCCTCTCAGCGCCTGGCCTATAAATGCCGGCAGTACGCGGCCATCATTCAGTCGCATACGCGGGCCGTAGGTATTAAAGATACGGATGATCCTCGTCTCCAGGCCATGATAGGTATGGTAGGCCATCGTGATAGCCTCCATATAGCGTTTTGCCTCGTCATATACACCGCGCGGGCCTACAGGGTTTACATTGCCCCAGTAGTCCTCAGTCTGCGGGTGTACCGTAGGGTCGCCATACACTTCTGATGTAGATGCTACGAGGATACGAGCTTTCTTCACACGGGCCAGGCCGAGGAGGTTGTGCGTGCCCATAGCGCCCACCTTCAGCGTCTGGATAGGAATCTTGAGATAGTCTATCGGGCTGGCCGGTGAGGCGAAGTGCAGGATATAATCCAGGTCACCCGGTACGAAGACAAACTTCGACACGTCGTGGTGATAAAATTCAAAATTCTCCAGTTTGAAGAGATGCTGGATATTGCGCAGGTCACCTGTGATCAGGTTATCCATCGCTATCACATGGTAGTCTTCTGCTATAAACCGGTCGCACAGGTGCGACCCGAGGAAGCCCGCAGCTCCCGTGATCAGTATCCTCTTTCTTGCCTTGCTCATGCTACAGTTTTTCTGCCCACGCTATAATAGTAAAATCCGCAGTCTTTCATCTCCGTGAGGCTGTATAAATTTCGCCCGTCGAATATTACCTTTTCTTTAAGAGCCGCTTTGATCTTCTCAAAGTCCGGTGAGCGGAAAGTATTCCACTCGGTAGCGATCACCAGGAAGTCTGCTCCTGTCAGGGCATCATATTGATCCTTGGCAAAGTACACCTTGTCTCCATACTGCTGCTGTACGTGGCCCATAGCCTCAGGGTCGTAGGCGCGTACAGATGCGCCACGGCTCAGCAGCTCATCTATCAGGTAGAGCGCCGGCGCCTCACGCACATCATCCGTGTTTGGCTTGAATGCCAGGCCCCACAGCGCTATGGTTTTGCCCTTCACATCAGGGTATTTCTCCAGTATCTTGGTCAGAAAGAGCTTCCGCTGGTCGTAGTTCACCTTCATTACCGAGTCCAGTATCGCAAAGTTGTAGTCATTCTGCGAGGCGGTCTGGTGCAGTGCCTGCACATCCTTAGGGAAGCAGCTGCCGCCATAGCCGAGGCCCGGGAAGAGGAACCTCTTGCCTATCCGGCTGTCAGTACCTATACCACGGCGCACCTGGTCTACGTCAGCACCTACCTTCTCGCAGAGATTTGCCACTTCATTCATAAAGGAGATCTTGGTAGCGAGGAAAGAGTTGGCCGCATATTTGGTCATCTCAGCCGAGCGCTCATCCATAAAGAGCACCGGATTGCCCTGGCGCACAAATGGCTCATACAGGTGACCCATCACTTCCTGCGCTTTCTCAGAGCTGGTACCCACTACCACACGCTCAGGCTTCATAAAGTCCTCCACAGCTACACCCTCACGGAGAAACTCCGGATTGCTCACCACATCAAACTCTACTTTGGCCCCCTTGGCTACCTCGGCGCGTACCTTATCTGCAGTACCTACCGGCACCGTACTTTTATCTACTATCACCACATACTGGTCCAGCAGCGGGCCCAGGTCCACAGCTACTTTCAGGATATATTTCAGGTCAGCGCTGCCATCCTCGCCTGGCGGTGTAGGCAGAGCCAGGAAGATGATCTTCGCTCCCTTGATACCTTCGGCCAGGCTGGTCGTAAATTTCAACCTGCCTTCTTTCTTATTACGCTCAAAGAGCACATCCAGCTCCGGCTCATAGATCGGCAGTTGGCCGTTATTGAGCATGTCTATCTTAGTCTGATTGATGTCTATACAGGTTACGTCATTGCCTGTCTCTGAGAAACAGGTGCCTGTCACGAGTCCTACATATCCTGTACCTACTACTGCTATCTTCATTTATTGTTTGTTTGGTTTGGGTTAATGTTATTGAATGATCTCTTTGGCTGCCGAGATGATATATTCTTGCTGCTCCTTTGTCATCTCAGTGTGTATAGGCAATGATAATACACATTCGCTCAATCTGATAGAGATGGGGAAATCCGTGTCGGAGTATCTCGGGGATTTGTAGGCGTTCTGGCGGTGCATGGGAGATGGATAGTACACCATGGTAGGTATACCCCGCTCCTCAAAGGCCTTACGCACGGCTGCTCTGTCTGTTCCGGCCTTCAGCGTCAGCGTATACTGATGAAATACATGAGTGGAATTTACTGCGCGTACAGGCACAGTGGCATTTTTCAGTCCGGCCAGCTGCGTATCATAGTAGGCAGCCGCCTGCTGGCGCGCCTCACAGTATTTGTCCAGGTACTTCAGCTTTACATCCAGTATGGCTGCCTGCAGATTATCCAGGCGGCTATTGCAGCCTATTTCGTCAAACACATACTGAGAGGATTGCCCGTGGTTGGCTATCATCTTCAGGTGCCTGGCCAGCGCCTCATCATTGGTGAATATCGCACCACCATCGCCATAGCAGCCGAGGTTCTTGCTGGGAAAGAAGGACGTAGTACCTATCGTGCCTATCGTACCTGCGCGCAGCTTTTTTCCGTCAGGGAATGTATAGTACGCCCCTATAGCCTGGGCCGTATCCTCTATCACATAGAGATTATGCTTCCTCGCTATCTCCATGATCGGTGCCATATCTGCGCACTGGCCGAAGAGGTGCACCGGCACGATGGCCTTAGTGGCCGGCGTGATAGCCCTTTCTATCGCCTCCGGCGAAATATTGAACGTGAGCGGATCTACCTCTACCAGCACCGGGGTCAGCTTTAGCAGCGCTATCACCTCTGCTGTGGCAGCGTAGGTAAAGTCGGCTGTGATCACCTCGTCTCCCGGCTGCAGGTTCAGCGCCATCATGGCTATCTGCAGGGCATCGGTACCGTTAGCACAGGGTACCACATGGTTTACATCCAGATAGGCCGCGAGGTTTTTGGTAAAGGAATCCAGCGCCGGGCCACCGATAAAACGCCCCGTATCGATCACCGTGTGTATAGCGCTGTCTATTTCAGATTTGATCTGCTCGTATTGGCCGATTAGATCGACCATTTCTATTTTGCTCATCTTAGTTAAAAAGGGGAGTCCAAAAATAATATTTTTACCTTTATCGCCTAAAGTTGGAATATGTTGTGCCGGCGGGCTTTATTGATTTTTATTATACTTTTGGGCTTTTATGGCCTCGCCGTAGCGCAGACGGAAGATGACTCGATCATCGCCCGTATAGAGCGGTCCGAATTCATGAAAAAAAGGGCCAGTACCACCAACAATGCCTTTCTGGCCACTTTCTCCTATTCTGCCTTACTCCCGGTAGGTGAGCTGGCAAAGCGTTTCGGTTTCTGCAATAATATCGGCCTCAACCTGAGCTATAAGGTAAAACATAACTGGCTGATAGGTATAGAAGGGGCCTATATGTTTGGCTCTAAGGTCCGCGAAAATCAGATCCTGGCACCTGTCAGCACCTATGACCCTCCGGGCAATTTCATACAGGCCTATGGAGATGTAGGTACGATCAGCCTAGAGATGACCGGATTTCAGGTAGCCATGCGCACAGGCAAGGTCTTCAAACTATCAGACAAGCATCCCAACTCAGGTATCATGCTGACGCTGGCACCGGGGTTTATGCAGCACAAAATATGGATCCGTGCTACCAAGGACTCCTACTACCAGTTCAACTCTGATTACAAGACCGGCTACGACCGCCTCACCAATGGCTTTATGATACAGGCGCAGCTGGGCTACCTCTATCTGGAGCGCAAGAAGTTTCTGAATTTTTACGGTGGCATAGAGTATACCCTCGCTATTACACAAAATCGCCGCGCGTGGAACTTTTTCGGTGACAATGGCAGCATAGGCAGCCCAGACAAGCATACGCGCGCAGACATGCTGATCGGTATCAAGGTGGGCTGGCTGATACCTAAATTTACCAATAAGGATTCTGAGCAGTTTATCCGCTAAACCCACAACCTAGTGCCCGGGATATACGTGACCCTATACGATATTTTTATCCTGCTATACAGGCTTGCTATACTGGTCAGTTATCCCTTTTCTGCCAGGTCGCGCAGGTGGTATGATGGGCGCGCTAAGCTCTTTGCCCGGCTGCGCACTAATATGAAAAGTCTCCATGGCAAAAAAATATGGGTACACTGTGCATCGCTGGGAGAGTTTGAGCAGGCCCGCCCGCTCATAGAGATGATCAAAGAGCGCGACCCCGCTGTCAGGATACTACTCACCTTCTTCTCTCCCTCCGGCTATGACGTGCGGCGCTACTACGAGGGCGTAGACTATGTGTCCTACATGCCCATAGACAATCTGGCCAATGCCGTTAAGTTTATCCGTACGGTCAGGCCCGAGCTCATCATCTGGGTCAAATATGAGTACTGGTACCACTTTCTCCGCCAGCTCTATATCCGCCAGCTCCCCATCGTACTCGTCTCCGCCGTTTTCCGGGCAGATCAACCTTTCTTCCGCTGGTATGGCGGCCTGCACCGGGAGATGCTACGCTACTTCCGCCACATCTTTGTGCAGAACGAAGAATCCCGTCAGCTGCTACGCAGTATAGGTTTTGACGGAGAGGTCTGCGCAGATACACGCTTTGACCGGGTAGCATCTATAGCCGCCCTGCGCAAAGACTATGACACTATAGCCGCATTCAAAGGTGATAAGAAACTGATAGTAGCCGGCAGCACCTGGAAAAAAGATATAGATCTCATAGCCCGCCTCATCAATGAAGATCCCTTTCAGCAGGCTTTCAAATACGTGATAGCGCCTCATGATGTAAACGAGGAAAACAACTATTACATCATAGAGCGTATCACCGCCAGCCGGGGGCTTTTTTCACGGGTCACCACGCGGGACGCACATGAGTTTGATGTGCTGATCATAGATGGTATAGGCATGCTCTCCTCTATCTACTACTATGCTGATGTAGTGTACGTGGGCGGTGGCTTCGGTGCCAGTGTACACAATATCCTGGAGCCTGCCGTATATGGCAAGCCGGTCATCTTTGGGCCGCACTATCAAAAATCTGCCGAGGCCGTCGAACTGCTCAGCCATCCGGACTGGCATGCAGCCCATACCATCCGCAGCTATGACCAGCTACTGGAGGTGATCGAAGACCTCTATGACAATAATGAGGCGCATCTCCGCACAGGCTCCGAAAAAACACGGGAGTACGTTCTCTCACACACCGGCGGCACAGAGCAGATATACGCCTGGCTGAAGAGTAAAAACTGTATCTAAGCCATATTTTTCATTTTCGTCCTTTACAGAGCGGCTTATATTCTATTTTCACCACCATTTAGTCTGAGCATGATGACTACACAGGACCCACTCATACAGGTAGAGGGAGTAGCGAAACGATTTCAGCTCCAAAATGCACAAGGCAAAGAGTATATCGATGCCCTGAGTCCGCTTTCCTTTGAGCTGGGTCGCGGGGAGACACTGGGCATCATGGGCCAGAATGGCTCCGGCAAAAGTACCTTGCTCAAAATCCTGTCTGGCATACTAAAGCCTGACAGCGGGCAGGTAAAGATCTATGGTACCTTTGCCGCGATCCTTGATTTGGGCTTTGGCATGGTGCCGGAGTTTACCGGGCGCGAGAATATTTTTCTGGCAGGTAGCATGGCCGGCTACAAAAAGCGGCTGATGCGCGCTATGGTAGAAGAGATCATAGACTTTGCAGAGATCGGAGACTTTATAGACCAGCCGGTGCGGCATTATTCTAACGGCATGTACCTGCGCCTCGCCTTTGCTATCAAGACGCTGCTACAGGTAGACCTGCTCATACTGGATGAGATCATGACGGTGGGTGATATCCGTTTTCAGGAAAAGTGTAAACTGAAAATACAGCAGCTGCTCCGCCAGGGCGCCAGCCTGATCATCGTATCTCACAGCCTGCGTGAGATAGCCGAGTATACGCACAGGGCGCTGATACTGGATCATGGCCGTATAGTGGCAGATGGCGAGACCATGTCTGTGATAGATACCTATGAGGCCCGCTCCGGGCTCAAGCGGCAAAAAGAAGACGTTTCTGTCAATTTCGCCTCTGACCCCGACCACTGTATCACTGTGCTGGACTACTGGGTCTCTGCACACCAGGCGCAGATAGAGGAGCCGGTCACAGCTTCCATTAGATTTCGCGTCAATAAACCCGGTCAGTATGATCTCATGATCTACATATCAGACTTTAGCAATGTACTGCTGTCTGATTCCTTCTCCTACAGAGTCACACCGGAGTATAGTATCACTACGGAGGGGATATACGAGTGCTCCTGCCATGTACCGCCAAATTTTTTTAATGTCGGCACCTTCTATGTGGGCTTTATCATCTCTGACGGTCATAGCTCGCTCTATGAGAATATGCGCTGCCTCAGTTTTGGTGTGACGTCTTCATATCATGCGTGGATCAGGCCCTGGAGTATGAATGACAAAAAGTTTTCGCTCAAACCTAGCTTTGACTGGCACATGCAGTATCGCAGCACAGGAGATAAAACTATATCATGAGCTTGATCCGGGCTATACCTTTTATTGCAGCGCTCATACTGGCATGTACTCTCATAGGATGCCGGCAGCAGCCGGAGCAGATCAGAGTGGCAGACCTGCGGATGGCTGTGGCGGAGATGCAGGGCTTCAGACCTTGGGATCCCACCGCGTGCGATATGCAGCAGCCGGCAGACACACTGTATACCAATCTGCCCTATACCTTTGGGGAGGCTGAGACAGAGCTACACCATAGATTTGCCGGCATAGATACGCTGCCATACAGCCCGGAGACACGCCAATACCTCAAGGCGCTCACTATGGCTGATATGGTGTATGCTGCTTTCAGCTATCAGTTTTTGGGGCCTAAGTATGGCCTGGCCCGCGACAGTCAGATGCTCGATGTATGGCAGCGCTGGGACACACTCCCGCTCAGCACCTGCTATGATATGGGCAATCGTAACGTGATGTCATTTTACTGCACGCAGCGATCTGTTTTTTATCTCAGGTGGATAGATACCATGCTTCATATCAAAGGCTATACCGTCACGATACCGGACGGTGTGCATGTCTTCCCTGTGCTGCACCTGGCCGCAGGTGACTTTATCATAGACCCCTACGATCCCGCCATCTTTGCCGATAGTAGTGGCACCTATGCTGTGACATACGATACCCTGGTGAAAAGTAAAGGTCATGGCCACCATCGCGCCATAGCTACGCGCAGGATATATGGAGACACCCGCATGCTGCTATCACGCGCCTATATAGATACACTGAGGGCACAGCTCGGCGCACCGGCAGATGAGCCCGTCAGCAGTATGCTATGCTCCTATCTACGCAGTCGGGGAGGAGACCTGCGGCATCTCATGCGTCCTTGCTTTGAGGTACCGGGTGCGCCCGTATTCCGGCAGGCATATATCATACCTCATGGGCACAATGCCTATAGTATAGGCCAGCACTGGAGGGTAGATGGCCCCCTGTTTGATCAGGATGATATAGAGCGCTACTATATCGGCACCGCCTGCCGGTGAGTGTCTCACTTGCCTCCCGTCCAGTTCCGCAGTTTGGATGTGATGTCTTTTTTCAGATTAGCACCATAGCGGTACATAGTACCGTCGCGGAGTATGGCTCTGAAGTTGCCAAACTGAAACAGGCACTGAGCGCTGTAGAATGAACCCAGATACAGGAAGTAATACAACATATACAACCTGTCGCTCTTTATCTCCGGGTTATAAAACTTATTGAGCAGGATAGAGTCCACCAGAAATAACGAGTCTACAAAGTAATCATCAGTGTCCAGGCTGATCCTGCCCTGCTCATGGAGCTGATCAAAAAGAGCGCTGCCCGGATACGGCCGAAACTTGGCCAGCCCCACATCATTCACCCCCACCCGCGCGCACTGGATCAGAAACCAACACGTACGAAAGATATCACTGTGCCGCTCGCCCGGCAGGCCTATGATCATATTGATATAGATACGCATGCCGTGCTTCTTGGCATAGCGCATAGACTGCAGCATATTGGGGATATTCACTTTCTTTTTGATCATCTCCAGTACGCGCTCAGAGCCCGACTCCGGCGCGTAGATGATCTCATGGCAGCCGCTGCTGCTGAGAGCCTTTACCACCTCCTCATCTATGGCCTCAGAGCGCGTACCCGCAGGGAATCGCCACAGGATATCCAGCTGTCTGTCCCGCAGTATCTGCGAAAACTCGAGTATCCATTTTTTCTTGATGATCGCAGTGAGATCAAAGAAAT
Organism: Bacteroidota bacterium; assembly: GCA_018267365.1. Lineage (GTDB taxonomy): Bacteria > Bacteroidota > Bacteroidia > Chitinophagales > LD1 > UBA1941. The sequence goes on along the minus strand of JAFDYQ010000006.1, from coordinate 126,031 downwards.
CAAAATTGCCGGCCTGGAAGCGCTGCTGCACCATAGCTATCTCATCAGCCACGCTCTGCGGCGACCGGAGGTAGTATCGCGTGCCCCACATATCAGGGCTGGTACAGAATGTACACCGGAAGGGGCACCCCCTCGTGGCGATCAGCGGCAGCGTGATAGGATTAGGCGCATCGGCGCGGCGCAGGGGGCGGGGGTATAGCTCTACGGGAAACTCCTCCCATGCAGGCACCGGTATATCGTCCAGCTTGCGCATGCGTTCGCGCTTCTCTGTTTTGATGTATGCACCATCTGAGCGCAGCATGATGCCACTGACAGTACTCAGCGGCCGCCCGCTGGCCAGCGCATCTATCAGGTCTGTGACTGTCTCCTCGCCCTCACCCAGTACGCAGGCCGCCAGTCCGGGACACTGGGTCAGAAATACCTGTGGCATACCGGTGGCACTCTCTCCGCCAGCTATCAGTGTGGCATGCGGATAGCGTGCAGAGACGGCATTGATGAGCGCACGGTCTGATACCCAGTCTATACTAAACATGCAGCTAAACCCGATCAACTCCGTGTCCGGATGAATAGATGCTGTGATGGCATCAAAGGAAAGACCACTGGTGACCAGGGCGTTTTGTGCGGGAAGGCTCCCGTGTATCTGTGAGGCATCAAAGTCATGACAGCCACCATCACCGCTCACGGCGGCGTCTATCACCTGCACTGTGTGGCCCCTATCCTTGAGCGCGGCAGCTATCAATGCCATACCCAGTGGGGGAAATGACACTACAGAAGCCGCATTTTTTATCATCAGCTTGGGCGGGCGGATCAGGCAGACTCTCATCCTATATCATATAGACAGGAACCGTAGCTGCTCCCGCAGTGACCAATACAAAACACAGCACATATCATACTCATACAAAGCTAAAGTATCGCTTCCGTATTCGATCCAGCATCCCATAGTGGCCTTTGTACAGGCTCCAGTTCTTCTTGTAGAAATCTGAAATATCCCGGCCGGTTAGCTTTGGTGGCTGGTATTCAAAGGAGAACCTCAGCGGATACTTCTCTTTGGGATGAGAGAAGTCACTCTGCAGGAAGAAGTCCGGGCTCACTGTGTAGGCTTCCACATTATTTTTCTCCCGGTCATAGTAGTAGTACATCAGCTCTGTGGCCGGATCTACGAGCCCGCAGCAGACTACCGGCCTTGGCGCACCACTCATATTAGCATAAGACCCATGTAATGTCTTGCCCGAAAAAATAGCTGCATCTCCGGCCTTCAGGTCGAGTTTCACAGCATATTTCTGCAACTCAGAGTCCAGGTGCTTATACGGCCAACTCACACCAAACGGCAATTCATATTCAAACAGCCTATTGCTACCCGGCATCAGGTATAGATAGCCTGTCTCCTTATTGATATCCACCAGCGGCATCCAGAAGATAAGATATTCAAACTGCTTTTCATCCACAGCACTTGCATCGCGGTGTATGGCCAGGTTTGTAGCGGTCTCATCGGCAGGCTTCGTCAGAAAGTAGCCAAAGTGGTCCATGTAGGAGTCGATATGCTGCCGCAGCTGTGGGGTGAGGAGCTTCAGCAGCTCTGCACTGATCTGCTTCTTCTCATCTTCGCCCACATTCACAGCAGAGTTCCAGCATACCATTTTCTCAGTAGGAGGTACATAGTACGCCTCAAATACTGCGCGCATCCTATCTACCATCGCTGCATCAGCAAAATTCTTGAGCACTATGTACCCATCCCGCTCAAACTGCTGCTCGATGGCAGCATCTCTAAACCGGATCCTTGTCAATTTCTTATCCATAGTCTTACTTATCATAAAAATATAAAAAGAGGGCCAAAGCCTGTCTGTATCCACAGGTTTATGTCCCATGTTATTTTATGCATCTTTGCCCGGCCAATCAACATATTATGCAGCCGCCTGAGCCCACCCTGACCGATACCAAGAAGACCGCCCCCATAGTCTTCTCGGCTATCCCGCTCACCTTTGGTGCCTACTGCCGGGAGATCATATCCTACAGCTGGCTCATCTGGGTCTTTGCGGCCAAGGAGATCCGCATGCTTTATGTGCAAACATACTTTGGTCTGCTGTGGAGTATCATACGGCCAGTGATGACCTTGCTCATATTCACTATGATATTTCGTCTGTTTATGCATGTGCCTACGCGGTCTCCTTATTATCTTTTTGCTTTCACAGGCATGATAGCCTGGAACTTCTTTTCTCAGATCTCAAACACCGCCTCTACAGCTATACTCCGCGGTGAGGATATTTTTTCTAAACTTTACTTCCCCAGGGTCATCCTCCTCCTGGCCAAAATAGTAGTGGCCTCTCTGGAGTTTTTTATCTCGCTGGCCATGCTTGTCATACTCATCGCCGTCTCCGGCGCTCCTGTATCCGGCGGGCTGATCACGCTGCCGTTGTTTCTTTTTTACAATGTCCTCTGTGGCTTTGCCATCGCCATCTGGATGAGTGTATTGAGCAGCCGTTTTCACGATCTCATCCAGCTCATGCCTGTCGTGATCGGTATAGCCATCTGGGTCACACCGGTTTTTTATCCGGCAGAGCTGGTACCTGCCTCCTTCCGGCCTTTACTTTATCTCAACCCTATGGCTGGCGTCATCAGCGGCTATCGCTATGCCCTGCTCGGAGATCCGTTTCCGGCGCTTCCTTACTTTGTCACCATGGCCGTTGTCGCGCTTCTGTCACTGAGCGGCCTGTATGTATTCAGCCGCAGAGAGCGCGCCGTCTGACATTAGCCAGCCATCTGTCACTTTGATTTTGCACTCGTCTCCACACTCCTGATCATAGCGCTGATATCCTGATCTCCGGGCGCTATCCGCTGCGCTGCACTCAGGTACGCTATGGCGCTATCCATTCTGCTCTGAGCTATATATACCCGGGCTATATTCACATAGGCGTCAGACCCTGCCGGCCAGCGGCTTATGGCTTCCTGGTTTACAGCTATAGACTCCTCCGGTCTGCCGGTTTTGAAATAGGCCATACTCAGCAGGGAGTACGGAGCATAGTTCAGAGGCTGGTGCCTCACCACATACTCCAGTGCAGGTATCGCCGCCGCATATTGGCCCTGCTCTACACGCATCTCACCTATGAATAGGGATGGATCCGTATTCTCCGAGTCTATAGCCATAGCCCTATCAAAAAATGCGATACTGCTGTCAGGCATATGTAGCGCAGCATACACTCTGCCCAGGTCATAGGCAGCATTGTAAAATCCCGGGTATATGGCTAGCGCCTGTTTGAAGTGCCCGAGCGCCTCCAGCTGCATATCCTGCTGCGCTGCACCGGACACTTCGTAGGAGCCCTTCATGAGCTTGATGGCCAGGAGATCATGTGCATGAGCAGAGCGGTCTACATAGCTGATATCGTGCCGCATCAGCGTCAGTGCATCTTTCCACTGCAGGTTTCGCGCAAAGGTGATACCGGAGTAGAGCAGCAAGATAGCGAGCAGAGTATACCTGACTGCGGGCAGGAGCAGCGCTCTGCTGTCTGATACCAGTGTGCGCTGTAGCAGATATGCCAGCCCGGTGCCCAGTACCAGGCACCACCCCAGTGATGGGATGAGCAGGTAGCGCTCTGCCACCATACCGGGTATAGGGAAGAAGAAGTCCGATACCGCCACGATAGATAGCAGGTATATGAGCAGGCCCAGGGCCAGCGCCCTCCTGCGGCGCAGGCTGAGCAGTATGCCCACGCAGAGCAGCACATAGGAGATCACACCCAGCAGTGGCCCCGGCTCTGTCAGACGCTGTGGGTAGATATACCGGTAGCCGTAGTAGAAAGCCATAGGATACGGCAGTACTACCTTGTGCAGATAGTGCAGCAGTACCTCCATAGATGTACCTGCCTTTACGGTCAGTGGTGCATCTGCCGGCACCGGATTTTCCACATAGGCCAGCGGTCTGTTTTGTCTGGCCGCCGGCGTGGTGTACAGGCCCGAGTCCTGGCCGGATGTCCGGGCACTGACCATACTCATCAGCCGCGCAGTATTGGTCTGCAGTCCCGGCCAGGTATATATCATCAGTATGAGCAGGACACCCGCGCTGATAGCATTGCGCAGCTGCCTGTCACTGCGCTTTAGCAGCAGCGGCAGGAGAAACACTACCGCCATATACACACTATACGCAGTAGTATACATGCTCGCCCGGCTAAAAATGCCGTTTAGCATAAATAACTTCACTGAGTCATAAATGCCCAGCATAAATACTACATAGCTCAGGATTCGCGTCCTGGGCCATCTGTATAGTACCAGCATGAACACACCGAGATTGAGGTACGAGGCCATGGACCCATACCGGGCCAGCACTGCGTAGAGTCCCAGGGCCGGTATGAATAGCCTGCCCCTGCTATACAGCATCTGAAATGCCAGTGAGATAAAGAGCAGGTTGCTGTAGATAGAGTTTCCCGGAGAGAATAGGATCATAGATATGGTCACACATATATAGATACCGAGGCTGGCCCACCAGTTGATCGTCTTATTGCCCCAGAGGCCCAGCGTGAGCAGTGCGAGCGCAGTGGCCACCGCCGGCAGGTAGCCCAGGTAGAGCCCGGCAAAAAACAGCAGCAGACAGAGTACCATCAGCCCCATAGGCAGCCACGCAAAGTTTACCTGCAGGTCCCTCACTGCTGCACCCAGAAAGCCCTTCAGGTCATTCTGATCAGCAAAGGGCACCGTAGCAGCCTTTTCATTCTTGTAATAGGCTCTCAGCCGCGCTACCCGCTCAAAAAAGTAAGCCGGGTGCACCAGCATAAAGAATAGCACGATGAAGGACAGCAGCGACACTATCATCAGTACCTTGTGAGATACTGTATCTGTCATGATCCAGTAGAAAGGTACCGCCAGCAGCAGCGCCACATTCAGCACAGGTCTCAGGCGCACCGGGCGGCACAGTATCAGGGCACATGGTATGATCAGTACAAAAGGCACAGCAGTCTTTTTGCTCAGCAGCGCCAATAGCGCGAACATGGGCACACCCGCATACCACAGCAGCCGCCCGCTCACAGCCCGTACAGACGCATACAGCGCCAGCAGGCCAAACAGCAGCGCCAGTATCTCATCTCGGTTTTTGATACTGCTCACCACCTCGGTATGGGCAGGGTGTGCGGCAAACAAGAGAACTATAAAAAATAATAGCCGCCGCGAATAATCGGGCAGCAGCGCCTTTAGTAGCAGGTACAGCAGGGAGATGCAGAGGGCATAGAGCAGCAGGCTGACCAGGTGGCTCACATGCGGATTGTCTCCGGCCACAGAATGCTCAGCGGCAAACGTGGCCAGGACTATCGGCCTGTACTCATATGCATAGCCGGACGCATCTTCATAGTAGCTGGAGGTAAATATCTCCGGTATAGCTGAGATACCTTTGGAGGTGAGCCGGTGCTGGATGGTCACCAGCTCATCGTCCATATTATAGTTATTAAAGACGGAAGCGCAGTAGAGCAGACAGGTGAAAACAAAAAGGATACACTCCCACTTATATCTGGCGAAAAAAGTAGCTCGATCAGGCGCTGGTCGCCTCTTCTTCGGTTCTGTGGACATGTGTAAAGGGTTCTCTGGGTTCAGTATTTCCGACGATCATTGACTCGAAAAAAACCGCTGTTCATTGGTAAATATATGAAAAATAAAATCTAAAAAAATTGATCTTGAGATTTATTCAACAATAAATATAATTTCATTTTAAATATACAATGAAAGGATAAACAACATATTCGAATTGGCATGCCCTGCATTTTTTATAAAAGTGAGTAAACGATGCTTATTGCTCTGATCTGAAAATGTAGTAAATAACTTTCGCTTAAAGATTAAAAAGTCTTTAAATTCACAATAGCGTGTTTTCCTGTCTTTGCCATTGTGGATGACCTATCAGATTTGACTGAAAAGGTATTTCAAACCGATACCTGACGTACTATGAAAAAATATGAAGGTCCTTGGACCGATACGCAACTCAAACACCTGCTGCGCCGCACTCTTTTTGGCATTACGCCAGAGGACTATAGATTTTTTCGGGGCAAGACCATGGATCAATGTCTCGATATTTTGCTCGACACATCAGCTAATCCTTTCCCACCTGTATATTTTGAAGACCAAAGGACGGAGACAATAAAAGAGTACAAATGGGACCATCACAATGAAAAGTTTATAATGTTCACCGCTGTATTGATCTCCTGCTTCATGCCTATGATGCATCAGCAACGAAACATTGGAGAGCGAATGGTGTTGTTTTGGCACAACCATTTCGTCACGCGCTACCAGACTACCCAGAGTGGTGTATATACGATGCAATATTTCATGTTATTGAGAAAACATGTTACAGGCAATTTTAAGCAACTGCTAAGAGAGATCACCACAAATGCGCAAATGCTTCTTTTCCTGGATGGCAATAAAAACAGCAAAAATGCACCAAATGAAAACTACGCCAGAGAGCTGCAGGAGCTTTTTAGCCTGGGCAAGGGACCCGGATCACGATACACCGAGGCAGATGTACAGGCCGCAGCCAAAGTGCTGACTGGCTGGATAGTAGATCACGAGAGTTTTGCCGCCCGCTTTGACCCCGATATACATGATATCACTGACAAAACCTTCTCATCTTTCTATCACGATCATGTGATCAAGGGAAAAGCCGGACCTGAGGGTCAGACTGAGATAGATGAGCTGGTGGATATGATCTGCCGCCAGCCGGAAGTATCAAGATTCATGTGCCGAAAACTATATCGCTGGTTTGTAAATAGCAATATAGATGCCCAGGTAGAAAAGAAAATCATCTCGCCACTGGCAGATATCTTTATCAGGCCAGATTATGAGGTGAAACCCGTCTTGCATGCCCTGCTGAGTTCGGATTTTTTTTACAACTCCGACCTGATAGGAGGTATCATCAAAAGTCCCATAGATTTTATGATTGCTCTCTTGCGGGAGTTTGATTTGAAAAATGATGAAACGGATCCGGAACCAACAGGACCGATGAAGGTACCATTCTGGGCCGCTGTCTCTGCCGGCAGAATGGGTCAGGAAATAGGAAGCCCCCCTACTGTGGCCGGCTGGCCGGCATACTATGAGGACCCGTTGTTTGACAAGGAATGGCTCACCTCCGGTATTTTTGGTCAGGCCGTATGGATCGACAAAGTGACCACCCTGGACAGGACAAATCCTGAGGAAACGATTCACCTGGACCTTATATCATTTGTAAAAGCACTGTCAAACCCGGCCGACTCCATACAATGGCTGGCCGAGACCACAGATCTGCTATACGCCCTGCCTCCGGGAGAGGCGCCCATGAAATATCTGCAAAAACTAGCCGATACCAGCCACGAGTGCAAAGGATCATGGAATGAAGTGTGGGCTAAATATATACTGGCGCCGGAGAATGAGGCGCTATCAACGGAAATAAAAAAAAGGTTACGGGATATTTTTCAGAACCTGCTCACCTATCCGGAGTATAAAATCAGATAAAACCATGAACCGCAGAACCTTTCTCAAAAACGCAAGCACTTTACCCCTGATCTGGGGTCTGCCATCTTTTGCCATATCTCACGCTACCTTCCTTGAGCATATCGCTTTGCAAGCTCCTTATCAGGACCGCGTATTGGTACTCATCCAGCTGGAAGGAGGCAATGATACCTTAAACACCATCATACCACTACACCAATATTCTATCCTCCAAAATGTGAGGAAAAATATCGTAATCCCGGAAAACAAAATACTGGTCCCCGAGACTACCAACGGATTCGGCTTTCACCCCTCGCTGGCAGGGCTGCGGCAGCTCTACGAAGACAAACAACTCTCAGTCGTACATGGTGTCGGCTATCCTGATCCGGATTTTTCGCACTTCAAAGGCACAGATATAAAGATGACTGCATATGTGGGCACCGGTGAGAGTTCTGATCACTGCCTCACAGGATGGGTAGGCCGGTATCTCGAGACCCGGTATGAAGACTATCCAATGGGCTTTCCTAAAAACCCGGGAGACGGCCCGCCGGCGGTGCGAATAGGAAAAGTATCACCCAAAATCACGTCAGGGATCAATGCAGACCTGGGTATAGGATTCAATAATCTGTCGGATTTTGAAAACCTCGCACCCGATTTTCCCAATAGTCCTGCTGTCAGTACTCTGGGTGGCCGGCATGTCTCAGATATTATGTCTTTGGTCAAACAAGTGAAACTCTATGTACCCGGCATCACATCAGCCGTAGGCAGGCAAAAAAATCTATCTAAACTATATCCAGCGCCCAAAAAAAACTTACTGGCAGATCAATTGAGATTAGTAGCTAGCCTCATAGGAGGTGATCTGAGGAGCCCGGTATATATAGTCAATCAAACCGGCTATGATACACATGGCGACCAGGTAGCGCGCACAGATACTACCAAGGGCCTGCACGCAGACCTGCTGAGCGATCTGTCAGAGGCGATCGTCGCATTCCAGGATGACCTGCGCCTGATGGGCAAACTGGATAATGTATTAGGCATGACTTTTTCAGAGTTTGGGCGCCGCATAGCTTCCAATGAATCCCGCGGTACCGATCACGGTACAGTAGAGGCAGTTATCATGTTTGGTACCAGGCTGCAAAAAAACTTTGTAGGTGACTTGCCTGTCCTTCCAGACAAGCCTACTATAAATGACAATATGACTCATCACACAGATTTCAGGGCGGTGTATGCGTCTGTTCTCAAAGGGTGGTTTGGCCTGCCGGAGGAAAAAATCAGAACTATACTGCCTACGGCTCCGGCAGAGAGATTAGACCTATTCATACCCTGATGGCCTGATGCTACGCCTCCACACCATACCTATCACAATAATGAAAACTCTATGTTTCATACTGCTGTCCGGCCTCATATGGTCACCGCCTGTGATCAGCCAGCCGGCATCCCCGGTATCCAGGTCGAGCCTGTCTCCAGCAGCACGTCTGCTGGTAGATGACCTGCAGCGTAATATGGTACAGGTGCATGGTGACAGTTTCCAGATGGGGGCTACCACGGATAGAGAACCCGAGGTAGATACCAGACCGGTGCATACTGTTTACGTCCATAGCTTTTTGATATCCAGATATGCTGTCACGCAGGCGCTCTGGACCGCAGTCCAGGGTCACAACCCTAGTGGTTCTACCATATGTGATAGCTGCCCGGTAGAAAAAGTCAGCTGGACAGATGCCCGTGATTTTATCTTAAAGTTAAACAAGCTGACAGGTAGAAACTATAGGCTGCCTACTGAGGCAGAGTGGGAGTATGCTGCCAAGGGAGGAAGCAAAAGCAAAAACTATCTCTTCAGCGGTAGCGATGAGATGGACAGTATAGGATGGAATGATAATAACAGTGACAAGAGGTCACACCCTGTAGGGCAAAAAAATCCTAATGAACTCGGTTTGTACGACATGACCGGAAATGTCCTGGAATGGTGTAGCGACTGGTACAAGGAAGATTACTACCGGGAGAGTCCGGTACAGAATCCACCCGGCCCCCCCAGCGGAAACACCAAAGTGCTGCGCGGCTGTGCGTGGAATATTTTCACTTCACACTGTGCGGTCACCGTGCGCGCAGAGCTACCACCCGATAGTCATTTTTACAATGTAGGTTTCCGTTTAGCCGCTGACCCGTAGTGCATGGGGTAGCATGCTCGGCCTTGTACCCTTGCTTTTATTTCACCGCCATTATCTTCCTTAGCTGTACAGTTTTTGTCATTTTTTTCTGACAAAAAACTGACAATCATTTTTGTGGAAGAATCCGCGTCCGCGCATGATACTGTCAAATAAGTAATCATGCAAAACACAACCAACTACGACGGCCTCTCTATGGATGATATCATCTTTGATGGCCGCAACAAAGCCTACGGCGCCTACGAGCTGCGCCGGTCCTATGATCGCCGTATCCGGCAGGGCGTACTCGGTGCGCTAGGTATAGCTGCGCTACTCTGCAGCTACCAGTCCCTCATGGCGCACTATCATCCCGCTGCGCAGCCGAGAAAAGTAGAGATCGTGCAGGAACTGCATGATGTAAAAGTCGAGACCATAGAGATGACCAAACCCAAGACACCTGATCTGCCCAAGCCTAAAGCTGCCGCCGCGCCCAAGGGTGTAGCAGACCCGCCCACTGTGCGCAGCACTGCCATCCTCATCCCTGCCAATACAGATCACACTACTGACAGCATCACCCGTCATGATATGCTGGCCACTGCCGTACCCGGAGATCAGGATAAGGCCGGCACCACACCCGGTGATCTCAAGGGCACTGCCGATGGCGATATCGGCATCATCGTGACCAGGCCTGCTCCCGCCACACCAGATGTGGTAGACTGGGCTACCAATATGCCTCAGTATCCCGGCGGCGAAGAGGCCATGATGCGCTATATCACTAGCAATATAGACTACCCTGATGATGCCAGGGCCATAGACATACAGGGCCGTGTAGTGGTGGGCTTCATAGTAGATGAAAATGGCAATGTAAACGATGTGCGCATAGTACGCGGCCTCAATCGCTCTCTGGATGAAGAGTCCATCCGCGTAGTGCGCAAACTCAAGCGCTTCAAACCCGGCTCACAAAATGGAAAACCGGTGCGCGTTCGGTTCACCCTGCCTATCATGTACAGGCTGAGCTAGGCTCTGGCCCTACACCCCTGCCTACCTTTAGGCGCTCTCTGAGAGCACTCGAACAGCTCACTAATGTAATTCACTGTATTTGTATTGAAGCCTTCCCCTTTCGGGGAAGGTTTGGATGGGGCCGTTATTAAAGGCGGGCGCAGGGATGTATTTTGACCGACATCGCCTGCGGCCCGCCTGTTTTTATTTAATATAAATCGCAGTGAAACCATATCCCTATACTTATCTAAAAGGTCGCCTGGTTAGGTAGGATCAGGGTGAGCTTTCAAAACCGGATACCACTACGCCACCTAAAGATTTGTACTACCTGTCATTATAAAATCTTAATGATATATTTGCGGCTTTAATAAACCAAATTGAACATTTATGCAAAACAAACTTAGCGCTCTCATTCTTTCGTGTCTCGCCACAGTATTTTCACTCACCAGCCATGCACAGACCATAGGTGACTGGACTTTTCTTAGCTCTGTCAATGCAACCAAACTGACCATGGCCACCTCTCAGTATGGCATAGCATGCTCCCTGGCCGGCTCACACTATACTACAGATGGCGGGTCTACCTGGCAGTCTGTGACAGGGGCAGCCGGCAGCCTGGTAGATATGGCAGCACCCTCGGCCACGCATCTCATCGCCATCTCTCAGACCCACATTTATGTCAGCTTTGACGGGGGATCTACCTTTGTATCCAATGGCACCTCCGGCGGCCATATACTGAATGACGTTTTCTTTATCAATGACAATCGCGGATGGGTAGTACAAGATGATGGCCAGCTGCAGATCACCGTCAATGGGGGATCTACCTGGAATGATGTCAGTGTATCCGGCGCGGGCAATGCCACTGACTTTCAAGCGGTGTCTTTTGCCTCCAGCACCATCGGTAGCATAGGATCCAAAAATGGCCGTATATACTACACGACTGACGGCGGTAGCACATGGACCCAGGCTACCACGCCCAATCAGCTGACTGCGGACTACACCATCTCCTCCGTGAAGTACCTGAACACTACCGTAGCCCTGGCATCTGCTACATCTACCACTCATCAGGATGGCCTCATAGTCCGCTCTACAGATGGCGGCGCTACATGGACTACCGTCCAGGCCAATACGTCTGAGTACATTACTGATATGGACTTTCAGGACGCCACTACCGGCTATGCCGTAGGTATCCTCTTCGCTCCGCGCAATTCTTCGGGTCCAGAGCTCATCTACAAGACCACCGATGGCGGGCAGACATGGACTCAGCTCAATTCTACCGGTACAGGCGGTTGCGACTTCTATGGTATTTCTTTCCTCAATGGCGAAGGCTATATCTCAGGTATGAGCTGTGTATACAAGACAAACGGCTCACCTGCCACAGGAGTCATAGCTATAGAGGCCCCGGCGGCAAGGCTGTACCCTAACCCTGCTACCGGTGTGCTGCATATCAGTTCGGACTTTTCGTGTGAGACGGTACACTATGAGGTATCTGACCTCAGCGGCCGCATGCTCCTGGCAGATATCTCGGCCAAAGCCGATTTTGATATCAATGTAGCCCCGCTCAGCGCAGGTATGTACATGATGTCTGTCACAGATGGCAGCCGCTCAGCTGTGATTAAATTTACCAAAGAATAACCTGTACAGGCGCCATTCCGTAGTCTCCTTTAATACCTGAAGACAATGAAAAAGATCCTAACCCTAAGCATAATGACGCTGCTCATACGCTTTAGCGTACTAGCCCAGCTTCTTAATAATTTTCTCGATCCTACTTTTGGCGCCAATGGTCTCGCCCTGGGCAACCTCGGCAATCAGTACAGCCTGCGCTTTGCGGCGGCCCTGGTACAGCCGGATGACAAGATAGTAGTAGCCGGCACGGTAGACAGCGCCTATGAAAAGCATGGCTTTGTCATGCGCTTCAATAGCAATGGCAGTGTAGACTATACCTTTGCTGGTGGCGGCTATGTGGCCCCGGGCAATGGCTACGTGCGCGACTCGATCATGGCCATAGCGCGCCAGAGTGATGGCAAGATACTCGCAGCCGGCCTCACAGCCAGCGCGGCGCTTCAGCCATATCATGTGCTGGTGGTTCGCTACAATGTGGACGGCTCGGTAGACCAGACCTTTGGTACAGGTGGCAGGCTGGAGCTCTCCTCCGGCAGCCGCAGTCTTCTGGCCCGCGCCATCACTGTACAGGCTGATGACCAGATACTGGTAGGTGGCTATATGACCACCGGCTCAGGTGTCAGACAATTCATGATAGCCCGCCTCAACGCATCTGACGGCACTCTGGACCAGAGCTTCGGCACATATGGAGTAGTGACCGCCGCTGTAGCTGGCTATGATGATCAGGTATATGCGCTGGCTGTGCAGCCGGATGGTCAGATACTGGTGGCAGGCATCGCCTTCACGCAGCCGCTCAGCTCTCCCTACTCGCGCACCTCTGTGCTGGCGCGCTACACTGCATCGGGTAGCCCCGATCTGACCTTTGGTACCAATGGCCGGGTGATCAAAAGTATCAGCAGGATAGTGGGCTATGACCTGGTGCGGGCAGTAGGTCTGCAGTCTGATGGCTCTATCATAGTGGCAGGTACGGCACAGACCGGCGGTAGCTATGGTTCAGACTTTGCCTCCTGGCGCTATACACCAGATGGCAGGATAGACAGTACCTATGGCTTCAATGGGATATCTCTTGTAGACTTTGAGAATAGGGATGATGAAGGCTACGGCATGACGATCAACGCTACCGATCAGGTCATCATGACAGGCAGGCATTATTCCAATTTTGTAGACCACGTAGCTACCTGTATCAGCAATAGTGATGGCAACCCATATATACAGTGGTCATCACAGGGCCGGACATACAATAGCATGAATGGGGAAAGGGGTGATGACAGGATGTATTCTGTCATGACACAGTCTGATGGCCGCATAGTAGTAGCCGGATCATCCTCGCAGCCCGGCAATGTACTGGTAGGCATGCAGCGCTACTACTACTCACTGCCTACTACTGGTACGGTCGGTCTCCATGGGGCCGTACTTCAGACTTATCCTGACCCTGCTGCCACGCGTCTCCACGTATCACTAGGTACAGCTGCCTCACAGGCCACCTGTACTATCTATGCTGTCACAGGCCAGGAGCTACTCAGCCATCCTTTTGCAGGTATCAGTACAGACATCGATGTGGAGCACCTCGCGCCCGGCATATATACGCTGCGCATCCACGCCCCAGGCACTGCGATCGATCGTAGCTTTGTTATAGCCAGATGACCACACTTAGTTTTCACCGCATACCAGCCCTGATCACGGCTGGTATGCGGCTTTCCTTGAGCTATCCCCAAAGGTATAAATCATTCCTATTCACCACTGCTGGCTGGCCTCTCGCTCATGTGTTTTTTACTATGCGACAAATGAAATCTATACTTTCACCGAATCCCACTTGAGACTCACCTGTTTTTTATTATTCCCACATCCCGCTTTTCCATAAAATAAGTATATATGCTAAACGTCACATGATATATACTCCTGCATACATGATCCGGTCTGTTACCTTCCTGCTATTTACCCTCCTGGCGTTGCACACGCAGGCCCAGAATCTCGCCTTTACACTTTACCTCTTTGGCGATAGCATAGGCAGTACCAAAATCACAAAAAAACATGAGGCAGCCGGCGATGTCTACGTACTAGACACTTATGCCAAAGCTAAAATACTCTGGGTCACGCGTGAGAATCATACCCACTACGAGGCTGTATACAAAGACGGCAAACTTCAATCCTCTGTATACTATGAGATCAATAACGGCAAGAAGGACAAATGGAGCAATATAAAGTTTGACGGCCACCAGTATAGCGCTGATACCTACATGGGCAAAAAAACCTGGACAGAGGCCCCCACACACGGTATCGGCACCATGTACTGCGATGGCTATGCTCCCAATAAGAAGCGCTTCTTTAATGAAGCCCAGGCTGACTTTAATGAATTATCCTTTCCGCAGGCTAATGTGATAGAATTTAAAAGCTCTGATGGCAACCGCAACGTCTACCATTTCAAAAATGGGCAGATAGCAGAGGTAGAGTGCCATACCTCCATCGCTACCCTGCATATCAAAAGGACCAGATGATCTCTGACTGATCGTCAGCACCGAATCTCTAACTAACCGGTCATGCAAATTGAAGCATTGATTTTTGACCTTGGGGGTGTAGTATTTGACTATTCCTTTGAGGCGGCATACGAGGCATGGTCGGAGATCATGAATAGGCCGGCATCGGATATCAAGTTACAGTTGCACTTTTCAGAAAACTTTGAGCGTTTTGAGCGCGGCGATATCAGACCGCAGGAGTTTATAGCTGCCGTGTCTGCCCAGATGGGCTATATGTTTGATGACTATACTTTTGAAAAAGGGTGGAATGCTATCTATAGAGATCCTATCCCCGGTATGGAGCACCTGCTCGCCGCACTGAGCACAGACTACAAGCTCGTAGCCCTGACTAATACAAACCAGATCCACGCCCAGGTTTGGAAGGAAAAATATGCGACGGTACTTCGGCATTTTGATAAGGTTTTCAGCTCTTATGAAATAGCTGCGAGAAAACCTGAGCCACGCGCCTTCCGGACCGTTATTGATTATCTACAGCTGCCCGCTGGTCATATTCTTTTTCTCGACGACAATATAGAGTATACGACCAGTGCAGCCGTCATGGGGATGCAGACTGCCGTAGTATCTTCATATGATCAGGTCATAGCGGCACTGGCACGGCACGGCATAGGGTAGCTCACTGCTCTTCATCGGGCGCTAAATAATCCTAACCCATTTCACAGCTCCGCTTTAGTTTGATATATTTAAACTACAAAACCGAGCATGAGCCTCCGCTATAGTCTATTTACTGTCTTCCTGTCCCTGCTGCTGATCCCTGCGTGCAAAACGAAACAAGCGCCGCTCACCGGCCCCATAGCGTATGACTTGAAGCAATACAATAACTCAGCAGAAATGCTGCAGAAAGACTTTGGCGCAGAACGTGATCCCTCCCGCAAAAAAGACCTGGCGTACCAGATAGCCGAGTCATACCGCCACTATGGCAATACGACAGCCGCCGCGCAGTGGTACAAGACTGCTGCAGACCTGGGCCATGAGGAGTCCCTGTACATGCTCGGCCGCATGCAGATGATGAATGAGCAGTATGACGAGGCGCAGAAGACCTTTGAGAAATACGGCCAGCGTGACGCTACCAGCAAGAGTATAGCCATATCACAGCTCCGCAATATCAAGAATGCACTGGACTGGAAGAAGAACGTGATCCGCACACACATCACAAATCTCTCCTGGCTCAATACACCTCAGAGTGACTGGAGCCCGGTATTGTACAAAGGCCGCATAGTCATAGCCTCAAATAGAGAAGATGCTACCGGCAGCATACCTGATGCCTGGACCGGCGGCAAGCCCGGCGACATCTACATCTCAGATCTCGATCCTCAGGCGCATACAGACAAGTTTAGCACAGCCATAGATACCAAAGATGACGAGGGCTCCTGCACCTTCACCAAAGACGGCAATGAGATGTACTTTACCCGCTGCGGCGTCTTTGATAATGATGATGCTAAAAATCGCCCTAGCGCCAATGCCTACTGTCATATCTACTACAGCCGGCAGAACAGTGGCAACTGGTCTGAGCCGGAGCTGATCAGGCTCTTTGACGATACTGTAAATGTACGTGAGCCTGCCCTCTCGCGCGATGGCAAGATACTCTTCGTATCCTCTGATCTCCGTGCAGGCTTTGGCGGCAGGGACCTCTACTACTTTACCAAGACAGACAGCGGCTGGGCCGGCCCTCACAATGCCGGCAATGCCATCAACACCTCGGGTGATGAGTGCTTCCCCTGGCTCGATGAGCGCAATAACCTCTACTTCGCCTCTAACGGCCTCCCCGGCATGGGCGGCTTTGATATTTTCAAGGCTGTAAAAGGCAAGACTGTCTGGAAAGACGCCACTAATCTGCGCGCACCGATCAATAGCGGCGCAGATGACTTCGGCCTCGTGATAGAAAAATACAAACCCAAAGATGCTGATGACAGTATCCTTTTTGCAGGTTACTTTACCTCCTCGCGCCCGGGTGGCAAGGGGCAGGACGATATCTACTACTTCCAGGATCGCTGGGTGAATTATTTCACGCTGAAAGGCAAGACGCTGGCTAAGCAATACGAGAACCCCGAAGACCCGGACAGTAAGATGCTGGGCATACTGCCACTACCCGGTGTACGTGTAGAGCTGAAAGACCCCATCACTGATACCGTGATCGCCTCTGCCCTCTCTGACAAAGGTGGCAACTATACCTTCTCTCTGGAGTCAGAGCGCGACTACAAGCTGACCGGCAGCAAGTACGACTACTTCAATAAAAATGAAAGCGTTACTACCAAAGGCAAGCGCCATCAGGACTCTGTCTATATCACCCTCCATCAGGACCTGGAACTAGACAAGATCTTCAAGACGAAGATGATCGTGATACCAAATATCTACTATGACTATGACAAGGCCACCCTGCGCCCTGAGTCTAAGGTGGTACTCGACTCCGTGCTCGCTTTCTTCAAAGACAATAAAGACCTCACCATCGAGATCGGCTCTCACACCGATAGCCGCGGTAGCGATGCCTACAATCTCAAGCTCTCACAGGCCCGCGCACAATCCGTAGTAGACTACCTCGTAGAGAAAGGCATCAACCGCGACCGCCTCATAGCCACCGGCTATGGCGAGACCAAGCTGGTGAACAAATGTGCCAACGGCGTACCATGTACCGAGGCCGAGCACGTCCTAAACCGACGCACCACCTTCCGCATCGTAGGCTCCAAACAGCCTATAGAGTCCGTAGAGCCTGCTGATGTACCGGTGGAGAGTGAGCCTGCGCAGGATACTGTGCCGGCAACACCTGACAAAAAATAAACAGCTCATTTGCGAGAAAAATCCTCGTAAAAATAGAAACGTCATTTTTCGAAGCGACCTTCTACTTTGAAATGTTTTCGTGCTCTAATACTTATGATCGATGACTGTCACATACAATAAACGCGACTATTCCACCGAACTGTTTTATCTCGCACTAGGCATCACTATATGCGTTTGTTGTGGAGGTATATTAGCAGGCATCGCGGCAGCTACACTATATGTGCTGATCAGGCATATGCTGCCGCGAGCAAAGGCTATCAGTGTCACACTTGATCAGCTGGATATTACCTGGTCCTCCTTTATGATCCCGTACCATGAGCCTATCGCGATAGCAGATCTCAAGGTATATACAAGCAAAAGAAGGTTCAGCATGCGAAGTGCCACATCAAAAAAGTATATCGTTATCTACCGTATGACACAAAAAGTTTGTGAACTGAAGGAGGGAGAAGATGGTTAGGGCGAAGAAGCACTCGACACCATTATACAAAGTTTACCTGCCAGCTGCCTGCTGGCCAAACCGATCTGATGAAAAATGGCACTTGTCATTCGCGGCGTCCCCGCCGACCATTATTGCAGCGCTACACTTGTGGTTCGGCGAGGACGCCGACCACGGGCGAAGTAAAGAACTTGGCTCTCATTTCTCTTATTTCTCCCAAAGAGATATACTTTCCTGTTTTCACAAACCACTAATACTATACTTCAGTAATTATATAACTATAAGCCTGAGCAGCAAGAACCTTCGCTATAAAAGCTTCCGGGAATTTCTAATTAAATTTTAAAAGATGTATATACCCACAAAGACGCCTCCTGTCATTCTCACCGGTTCAGTATCATGCGGCGATATTTCTTTCGAAGAGTATTCAAAATTGATGAAGGCCTACTCCAACAAAGTATTTCAAGATGCCCCGCAACTCAGGATTCCGCTATCCGAAGACACCATCACCTCTGACTGGAATAGGAATTTCAGCAACTTTCAGGCGCAATGTTTTTATATCTGCCGCTGTATTTTTAAAGATAATGAACCAATAGGTTGGTTTTACGGTATACAAGAAAAGGCCCGCACATTTAATATGATCAATACAGGCATACTCCCGGAGCATCAGGGCCAGGGAATATATACTGCACTGCTTCATCAGCTCATCATAGAGCTGACCGGCCTGGGATTCACGGTCGTAAAAAGTCAACATAGTTTAAATAACAACCATGTTTTAATCCCGAAGCTGAAAAAAGGGTTTGTGATATCCGGGATAGAAGTTTTTTCGGGATTCGGCACCCTCGTGCATTTGGCTTACTTCGTTAATCCGAATGAGAAAAAAGCGTTTTCATATAAAATAGGCCGTATCCCTCTTGATCCGGAGATAGAGTCGTGGATCATAAAGTAGCATATCTTTATTCCTCACCCTCGCTCGCCTCCGGCGAGTGTGAGCTACGCCCCAGCCACGGGCTGAAAGATCGTCCCCTTTAAGATCTTGTCATGCTGAGCGATAGTGAAGCATCTTTACTAGCCGTAAAGCTCTCATCGAAACTCAAATATCCTTCCCTCCCACTCACATGATAAAACCAATAAAACAGATCGTTTGCGAGAAAAATTCCCGTAAAAATTAGAAGTGTGATTTTTCGAAGCAATCTTCAACTTTGAAATGCATTCTCTTTGCAAATCTACCCTCAGCATCACGAATTTTGTCATCCTGAACGATAGTGAAGTATTTTTACTAGCCTCAAAGCCCTCAATGGCATTCAAAGTTCGCTTATGAAATAGTCCCTCTCTATCGCGCGATTATAAAGCGTGACTCCCCGCATCGCGTTTGCAACGCCAGTGCCCAAATCATACAAGAGAACAAGTGCTAGCAACTGAGATCGACGGATTTTACTAAATAAGGAAGTCACCACAGACGATCTATCATGGCCCTCGCTCTAGAAAACCTGTTATACCAGTCACTCGACAAAAAGAAGCGCAACCTCTTCACCTTCCCTCCTTTACCGCGTGATTGCATCGCGTGGCTACAATGCCTGACGTTTGCAACGGCAGCATCCCGCAATATTTCCTTCTCAGCCAAATTTTCCTACCTTCCCGTTATTCTAAATCCGACGCGACCCAATTTATGCACTTAGCGCTGCCCGACTACCTCATCATCCTGCTCTACTTTGCAGTAGTGCTCACGGTGGGGTTTATGATCAAGTACAAGATCAAAACGACCAACGACTTCCTCATGAGCAGCCGCAGTGTGCCGCTGTGGATCACGAGCCTTGCCTTTATCTCTGCCAATCTCGGCGCGCAGGAGGTGATAGGCATGGCCGCGTCAGGCGCCAAGTACGGCATCATGACCTCGCACTTCTATTGGCTCGGCGCCATACCGGCCATGGTCTTTCTCGGTATCTTTATGATGCCCTTCTACTACGGCAGCCGTGCGCGCTCAGTGCCGGAGTACCTGGCCTTACGTTTTGACGACAAGACACGTAGCCTGAATGCGGTGGCCTTTGCCGTGATGACCATTTTCTCATCTGGTATATCACTCTATGCACTCGCGCTACTCATGAAGATCATCCTCGGGTGGAGCTTTGAGTTCTCGGTCTTTATGGCGGCGGGTATCGTGCTGATCTATACTTTCCTTGGTGGCCTCACAAGTGCCGTGTACAATGAAGTATTGCAGTTCTTCCTTATCGTACTCGGTATCGCGCCGGTAGTATTCATAGGCCTGCATGAGGCCGGCGGCTGGTCCGGCATAGCCCGAAACCTGCCGGACAATATGCTACACACCTGGAAGAACATGGGCAGCGTAAACGACAATCCGATGGGCGTGAACGGCTGGGGCATGGCCATGGGATTGGGCTTTGTGATGTCGTTTGGCTATTGGTGTACAGACTTCCTCGTAGTGCAGCGCGCCATGATCGCACGCAATATGTCTGCCGCACGCCGCACACCCATCATCGCATCATTTCCCAAGATGCTGATGCCCTTTATCGTGATTGCACCGGGCCTGATCGCTATGGCGCTGACCAATGCACATGCTGACTTCTCGCTGCCGCTGAAACCTGACGGGCGCACAGACTTTGATATGGCGCTGCCATCGCTCATAGCGCACTACTATCCATCAGGGCTGCTCGGTGTGGGTGTCACAGCGCTGCTGGCATCTTTCATGAGCGGCATGGCGGGCAATGTGACGGCCTTCAACACCGTCTTCACCTTTGACATCTATCAGGCGCATATCAAGAAAGACGGCACCGACGAGCACTACCTGCTGGTAGGCAAACTGGCTACCGTCTTTGGCATCCTCGCCTCTATCGGCACGGCCTATCTCACTGCGGGCTTCAATAACCTCAACGACTTTCTCCAGCTCGTCTTCAGTTTTGTGAATGGGCCGCTGTTTGCTACGTTCTTGCTGGGCATGTTCTGGAAGCGGACCACAGGCCATGGTGCCTTCTGGGGCCTGCTGCTTGGTACTGTCTTCGCGGGTATCTTCCACGGCGTCACGGTGGCAGAGGGCAAAGGCGGCTGGCTTGGTTTGAATATTTACGAGTTTCACAGCGGCATGGGGCAAGCCTTTGGCGTTGCTACGGTGGCGTGGGTCTGCTGCTTTGTCTTCTCCATCCTGGTGAGCCTCCTCACGAAGCCGAAAGAAGAAAAAGAACTCGAGGGCCTGGTCTACAGCCTCACCCCGCGCCTCAAAGATCCTAAGAACCCCGTCTATCTCGCTATTGCCATGATCATCCTCGGCATCATCTTAAACCTCCTCTTCTTCTGATGCAAAAGCTCACCGACCTCCGTTTTATCATCGGGCTCTTCTTCAGCCTGAGTGGTGTGGTGCTACTAGGCACCTACTTTGCCATAGAGCAGACCAACCATCCGCAGATGAACCTCTACGCCGGCGGCGTCATGCTCCTGTTTGGGTTGTTTATGCTGCTGATGTTCGCACGCGGCGATGCAGCAGATGCGTAGAATACAAACCCTCCAAACCTCGGTGAAGGGAGGCCTAAATACAAATACATAGAGCTCTGCTCATTGGCTGTTAAAGTCTCCCTTTAGGGAGATTTAGAGGGTCGCTGCTCCACGCATACAGATTCAACAATTTTTAGAAACTTGTCAAATCTCACTCACGCTGCCGTAGTGACCGGA
The DNA here is from genome assembly GCA_018267365.1 of Bacteroidota bacterium. Lineage (GTDB taxonomy): Bacteria > Bacteroidota > Bacteroidia > Chitinophagales > LD1 > UBA1941. The sequence goes on along the minus strand of JAFDYQ010000006.1, from coordinate 104,420 downwards.
GCGATCCTCTAATAGTACATGATGTTACTGATTCTAAAGAAGAAATGTCTACCACATCAAAATCAGTAGGATTCAGACTTAAATAATCGGTGTCCTTGGAAATAATCCTTGACAGATCATTATTGGTTAAGCAGTAAAGTTGATTGTTGTCTTGATCTATTTTTTCGATGACGGCAGGACGAGATTGTCCATTGATGAAGTTCAACGTTACAGCTCCCCGCATACCCAATAAAGATTGAGCGCTTACTGGCACTTTCGTTTCCATTTTAATGTTTTTGATTCAATACAAAACTACAAAATATCTGAGTATGCTTGCAAAGATTACAGTGTAGTGGTTGGCTGTTAAGTCCCCTTTGGGGATTTAGGGGCCGACCCTTTGGGGATTCAGGGGCTTAGTAGTATTTTCACGCCATGTCTACAGAAGCAGCACCACAGTTCCGCGACTATGCCAAGGCGGATACCATCTCCCTCGCCGTACGTGATCACTACCGCAAGATGCGCGAGCGTCAGACGGTAGACTACGTACAGCGCATGAAAAAGAAGTACCTGACCTTTGACAAGCCGATGCATGTCTGGGATGCCATGGAGCGCCTCAACGCCCTCGTAGACGTGAGTGACCCGGACCTGGACCTGCCTAATGTGCAGCACCTGATACAGGCTGCCGAGGGCGCCCGAGAGGCGGGCGAACCGGACTGGATGCAGCTCGTAGCGCTCATACACGATATGGGCAAAGTGATGTACCTCTGGGGCAGTGATGAAGACGGCACCAGCCAGGCCGAGCAGTGGGGCCTCGTAGGAGATATCTTTGTGGTAGGGGCACGCCTGCCAGACAGCTGCGTCTACCCTCAGTTCAACGAACTCAACCCCGATATGCAGGACCCACGCTATAATACTCCGACAGGTATGTATCAGCCGCACTGCGGCCTCGACAATCTCGAGCTGGCCTGGGGCCACGACGAGTACCTGTATCAGGTACTCAAAAACCACAAAGGCAACACCATCCCTGAGCAGGGCATGGTCTCCGTGCGCTACCACTCCTTCTATCCATGGCACACAGGCAATAGCTACACCGAGCTACTATCTGAGAAAGACGCGCAATACAAAGAGTGGATCAAATCCTTCAACCGCTTTGACCTCTACACCAAGCGACCCGAGTCCTTCGACCTCGATAGCATGAAAGCCTACTATCAGCCCATCATAGAGAAGTACCTGGGTACGGAGCCATTGTATTGGTAATGCTTGCCGGCACACAGCTTCTCTGATAGTAGATTCTGTTGCCTCGCGCTATTAATCCTTCAGATTAATGAGTGCCATATTGCAAGGGGTTAAGATGCAAATGCCCTGATCCGTCCCATACAGTTCCCCATCTATTGGGTATCTCTTACCCACTATGACCATAAAAATACAGTAAACTGCCGTGGTACAGCTTTTGACTCTCTCGGAGTAAAAACCACAGCATCATGAAAAACAAACTCTTTATCTTGATCGTATCTGCTATAGCAGTTACATCATTCTCATCCTGCAAGAAAGACTGGGCCTGCGAGTGCGATACTGCCGGCCAGAGTACCACGCATGAGATAGACAACGAAACACTGGTCAATGCCCGCAATAAATGCAAAAGCTACGAAAGCACCGTACTCGGTGTCACCACGACCTGTAGCATCAAGTAATTGTTTAATGTCAAAACAAAAGCAGGATATCCGATATCGGGTATCCTGTTTTTTTGTACTCTGACACCGGACACATAAATCCTCTCTGCCTTCACAACATTCCTCTCCGATATCTGTTACCTTTGCAGTACAGATAGTAGCATCATGTCCGAAGACAAAGAATTTCAAAATCCGATCAGCAGGGACAAGGTCACAGATATACCGAGTCTCCTGCCCTATGCTCATACTGTAGGCAGCGCCATCATTCGCCCCATAGACCAGGGCCGCACGCGCGGCGAGGCTATGCAGGCCATGTATGAGCAGACAGACACCCAGCTCACACAGATCAAGCGGCAGGTAGAGCTGCTCATCTCTCAGGCGCAGGAGATACACGACCGCATCCGCATATCAGAGTCCATCTACCTCGCTGAGTGCCGCTTCAAACCAAACATCAGCCAGCGCTACCACCTCTACACCAAGCCTGACGGTGGCAAGCTCCTCAGCCTCATCAGCCCCGAGGAGTGGGGCCCACGGTCACCCTTCCGGTTTGAGGCCACCGTCAAGCTCCTCGCCGACCACACCTGGGAGATCATCACCATGGCATAGCCATTTTCCTTGCGGCCCCGTTTCCTACGAGCACATGGAGCACGCAAAAATACTTATCCTCAAAACCACTTTTGTGAATAATTCCTCCGCTAAAAGTCGCACTTTTCACACACCTTTGCATCAGGGCCATACAGCATTCATCGCTGCCTTTAGCTATGAGTTCTACGTGGCATAAGTGTTTTTACATCTTATTCCTAAAATCTGAAAATGCTCAATTCAGAACATGCATTTCTATGTCCTTATGTTTCTATGTGGCTAAAATGTATTCTGTATTCATTCTGCAAATTCTAAAATTCAGTAAATTCTGATTCAGACATTTTGGTATTTAAAGTCTCCCTTTAGGGAGATTTAGAGGGTTGCATTTGTATTGGCTCAGCCCCGTGCATTAACGCCTTCCCCTCGGAGGAAGGTTTGGATGGAGACCTGTATTCTTTCACTTCAAATAAAAAATCAATCACCTATGTCCGCTCCTATCGGCAACACCAACGCGGCCCGCTGGACTCGCGAAACCACCCTCCAGCTATTAAATAAGATCGAGGCCATCGCCCTTGATGAATTCTCCACCGTCTACACCCTCACCCAGGCGCTGAATAAAGTCCGCTGCTACAAGCAGCTCTGGAGCTACTGGAAAAGGAAATGGGAAAATGATGAAGACATCATGGACCAGATCTATTTCATCGAGTCCCTTTTTATTGAGAAACTGGAACAGGGCGCCCTTTTCAAACGCCTCAACACCTCCACCTGCCATTTCATTTTGAGGACCAACTACGGCTACAATACCAAAGGCGAACAAGAGCTACCATCCTACCTGCGCGGCGAATTTGCATCGGCGGAAACAGCATCGGATGAAAAACCCCGCTCCGGTTCAAAAACAAAAAAAGATAATGGTAAAGTGCCTTATACTCAGGCCGAACTGGACTATATCAATGACCCGGCCTACAAGGATTTTAGCGACCGCCCTACAGATGACGAACAGATGAAGTGGTTTCGCGCCGATGCACGCAAGCATCCCCACCTCTACACCGCCAAAGTACCCGTGCGCGGCAACTATGTGAAGATCGCTGAGGACCTTTTCTCGCCACTATAGCAGATGCTTGCCGGCACGCTCATGTCCACACGTACATGGTGCACTATCACCCGATGTCGGGACGGCAGTGAAGTAAAGCATTATTAAAATTTCAGATAGCTGCTCCGGTTCAAAAACAATTCTCTTAGACCTTGTCCCGCAAAAAGAAAATCCACCGTCGGGCATTGACCGTCGACAGTGGATCATCTAAATACTTAATACCTACCTGCCGGTAGGCAGGCTAACTACTAAATACCATCTTATAGATACTTAAAGTTAAACTTAGGCGTCAGCACCAGCAGGGACTCATAGATCAGCTTGACCACATTCTCCAGGTCCTCCTGGTGTACCATCTCTACGGTGGTGTGCATGTAGCGCAGCGGCAGCGATATCAGGGCAGATGGTATACCGCCATTGGCATAGGCGAAGGCATCAGTGTCCGTACCCGTGCTGCGGCTTGCCGCATCCATCTGGTAGGGTATCTTGTTCTTGTCTGCCGTGTCGCGTATCAGGCCCAGGAGTTTATTGTGTACCGCAGGCCCTACTGTGAGCAGCGGCCCATCGCCACACTTAAACTCGCCCTCCACCGTCTTGTCTATCATCGGCGTGGTAGTATCGTGCGCCACGTCTGTGATGATGCAGCAGTTTGGCCGGATGCTCTGCACCACCATCTCAGCGCCACGCAGGCCTACCTCCTCCTGCACAGAGTTGACTACGTAGAGTGCAAAGGGGAGCTTCTTCTTGTTCTCCTTCAGCATGCGGGCCACCTTAGCTATCATAAAGCCCCCTGCCCTATTGTCCAGCGCACGCCCACCAAAGTACCGGTCATTCAGCGTAAAGAACTCATCGCGGTAGGTGATGACGCAGCCCACATGGATGCCCTTGTCCTCCACCTCCTTCTTAGAGGTACAGCCGCAGTCCAGGAATATGTTATCGACAGCCGGCGTCTTTTCAGAGCCGGGCTTGCGTGTATGGATAGCAGGCCAGCCAAATACAGCCGGCACCCGGCCATTCTTAGTATGGATAAAGACGCGCATAGATGGCGCGATCATATGGTCGGAGCCCCCGTTGCGCTTCACATAGATCAGGCCGTCCGGGCTGATATAGCTCACAAACCAGCTGATCTCATCTGCATGCGCCTCTATCACTACTTTAAATTCGGCCTTGGGATTGATCACGCCATACACAGTACCATAGTTATCTACATGGTATTCGTCTATAGCAGGCTTGATATAGTTCAGCCAGAGCTTCTGGCCTTCAGCTTCAAATCCGGTGGGGGATGCATTATTGATATAGGCTTCAAAAAATATGACGTCTTCTTTGGTCAGGATAGAAGGCTTTTTATTTGCAGCCTTCCCGTTTGATTTGGCCATGTTATGGATTATTTAAGGCAAGTTTAGGAAATGTATTTATGTATACCAACCCGATGCTCAGGCAAGCTGAATTTTTAACCAAATGGCACATCAAAGGCCGAGGTAGGGCACCAGCCGGTCGTACATCTCAGGTGTTACGGTATTGAGTTCTTTTAGTTGCTCTATCCGCTGGAAATCACCCTGCCGCTCTCTGTAGCCGGTTATGCCTTTGGCGATGCGGGCGTGGATATACGGATGCCGGCGCAGGGTCTCGTAGTCAGAGGTATTGAGTGAGAGCTTATGGATTAAGGTCACATTCACTGTGAGCCGCGGCCGTATAGCGGCATAGACCGTGTCACTGATACCCCGCACCTCTGCCACCTGGTCTACGCTATAGAAACCGCCCAGCGCCTCCCGGTATCTGATGATACGCACAGACAGTACCGGCCCTATGCCCCACAGGCTCTCCCAGGCCGCAGAGTCTGCCGTATTGATCTCGATAGGGGTCTGATGCTGACGAGTGGTGGCCTCGCGCTGCTGTACACCGGCAGCAGTGATCCGCACATAGGGTATCAGGCGGGCTTTGTCAGAGTCGGTCAGGGAGTAGAGGCGGTTCAGGTCAGCCGCTGCGCGGAAAGTGCCCCCTTTGGCCTTGTAGCGCTCTATACCGTTGGCTTGTTTCTCTGAGAGACCCAGGCGCAGCCAGTCTGCTATACCTATCGTATTGGGATCAAAATAGAAAAGGCCCTTCTCGTTCTTTGAAATATCAGCTACCTCCTCGTCCGGCGCAGCAGCTTCGTCAGTGTCTGCCATCTTCTCAGTAGGAGCTATCATTGCTTCGGCCACCTCGCGCTGCAGGGCGCTATCCGCTGCCACAGGCTGGTGGTGGATGTAATAGTGATAGGCGCGGGTACCGCCAAGCACTACCAGTATCAGCGCCACCAGCAGCAGCACCGCCCACCGCTGCGAGCGTGTATAGAGCAAATACTGGCGGATCAGGTCCCTCATGGCACTAATATAAAAAACTATCCCCGCCTGTAGGGGCAGGGATAGTAGGTAAGGTTCAAAATGGCGGTATTACTTAGTAGCAGAGATCACCATGATCTTGGTGTCTATCACCTTGCCATCTACATAGAGAGAGTAGGTATAGGTACCAGCGCTGAATTCGCTACCACTCATCGTGATAGAGCCAGCACCTTTGGTATTGATCTCTACGTGCTTTATGATCTTACCGTCTATGGCATTTACATTGATGTATGATGTGCTGCCGGTATTGATCACATAGCCTATCGTAGTCTCTGCAGAGTATGGATTAGGTACATTCTGCAGGAGTTGATTGCCCGGAGCCGCTACATCACTGCTGCCAGAGCCACGCAGTCCCGCGCAGCCATTGGAGCAGATATCATTGAGCTGCTGGCGGAGGTCAGCGTTTTCCTTTTCGGTTTTGTCCACTTTCGCGTTTAGCTCTTTGATAGCCTCGGCGAGGACAGGGATGATCGCAATATAGTTTACCGCCAGGTAGTCCTTATTGGTCTTCATAACTGCATCAGGCATTTGCCGCTGTACCTCCTGTGCTATAAAGCCATAGGTACGCCCCTGTGGGAAATGCATACCCTTATATTCATCTGTTTTGTACGCATATGTCACGCCGCGTAGCTGCGACACAGTGGCGAGAGCAGAAGGTATCTCCTGGACATCCTTTTTGAATTTCTGATCAGAGGTGATCCAGGCTGTACCTGTGGTCAGTGAGTTGCCATTTACTGTCAGTGTAAGGTCATTACACACCGTACCGCCAGATGAATAATAAGTGCCCGCCGATGCGCCATTCATGCCGATACTTTTGATAGAGCCAGTGCAGCCTGATAGGAGATCTTCTTCTATGATACTACAGCCTAAATTATTGCTGCTATTCCAATATGGCAGGAAGTTTGAAGAATTGCAATCTACAATAACCCCCGTGGGCCCAGTGGGACCTGCGGTGCCAGTAGCACCATCGGCTCCTGTAGCACCTGCCGGGCCAGTGGCACCGTTTGCACCATTGACACCATCGGCACCCGGCAGACCTATCGGTCCTGTAGCACCAACGGCACCATCTGCTCCTGTAGCGCCAACATTACCAGTAGGGCCTGTAGCACCAGTCACACCGTTTGCTCCAGTAGGGCCTGCAGGACCTCCTGACGGACCTGTAGCGCCTTGGGGACCGGTAGGACCGGTAGGACCTCCTGAAGGACCGGTAGGGCCGGTAGGGCCTGCGGGTAAACTTGTTGCCTTGCGTACATCATTATTCGCATCCAGCACCAGATAGCTCACAGTGCCAGAAGCTCCTGTCACGCCCTCCAGTCGAATGGTTTGCTCGTACGGAGCTCCCGAGTAGGTACCCGTTTGAAGTTTGACGTGCAGTTTAGCATCTCTAGCAATAAGTGACCCGGTAGGGCCAGTGATCCCACTAGCTGAGTAAGGTGTCACTATGCCGATTCCTATATTATCCGAGTTGGTGTAGAAAGGTGAGGTGCGTCCTAGCACAACTGAATGAGAACCCGACACAGTGGCTCCTGAACCGATAGCTGTAGCGTATGTAAATGGACCGGCAGAACCAGCTACGGTCGCTTGGCTGCCAAGACACGTGTTGTTTGAGCTACTGTTATTATAACCATCACTGCCCGACCTATCGCCAATAAAACAATTTCCTGCCCCCGATGCCTGCTGATTACCAGCAGAAGATCCTACGAAAGTATTAAAGGTCGCTGCAGCTCCATTCATAGAAGAGCCAGAGGCCCACCCTATAAAACAATTATTGTTTGATCCAGGTTGTAGCGGGCCGCAAGAATTAGCCCCTATCGCCACATTCTCTCCGCCTCCTTTGGCAGCGCTAGCAGCCGATGCTCCTATAAATACATTTGCACCACCCGTAAAGCTACTAGAATTGACAGCGGCATTGCCGATTGTCACATTATTCGAGCCATTAGTCAGAGTCGTTGCTCCAGCCGGCTTATAATTTTTCCCCGCTTGAGGTCCTATAGTCACATTACCAGTAGCAGAATCATTTAAACCTGCATAGTACCCTATATGTGTATTATAGTTAATAGCCGCCGTTCCGAAGTATGTATAATCTGAAGTGGAACCCGCAAATGCACCAATGTTTGTAGTACCTATCGAAGTTCCTTGACCTATGTATCCTGCATGAATTCCGATATTGGTATTAAATCTTATGGAACCGACAGGAGCATTATTGCGGCCAGCATTGGCCCCTATATTAGTTCCTTCGCTGCCGATCGCGCTAGCACCACCACCCACTACTGTCATAGCGCCACCGATCGGTGCCGTAGATATACTTGGGGTAGTGCTTATTATCTGCACTTGCCCAATGCAGACATTACTGGCAAAGCCCCAAAATAAAGAAATGATAAATAAACTCCTTTTCATATTAGGTAATTAAGTTTCATCGCCTACCTTGTAAAATGGGGTTTTCGGCTATTCCCCTTCATAAGGGTTCATATACCGGCAGCCAATACTTATCCAGCACTGCTTGATTCAGCGTGTGGCATCAGATGTGTGTCGGTAAAGTCGCTAACGCATGGCTGTGAGGACAGCCGAAAGCTTGGGGTTAACTATTGGGGAGTAGAAGTTTAGGTTATCTGGTTCTTGTTCATAGAAAAGGTTTTCATCGATGTCTGCCGTGATAGGGTGGCAGGCGGTCCCCTTGGGTTTTGAAGTAGGGTTTTGTATCTAAGAAACCGGTTGTAACCCCTAAGATAAAGTTCAAAAACTAACTTTCTGCATAGTCGTTCATTTTTGAGTATAACTCTTTTAGCATCAAAGGGTATAAATATAAAAGCCCCTCCAAACGGAGAGGCTTTCTCATATGATAGCTTAAAAAGCGGCTGATTATGCACCACGCTCTTCCAGCGCCTTGACCAGGCCGGCGATCTTGTTGCCAGCGCTGCCTTGCAGGCCGCTGATGACGTTCTTGGCTGGTGACTGGAGCAGGGCGATGATATCGCCGATGAGTTCGTTCTTGCTCTTGAGTGCTGCGAGTACAGCAATCTGGTTGTCACCTACGAAGGTGTCACCATCTATGTATGCACCCTTGAGTACCGGCTTGTCATTCTTCTCGCGAAATTCCTTGAGGATCTTGGCAGGTACAGCGCCCTCAGTAGAGAACATCACACCGGTCACGCCATGCAGCAGCGGGAATACTGAAGTGTAGCCCGGACCTACCTGCTCCAGAGCCTTCTGGATGAGAGTGTTCTTTGCTACGCGGTATTCTACACCCTTGCTGAAGCAGAGGCGGCGGAATGCGTTGATCTTTTCTACGGTGAGAGAAGATGCATCGCAGATATAGAAGAAGTTTGTATTGCTGAATTTATCTTTAAGTTCGGCTATTTCCTGATTTTTTTGAGCCTTATCCATTTTATATCTATTTAAAATGTTCTGAAAATTGGTTTAAGAAATTAGAGGCCAGATACGGTCTTGTAATCGACATTGATACCAGGGCTCATAGTAGATGCGAGGGAGATACCCTTGAAGTATACCCCCTTGGCAGATGATGGCTTCATCTTAGAGATCACGCCGAGCAGAGATGCTGCGTTCTCCTCTATCTGCTGCGCAGAGAAGGATACACGGCCTACAGAAGCGTGTACGATACCAAACTTGTCTACCTTGAATGCGATCTTACCCTTCTTTACTTCTTCTACCGCTTTGCCTACTTCCGGTGATACGGTACCAGACTTAGGGTTTGGCATCAGGTTGCGCGGGCCGAGTACCTTACCGAGCTTAGCGATCTTGGCCATTACGTTTGGCGTAGCGATCACTACTTCGAAATCCATCCAGCCGCCTTCGATCTTTTGTACAAACTCCTCCAGACCTACGAAGTCAGCACCTGCCTTGCGGGCTTCGTCTTCCTTGTCAGGTGTGGTGAGTACGAGTACGCGCTTGGTCTTGCCTGTGCCGTGAGGCAGGGCTGCAGTACCACGGATAGCCTGGTCGGCCTTCTTAGGGTCTACACCCAGCATGATGTGGAGATCCACAGATGCGTCAAACTTGGTAGTGTTGACTTTCTTCACGAGGCCTGCTGCCTCAGTGAGCGAGTAGTTTTTGTCCTTAGAGACGAGGCCTGCTACTGCTTTCCTCTTTTTTGTGAGTTTCATTGTGTTGTTGTTTTGTGGTCAGGCGAGCCAATGGAGCTCTCCCACGTGATATAAAAAATATTAAAAGCTAAAGGTGCGCTGGTTTGACCAGTGCACCTTTAACCAGCTTGTTTCTTATTTCTCCCAAGGAGCCGGGCCATCGATAGTGAAGCCAGCGCTCTTGGCCGAGCCGGCTACCATGCTCATGGCAGACTCTACGGTAAAGCAGTTGAGGTCAGGCATTTTCTCTTCAGCTATCTTGCGGATGATATCCCAGCTGATAGCGCCCACCTTCTTACGGTTAGGCTCAGCAGAGCCGGCAGTCTTCTTAGTGAGCTCCATGATCAGCGCGTGAGCAGGAGGAGTTTTGATCACAAAGTCAAAAGACTTGTCAGTATAGACCGTGATCACGCATGGCAGGATCTTGCCTTGCTTGTCTTGTGTACGAGCGTTAAACTGCTTGCAAAACTCCATGATGTTCACACCCTTCGAGCCGAGTGCCGGACCGATAGGTGGAGCTGGGTTTGCTTGTCCTCCCTTTACCTGGAGCTTGATGAACGTTTGTATTTCCTTAGCCATTGTAGCTTATGTTATTTGTTGTTTATGAATAATGAAGAGATGTCTTGTCACGCCATCGGGAGGTCAGATACGGAAGCTGTGCCCTCTCTCCTTCCTGCTTTTCTATCTCTGTGTTTTACTCTGTTTTTAGTTATGCTATCTTTTCCACTTGCACAAAGTTGACTTCTACCGGCGTCTTACGGCCAAAGATCTTGACAGTCACCTTGAGCTTCTTCTTCTCATTATTGATCTCTTCTATAGTGCCCATGAAGTCATTGAACGGTCCGTCTATGATCTTCACCTCCTCATTGATGATAAATGGCTCTGCCATAGTCTCACCGGAGTCGAGCATTTCGTCTACTGTACCGAGCAGCTTCTTGACCTCAGAGCCGCGGAGTGCCTCAGGTGTCTTGCCACCGAGGAAACCGAGATTGCCATGTACCTGGCGTAGCTGCTGGATGATCTCTGCAGACATCAGCTTTTCCTCTACCTCCAGATACAGATATCCCGGGAAAAGGTTCTTCTCCTTGATAGACTTCTTGCCATTCTTGATGGTGTATACCTTCTCAGTAGGCACCAGTACCGTAGATATGATATGATCCAGGCCACTGCGGCTGATCTCGAGCATCAGGTGCTCGCGGATCTTGCGCTCCTGCCCACTGATCACACGCATCACAAACCACTTTTTTTCTTCTGCCATCTTCTTTATGATTTACCGTGGATCACATTATATATACCCATAGCGCCGTACTTAGAGACTACATCCATAGCCAGTACGAGCAGCGCCATGATCACGGCTGCTACCAGTACTACTATCGCGCTCTGCTGCAGCTCTGCCCATGTAGGCCATGACACCTTATGCACGAGCTCATCATAAGCCTCCTCTACGTACAATACGATCTTATTCATCTTCCCAATTTTATTGGCGGCCGCGAGAGGCTGGCCGAGTGATTTTTTAAAAGGTGCACGGGAACAAGGATTCGAACCCTGATCAAAGGTTTTGGAGACCTCTATTCTACCATTGAACTATTCCCGTAAATACTACCGAAAAGGCAAACCCTGCCTACCGGCAGGCAGGTCCTTTTCTCCCGTTCGCTAAAACGGGACGCAAATATATGAATAAGCCTTGATTTTCAAAACGGATGCGCCTATTTAATTTGCCGCTGCCGGGGTCAGCCACATGCACAGCACACGAGACTGATTATCATAAACCTATGTCCAACCCCTAGAAAGCAACACCCGCCCTGACCGTAAAGGCGTTGCCCAGATTGTTGTCACTATCGCTGTAGAAAAAGTGCGCGCGCTGATTGTCCCCCGGAAAGGCTACCGCTTTATAGCCGGCAGACAGTGTCAATGCCACTTTCTTGGACACATTAAATTTCACCCCAATAGAGGGATTGGCCATGATACCACTCGCATGGATGCTTTTGGTGATCACTCTGGTATAGGCACTATATTCATCGTAAAAAACGATTCCGGCATAGCCGCCATTTAGCTCTATATACGGGGCTATTTTCTTTTTGGTAAACAATACGCGCATGTGCGCAAAAGCGGAAAGCATATACACTTTGGGCTGGTAAATGTCCGCACCGAAACCTAGCCCCGCAGAAACCACCTTTGAGAAGTGAGCTCCGGCTATTGCTGTCACCGACCCGTATGCGATATTAGTACGGTATACATTGTGATGCGGCGTGTAAAAATCTGTGATCCCGGCCTCTATAGCCGCATAAAACGGAGGCGGTGGCGGCTTAGTGCCGGTCTCGCGGCGGATGCGCTCTACCTCGGCCATAGTGTAGGTGTGCATCTCTCCGGCTTTATCCCTGATACTGATAGAGGTGCCGGGCACCCACTCGATAATGAGACCTCGTACGGAAGTGCCGTTTTTGAGGTAAACCACCTCGTCCATATGAGCCTGGGCTGAAGCTACTCCGGTAGTGAGCAGCAGAGATAGAAGCAGAATGTATCTGATCATAGTTCAAAATATTTTTTTGCGGGTACAAAAATAGAATAGGATCTGAAATTAACAAGAGCAACTACGTGGCCAGTGTATTTTTTTTGATAGTCCTCAGGCATGCAGGCCATATGCATTTCCTGACTACATTTACCTGCACAAAACACTCCCGATGATATTGAGAAGGTTTAATGTGCGCGTCTATGGCCTGCTGGTCAATGAGCACGACCAGATACTGGTGGCTGATGAACTGATCAGAGGTAAATACACTACTAAATTTCCCGGTGGCGGGCTGGAGCTGGGCGAGGGCCTGATAGACGGGCTGATACGCGAGTTTCACGAGGAGTGTGGCGTACAGGTGGTAGTGGAGGATCACTATTATACTACTGATTTTTTTGTCCCATCCGACTTTGATGATGAGAGTCAGGTGATCTCCGTATACTACCGCTGCTCCTGCCCTGCCTGGCAGCAGATCAGGACGTCAGACAAAAAATTTGACTTTGTGGTCAAGCCAGGCCTGGACGCTGAGGCATTCCGCTGGGTGCCTATGGCAGACCTGGACCTGGAGACAGATGTAAACCTGCCCATAGACCGCGTAGTGGTAGACAAACTCATAGAGGGGCACCACAAGGTGGGGTTCCGGATACCTAATCCGTAAACAAAAGCAGGCTCAATCGTATATTTGTGAGTAAATGAGGGCGGCACAGGCCGCAATATTATGCAGAAAGAACAGCTAAGCATATTTGATATTTTCAAGATAGGCGTAGGGCCATCCAGCTCACATACACTCGGACCCTGGCGTGCAGCAGAGCGATTTCTGCAGGAGGTAGGTGATGTAGGCCGCATCACTAAGGTGCATATAGATCTCTATGGCTCTCTGGCCAAGACGGGCAAGGGGCACGGCACAGATATAGCGGTGATGATGGGACTGAGTGGCGCAGACCCTGTCACTTTTGATACGGCGCTGCTCACCCCCACTATAGATAAGATCAAAAGTGACAAAGTGATCCGGATAAAAGGGGTCAGAGACGTGCCATTTGACTACAACACGGACCTGCTCTTCCTGAAGCGCGAAAGCCTCCCCTTTCACCCCAATGCGCTGCGGCTCACGGCATTCTTTGCCGATGGTACTGAGCAGTCTGAAACATACTACAGCATAGGTGGCGGCTTTGTAGTGAAGGAGGGAGAAGACAACAGCCGCAAACCCCTGATACGCGTGCGCTATGACGTGAGTGATGCTGACGAGCTACTGCAAAACTGTATGGGCCGCGGCCTCAGTATCTCAGATCTCGTGCTGGATAATGAAGTGGCCTGGCGCACTCCTGCCGATACCCGTGCCGGTATCATGCGCATCTGGGATACGATGCTCGACTGCATCTGGCGCGGCTGCCATAGTACGGGCATCCTGCCCGGCGGGCTGAATGTATCCCGCCGCGCGGCACAGATGAATAAGAAGCTTCTTAAAGGCCGTTCTTATAACACTAAAGAAGAATGGATCGCTGCGATACAGGCTACTGCTACTACCTTTCAGGACGTGCTGAACTGGGTGAGTTGCTTTGCCCTGGCGGTGAATGAGGAGAATGCGGCCTTTGGCCGTGTAGTGACGGCTCCCACCAATGGTGCCGCCGGTGTAGTACCCGCTGTACTGATGTATCATATTGTCTTTGGCAAAGGTGCGGAGCAGGAGATCGTACGCTTCGTAGCTACGGCCTCTGAGATCGGTGCCCTCTTTAAAAGAGGGGCTACCATATCAGCCGCTATGGGTGGCTGCCAGGCTGAGATAGGTGTATCATCTGCTATGGCTGCCGGTGCGCTCACAGAGTGCCTCGGTGGCGATGCGGGCCAGGTGCTACAGGCCGCAGAGATAGCTATGGAGCATCACCTGGGCATGACCTGTGACCCTATAGGAGGGCTGGTGCAGATACCCTGCATAGAGCGCAATACGATGGGAGCTATCAAGGCTATCACAGCTGCACAGCTGGCACTACAGAGCAATCCTGACGTGGCCAAAGTATCTCTCGATGCCGTGATCAAGACCATGTGGGAGACAGCACTGGATATGAACTCCAAATACAAAGAAACCGCAGATGGCGGCCTGGCCGAGACCGTGCCACTGAGCCTGCCGGAGTGCTAACCTGGCCATCTGTTCTGCTTTCATTATATTAGCCGCAAAATTTTACCAATGAGAACACTTCTTCTCTCCTTAGCTATGCTTTTTTCTATGGGCCTGTGGGCGCAATATTGCGGGCACTCCTCATCTGCCTCCTGTGCACCTGATAGCAGCCTGGCGCAGCCCGGCCTGACAGATTACCACAACTTCCCGTGTGTATCCAGTGGCGTACCCTTCTCCGAGAATATGCAGATATACGTGCCCGCTTCTATCTCTTACAATGGCTTTAACGCCACCGTGGATAGCGTACGTATAGACTCGATCACCAACCTGCCCTGCGGGCTATGCTGGTCTGCCAATAAACCTTCACTGACCTTTGCTGCCAACGAGCGCGGCTGCATCAATATCTCCGGCACCTCTACAGATGCGGCAGGCACGTATTCGCTGGGACTCTACGGCACCGCCTACACACCATTTGGTGCCTTTGGAGGATCGCTGAACACGTTTTGGGGTAATTTCTATGTATTTGTAAAACAACCCACAGCTGCCTGCAGCCATGGAGTGGGCACCCTGCTCACCGCCTGTGGCGGACACGCTCCATGTACCTTTGTACCACAAGTAGTACAAATATCCCCTGCCACACCATGTACGGGCGCGAGTGCTATCACTGTAGGTACAGCAGCAGCGTATCAATCGCAAATGTGGTATCTGAGCAATGATACTGGATACAACTCGACCTTCACCTGGTCCAATAATCCTGATCCGATCCTCAACCTGCGGGCAATAGATACCGCTGGCTGTACAGGCACACTACAATTAGTGATGACGTCAAATGGTGCTGTACTGGCACCGCAAATTTGCTATTTTACTACTGACACTTCAGTCCCATATGCCAATGTGATAGTGGCTGTGCAGCGCAATGATGCTTTCCACACTGCTGACTCCTATACACTTTTTGCCTCAAACACTGCTTCGGTCAGTGTAGATACGCCAATAAGTACATTGATGGCATACAGCCAAGCTATTTTCCATGATACTATGATACATGGCTACTACAGAGTAGCCGGAACATATTGCAGTGGTGCCATAGCCTCCAATCTGATCAACGTGTCTTATAGCCAGTACTCGATACTGACGGTAGACTCTACTACCTCTGGCTATCCCCAACTGAGCTGGCCGCTGCAACTACCAGTCACCTACAGCTCCATCTATGTGCTGGCACGTGAGCAGGGAGGCTCATGGCAGGTGATAGACAGCATATTTGGCATCACGGGCACCAACCTACAGGTGACCTATGTAGACCGCTACCCTACCTCGCAGCACATGGACTATATGCTGGGCTACAACCTCAATAATACCTGCGACCCAAGCCGTAGTGGAGGCAAGACAGTCTTTACCAATGCTGCAATGAGTCAGGTGCGCAGCGGCCTCGTGACCACACGGCCCGGAGGACCTAATGGCCTGGACAATGTGGGAACACTCTCCTACCTGGAGGTATACCCTAACCCGACTACAGGACTGCTGCATATACAGACCCCACCTAATAGTCCCGTGACCCTGAGCCTGTACGACATGGTAGGAAATGAAGTGTACAGATCAGAAGCACAGACAGAGCATACCTCTATAGACCTGTCAGGCTACGCGCAGGGCATCTACATGGTCAAGGCTACAAGCCAGGGCCATCAGGTAGCTGTGCGGAAAGTGGTAAAGGATTAGTCTAAAAAAGACTAAACCGTGACACGCGGGTAGATATTATGACCTGGATTTGCCTTACCTTTGGCGCCAGTTTTTATCCGTATGAAATACATCAATACCATTCTGCTACTCGCTATCGCTATAGGCGTGGGTGTATTATTTTACAAAGACCACCAGCGCGATGTACAGCTCAAAGAGCAAGCGGCAGCGCAGGCGGCCAGGGATTCTGCTGCGGCTGCCAAAAAAGATGAACCAAGCCCTTTTGATAATATATCAGAGGACCCGATGAAGAGCTCTAACAGCATCGTGACCGGCCCTGTGACCACCATCAGCTTTGAGCGTACGCTCCATGACTTTGGCAGGGTGCCATCCGGTCCGGTATACAAGACGTCTTTTAAGTTTACCAATACCGGCAAAGAAGACCTGATCGTCAGCAATGCGAAAGCCTCCTGCGGCTGTACAGTGCCGACCTACTCTGCAGAGCCTATCAAACCGGGCCAGTCAGGCACGATAGATATAGAGTTTGACTCTAAGGGACGCGCCGGTGAGCAGCTAAAGCAGATAGCCGTGACGACCAATACGGAGCCATCTGAGAATGTCCTGACGGTAAAGAGTAACCCATATATCACGAAGTAATGGCTCGTATCCTGGCATTTGACTACGGACAGAGACGAGTGGGCGTGGCTGCCACAGACCCGCTACAGATCATAGCCAGTGCAGTGGATACGATAGAGACCAAGAGCATCTATGACTGGATCAAAACCTATCTGGCCCGTGAGCAAGTGGAGACCTTTGTAGTAGGCTGGCCGTACAATGATGGCTTCAAAGAGAACCCTGTGATACCTCACATCACAAAGTTCATAGGGCAGCTACAAAAACTCTATCCCCAGATACCGGTGGTGAAAGCAGATGAGAGCTTCACCTCGCGCATGGCTATGGAGGCCATGATACAGGGCGGCATGAAGAAAAAAGACCGGCAGAAGAAAGAAAATTTAGACAAAATAAGCGCAACGATTATCTTGCAAAACTATATGGAAAGCAGAGGGTGAATGTGCAAATGTGCTGATTTGAAAATTGGGAAATGATTGCACAACCGAAATCAAACATCCGAAATCCGAAATCACGTAAATCAGAAATAAGAAGATGTTCCTACCGATAGTAGCATACGGAGACCCTGTACTGAGAAAGATGGGCGCAGAGATAGATAAGGACTATCCGGGCCTGGACAAGCTCATAGAAGATATGTTTGAGACCATGGAGAAGAGTAAAGGTGTAGGCCTGGCCGCTCCGCAGGTAGGCAAAGCTATCCGCCTCTTTGTGATAGACAGCACCAAGATGTATGACGAGGAGGAGGAGCACAAAGGCGTACGGGAGGTTTTCATCAACGCCGAGATCATCAAAGAAGCCGGATCAGAGTGGGCCTACGAGGAGGGCTGCCTGAGCATACCCGGCATCCGCGAAGACGTATCGCGCAAACCGACGGTCCGTATCCGCTACTTTGACCGCAACTGGCAAGAACAAGAGAAGGAGTTTGATGATATGAATGCCCGCGTGATACAGCACGAGTATGATCATATAGAGGGCAAACTCTTCATAGACCACCTCAAGCCGCTGCGCCGCAGCCTGCTGAAAAGCAAGCTGGAGAAAATATCCAAAGGCGACGTAGACGTGAGCTACAGGATGAAGTTTCCGAAGAAGTAAGAAACGCGATTAGAAATGGCCGACCTGCCAGCAGTAGGCAGGTGTATCATATTTAACCCTAACACACCTCCTACCTTCATTTTCGAGGTAGCATTGATATATTTCGCAGTAAATACTATTTCAAACCTCCGAAGCTACTCGTGCCGAGCTGTCGAAAGCGGAAGGACTCATAGTCAGAGGTGAAGCCGTTGATCTCCGTATTGGACCTATTGGCACTGACGTACCAGGAGAACGGCGTATCAGACCTGCCGCCATTGAGCTCGTAGACATCAAATCCGTAGGCGCTCTTATTTTTCACGCAAACACCATAGCACATATCCTCTACCTGCACGAATACTTTGATGGGATGCCTCTCGTCTACTATTATGTTTTTGGATAATATCGGGTCGAGTGTGACATGGCAAAAACCATTTTTGAGCCGCCCTGTGCCCAGATCTTGAAACAATGGTTCGGGCGCTTCAGGGCAGGCCATGGCCACAGCCTTTTCTAAGGTATCCTTCACTATAGTAGATACGATACCGATGCCTACGATCTTATAGACGGTATTATTGATCAGAGCAGCCACACTGGATATCGCTATACCTGTATTGGAGCTTGGCTGTGCCACGGCAAAAAAACCTCCATCGTGGTCATAGCTTCCCACGTCATCCTTGCCTATGGATATGATACCATGTCCTCTGCCTATGGTAGAAATACCTGTGCCCGGCTGATAGTTGGTGGAAATATTTATGCCCGGTGCTGTGAGTGTGAGTGATACCGTAGTAAAGGGGGCAAGGCCCTGACCGGCCGCCGCTATTGGAATGCCACCATTGACAGGTGTGGAGGCATATACGCCGGTACCCGTACCATTTTGCACAAATCGGGCGACATCTGTTGTATTGTTTTGTGTAGCGTATAGGGCTCTGGCGGTGCCGGTCTGATTGATGTCCAGCTTAGCTGTGGGACTGGTCTGCGAAATACCCACATTGGTGCCGTTATCATAAATGATCGAGTTGCAGATCGCAGAGCTGCTGGTGAACTTTACGACTTGGTTGGTCACCGCTGTAGCGCAAATAGAACCTGGCCCCGTAGGTCCCGTAGCGCCTGCTGATCCACTGCCTGACGGCCCTGTAGGCCCGGTGGTGCCTGCACCTGCGGGCCCCGTGCTACCTGTGGCTCCGGTCGGTCCGGTAGGTCCTGTGCCTCCGCCTGTGCCACTGGAGCCGGCAGGGCCGGTAGGTCCAGTGCTACCAGCCATCCCTGTAGCACCTGTAGGGCCTGTGGGTCCCGTAGCGCCTCCGCCTATGCCACTGGAGCCAGCAGGGCCGGTAGGGCCGGTGCTGCCAGCTATGCCTGTAGCCCCTGTCGCACCTGTGGGTCCGGTAGCGCCACCGCCTGTACCACTGGAGCCAGCTGCGCCGGTAGGGCCGGTGCTACCAGCCATACCGGTAGCGCCAGTAGGCCCGGTAGGCCCTGTAGCGCCACCGCCGGTGCCATTGCCACCTGTGGAGCCGGTAGGGCCGGTGCTACCAGCTATCCCGGTAGCTCCTGTAGGCCCGGTGGGTCCCGTAGCGCCACCGCCTGTTCCGCTGGAGCCAGCCGCGCCGGTAGGGCCAGTGCTACCAGCTATCCCGGTAGCTCCTGTAGGCCCGGTGGGGCCGGTAGCGCCACCACCTGTGCCATTGCTACCTGTGGGGCCAGTAGGGCCAGTAGTCCCGGCAGAGGTAATGGTACTTGTAGTACCATCGCTATAGGTGATCGTGATAGTACCGCTGCCATTATTGACTATAGAGGAGATGCCCACGCCTGTAGGACCTGTCACGCCCGTACCTGTCGGACCCGTAGGACCTGTGGTACCGCCAGAAGAAATAGTACTAGTAGTGCCGTCAGAGTAGGTGATAGTCAGCGTGCCGTTGTTGTTATTCACGATAGACGAAACACCGGTACCCGGTGCGCCGGCAGGTCCTGTAGCGCCGGCTGCGCCTGCACCACCACGACACAATGACTGCCAGCTACCGGCGAAATAAAAGAAACAGCCGGAGTCAGTATCAAACACCAGTAGTGCAGTGGCAGGCGCTACAATGCCCGTGCGATCTATACTACGCAGGCGCGGTATGAGCAGACCTTTGTCGCGGGAGGTGATATCGAGTATCGCGGAGCGATCAGGATTAGGTATCCCGATGCCGACATTGTTTTGTGCGGATACCCTGATAGCTAGTACCAGGCATAGAGCGGCGAGGTAAAATCTCATAATGCTGGATTAGGGTGATCAGAAAGGCAACGTAAGGTACAATAGATTGTTAAAATTAACAAGCTGAACAAAAAGCTTCCTTGCCTGCTCCTTAGTAAGCATACATACAGCCTTGACTAGTAGTAAATTTTGAAACCGCCATTTATTTAGCACTTTTGCCGCCTGATGATCAATCATGACAATATCCATGCACTGCGCATGCTGCTGAGCACGCCGCGCCGGTGTGTGATCGTGACCCACCCGCGCCCGGATGCCGATGCCATAGGCTCCAGCCTGGGCTGGCGCCGCTACCTGGAGCTGAAGGGCCACAGCGCTACCTTCATCTCTCCTACCCACTACACGGCCAACCTGGCCTGGATCAAGGGTACGGAGCACCTGCTGGACTACGAAGACGAAAAGCAAAACCGCATAGCCCGCCAGAAGGTAGCAGAGGCAGAGGTGATCTTTGTACTCGACTTTAATGTACAGGCGCGTGCCGAGAAGATGGCCGACCTGCTCGTACAGAGTACAGCTGCCAAAGTGATGATAGACCACCACCAGCAGCCGGAAGGCTTTGCGGCGATCACTTTTTCTGATACTACCTATGCCGCTACGGCAGAGATGGTCTATGATGTGATATGTGCTCTGGGAGATGAGGCGCTGATAGATGCCGATATAGCCGAAGATCTCTATGCCGGCCTCGTAGCGGATACGGGCTTCTTTCAGCATAGCAATACGACCCCCAATGTATTTAAAGTAGCCAGCGGCCTGATAGCGCATGGTGCCTCTCCTGACTATGTGAGTGACAAGATCAACAACGTCTTTGACGAGCGCAGGCTGCACTACTTTGGGTACGCATTACTGGAAAAGTTAAAAGTTGTAAATGATGGGCGCGTGGCCTACATTTCGATAGGGCAGAGTGAAGCCAGAAGATTTAATTTGCAGCTGGGAGATAATGAAGGCCTGGTCAACTATGCCTTTAAAATATCCAGTGTGAAGCTGTCGGTGCTCTTCTCTGAGGAGCGCGACAAAGTGAAGATATCCTTCCGCTCTAAGGATGACATAGATGTCAATGCCTTTGCGCGGAAATACTATGAAGGCGGCGGCCACCGCAATGCCTCCGGAGGCAAGAGCCTGCTGAATATGGAAGAAACCGAAAAACGATTTATAGAACTCTCCAAAGAGCTCTTTCAATAAACAAAAAGTAAAGACCGTACATGAAGCAACTGAAACAAACTGTGCCGATGCTGCTGATCGCCCTGACAGCGCTCTTCTCATCGTGCAATAACAACAAACCGGCTGATGAGGCGCAGCAGACACTACCCGTAGATACTACTCCTGCAGCACCTGCACCGGTATCTCAGGACGATGCCAACTGGCGCAGTGAGGATGGTATCTATGCTGTCTTTAGCAATGCGAAGGGACAGATAGTCTGCAAGCTGGAGTACACTAAAGCCCCACTGACCGTGGCCAACTTTGTGACACTGGCGGAGGGCACCAATCCTAAAACGAATTTCCGCAAGGGTAAGCCATATTTCAATGGGCTGACCTGGCACCGTGTAGAGCCTGACTTTGTGATACAAGGCGGTGATCCGGAGGGCACAGGTCGTGGTGGTCCGGGCTATGAGTTTATCAATGAGGTAGACCCGACCCTCACACACAACCGTGCCGGTACACTGGCTATGGCCAATGCCGGTCCTAATACAAACGGCAGCCAGATCTACATCACCAAGCAGCCAACACCGATGCTGGATGGCAAATACAATGTATTTGGCTATGTAGTGTCAGGCATGAAGGTGGTAAACGCGACTACCGTGGGAGACAAAATGGACTCTGTCACTATCGTACGCGTAGGAAAAGATGCCGAGGCTTGGGATGCGGTAGCTACATTCAATAAGAAGATGGCTGAATGCGCAAAGATCATAGAAGACCAGAAAAAAGAAAGGGATGCAAAAATGCAGGCTGCTATCAAACAGCATCAGGCGCAGGTAGCCCAGATGGCGGCCACCTACCCGCAGTGGGATGCCAAAGTGAAAGCAAAATATCCGGGCGCCAGGCGCACTGCATCCGGCCTGTACTATCTGATCACTACACCCGGCACCGGCCCTAAGGCAAAACCCGGACAGATCGTAGTAGCCCACTATACGGGTACACTGTGGGATGGCAAAAAATTTGACTCCTCTCTGGATCGTGGCAATCCGTTTGAATTTACGCTCGGTGGCCATCAGGTCATAGACGGCTGGGATGAGGGCTTTGGCTACTTTCCTGTAGGGTCTAAGGGCAAACTGATCATACCATTCTATCTCGGCTACGGTGACCAGGGTTCACCGCCGGTGATACCTGCACGCGCCGACCTCGTGTTTGACGTGCAGATGATCGGAGTGAAATAGACACGAGACCTGCCTACCGGCAGGCAGGCACTAGACTTGAGACATTAGACAATACAAGAAGCTTTAACCAAATTCATAAAAATCAAAACCAACATGATAAGAACGATCAAGACTGGCCTGCTGGCTGTAGCCACGCTGCTGAGTACTACAGGTGCCTTTGCACAGGCAGGCGCTGCTAAACCAGCTGCTGCTCCTGCTGCCGCAGAAAATCCTAACTGGGAAAAAACAGATGGCCTCTATGCCGTATTCAATACCAATAAAGGCAAGATCGTATGCCAGCTGGAGTATACCAAAGTACCTATGACGGTAGGCAACTTTGTCTCGCTGGTAGAGGGCAAGAACCCTAAGACCAATGTGCGCAAAGGTGAGCCATTCTACGATGGCCTGAAATTTCACCGTGTCATCCCTAATTTTATGATACAAGGCGGCGACCCGATGGGTAGCGGTATGGGCGATCCGGGCTACAAATTCCCTGATGAGTTTGATGCCTCCCTGCGCCACTCCGGTCCCGGTGTACTCTCTATGGCTAACGCCGGTCCGGGCACCAATGGCTCACAGTTTTTTATCACGCACGTGGCTACCCCATGGCTGAACGACAAGCACACTATCTTTGGCCACGTGGTACTAGGCCAGTCTGTGGTCAATGCTATCGCACAAAATGACACTATGCGCACCGTACGTATCGTACGCGTGGGCAAGGCTGCTAAAAACTTTGACGCAGTCAAGGCATTTGTAGACGGTGAGGAAAACCTGAAAAAGAAAGAAGAAGCGCAGCGTAAAGCAGAGCAGGCAGCCTGGGACGCCAAGGTGAAAGCCAAGTACCCTACCGCTATCAAAACGGCCTCAGGCCTCTACTATACCATAGAGACGCAAGGCACAGGCCCTAAGGCACAGCCGGGCCAGACTGTAGTAGCGCACTACACAGGTACCCTGTTTGAAGATGGTAAGAAGTTTGACTCTTCTGTAGATCGTGGTCAGCCGTTTGAGTTTCCTCTCGGCCAGCACCGCGTCATAGCAGGCTGGGATGAAGGTTTTGGCCTCTTCAACGTAGGCAGCAAGGGTAAACTGATCATACCATACTACCTGGCCTACGGTGATCGTGGTGCAGGCGGCGTGATCCCCCCTAAGGCCGACCTCGTATTTGAGGTAGAGATGCTGGGAGTGAAATAAGAGACTTGAGACATTAGACAATACCAATACAAAGGGCGGCTGCGGTCGCCCTTTTTTTATCGCCGCCTCATGGCCCAGCTGCGTATGCCGCTGCTGGGTACCACCATCTCATTCATCAGCTCAAAGCCGATCCGTTTGTATATCTCTACATTCTTAGGATCCTCGGTCTTCAGCCAGAAGGTATCCATGCCCTGCGCCCGCATCTGCTCTATGGCACGTCCTATCAGAGCGCGGCTATAGCCCTTGCCCCGCTGTGAGGCTGCTACGCCGAGGCACCAGATATAGCCCATCTTCTCCCCCGCATGCTCGCGCACCCATCCCTCAGATGCGCCATCATGCCTGACCAGGCGCAGCGTAGCACGCGGACCTACTGTAAACGGAATAAGCCCCATACCTGACCTGATCTCCTGCCCGAGTGTGAGTGGGAAACTGCTACCAGGCAGCCATATCAGCGCACCATCGTTGGTATCATTCAGCACTACACCTCCATAGCGGCAAGCGGCCGAGGCGCAGCGCGTATAGAGCTGCAAAAGACCTCTGTGGCGCGCCTCCTCTGTGCGGCCGGCAAAGGCATACTGCATAAGCGGATAGTGGTGAAAAGCATCTGCCAGTATCTCGCCGGCCCGGATATGTGGTGACATGTGATGAAGATAAGCAATAACCCACAAGCATGCCTCCGCCTAGGGCTTTTGGCGGTAAATGGTTAACTATGCTGCCTCAATAAAACATACATACATGTCAGAAGCACTATCACAACCCGGCCTCTACGCCGTATTTAATACCAGCAAAGGAAAGATCATCTGCAGCCTGGAGTTTGAGAAGACTCCCGTGACTGTAGCCAACTTTATAGCGCTCGCCGAGGGCAATCACCCTGCGGCCAATATCAAGAAGGGTAAGCCATTTTACGATGGACTGAGTTTCCACCGTGTCATCCCTAAGTTTATGATACAGGGCGGTGACCATACGGGCAGCGGCTCGGGCAGCCCCGGCTACCGCTTTGGTGATGAGTTTGACCCTACACTGCGCCACGTAGGTCCGGGTGTACTGTCTATGGCCAATGCCGGTCCGGGCACCAATGGTTCACAGTTCTTTATCACCCATGTACCTACAGCCTGGCTGGATGATAAGCATACTGTATTTGGTCACGTAGTAGAGGGCATGGATGTGGTAAATGCGATAGGCCAGGGTGATACCATCAGCAATCTGGAGATCGTGCGCGTAGGTGACGCAGCGACTAAGTTTGACGCCATCGCCACCTTCAATGATCGAGACAACCTGCTCCGCCAGAAAGTAGAGAAGGCCCGCGAAGGGCTGAAGGCTGCCTGGGAGCAGAAAGTAAAAGAGAAGTTTCCTGATGCGGTACCTACAGGTACGGGGCTCTATATCGTCACCGAGAAAGAAGGTACAGGTGCTGTAGCCAGCAAAGGCCAAACCGTCGTAGCACACTACACGGGCACCTTCTGGGATGGCAATAAGTTTGACTCCTCGCGTGATCGTGGTAAAGAGTTTGAGTTTCCGGTAGGCATGGGCCGTGTGATAGCCGGCTGGGATGAGGGCTTTGGCCTGCTGAAAGTAGGCACTAAGGCAAAGCTCATTATCCCTTATTTCCTCGCCTATGGCGACCAGGCACGCGGACCGCTGCCGGCTAAGTCTGACCTGATCTTTGATGTAGAGATGATCGGTGTGAAATAAGACACCTCTCACAACCCTCTCCAAAGGAGAGGGCTAATACAAATGATACTACAAAGGCGGCTTCGGTCGCCTTTGCTTATTTATATGCTCTTAACGTTTGTGATTTATATATTCATGCCATGCAAGAGAAAACTATAACGCTGCGCTTTCTGGCTGAGCCGGTCAATGTGAACTTTGGTGGCAAGGTTCATGGCGGCTCCGTGATGAAATGGATAGACCAGGCGGGCTATGCCTGCGCGGCCAACTGGTGCGGTGGCTATGCCGTGACGGTATATGTAGGCGGTATCCGCTTCTTCAAGCCGATGCTGATAGGCTACCTGGTAGAGCTACGCGCGCGCCTGATCCATACCGGCAATAGCTCCATGCATATCTCTGTAGATGTATTCAGCAAGAGCCCGCAGTCTGATGAGTGGGTGCGCAATACGCACTGCGTCATCATTTTCGTATCAGTAGGTCCGGATGGCAAGCCTGTCAATGTACCTGTCTACACGGCTGAGACTGATGAGGAGAAGCAACTCCAGCAGTACGCCATCCGACTCATGGAGCTCCGCAAGGGCATAGAAGACGAGATGGAGGCATATATGAAGTAATGAGTGGAGTTTAGATGAATACAGAAGTCTAAAGCACGCTTTGATTCTTGGCTCTTGATTCTTGCCTGTCCTCTCTTTTTTCTATTTTCATATCATGAGTAATGGTGTACATGGCAAATGGGTGCTGATCACGGGTGCCACCTCTGGTATAGGACGTGCCTGTGCAGAGCTGTTTGCTAAGAATGGTGCCAGCCTGATCCTGACCGGCCGCCGGGCAGAGCGGCTGGAGTCTGCACAGCATATACTGGAGGAGAAATACGGCGTGAAAGTCCGTACCTACAACTTTGATGTGCGCCAGTTTCCCGAGGCGGTCAAGATGGCCAATGACCTGCAGGAGTCTGAGATCTTACCAGACATACTGATCAATAATGCCGGCCTGGCCTCAGGCAAAGATAAGATCTATGAGGGCCTGATCAGCGACTGGGAGAAGATGATAGACACCAATATCAAGGGCCTGCTCTACATCACACGTGCCGTACTGCCTATGATGGTAGCGCGCAATGAAGGCCATATCATCAATATAGGCAGCACGGCTGGCCATATAGTCTACCCGGAGGGCAACGTATACAATGCATCAAAATTTGCCGTAAAGGCGCTGAATGAAGCGATCAACCTGGATCTGGTGGGTACTGAGCTACGCTGTGCCTCTATCGATCCGGGAGCCTGCGAGACCGAGTTCTCAGAGGTGCGCTTTCACGGGGATAAAGATAAAGCTGCCAAAGTGTATGATGGCTACGAACCGCTGCACCCAGAGGATATAGCCGACGCTGCGCTCTATATCTGCAGTGCCCCACCACATGTCAATATCACTAATATGGTGATCTACCCCACCGCGCAGCGCTCAGCCTATGTTTGGAGCAAGAAGTAGTAGCTGGTTTATTGTTTCAGCACTTTACAAACTTTTATGTCGCCGCTTGTGCTGGCAGTCTCTACGGTGTACATACCATCTGCCAGGTGGTGCATAGGGATGCGGGCATCCCCATGTAAGACTTCTGATATAACAAGCTGTCCTGTCAGATCGTAAATTCTTATGCCTCCAAGCAAATTATCCGCATCCCTTATTATAAGATCAGAGCCACTCATATATACCTTTTGACGCGGCACTACTGTGGCTGCAATGCTATTGGGCGCAGTGATATCCAGAAGGATAGTGACAGAGTCTACCTGCGCTCCGTGCCCCTTTACGATGGGCCAGATGACCACCAGAGAGGATCCGACCACAAAAACCGGACTGGTGATATGAAATACAACCGATCCTACGGCTGCGGGGCCCTGTGGTGGTAGCGAGACCAGGCTGACAGGATAGTAGATACCGGATGATACAGTAGTATCAGAAGCATAAGCATCCGTACGCCCGCCGCCAGTCACTGTGTATCCGAAATAAATACTATCTGAAAAAGTTGTCCCGGTCTGGTTGGTCACCATCAAAGGTACGGTAGGTGTATTGATCGCATTATTACTATTCAGTTCGTACGACCTATTGGCTATCGAGTCAAAAGCATGTGGATCTACATAGAGGCTCAACTGCGCCTGAGCGCCTGCCGAAACGGACAGCAAAACCACTGCGAGTATATATCGGATCATTCTCATGATAAAACTTTTTATAAAGGTACGTATTTCAGCAAAGCGCCATAGCACATTTAATTTATATCTTAGCTATCCAAAAGCACCAAAATGGATCTTCTCAACCAGATAGTGGATAAGCTTAATAAAGAAGAGCTGAGGAAGTTTCGGCTGCTGTCGGAGTACGGAGATAATACAGCAGAGCGCAAGGATCTGATCCTGCTGGACTATATGCGCAGCAGCGGTGAGAAATTTGACGAAGAAAAGGCCATCAAAAAGCTGGCATATACTGACGCCTCCAAAAACCGCTACTATCAGCTCAAAAATCGCCTGATGGAGAACATAGGAGATAGTCTCGTACTACTCAATACGCACAAAGATCCACTCTATGAGGTGCATCAATACCTGCAGCTCTCACACATCTACCGCTCCCGGCATCTGCTCAAGGTGGCTCACAGCTACCTGCGCAAGGCTGAAAAATGCGCAAAGGCCACAGAGAGCTACGAAATGCTGGATGTGATCTATAGTGAGTATATACGCCTCAGCTCTGATATGCCCGAGATAGATCCGGATGAGTACATCAGGCGAAGGGAGCAAAATGCCGATGTAGTGACTGACCTGCGGGAAATGGATAATGCCCTGGCCGCCCTCTCCTACCGACTGCGGCGATCTCAGAATATCGTGACAGTGGATCAGAGCCTCATGAAAACACTGCAGGCTAAGGTGAAGGCGGTATCCTCGCGCACTACTTCTGATTTTGGTAAGAATCTGGAAGCACGTATCTATAATGCGCTGAACAAAATATTTCTGCAGCAGCACAACTATGAAGCGCTGGCCAAACTGGCTATCGATACCTTCCAGAAGTTTGAAAAGGAAAAGTGGTTTGACAAGGATAACCATGAGCTGAAACTGCAGGTGCTGACCTATGCAGCCAATGCCCTTTTTAAAAACCAGAAGTACAAAGAATCCCTCTCCTATGCGGAGCGACTGGGCACAGAGATAAATGCATACGATAAGTTCCTGTATGAAAAGTATCTTTTCTTTCACCGGAGCCTGCTGGTATATAATTATGCTTTTGTAGAGCCATCTAAAGCGCTACCTGTGATAGATGCGCTGGAGGCCGACATGAAGCGCCGCAATAGTACCGCGTATGATTTTTACATCTACCTAAACCGCGCTACACTACTATATGACCTGGGCCGGTACAAGGAGTCACTAAAGAGCCTGGTGCGCCTGTATATCAGCGATGGCTACCGCTCTGCCGATGCGGCCTTCAGACTCAAGATAGAGGTATCTGAACTGATCATTACATTTGAGTCCGGCGATAGAGAGACGCTGGCATACCGGCTGAAGCAAGTGAATAAGACCGCGGCAGACCTCGAGGGGGATAAATCCCTGCAGCGGGAGTTTAAGATATTGTCGCTGCTCACGGATATGAACCACTCTCCGGACTACCGCAGAGATGCACAGATCCAGCGTAAAGCAGCCTCTCTGTGGGCGGCAGAAAACACACTGGACAGGGAAGATTCCGAGATCATAAAATACAACCTTTGGCTAGCCAAACACTTCAGAAATGCCTCCTTTAAGAGCAAATATCTCAAACAAAAATAAGCATTTGGACGCCTAAGAAAAGTAAGATTATAGGTTGATACCCGCTATCAAACTGCATACATTTGTATCGTCAACACAATTAGAAACTAAAAAAACAAATCACATGAAATCAAAATTGATACTCGCACTTCTGGCCTGCTGCTTTAGTATTGGCAGCGCCTATGCGCAGTGCGCTGCACAGTTTTCATACAGCACGACCCCTACGGGCGGCTGGGTTACATTCTACGTAGACAGTACTATAGGTCTCAATGCTGCCACTACAGTCTACACCTGGAGTTTTGGAGATGGTACCAGCGGCACCAGCTCTCAGATAGCGCATCAGTACAATGCGCTGATCGGCTCCTACACAGTATGCCTATCTGCCCATGATACAGCCGGCGGCGGCTGCAGTACTACTACCTGCGATACGATCAACCTCGGTGGCGGCACCGCCTGCAGTGCTACCATCAGCTATACCGACTCCGGCAGGGACTATACCTTTGCTGCCACCTCCACCGGCACCGGCCCATATACCTATAGCTGGACAGTAGATGGCCAGCAGGCATCTACACTGGCCTCACCTACTATCGCCCTGGCTCCCATCAATACCTATTATACTGTATGCGTCAATATCACTGACAGTAGCGGCTGTGCAGCCACGACCTGTGTGTATGTCTTTGATACGGTATCTAATCCGTCTACTAACTGCAGCGCCTACATCACTCTGACCGGACAGCAGGACAGCACTTATACATTCAGTGTATCAGCGCTCAACTCCGGTAGCTCCAGCTATGTGTGGACCTATGGTAATAATACCATAGCCGGTAGTGGTACCGCTACGGTGGTGATAGACTCTGCCGCGCTGGCGCTGCGCCCTACGATATGCGTAGCCGTGACAGATGCTACAGGCTGCACGGCCAGTGACTGTATCACGCTGGGTGGCTCGGCGACAGGCGGTGGCTGCCAGTCATACTTTGTGATCTATCCTGACTCTGTCAATAGCGCTCAGGGATACTACACCGGTATCAATCTCTCGACAGGCAACTATGGCCAAAATGTGCTCTGGTCATTTGGTGATGGCTCGACCTCTACCAGCCCATATCCTACCCATACCTATGCTACTCCGGGCAATTATACCATCTGCCTGACCGTGGGCACGCCTGGTACTACCTGCTACGATACCTACTGCGACTCTTCATTCTATGTATTCAAGACCAACGGCGGCCCGATGTCTCACCTGACCATACAGGGGCCTAATGGCATCCATGACATCTCATCTGATGCACAGGTGACCATCTATCCTAATCCCGCTACAGATGTGCTGACCATACGCACTACTGAGCGTGTAGACGAGCAGAAGATATATGATATCAAAGGTCAACTGGTGATGGATATCAAGGCCAATACGAACCAGATCAATGTATCAAAACTCAGTGCCGGCATCTACGTACTGGAGCTGAATATCAACGGCGCTTTCAGCCGCAGCAAGTTTGTGAAGGAATAAGAAAACGGATTTTGTTACACTCAATAGGTGAAGGCCCCGTCTGCGAAAGCATACGGGGCTTTTCTGTCAGTGCAAGCTGGTCAAAGTTTCAGTGCTGTATCAGGTACAGCTACGCGGCTCTGCCAGCT
Source organism: Bacteroidota bacterium (assembly GCA_018267365.1). Taxonomy (GTDB): domain Bacteria; phylum Bacteroidota; class Bacteroidia; order Chitinophagales; family LD1; genus UBA1941. The sequence goes on along the minus strand of JAFDYQ010000006.1, from coordinate 73,770 downwards.
ATCGGAGAGCGGCACCTGCCACTGTGTCTGCATAGTACCTATTGTATTGACCAGATTATTAAAGACGACGGTGCGCTCGTTTACTTCACCATCTGCCATTAGCTTTTTGAAAGTATCAAAATCAGCGCCTTTTACCTTGCCATTCTCGAGATAGCAGGTGTAAAAGCGATCAAAGAAATTGACTCCATATTTTGCTCCGAGATCTTTGATAAACCGTACCGTACTATCTATGGAGCAGCCGCTCACGGCCAGTTTCTCCTCATCTGCCGCGAGTATCACAAAGCGATCATAGAGCAAGGCCCCATCCCCTATTACTTTAGCCTTGTGCGCCAGCCACTGAGATACGAAAGCTGTGATATCATCAGCCATCTGTGTAGCCTCTGCAGTGGTGAAAGCCCTGTCTGCCTGGTAGATCCAGACACGGGCAGAAGGTGGTAATGTGGTGAAAAATTCCAACTTATGACAATTTAATGACAAAAGTAGTGACAAAATCCGAGATAGGTAGCTGAACTTTGCGGCCTGATATAAATGTTATTAATGAAAAAGCTTTTTACTGTTCTTTCTTTATGTTTTTCTATAGCTGCTGTAGCACAAACTGACACCGCTGATCTAAGTGCCGGTGCTACCGATATGGTCTTTTACAATGCCGCGACACGGACTAAGACTCATGCCTCTAATCTGGACTGGCACCTGGCCTTTGGTGTACGCTCTGCCATACCGCCGTACAAGACCAACCAGGCGGCAGCGATCCGTATCAATGAAGCCATAGGCGTAGAATTGTACAAAAGCCCATCTCAGAAAGTGAGCAGCTGGAGCAGCTTTGATACGACAGGCTGGACCGGTTGGCAGCGGATGCATAACCCCGATACGACCTGGACTATCGGAGCCTTCAATGTCAATAAAGACTTTAGCAATGATTACAACTATGGCTGGGGCAGCTATAACTTCGGCCCTCATAGCGTGATAGGAGACTCATCTGTGTACCTGCTGAAAATGCCTGATGGCTCCTTTCGCAAAATAGCGATCCTCAACCTGCAATATGACACAGCTTACAATTTCATTTTTGATAAACTGGATAACTCTGACCTCACTACCGGTCAGGTACGCAAGCGTCCCTATAGCAACAAAATGTTTGTCTACTACAGCCTGAGTGCAAAGAGCGTGATGGACAAAGAACCAGCCATCACTGACTGGGATATGGTCTTCACCAGGTATAATAATACAAACTATGACGCCGGCAACCTGAGCCAGGATATGGGCGTACTGACCAATGACAGCAGAGTAGTGGGAGCCATGGCCAGCAGCGTGGCTACTCAGCCATGCTATAACGGTCCCTACTCGACCTATATCAATGCGATAGGCAAAACCTGGATGCAGAGCACCTCTCCGGACAGCCTCACCTACTACGTGGCTGCAGACGGCTCATCACAGACTGCATACAGATTTGTGATGAATTATTTTGGCGGTAGCTATACGGGCCAGATGGCCTTCACTACCAGCACCTCATCCTGCGCTACGGGTATCACTGATGTAGCAGCAGATGGAGCTCTCACGGTCTATCCCGTACCGGCATCAGATGTGGTGCACATCAGCCTGGCATCAGCCACTGCCTATGCCGGCACGATCAGTGTGACCGATGTAGCAGGCAGGGCATTGATCGCAGAGAGCCATGCGCTCACAGCCGGTCTAAATCATATTTCTTTCAATACAGCAATACTCCAGTCGGGCAACTATATTCTCTCGATAAATACTGCCTCGGGTACTGTGAGCCGGATGATAGCAGTAGCCAGATAATTGGGTTTGTTTTGTAATCAAAACAAGGAGGTAAGCCTGGTGGCTTACCTTTTTTTCATGCTTCGTGCAGTGCCTCTTCCTCCTGACGCTCCCCTATCTGCTGGCGCCACATGGCGTAGTAGAGGCCCTTGTCTGCCAGCAGGTCATGATGCGCGCCGGTCTCGATGATACGGCCCCGCTCCAGTACGTAGATACGATCTGCATGCATGATGGTAGACAGGCGGTGCGCTATGAGTACGGTGATACGGCTGCGAGTGCCCGAGATAGTGCGTATAGTGCGGGTGATCTCTTCCTCTGTGATCGAGTCCAGTGCGGAGGTAGCCTCGTCAAATACCAGCAGCGATGGATCGCGCAGCAAGGCGCGCGCTATAGAGAGGCGCTGCTTCTCGCCGCCGGATACGCGCATACCACCCTCACCGATGAAAGTATCCAGGCCATTATCTGCACGCGCCAGCAGGCCGACGCAGGATGCCTTGGCCAGTACATCCAGCAGCATCTCATCTGTGGCATCAGGTTTTACGAAGAGAAGATTCTCGCGTATCGTGCCGGCAAAGAGCTGTGTATCCTGCGTGACAAAGCCGATCTGATTGCGTAGCTGGTCTATGTCTACCTGAGTAGAGTCAATGCCATTATAACGTATATGCCCCTGATGCGGACGATAGAGGCCTACCAGCAGCTTGACCAGAGTGGTCTTGCCCGAGCCACTGGGACCGACAAAGGCTATCGTTTCGCCTGACGACACCTCAAAGTTTATTCCTTGTACAGCGGGTTTTTTAGCCGTTTTGTGCTGGAAGGCTACACCTTCAAACTTCAGCTGATCTACATGTGAAACTGCCACCGGTGATGCTGCGCGAGGCTCCAGTGGTGAATCAAGTATTGTCTGGAAATTATTCAGCGATGCCTCTGCCTCACGATAACTCAGCAGGGCATTGCCCATCTCCTGCAGCGGATTGAAGATAAAGAAAGAAAAGAACTGGAAAGTAACGACTGTGCCCACACTGATATGCCCGCGGAAGGCCGCATACAGCACGACGAACAGAATACACTGACGGAGAAAATTGACCAGTGTGCCCTGCACGAAGCTGATACTACGGAGGTTGCGCACCTTCTTCAGCTCCAGTTTGAGAATACGATAGGTAGCAGTATTGAGGCGCTGGACCTCCTGATTGGTCAGGCCGAGGCTTTTGATCAGTTCGATATTTCGCAGGCTCTCCGTAGTAGCGCCGGCCAGCACGTTTGTCTCGCGCACGATCGTAGCCTGTACCTCTTTGATCTTTTGCGAGAGAAAGCGGATGCTGAAATACAATATCGTACTGGCTATCACATAGACGATCACCATATAGCCATAGATCAGAAAAGACACTACAACTACAAATACGATCCCTACGATGCCCATGAATACTACATTGACGAAGCTCAGGATAAACTTTTCGGAGTCTGTGCGCAGGCGCTGGAGTATATTGAGTGTCGAGCCACTCTGCTTATCTTCAAAATCCTGATATGGCAACTGGAGGGAGTGCTTCAGCCCGTCAGTATAGACATCAGCACCGAAACGCTGGATCACCAGATTAGTCGTATAGTCCTGAAACGCTTTGGCGATGCGGCTGACCATCGCTACGCTGATACTACCGAGTATCAGAAGGAGCGCATTCCTGGTGAAATCGTCAACGGGTTTCTGGCTGTTTTTGCCCACGAGGTCTATCACCTTGCCGAAGATGACAGGATCGAGCATAGAGAAGGTCTGGTTGATAGCCGCTAGCACAAAGGTGATGATGACCAGGCCGCGGTATTTGGAAAGGTAGTGTAGGAGTAACTTCATAAAGGAAACACAAAATCAAGCTGCAAATATACGTCTAAACATATAAACGAACAGGAGGAATAAAAATTGGAAAGTTCGCGGGCTGTTTTATGCCAGTTTCTCAAATACGTAGTAGGCTATAGCACCCATCACTGCTGAGGCAGGTATGGTGAGTATCCAGGCCCAAACGATATTGCCCGCTACCCCCCAGCGCACCGCGCTGAGACGCTTGGTCATACCTGCTCCCATGATGCTGCCAGTGATGGTGTGGGTAGTACTGACAGGTATCTTGAGGCTAGTGACGAGGAATAGCGTAAAGGCACCTGCGGTTTCTGCACAGAATCCCTCAAATGGCTTGAGTGCAGTGATACGCTGGCCCATGGTCTTTACGATACGCCACCCCCCGAGCATAGTACCGAGGCCCATAGCTACGTAGCAGCCTACAGCTGCCCATGTAGGCAGCGCGCCACCTTCCTTTACATTAAAGAAACCCGGAGCGTCAGGATGCTGTGCACTATAGCAGATCAATCCGGCCCAGATGATACCCATTGTCTTTTGGGCATCATTGCCACCGTGGCCTACGGAGAAAAGCGCAGAGGAAACCAGCTGCAGCCGGCGGAAATACTTGTCTACCTTGGTGACGGGTAGGTTCTTGCAGATATTGATGATAATGACAGCGATCACATAGGTAGCCACCATACCGATCAGCGGTGCCAGGGGGATGAAGGCCAGTACTTTGAGCAGCTTATCCATCACGATGGCGTCTGTGCCGGCCTTGACCAGTGCTGCACCTGTAAACCCACCCAGCAGGGCATGAGACGAGCTGCTGGGCAGGCCCCAATACCAGGTCAGCAGGTTCCAGACAGTGGCACCGAGCATAGCGCCTATGAGCAGCGGTATGGTAATGATATTGCCGTGCACCATGCCCTTTACGGTATCTGCCACGCCGTGGCTTTTGAAAAAATAAAAGGCTATGAAGTTGAAGAATGCGGCCCAGACTACAGCCTGTAGCGGTGTGAGTACCCGTGTAGATACGACGGTCGCTATAGAGTTGGCTGAGTCGTGAAACCCATTGATGAAATCAAAAATAAATGCAAGAATGATCAGAATGATGAGCAGTGTCATGAGTGTCGGTTAGGTCAGGACTATGAGTTTTTGATAAGGATAGTCTCGATCACATTGGCTACATCTTCGCACTTGTCGGTAGCAGTTTCCATATTTGCCAGTACTTCTTTTACCTTGATGATCTTGACCGCGTCCTTTTCGCTGATAAAGAGCGAAGCTATAGCACCATCAAAAATATCATCGGCCTGATTTTCCAGGCTATTGATACGCACCAGTGCTTCCTTGAGGCGCACCACATCTTTCATCCCCTTTAGGGTAGATACGGCCGCATGTACCTCTATGGCAGATTTCTCTATGACCTCTGCCAGCTGCTGCATCTCCAGTGTGTATTCCTCTATCTTGTAGAGCTGGAGCCTTTTGGCAGAGCCATGTATATAGTCTACGATATCATCCAGTGAAGATGCCAGGTAGTGGATGTCCTCACGGTCAAATGGTGTAATAAAGTTAGTACTCAGCTCCGTGAATATCTCATGAGTGATATTATCACCTACGTGCTCGAGGTCGGATATAGATTTGATCAGCTCCACGCGGCGGTCCGGCGCACCTGTGTTAAGGAGTTCATTAAATACACGCGCTATGTCTACGAGGTTTTTGGAAGCCTTTTCAAAGAGGTCGAAAAATTTTTTGTCCTTGGGAATGAAGAAAGAAAGAATGGATTCTAATGCCATATTGGTTGATTTTAAAGACGAGCCAAATGTATGGAGGCAAAGTTAAGCCAATGTTAAGTCCGATAGCATGTGGAAATAAAAAAAGCCCCGCGTGAACGAGGCTTCTAATGTATTGATAACTAATTTATTTAGCGTACTTCTTCTTAAACTTGTCGATACGGCCGGCAGTATCTACAAACTTGCTCTTGCCGGTAAAGAAAGGGTGAGACTCGTTAGAGATTTCCACCTTGACCAGTGGGTATTCGTTGCCATCTTCCCATACGATAGTCTCCTTAGAGCGGGCAGCAGACTTAGTGAGGAATGCCTTGTCGCAAGAGATGTCCTTGAAAACTACTGTCCTGTATTCTGTAGGATGAATTCCTTCTTTCATTGTCGTTTCTTTTTTGAGGACTGCAAATATATACATCTCCGTCCTATTTACCAAATATCCTGTCCGATCCTGTGCAAAAGCAACTCATTACATAACGTAATCAGCTGATAAACAATACTTAGCCTATTTATCCGCGATTGCTGGCCGCTTCCGCTTCCATCGGCGGTGGGACCAAAGCCAGTCTGACGGGTCGGCCTCTATCTGCTGCTCCAGCAGACGCACACAGCGCTCTATGATCTCCCGATCAGAGACTGATCGGGCATCTTCTACTACCTCTGTGATCGTGGCGAGGTACTTGCCCCGGCTTTGATACTTCACCGCCACATACAGCACCGCGCAGTCATGCTCCTGAGCGAAATGTGCCGGCCCCAGGTAGAAGGCCGTATCCTGATGCAGAAAGCTAGTCCAGTATGCCTTGCGTACATTGACAGGGCCCTGATCGAAAAGGAAGAAGTGTAACGACGAAACATCACTATACTGCCCGCGCACATGGCGCAGGTAGTCGCGCATGGACACCAGGTGCATACCATAGCGGCTGCGAGTCTGCTTGATATAGCTGTCAAAATACTTATTAGTGAGCGGATTGTAAAAAGCAAAAAGCCGCTGCGGTATGAGTGAGGGCGCTACCAGACCCGCCCACTGCCAGGCACCGGCATGGCCCAGTACTACGACCACATTGCGCTTCTGATCCCAGTAGGGTTGGAATACCTCTCTGACGCCCGGCACAGAGATACGCTTCTGTAGTTCTTCAGGACTGATAGTCAGGGCCTTGATATTCTCTACCAGCATATCTGCAAAATGGCCGTAGAACTCGTGCGCCAGCAGTTTGATTTCCTTTTCGTTTTTATCCGGAAAGGAGTTGCGCAGATTGGTATAGATCACTGTACGCCTGTAGCGTACCACCCTTTCCAGCAGCCAGGCCATTCCGTCTGCCAGCACATACAGTGCCCCTGTGGGCAACAGCGACAGCAGGTAGAGAAACGGTAGGACCATTATATATAGTAGCATGGCTATTTGCGCTGGAGTTCACTTTGTGGTATCCGTAGTTCGCGACGCTTCTTGCCATAGCGGCCATGTATCTCTATGATACAGGTGCGGTCACCTGCGGTGCCTGTGATGCTGATGCGGCCATAGTTGTGCCGGCTCAGGTCAGTACCAGGTATACGTGTAGCATTGCTGTAGGCACCAAAGAGCCTCCTGGGCAACACCGGCGATGTGAGGGGCGAGCAGGTAAAATCATACATGGGATAGCCACTCACATCCTTTTTGCAGATCTCACTGTAGTGCTTGTCTCCTGTCAGAAAGATGACTCCCTTGATGTTATTCTTTACGATAAAGTCAAACAGGTCCTCACGCTCCTTAGGATATTGCTTGTAGGTCTCCCCAAATTTATTGTCATTGAGCACTTGGGTACCGATGCAGATGAATTTGAATGCTGCATCGGACAGTTGCAGCTTATTTTTCAGCCAGACCATCTGCGTCTCCCCCAGAAAATGTGCAGCAGAATCTCCGGGCGCGTCGCGAAAATAACGGTCATCGGTCATAAAAAATTCCGTGTCATAGTAGCGAAAGGAGAAGTAATTACCATTAAACTGTTTCTGCTCCGGATAGGTATTGGGCCAGAAGCTCTTGAATACCATCAGGGCTGAATCTTTTAGCGCCCAGGTGCGGTCTGCATCATTGGGGCCATAGTCATGATCATCCCAGATGGCATAGTGGGGCGTAGACGCCAGAAAATTTTTGTACTGATGAAAGCTGCGACGTATGCGCATATTGTGCATGAACATGGCATCCATGCTCTTATAGTCCTTGCCTGTCAGGTAGTATATATTATCGCCCAGCCAGAGCATAAAGTCGGCAGGATGCTTTCGCATAGTAGTGAAGATATTGCTCTTGGCCCCTGGGAATACTGGTCGCATCCAGTCCGTACAGAGTAGCGCACAAGAGCCGGTATTAAAGGCAAAATCCCTGACAGCTACCGAATCCTGCGTACGGAAGCTCGTCCTTACGTTCGTCTTCCAGCCTTCTATGGATACCAGTACATTGTAGGTATGGCCCGGCTGCAAGCCGGTAAATTCAAATGTGAGCGATACGATGCCCTTTTCTGCCAGATAGCTATAATTGCTAGGGTAGATGATACGCTTAGAAGAGGTATCTCCCAGCACCACAGCGTTTTTGCCCTTGCCGCTATAGCCTATCCAGACACGGGCTGATGTACTGGTCACAGAGCCTACTACAGGCCCGGCGTATAGTTTAGCCTTCTGCGAAGCGGCATGCAGTGAGGCGGAGACGAGGAGCAACAACCAGAAAAAGTATTTCAAGATCTATGATTGAGGAGCCTAATATAAATGAAAGGCCCAAAAGAGGAAACTGATATTCAGTGACTATGCACTCAGCATCGGTAGCATGAGCACATTTATGGTACTTCTCCTAAAGTATTGTAATTTGTAGCTCGTTTACTCGTTATTGTTTTAGATCATGACATGGAGATATAGGCTCAGGCGGCACCTCGTATTCCTGAGCAGGTTATTCTGGGAGGCATACAGAGAGCGCATCTTGCTGAGCATTGTCGCCACATTCCTTTTTGCGATGCTCATCGCCCTGCTCAATTATTTGTACTACGGACATGGATTCTGGGAGCGGTACCAGGCTGAGGCCGGCATAGATAAGTTCTTTTGCGAGTTTACAGACATGAAGCGGATTGTGCGCCAGCCGTTCAATACCTTTACCAACTTCATCTACCTGATCATAGCGATCTTCTGCTTTAGCAAGGGAATGGAGGATATCAAAAAGAAACGCGCCTACAACCTCATCACCGCCAACAGGTTTTACTCCTTTACGCTCTCCGCAGTAGCACTCTATACTTTCATAGGCAGTACGCTCTTCCACTCCTCGCTGATAGACTTTTTCTCAGATATGGACTTTTCGGCTGTGTATAGCATTTCGCTGTTCCCGTTGATGTACTTTACACACCGGGTGGTACTGACCGTGATGAAGAAGCCAACCAATGTGCGCAGGTCTACAGAGCGATTAGTTTTCATAGCTATCTTCTCCGCTCTTTATGTATTCCTCACTTTTCACCTGGAGATGCACATCATACATCCGGCAGTGGCTATCATAGTGGGCCTGCTGGTCATAGCGGGGGTGTACCTGGAGATGAAAGACCCCGGCCAGACCAATAAAGATTACCTGATAGCCACCTTTGTAAGTATCGTGATAGCCGGTATCCTCTTTGAGATGGATATCAAGCACATCTTCTGCACAGGATTTGGCAGAGTCACGCCTCACAGCCTGTGGCATATCTTCAATGGGATGTCGATCTTCTTTTTGTATCTGTACATCAGAAGTGAGCGGTATGATCCCGAGTTTGACACGCTGCGTCGGGATCTGCGCAGCCGCTAGAAGTCGAAGTCCTGACGGAAGTTCTTGCCCATGGGCACTACGGCTTTATTGCTCATCACTACCTCAGATAGGTTGTAAGATTTGACCCTGGGCAGAGAAACTATATACGACTTATGTATGCGGCGAAACTGATCTATGGGCAGCTGCTCCTCCATACGCTTGAGGGAGTTGAGCGTGATGATCGTCTCCGTCTCGGTAATGATCTTGATATACTCGCCCCAGCCCTCCATGTAGATGATCTCGTGAAGGAAGACCTTGATATCTTTGTAGTCGGCCTTGACGGTGATAAACGGCCCTCCGATCACCGCAGCACTAGCCTGTATGAGTTGATACTGCCTTACCGCCCGGCCCACGGCATTCTCAAAACGCTCAAAAGAGATGGGCTTGACCACAAAGTCTATCACATTGAGCTCAAAAGCTTGTACTGCATACTGCGGATTGGCTGTAGTAAATATGACCAGCGGCTTTGATTTGAGGTTATTGACCAGGTCTATGCCATTGATCTGTGGCATCTGGATATCTGTGATGAGCAGATCTACAGGATGCGTATTCATATACTCAAATGCCTCTTTGGGCTTGCCAAAAACTTTAAGCAGGTGAATATCCGGCAGACGCTTCACGTAGACATCCATCAGTTGCTGTGCGAGAAATTCGTCATCTATTACGATCGTCTTGAGTCTCATCGCTTTGGTATGGTCAGATGTACAGAGAAAAAATTGTCAAGGTCAGTCACTTCCATATTATACTCTTTGCCATAAGACAGGTCTAATCTTCTGCGCACATTGCGCAGGCCTATACCTCCTACCTCATTTGCGTGAACTTTGACGGTATCGGTCGTATTGCGGATAGAGATGCGCAGGCTGCCGGCGGTCACCTCTACCTCCACGCGTATATAGCCTACGGGATTGTAGTCTATGTCCGAATATTTAAAGGCATTCTCAATGAGCGGAATGAGCAGCATAGGCTCTATGAGTACTCCCTCTGTCACACCTGTTTCGGCCACATGCACATTGGCGGGATATTCATATTTCAGCTGGTACAGCGCTATAAATGAGCGCATAGCGTCGATCTCTTTGCGCAGCTGTACCCGGGGTGCGTCACACTCATACAGCAGATAGCGCAGCAAATCTGAGAGTCGCATGAGCGCATCTGCAGCTTTATCCGATTTTTGGAGTATGAGTGTATAGAGGTTATTGAGTGTATTGAAAAGGAAATGAGGCTGAATCTGAGACTTGAGTAGCAGCAACTCTGTGCTGACCTGCTCCTTTTCCTTCTCCGCATATTTGCGCTCATAGTCCAGGCGGGAGAGTGAGAGGCGCAGCATTACACTGAAAGAGGAAACGGTAATATTGGTAAAGATGATCACAAAAAACTTCTTGCCGCGCGTATCTACCAGATGATGGGGAAAGCGTGCATCGAGGTGAAAGCGCACTATCAGCAGCACAAACTGCATCAGCAGCATATAAGCTACGAACTCCGCATAACGCTGGCGCTCAAAAAAGTAAGGAGTGAACAACAGGAAGCAGAGATAGAAATTGACAGCATAGCAGACCGCCATGACCAGGCTACGCTCCAGAGCACCCGCCCAGGTCAGTGCTGACTGAGTGATCAGGATCATGGAAAATAACAGAAAGAACCAGAACCCGACCTGCTGTACTATAGAAAAGCCTTTCATCAAAACTAAAAATACCTGATTTGGAGCTTTATACCTCAGACTACCACCAAAGCGGGCTTTTTATCTATGAATATATAGCTGATCCGGGATTGAGCCTGTAAAACTCATCGCTGGCAGATTCGTAAAATAGCAGGCGGCGCTTAGACGAACTTAGCGTGCAGACAAAATGATGACGAAAGTCAGATCATCTTAAACCTTTTCGTTATTTTTAAATCATACCAAAAAAAATTGCATGAAAAAATTTCTCCACGCATTGATCGCTACCTGCATGCTGGTCCCGCTGGCTACCAGCGCAGCCGGTACTGACTCTGTACCTACGTGGTCCTCTTCTATCGCTTGCATCTTATACTCGCACTGTACCTCCTGTCACAATCCGACCGGTATCGCACCTTTTTCCCTGATGTCGTATACGGATGCATTTATGGAAATGCAACCTATGAAACATGACGTGACTCAAAAGATCATGCCTCCCTATCTGCCCAATACTTCCTATCAGAAATACGCTGATATGCATGTGCTGTCTGATGCAGAGATCCAGACCATAGCTGCCTGGGTAGATGCCGGGGGGCCTATGGGCGATACGACCCAGGCGCCTGCCGCCCCGGTATATACCAGCAATGTACAGATCACCAATCCGGACCTGACCGGCAGGATACCTGACTTTGTGGTACCCTATACCAATAATGATCTCTATCGCTGCTTTGTGATCACCAATCCCCTACCTAGCACACAATATATCAAGAGCCTGGAGGTAATACCGGGAGACCGCTCTGCTGTACATCATGTGCTGGTATATCAAGACACCTCGTCTGCTCTCCTTACAGCGCTGGATAGCGCCGGCGCAGGGCCGGGATATACTAATTTTGGCGGTACCGGTAGCCAGAAATCTACGCTCGTAAATGGGTGGGTGCCGGGTTCGGGCGTGTACAGCACACCTGCAGGCATGGGCATCAAGATACCTGCCGGTGGTCGCATAGTGGTACAAATCCACTACCCTGTATCTGCACAAGGCAAACTGGACTCCACGAGGGTCAATATAAAATTCACACCTTCTACATCGGGCATACGCAATGTGACCCTGACTCCTATACTCAACTATATCACAGACATGACAGATGGGCCTATCGTGATACCTGCAGACTCTGTCAAGACATTTCACGAGGAATATACCATACCTGCAGTCAATGTCACCCTGCTCGGCATAGCTCCACATGCTCACCTGGTGTGCCGCAGTATGAAGGCCTGGGCAGTATCCCTGGCAGGAGATACGATACCACTGATAGATATCCCGAAGTGGGATTTCCACTGGCAGGGCTTCCATCCTTTTCAGAAGCCGATCAAGATACCTGCCAGCTCTACTCTATATGGCGTAGCTACATATGACAATACCTACAATAACCCTGATGGCCCGCGTCCGCTACAGACTGTGACAGCAGGTGAGGCCACTACAGACGAGATGATGCTCTTTTACTTCTCGTACCTGGTATACCAAAGTGGTGATGAAAATATCATCATAGACACAGCCTCTCACGACCCACACTACATGAACTGCCAGCCACGGCTAGAGCTGGCAGATACGACCACCGGGCCTAACGCAGTAGCAGAGGTAAGCGGTACTAACCAGATACATCTGTATCCTAATCCTGCACAATCTGTACTCTACTACGAAAGCGCCGAGGCAGTCAGCGAGATCACACTAAGTGATATCACCGGTCAGTCCATAAAGGTGCTCACCGCACCCGAAAAATTGGGGCAGCTTTCACTGTCAGGATTAAGTCCGGGCCTTTACCTGATCAAGGTAACAGACGGACAGGGTATATCCACTACCCATAGATTTGTAAAACAATAAACATTAGAAATTTCCCGAAAAGGGTCCGGTGTCTGCACACCGGGCCCTTTTTTTTTCGTGACGTTTGGCTACATATTCCCAAATAAATAAACAAGGCAAAATAAACCCCATTTTGGGGTATCTATTGCAGCATGAATTTTGCTTTCATATTTTCCATAGTTCTTATATAATCAACCATACACTCTATAAATGTCCGCAAAAAGGGATCTCAAAATAATGCTGGCCGATGATGACGAGGACGACAGAGAGCTTTTTGCCCAGGCTGTGGAAGCGAGTTTGCCCGAGGCTCAGCTGGCTATAGCGGAAAATGGCAACGTACTCTTGCAAAAACTGAAAAACAGTCCTGAGGGTGCCATTCCGGATGTTTTATTTCTGGACATGAATATGCCTATAAAAAATGGCAAAGAATGCCTGTCCGAAATCCGCAGCTCACAGCAACTATCCGCTATCCCTGTTATTATTTACTCTACATCCGGCAATCAGGAGCAGGTAGATGAGATGTATGCTCACGGAGCCGATTATTATATCCGAAAGCCTAGTTCTTTTTCCTTGCTCAAAGAAATGCTGCAGGTGATAGGATCTATGGACTGGGCAAGCCATTGTACACCTGAGCGGCAAAATTTCGTTTTGCTGCAGGGCCCTAAATCTATAGGACAATGACACCGGCAGCACCTACTCATATATCTCTGAAGAAACAGCTACATCTTCTTCCTGGATTTATAGGTTATATATTGGAGCAGCGCCTGGAGACATTTATAGACCTGCAGTGGCAACTCTCTGAAGAAGTAGAGGCTCCGATCATGAAATATTTCTCTGCTATCCCACCAGAAGATCGCTTGAAAGTCTCTTTGGAGCCGACCATTGAATATTGGAGCTATATAGTACGGGGAGAGATGGATGCACAAATCGAAGATGCGCTCCAAAAATGGGTAAACAATCAGCTCCCTATCATAGGTCGTGACCAGTTGGTGGCCGAAGACATCACTAAGGCACAATACATCCGGCGCACGGCGCTGCTGCGGCTCCTGCCTGACTATACTCAGGATTTTGGCATCTATACCGAGATCAGTGGCGAAATAGACTACTACCTACAGGAGGTCACCTCACGCTCTTTCAAAGTTTTCATTGATATTCAGAATGAGCGACTGCGGAAGGGCAATCAATTTGCCGAGGCGCTGATCAACTCCAGTACAGACCTGATCCTGGCATTGGACAAGGATCTGCGCCTTATCACTATGAACAATAAGGCTCTGGACCGCTACCACATGGTACTCAGCGATGTCATAGGCCGTACGGTGGAGGAGCTATTTCCTCAGATCAAAGGAACGTCTATACAAGCTGACCTGTGCAGGGTCCTCACCGGAGAGACAGTGCGGTATCATAGCACCAGGTCGCTGATCAATGGTGAAGATCTGTTTGATATGCACCTGCTACCCCTCTCAGACGGGGAGGGCGGCACCTACGGTGTACTCTGTGTGTCTCATCTGGTCACGGATACGGCAAAAGTAAACCTCAAGATCAGCGAACTGAACTATGACCTGCAGGAAAAAAGCGAAATGCTGCGCCGCAATGAGGAGCAATACCAGAAAATGATCGCAGAGGTGCAGGACTATGCTATCATACTGCTGGATACAGATGGTACGATACGCAACTGGAACATGGGTGCCAGCAAGATCAAGGGCTATACCGCAGAGGAGATAGTGGGCAAAAATTTCCGTCTCTTCTACAGTGAGCAGGATCGGAAAAACCAACTTCCTGAGCAGCTCCTGGGCCTGGCTCAGAAAAATGGCCGTGCCACACATGAGGGATGGCGCGTACGAAAGGATGGAAGCAGATTTTGGGGCAGTGTAGTGATCACAGCGCTCCACGATACGGATGGCAGAGTGGTCGGCTTCTCCAAGGTGACACGAGATCTGAGCGAACGTAAAATAGCTGAGGAGCAACTAAAGGCCAAGAACAAGCAACTGGAAGCGAACAATGAAATGCTCAAGGCAAAAAATAAAGAGCTGAGAGCGTTCAACCATGTGGCCAGCCATGATCTGCAAGAGCCGCTGCGCAAGATCCGCACCTTTGCCAATATGATACTGGACCCTGAGGCGCAGACCACAGAGGAGCGTAAAAAAGAACTGCTCCAGCGTATCATCACATCGAGCAAAAATATGCAGCAATTCATAGATGACCTGCTGATATACTCCAAGGCACATGATGTCTCTTCACAATATGAAGATGTAGATCTCAATAAAATAGTAGAACGTGTAAAGGAGGAGGCTATCAACCCAGATGAATCCGGTCAGATAACTATCAGTATACCACACTTACCGCATATTCACGCGGTCTCGGTACAGATGTATCAATTATTTCAAAACCTGATCGGCAATTCTATCAAATACGCCCAACCCGGTCAGCCGGTCAAAATAGATATAAACTACAGTCAGGTGCCCGGATCTGCTATAGTGCACGGACATCCGGATACGGGTGCATACTACCATCTGATCACTGTGACCGACAATGGGATCGGGTTTGAACAGGAATACGCCGAAAAGATATTTGAGCCATTTCAACGGCTGCACGCCAAAAGTCAATATTTCGGCTCAGGGGTTGGACTGGCCATTTGCAAGACTATAGTCAAGAATCACGCGGGTATCATATACGCCACCGGCGAACCCGAGAAAGGCGCTACATTCTACGTGGCACTACCAGTATCCTGATCTACGATGCGAGCAAAGATGGCTTCATAGTCAGGTTGACCCGCTTGCGCTGTATATCTACCTCCATTACTTTGACGGTCACTTTCTGATTGAGTTTCAGCACAGCTGATGGATCACTGATAAACTTGTCAGCTATCTGGGACACGTGTATCAATCCATCCTGCTTCACACCCACATCCACAAAAGCTCCAAAGCGCGTGATATTGGTCACCACACCCGGCAGCACCATCCCCACCTTGACATCTTCTATCTTAAATACCTCATGCGAAAACTCAAACTGCTCTGCCTCGCTACGCGGGTCGAGGCCAGGCTTACGCAACTCGGCCAGAATGTCATTCAGCGTATGCGTACCGACGGTGCCTGAGATATATGCCTCAGGTTTCACCTCTGCTATCTTAGATTCATTGCCTATCAGCTGGCCTACATCGGTGCGCAGATCCTTTGCTATTTTCTCTACCAGTGCGTAGGCCTCCGGGTGCACAGCGCTTGCATCGAGTGGATTGTCGACATCTTTGATACGGAGGAAGCCTGCACACTGCTCATAGGCTTTATCACCCAGGCGCGGCACTTCCTTCAGCTGCTTGCGCGAGGAGAATTTGCCTACTTGCTTGCGATAGATTACAATATTTTCCGCGAGCGATGGACCGATACCTGAAACATAAGACAGTAAATGCTTGCTCGCCGTGTTGAGATTCACACCTACGGCATTCACGCAGGACACGACAGTCTGATCGAGTTTATCCTTGAGGCGAAATTGATTGACATCATGCTGGTATTGGCCTACGCCGATTGACTTGGGATCGATCTTCACAAGCTCTGCCAGTGGATCCATGAGCCTGCGGCCTATAGATACTGCACCGCGCACTGTCACATCCTGATCGGGAAATTCCTCCCGCGCCACCTCTGAGGCAGAATATACAGATGCGCCATCCTCATTCACCATATAGAGCTGCACCGGATGATCGAAAGTGATACTGCGTACAAACTTCTCCGTCTCCCGGCCAGCAGTACCATCACCTATGGCAAAAGCATCGATCTTGTAGCGCTCTACCAGGTGTTTGAGCTTGGTGGCAGCCTCCTGGTCTTTCGTAGCATTGTCCAATAGGAATATGAGATCGGTCTTTTGCAGGTCGCCTTTCTCGTCGAGACAAACGATCTTGCAGCCTGTGCGAATACCCGGATCTATGGCCAGTATACGCTTCGGCCCGAGTGGTGAGGACAGCAAAAGCTGACGTAGGTTCTCAGCGAAAACTTTGATCGCCTCCTCCTCTGCCTTATCCCGAAGCAGCATGCGAAACTCCGTCTCAAACTGCGGCTGCAGCAGGCGCTTGTAGCAGTCCTTGATAGCCTTTTTAAACTGATCCTGACAGGGGCCGCTGCCCTCTATATACATCCGCTCGATATCTTGCAGCACAAACTCCTCCTCTGGCTCGATGCTCATACGCAGGATACCCTCTGTGACCCCACGGAAGATAGCAAGGATGCGGTGCGATGGCATCTTAGACACCAGCTCCGAGTACTCAAAGTAGTCGCGGTACTTCGCGCCTTCCTCCTTCTTGTCCGGCCACACCGTCGCGATGGTCTTGCCAAAGCGCTCAAACTTGCGGCGCACTTTGGAGCGCACATCTGCATCTTCACTCACCCACTCTGCTATGATGTCGCGGGCACCGGCCAGCGCTTCATCCGCCGTCAGCACCTTATCAGTGATAAAGCCGGCTGCCACCTTATCCAGGGTGCGCTCCGTCATTTCATCTATGATGTGTGCGAGTGGCTCCAGGCCATTCTCACGCGCTATCATGGCGCGGGTGCGGCGCTTAGGTTTGTAGGGCAGGTAGATATCCTCCAGCTCGGCCAGCGCGGTAGCGGCATCGAGTTTAGCCATCAGATCTTCGGTCATCTTGCCCTGCTCGGTGATAGACTTTACGATCACCTCCTTGCGATGGTAAAACTCATTCAGCTGCTTTTTGAAAGCCTCTATCTGTCCGATGGCTACTTCGTCCAGGTTTCCCGTCTTATCCTTGCGATAGCGGGCTATGAATGGTATAGTAGCGCCTTCGGCGAAAAGCTCCAGTACTGCTACCACGCCTCTCACCGGCACATTGGCCAGGCGAGCTATTTCTTTGCTATGATCTTCCATAAAATACAACCTCTCCCAACCCTCTCCTTCGGAGAGGGCTTAAATACATTAATTTAAAAAATGGACTGCGAAAGTAAAATTTGCGCTGACACGCGGGGGAACGAGTTAATCACAAAATGAGCCGGTAGCAGACCTTATCATCGTGCGTGCCATCAGGCCATAGTACACTCTCCGTATGCGTGTATTGGAAACCGGCTTTTCGATTGGCCGCACGTGAGGCTTCATTACCGCTGCGGTGCGCCACATCTATATACTTGAAACCTTGCTCGCGTGCCCAGTCTATACGTGCCTGATAGTACTGTGCTGAGTAGCCGTTACCGCGATAAGGCCGCCTGATGTACGACGCGACCAGCAAGGCACCATCCGCATCTTCACGCTGCTGCACCACACCAGTGAGCCCCACGGGCGTATCATCATCAAACAGACACCATACAGCATTTTGCCGACCGCCGGAGAGGCGCGAGCGCCAGTCGGCCTCCGTCAGCGCCTCTTCCACCTGCACACGTCCGCCAAAGAACAAAGGCTCCTCACGCAGCGATTCCAGACGGATATCCCTGTACGTCTGCCAGTCGTCCTGTGTGAGCCGCTTCAATGTGATCATAACCTCAATATAAAACAAAAACGGCCCTGGTAGAAACCGGGACCGTTGTAATATTTATCTATCAGCAGATTATCTACCCGGAAGTCCCTTCATCATACGGCCCGCAGAGCTCATCTTCTGCATGCTCTTCATCATCTTCTTCATCTCTTCAAACTGCTTGATGAAAGCATTGACTTCCTGTATCGTGTTACCGCTGCCTTTCGCGAGGCGCTGGCGGCGGCGGCCATCTATAAGGTCTGGCTTCTCGCGCTCCTCCGGCGTCATTGACAGGATGATCGCTTCTACTTTCTTGAAAGCATCGTCCTTGATATCTACATCCTTCAGCGCCTTGCCCATACCCGGTATCATTCCGAGGAGGTCTTTCATGTTGCCCATCTTCTTGATCTGCTCCAGCTGGTAGAGGAAGTCATTGAAGTTGAATTGGTTCTTACTGATCTTGGCTTCGAGTTCGCGGGCTTTCTTTTCGTCGTACTGCTCTTGCGCCTTCTCTACGAAGCTCACGATATCGCCCATGCCGAGGATACGCGTAGCCATACGCTCAGGATAGAAGATATCGAGCGTATCCACCTTCTCACCACTGGAGATAAATTTGATCGGCTTGCCTACTGTATAGGTGATCGTGAGTGCCGCACCACCGCGTGTATCACCATCCAGCTTGGTCAGTACCACACCGTCGAAGTTCAGGCGCTCATTGAATGCCTTGGCAGTATTCACCGCATCCTGACCCGTCATCGAGTCTACTACAAAGAGGATCTCATTCGGATTGGTCTTTGCCTTCACCGCGCTGATCTCCTTCATCATCTCCTCATCTACTGCGAGGCGGCCTGCGGTATCTATGATCACCACATCATTACCATCGGCCTTTGCCTTGGCTATACCAGCAAGAGCGATCGCTACCGGGTCCTTGCTTTCCTTATCTGCGTATACTGGGATCTCTATTTTCTCTCCGAGCACCATGAGCTGGTCTATAGCCGCCGGGCGGTACACATCACCAGCCACCATGAGCGGCTTCTTGTATTTCTTAGTCTTGAGGAAGTTCGCCAGCTTGTGCGTAAAGGTCGTCTTACCACTACCCTGCAGACCTGCTATGAGGATGATAGCCGGGCTACCTTTGATATTGAAGTCAGCCTCCTTGCCACCCATCAGTTCGGTCAGCTCATCGTGCATGATCTTGGTGATCATCTGGCCGGGAGAGACCGCAGTAAGTACGCCTGCACCCATCGCCTTCTCACGCACACGGTCGGTAAAATCCTTGGCTATTTTATAGTTGACATCGGCATCTACGAGCGCGCGACGGATCTCCTTGACGGTCTCCGCTACGTTGATCTCGGTGATCTTTCCTTGTCCTTTGAGGGTTTTAAACGCTCCCTCGAGCTTTTCCTGTAAATTCTCAAACATGGCTTTCTAGTCTACCGTCCACAGTCAGCTGTCAACGGGATGGCGAAAATAAGAAAAGGTCAGCACTACTGCCAACCTTTTAATAATGAGCTAAAACCAGTTAAACTACTGCACCAGAGAGTAGCAGCAGTTGGTAAAGGTTGTGTTGCTGATGGTAAATGTATTGCCGCTATAATCTTCCACGCTACCGGAGATAGTACCAGTTATAGTGTGATTGGTAGCGTCACAAGAGGTAACAGATACTGAGCCTGTGCCGACAGGCAGGTAGATAGCGCCGTCATAGGTCACGAGTACGCCTACACAGGCAGATTGATTGCTATTGCACAGATTTTCAGTGGCATCCAGAAAGTAGGTACCTGTACGCATACCTTCACCCACCTTGCCATCACGATAGTCAGAAATAGAGATGATGAGGGTCTTGCCGGCACTGTTGGTAGCGCGCAGGTCAAACCTTTTAGCATCTACACCATTAGCGGTACCTCTGAAAAGGGTATTCTGGAAAGAAGCCGCCGTAAAAGCCGTACCATTCAGATTAGCAGCCATGCTACCCGTAGTGCAGGCGACAGTAGTAGTGGCAGGGGCTTTAGAACAAGAAGACAGGAGAGACAGAGATGCTATCGCTGCGATAGCCAGACAAATTGCGATCTTTTTCATCGTTTTCATTTTTGAGTAGAGTTTAAAAAAATATTGCGGGACGAAAATAGAAAAGGCTGGCAAAAATGCCAGTCTTTTCACGTTTATACTTTTAGACTGTGATCAATAGTAAGTCAGCCTGCGTACACCGGCCAGGTGACGCGCCAGGCGCACTACCTGACAGGTATAGCCATACTCGTTGTCGTACCAGGCATAGACCACCACATTCTGGCCATCTTCTGATACGATGGTAGCGTGGCTGTCTATCTCGCAGGCGTGGCTATTGCCCACCACGTCGCTCGATACCAGCTCAGCATTCATAGAGTAGTCTATTTGCTCTACCAGTTCACCGTACAGAGAGGACTTTTTGAGTAGCGCATTTACTTCTTCCACAGAGGTCTTCTTGGACACGTGCAGATTTAGGATAGCTAGTGAGACATCCTGTACAGGTACACGCACCGCGTTGGATGTCAGCAGACCCTTCATCTCAGGGTATATCTTGGTCACTGCCTTGCCGGCACCGGTCTCGGTGATTACCATGTTATTTGGCGCACTACGGCCACGGCGGGACTTCTTGTGATAGTTATCCAGCAGGTTCTGATCATTGGTATACGCATGTACAGTTTCTATGTGACCGCGCTCGATACCAAGGCTGTCTTTGATCACCTTGATCACCGGTACGATCGCATTGGTCGTACAGCTCGCAGCAGTAAAGATCTTACCATTCTTACCATCAAACTGCTCATGGTTCACACCATACACGATGTTAGGCAGGTCGCCTTTGCCGGGGGCGGTGAGTATCACCATTCCGGCGCCCTTTGCTTTCAGGTGTTCGCTGAGGCCTTTTTCATCGCGCCAGGCACCCGTATTGTCTATGATGATCGCATCCTCTATACCGTAGGCGGTATAGTCTACCTCAGATGGAGAGGCGGCGGTGATCATATGTACGCGGTGACCATTGATGATAATGGAGCTATTCTCCACATCAGCCTCTATCACACCCGCGAAACGTCCGTGTACAGAGTCTTTGCGCAGCAGGGAGGCCCGCTTGGCCAGGTCGTCAGTAGCCTTATCACGTGTCACGATAGCGCGGAGACGGAGGCGCTGGCCACCACCGGAGTGCTCTATCAGCACCCTCGCAGCCAGGCGGCCTATACGACCAAAACCATAAAGGACTACATCACGAGGCTTGATCTCTTTCTTATCCTTGCCGCCAAAATTCTTGAGCTTATCAGCTACAAAAGCATCATAATTGTCACTGCCTGACTCTACAAACTCAGTGCACAGGCGACCAATGTCTATGCGAGATGGCGCCAGGTCCAGCTTGGCTATAGCCGTAGCTATATTGAGGGACAGAGAGACAGGAAACTTCAGCTCTGTGAATTTCTCGGCATAGGCATGATCGCTCAGTATCTCGCTGATCTTCTTGTCAAACAATTTACGGCGGAAGAGTACGAGCTCTACTGACTTTTCGAGTTGCAGTTTGCTGGCAGTATCCAGCAGGGCCAGAGCAGCTTGCTCCTTGCCTATCCACTGCTGCAGTTCAGATGCATATTGATCCTTCATAATGGAAGCGTGTTTAATAGCGGATAAATGAAATCTAAGACGGCGCAAAAATAACCGCTTCTGCCTTAGTAGCAAATAAAATAAACGCCCTTACGCAAGTAGCGAAAACAGATATAAATCAGCGTTTTACAAAACAACGACCACGGCGGTGGTAGATACCATCCTCCATCTGGATAGCAGGATTGTCTATATCAGAGTCTTCGGTGCCTTTGACACGAAGACCATTGAAGAAGAGTTGTACATCGGCCTCATACAGGTAGTCTATGATCTTACCGTTTTCATCCGGTGCTATCTTGAAATCATAGGTCGCAATATTGAGCAGTATCTTTTTCTGGTCAGGATCGATAATGATGAGGTGTTTTGACTTCGTATTGCTGGCGGGCTGCAGGCTGAAAAGGGAATACCGTATCACCAGTTCCCGGTCTGGTATATCACCTATATTCTGAAACCAGGCCGAGTCTATGTACATTTCCTCATTCTGGTAGGAGGCGAAGCTCTGGCCATGTACCAGATACAGTGTACCCTTCCTTTTCCGCTGCTCTATGATCAGGTCTGAGCCGCTGTAGTAAAGGTTATAGTGTTTGTCCTCCGCCAGCCGCAAAAAGGCATCCACATCCGCGTTTTTATCCAGCACTTCATATTTCAGCGGAGCAGAGCAGATAGAGTCTTTCTCTGCAGCTATCAGTGCAAACGGTATACAATAAATTATTGCAAAAAGTATTTTCCAATGTTTCATAGTCAGTTTCATTTATTGCTTTGGCCGCACAGGACTACCCTCCCAGTCGGTGCCGGGTGCCAGCACCTCTCCCTTCATGACCAGCGAGAGAGCCGCATAGCTCGTGTCATCTCCCAGTTCACTATCATATAGCACGATAGATCTGGCACCTATACTGCAGCGGTCTCCCATTTTCACCTTGCCGATCTTCATCACCCGATCTTCGAAGAGGTGCGTCTGCGGACCACAGTCGCTATTGAGCGCCGTATCATCTCCTATAGTCACCATGTCATACTCTGTGATGTCGAGCGTATTCAGCCAGGCGCGCTTGCCTACTTTCACGCCCATCATGCGGAGAGCCACGGGTAGCCATGGAGTGCCCTTCAGATATTCCAGGAGAAAAGTCTTTGACAGCGACTCGTAGGTAGCTGTGACGGCTTCGCTAAACCAAACCGGGCGCGTCCACATCGGGTGTTGCGCGACTTTGTATTTGCCTACCAGCAGCCATTTCATAGCTACCGTGATCAGGAATGCCGGTAATCCGATGATAGTGAGGTAATAGATAGGAAAGAATGTGATGAGCATCCAGATGGGACGGTCTACTATGAGGCCATGACAATAGCCAATGAACACCACGCTTAAACAAATAACGGCTGTCTGCGGGATAATGATGCGGATCAACTCTATGAAGGCGCGTGCCAGCCGGCGCAATGGTGATGGTGTGTGTGTAAGGGTGCGCGGATACGGGTAGCTCTGCTGCCTGTGCGGTAGCGCGATAGCAGGTGAGCCAAACCAATCACTGCCCGGTCGGTCATCCATCTGCTGCGAAGAAGGCGGCGTGGACAGTACACCTACCAGCATATCATCAGGCATGTGGTAGCCCTGGGGTATCAGCGCGCTATTGCCTACGAAGCTATTGCTACCTATCACAGTGTGGTCGAGGATCAATCGTTGCCCGCGTATATCTGCCTCGCCTAGCGTCACAGCATCTGCTATGAACGACTCCTCTCCTATCTCAAAAAGCGGATGCGTCACATTATTGGCGGTAGAGATCTCTGTGTTCTTGCCTACTTTGGCGCCCAGCGCCCGGAATATGGACGTGATATACACCGTAGCGTAGATAGGATGGACCACTATGAGAGAGAGTGCCATCAGCTGCTCAGAGAGCCACTTTCGTATATAGATACGGCTATGTACGGGATACGTGCCCGGCCCGATACCGTGCTGTAGCAGTCGTGTCAATACTACTGTCTGCAGGATAAAAATTACCACGTAAGATAACGCGAGGAAAGGTGTCCATACCAGGTAGTGAAAATCATAATCTACTACAGTCGTATTATCCAGATAGTTCAGTCCGAGCAGTGCAGGTAGCAGTGGCACCAGCATCGCAAAAGGAAAAACCAGGAGCAATGCTGTAAAGACAATCTTATAAACGAAAAGCTTATGAGGTGAAACCTCCAGCGGCTGCGGCAGGTCTTTTATGTCTCTGGTCGCTACGCGCTGAGCCGGGCTGCCATGCCATACCTCTCCTCGTCTGATCCTTTGCCCTTGCGGCAGAGCACTGAGATCGCCTAGCTCTCCCCACTCCTCTATCACCGTATCCCCGGCTATCACTGCACTGCTGCCTATATAGGCATGATCACCTATTTTGATCTCACGTATTTTCAGCAGTCCGCCTTCTACCCATGCATTGTTAAACAATACCTGCGAGCTGATGCTCACATCGCGTCCTATGGTCAGCAGATCTTCTGCGCCTATTTTTGCTGCAGCTATCTGTGCATCCGGTGCCACCTTCACTCCCATCCACCTCAGGTACATAGGGTATAGAGGTGTACCGTTCAGAAACTCCATCTGCGCCAGACCTTGTACTGTATTGACCAGCCACCAGCGGAAATAATACGTACCCCACAGCGGATAGTCCCCTGCTCTGAAGCGGCCTATCACTACCCATTTGATCAGGACAGATATCAAAGAAAATAACGGCGGCATGAGGCAGAAAAAAGCCAGAGCGCCCAGTATGGCGTAGCCATAGCTATCTGTAGCCTGCTGTATGTAGTAGTAGCCCAGGTAGGGTACAAATATCTGTAGCGCAAAGAGTGTATAAATGCCCAATAGTGCTACCGATTGCGCTGCCCAGCAAAGCATGTAGCGGGATGTCGGCACGGTATGAAATACTCTTTTCTTTCTGGTTTTGCCGGGCGTACCTTGTATATTTTTCCAGTGCGAAGTCAGGTTACCTATGGGCCGGTGCTGATATACATCTCTGATAGATGCCTGCGGCAAACCTCCGATACTGCGCATGCGAGATACAAAGGCTGCAGCGAGCAATGAATGCCCTCCGAGATCTGTAAAAAAATCATCGCCGGTACTGATGTCCCTGCCCGGAAATATGCCGCGTAAAATGGCCGTGACTTTATCTGCAAGTGGTGCGCTGTCATCTATTGTCTCGCTGTGATAAGACCGCGGTGCCTCCTCAAATATGACAGGCCGGGGGAGTTTCTTGCGATCTACTTTGCCGCTAGGCAGGCGTGGCATCTCAGACAGCTCTAGTATCACCGCAGGCACCATGTACGGCGGTAGCACTTTTGCCAGCTCCGATCGAAATGCCTGCTCATCAAAGGCCACCTCACCATGCATCAGCACATAGCCTACCAGCTCATCCTGATCGTTACTATCCTTGCGCACAGCTACGGCAGCTGCGGATACGCCTGTCTGCGCATGCAGTTGATTTTCTATCTCGCCCAGCTCTATGCGATAGCCACGGAGCTTGATCTGGTCGTCTATACGTCCGTGAAACTCTATCTCACCGTCAGGCTGCATAACCACCGAATCTCCTGAGAGATACATGATATCTCCCGGCAGTGCCGCCAGCGAGGCCGTCTTTCTGCGAAACTTATCCGCCGTGAGGTCAGGCCTATTCACATAACCTTCGCTGACACCCGGACCGGTGATGACCAATTGGCCTTTTTGCCCGAAGGGTATAAGCTCGTAGTGCTCATCTACCACCGCCATATTATAGTTAGGCAGCGGCTTTCCTATTGTGATCTTATCTCCTGCGCGCATTTCTGCGTAACTGGCGCTTACGGTTGTTTCTGTTGGCCCATAGCCGTTAAAGAACTTACGATCTCCATGCGCCCATTTGGTAAGCACCTGAGGAGTGCACGCCTCTCCACCGGCATTGACCAGGCGCAGGGATGGTATATCCTCATCCATCACGGCCAGCAGACTGGGCACCGCATGTAGCACTGTGATGCGCTGCTCGCGCAGCACCTGACTCAGCTCATCTACTACCTTAGCGGTAGTCGCATCCGCTATCCAGATAGTAGCACCTGCATGCAGCCCTATCCATACCTCCTCGCACCACATATCAAAGGACACAGAGAATCCCTGATAGACCTTATCATCCTCACGGATACCCAGTAGTGAGTTTTCTGACCTGACCAGATGCGCTATCTGACGGTGAGCTATAGGTATGCCCTTGGGCCTGCCTGTGCTGCCCGAGGTGTATAGTACATAGGCGCGGTCTGCGGGTAGCGGACCGGATGACACCGTGACGAAGGTATCGGCATCAGGCATGGGTGGCACCCTGAGCGTAGCGCAACACATATCGTCATCAGAGTCTGTGAAACAGGCTGCTGCTCCCACCTCCTGCATTACGGTTTGAACGCGCTCCAGTGGCATCTCCCTATCGAGTGGCACATAGGCTGCACCGGATTTGACTATGCCCAGTATAGCAGCATGGAGCTCCAGGCTGCGCGGCCACCAGAGACCGACGGAAAAGCCTCGTCCTATACCCCGGCTCTGAAGAAAGGCTGCAATGGCATCAGTCCATCTGTCCAGCTCGGCGTAGGTGACACATCTATCATCAAAGATCAGGGCAGTCTTGTGAGGACGCAGCGAAGCTGAGACCCGGTACATATCGGCCAGCGTCTCCTCGCGTATCAGATCCGGCCTTACCGGCCCGATGATTATACTCATACTGTGACTTTTACCCACGGCGGCAGATGGTCTGCTGGCTTATACGTGCTGCCACTTTAGAGGTGGTCAGCTGCGATTGGTTTATCTTGACAATAATATTTTTTTTTGCCCAAAGCAAGGGCTACACTTATCTACAAGTCCACCAGAGCAAATCTGACGCCAATGAGCATTAAAGTACTATTATACAATATCCTATCGGAGTGGACCGATACGGAAATGCGTCAGGCACTAAGCCTGATGCCCGAAGCATTTCGCCAGCGGGTTTCTGTCTATAAGATACGTAGTGAACTTCTATCGCGACTCGCAGGTAGGCTGCTCCTGCGGAGATTGTTCCGCGAATATTCACTCCCGTTGTCACTTTCTGATGTCAAGTATACCATACATCTTAAGCCCTTTTTAGACACTAATTTTGACTTTAGCATTGCCCACACAGATGGGTTGGTATTATGCGGCGGCAGCACTTCAGGTCCGATAGGTATGGATGCAGAAAAGATCCAGGATATTGACCTCAGCGACTATAAACACGTACTCACAGATAATGAATGGGCTATGCTCTCAGAGCCTCAATCGGGGACAAACTTCTGGGATATCTGGACCATCAAGGAGGCAGTGGCTAAAGCATCTGGCCACGGTATTGAAATACCTTTCCACGCTCTAGACACCACTATCTCTCCCCTAGCAGTCGGATCTGATGCCTTCCGATGGCGTAAAATGGATGTGGGTGCGAACTTTGCCGCGCATCTGGCTGTTTCTGATACCATTTCTAACAATGACGTGCCAGTGATAGTCGAGCCAGTCACGACTGAAGAGCTATTATCTACATAGTGAGCAAAATCATGTATCTCATTGGTATAAAGGAATAACGCGGCAGATAGCTGAAAACGGCGCCAAGAGGTGTTAATCAGGGTTTTCTTTTCAGGTATTTTGCCGCAATTTTGGGCAACTTTTTACAACACATTATGAGCAGGTATATCAGGTTTGCGATCTTAGTTCTTTTTGCGGGAGGTATGGCGGCGTATATAGCAGGCTGCAATAGTGGTGCAGAAGGCCCCGTAATGCTCGATGTAGCAGCCAAGCCATTTGAACTATTGTCTCAGTATCGTTTCTTCAAGGGCAATACGCACGACCTCAAACCTAATGACCGCATCCTGCCATACGACCTGAATAGCCCGCTCTTTACAGATTATGCTCACAAGGCCCGCTTTATCTATATGCCGGATGGCAAGACCGTAGACTATCAGGAGGAGACAGCCTTAAAGTTTCCGGTAGGTGCCTGCCTGATCAAAAACTTCTACTACCCCGCAGATTTCCGCAAGCCTGAGGAGAACCGCCGTATCATAGAGACTCGTCTGCTGGTACACCGCGAGAGCGGCTGGGAGGCCCTGACCTATATCTGGAATGAAGACCAGAAAGACGCCAAGCTCGATCTGGCCGGCGACATCAAAAAAGTAAGCTGGATAGACGAGAAGGGCGAAAAGAAAGAAACAGATTATATCATCCCCAATAAGAATCAATGCAAGGGCTGCCACTGGATCAATGGTGCTATCACCCCTATAGGACCCAAGGTGCGCAACCTGAACAGAGACTATGCCTTCGCCGATGGCAAGGCTAATCAGCTGGAGAAACTCGCTGCAGCTGGCTTTATGAAAGGCATGCCAGAGCTGTCTAAATGTGTGAAGATGGTGGCCTATGCAGATACTACTGCCAGTCTCAATGATCGCGCGCGCGCCTATCTGGATGTCAACTGCGGCCACTGCCACAATCCCGGTGGACCGGCCTATACCTCCGGCCTTTACCTCAATTGGGATATGAAAGAACTGGAGCATGTGGGCGTCTGCAAGACGCCGGTATCTGCCGGCCGCGGCACAGGCAATCTACTAGTAGACATCGCACCCGGAGACCCGGCACACTCTATCATGCCATTCCGTATGGCATCTAATGATGCCGGTATCAAAATGCCGGAGGTAGGCCGCACGATGGTACACCAGGAGGGAGTGGAGCTGATCACGAGCTGGATCGCCTCTATGGATGGCGGCCCCTGCAAGGCTAACAAGATAGAGTAAGCGCATCTTTCGATAATGTAGCAGTCATCCGTTTGTCATGTTTTCAGAAAGTCTTGCATTTGCATGCTGGCCTCTCTACCTTTATATGACACAAATCAACCACTATGAAACGATTCCTACTCCTTGCTATCCTTAGCTTTTGCCTCGAACACGTCAAAGGTCAATCTACACCCGCCTGTGCCCTTTATAGGTCTCTTGAGCCCGGATATAATCAGCAGACCAAGGACAGTCTGGAGGCATTTACGAAAGAGCTTATCTCCCATCATCCAACGGATCATGCGGCCCGTTCCACCTCTTACGTTGTTCCTGTGGTCTTTCATATCATACACGATGGCGGTAGTGAATTATTATCTGACTCCGTCATCTCCGTCGAACTATCTCATCTTAATGAATATTTCAGCGCGTCTAACCCGGAACTATCGGCTGTCGCATATCCATTTGACACACTGATAGGCAATGCTCAAATTGAATTCAGGCTGGCACAAAAAGATCCCAATGGCAATTGCACAAATGGCATAGATCGTATATATACCCAGGCTACCTATGTAGGAGACGACTATACAAGAATCAATGACTGGCCACGGGATAAGTACCTGAATATATGGCTGAGTAAAGCATTGTATTATGATGCATCGTATTACGGCACTTTGGGTTATGCATTCGACCCGCCGGTTGTAGACGCTGCTCCAGCGATAGACGGTCTCATGCTGAAAAGCTTGATGGCAGGTACCAATAACCCATATTTGAGAAATCTCTCTGCGCATATGGCCGGGCACTGGCTAAATCTGCTTCATCTGGAGTCTGTCTGCACTGACACCATCAATGACTATGTAGCCGACACCCCACCCATGAGTTATGTCAATAGTGCCTGCGACACTTCGCAAAGCATTTGTAATCCTACAGTTAGAGAAAACGTACAAAACATTATGACAAGCGGTACTTGCCACTATATGTTCACCAAGGGCCAGACGGAGCGTATGTGGGCTACTCTCAACGCGCCTACTGCCCAGAGGAATAATATTAGCCTGCAAGCCAACCTGGCTGCTACGGGTACTGACGTACCCAATCCGGTATCCTGCGCGGTGCCTATAGCCGACTTTACGTCTAGTGCCCGTTATATTTGTATCAGCACTCCCGTTACTTTTACCGATGCTTCTTACAATGCCGCCGTTTCGAGCAGAACATGGACATTCCCGGCTGATGCCACAGCCAATACAACCTCCGGCAAGATAGCTACAGTCTCATTTGCGCTACCTGGGTGGCATCAGATATCCCTACAGGTCTCCAATGCCAATGGATCAGATCAGGCCATCAAAACTATAGTCTATGTGACAGACGGCTATCAGCTACCCACTCCTTTGTTTGAAGGTTTTGAACATGGCGCAACAGCACAGTCTCCATGGCAAGCCATCAACTATGACAATAATAGTACGGCCTTCAATTTATCCACCGCTGGCGGTCACCAAAGTCAATCATGCTTTAAATTAAATCAGATAGACGCCTCCTACGAAGGCGATGTAGATATTTTAGCCTCTCCTCCTCTGGACCTGAGCACCCTGGATAGTACGAATGCCACCTTCTCATTTGACTATTCATATGCTACAGCAGATCCTAATCACGCAAACGACTCATCCGCACAGATATCGCTTTGGGTGTCGAGCGACTGTGGCAGCACCTGGCACTACCTTTACAAAATATCGGGTCAGTCTATTTTCAATGCTGGAGTACAAACCACGCCATATGTGATGGACCCAGGTCAAAACTGGCAAACTGTCACGGTGGAAATACCATCTGCGTATCGCATCCCGGGCATTAATTTTGAAATACGGGCAAAAAGTGGAACCAAGACCAATAACCTCTATATAGATAATATAAACATTGGTCAAAGTACCTTGGGCATTTCGCTACTTCAGACACGTGTAAATACGATGAGTATCACGCCAAACCCTGCAGCACACAGCGCTGATCTCCTTGTATCTACTAATAGTGACATACGTGGCAGTGTGGTAATACTGGACATGGAAGGAAGGATAGTACAGAATGTCTACGCCGGCATCTTGCCAGCCGTAGACAAGCACCTTGCTCTGCGTACTGACCTTCTCAGTAGTGGGGTATATACTGTGCAGCTGACAGATGGTATAACGGCGCTCAACCGCAAGCTGGTGAAATTCTAAAATCAGAACGACTACAGGAAGCTATCCAGCGCCAGTACGTAGCTCTCCAGCCCGAAGCCGCTGATCACGCCCTTGCAAACAGCAGAGATCATAGACTGCTGGCGAAATTCTTCGCGCGCATAGATATTGCTGATGTGCACTTCTACTACCGGTGTCTTCACCGCACTGATAGCATCACGGAGAGCGACGGAAGTGTGGGTATAGCCACCTGCATTTAATATGATGCCGTGATAGGTGAAACCCACCTCCTGTATCTTGTCTATCAGTTCACCCTCTATATTAGACTGGTAGTAGACCAGCTGTATCTCATCAGAGTAGACCTCACGGATATCATCAAAGAACTCGCTGAAAGAAATATCGCCGTAGATATCCGGTTCGCGTTTGCCCAGCAGATTGAGATTAGGGCCATTTATAATGATGATCTTTTTCATGAGCCGATTTTTATAACTATCACTGCGTAAAGTAAATGAAATATCATTTAACAGGTTAAGCCGAAAATGACACAGCCGTTTGTAATATTTCGGTCACACTTATCTACTCTGCTGGTATCACTGCTCATAGTATGCTATCTTTATACCATGACATGACTATATACTGATCTATGAACAAACGTACCTCGCTCCTACTCTTACTGCTTTGCATTTTATCCGTCCTCAGGGCATCACCCGTCATTGACTCGATAGTCACCATACCTAGTGATTGCCGTGACAATGGACAGATCACCGTTTACGCACACAGCACCTCTGCGCTACACTATGCTATCACAGCCGGCCCGCAGCTGCGGGCACAGCAGTTCAGCCGGACCTTCTCGTCACTGCCGCAGGGCACCTATATCGTAAAGGTAGGCGATGCTGCGAGCACCAGCAGCCGTCAGGTCGCGGTAGGCGGCAGCTATACCTATTTTGACTTCTCGCCCTATGTAGTTTACCCTCCCTGTGCCAATGACCCAGGCACTATACTCATAGGTCATAGGGATTCTGTAGGTGGCCGCGGGCCTTTCACATGGCAGCTGATAGAGCCTGTAGGAGTACAGCGGCCTATCCAGTCTTCAGATACATTTGACATAGCCTATCCCGGCACCTATCAGATCCGGTGTATAGATGCTTGCGGCACGGTGAGACTCAGGAGCTATGACGTTTACTCGTATAGCAACTCCTATCTGCAGCTGGTCTACTATGAAGCGCCCTATTTCGTACACTGCGACTCAGTGGTGGCCAGCGGGCAGCTATCTATAGGTGGAAGCCTGGCCAATCTCGCTTTCCCTCTATCCCTCATAGTGTACGACACACACGGAGATACTGTGCGCATCGATGTGCCTAACCGCCTGCCGGACACGATCCTGCCATTAGGCAATGGCCGGTTCCTTATTGGAGAAAATTATCTGCTCTTCACCACCAGGCTGGCACATGTGCTTCCCGGCGATCCTGTTTCTTTTCAAATCCGGGATGGCTGCGGCACCGTGATACAGGGTTCGGATGCACCTCCGCCCAAATCGCTGACCCTGAATAATTGGGACAAGATACCTGACGGTAGCTGCGGCACGATTGCCTACCTGCCACATTTTAGCTATTCGATGCCGATACCCAGCCAGTGGATTCTGATAGATGACCAGTCAAATACAATAGTAGACTCCTCCTCGGGTGGGCACGGTATCACGCTGCACCCCTCCGGCAGAAATTATACGTTCATGGTCTTTGATCAATGCGGAGACACTCTCCGACAGCACTTTAACTGGGTAAACTCGCTACCGCCCGATCCTGCATACGTGTATACTACGATCAAACAGAATAGCTGCCTCGACTCTACCGCCTCCGTAGAGATAGGTGCGGGAAATTTTGGCAGAGGGGCAGTGGTCAAGATCCTCTCCGGCCCCGCGTATGCGCATAGTTCCAAGCCGGGATTTTCCTATCAGGCACACATCACCTATCCATACATATCCTCCAACTCCTCCTACCTGTCCTTTGGCGGTATGCCGGCAGGGCACTATACCTATGAGGTCTCTGACAGCTGTGGCAATTTTGCCAGTGGCTCCTTTGATATCACACCGCAGCAGCTCACAGATTTTATGCATCAGCTATCTTCAGATAAGCATTGTACCGGTGGAGGCAATATACTGTACCGCTACAGCGCCGGCACACCCGCAGACAATCTCTCTGTGAGCTACACTATCAGAAACATCGCTACCGGCCAGGTGATAGATAGCAGCGCTACCTATGGTGGTAATGGCTCTGCTCTGCTGGGCAATGTGCTACCCGGTACCTACGTAGTGCGCCTGGAGATATCTTCAGACAATAATTCCCTGGCTGATCACAGCGACTGTCCGGTGGTATATGATACTGTTATAGTGCCCGACTATACATTTCCTGATATGCCGGTCGTGTCTTATGCCCCGGGCTGTTTCGGAGAGGCTACTATCACGGCGCAGATGAATACTGCGCTCGGTGTACCATCCTACACCTACCAGATCATAGATGGCCCCATGCTCTCGTCCATGCAGGTAGACCAGGGTAGTTTTCAGGTCACTCAGACAGGCATTTATACCGTACTCGGTCTCGATGCCTGCGGCAATGGCCTGGTACGCCACATCAGCGTAGACTCGCTGTATAGGGATGTGCCTATCATCAGGACCTTTACAGACAGTTGCTTTCATACTACAGTGCGCGGTGTACTCTATACGGAGAGTACTGTCGCTACAGATACTGTACGCACAGCCATAGGTTGTGACAGTGTGATCCATATAGATAGTGTAGTGATCAGGGGCAGTCATGACCGCAGGCCCATCATCGCGCTGGATGCAGATACATTCTGCGCAGGTGCGGGAGGCGATGTAGAGGCGGTCTCCGGCTATGGCCAATATCACTGGGATAATGGTGATACCACCCGCATTATCCATGTGAGCGATAGCGGCTGGTATCGCCTGATGGTGACAGATACCGAGCGCTGCACACTGACGGACGAGATACATATTGCCCTATTAGATAGTCCAGCAGTGGTGTCAGGGTGGGTTTATGAGGACAGCGTCTGCCTGGATGACCCACTGCAGATACACCTCTTGCTGAGCGGACCTGATGTCCAATACTCATGGAGTGATCAGTCGGGGGCTTACTTGCAGCGACAGTTTGCCGATAGTGGCACCTACATTTTTACTGTGGTCAATACCTGCGCCGCAAAAACGTACTTGCTACATACCATTGAGAAAAACTGCGAGGAGCACGCCTACCCACCTAATGCCTTTAGCCCAAATGGCGACGGCGTCAATGATATTTACCGCATCTATAGCTCGTATGATTTTGCTTCTTACAAACTGATGATCTTTGACCGCTGGGGCGAGAAGGTATTTGAAAGCGACAACGAAGCGCGTGGCTGGGATGGCCGCTATCGCGGCGAGGATCTGCCCACCGGCGTTTACGCCTATGAGTATATAGGTGTATGGCCTACAGGGCATACGCACACCAGCAGAGGTAGTATCACATTGATACGATAGGCACTCTCTACTGACCAAATCAGTACCTTGCAGTATGTCTTGGGTATCATACATCAAAGGATTCAAGTCCTATCTGCAACTGGAGAAATCCCTGTCCGGAAACTCCATAGAGGCATACCTGCGTGATGTGGAGAAACTGGTGCGCTACCTGGACATGAAAGAGCTGAAACCCTCCGTGGAAGAAGTCCGTCTGGCGCATTTGGAAGATTTTATCAAATGGATAGCTGAGATGGGGATGGATGCACACTCTCAGGCCCGCATCATTTCAGGCATCAGGGCTTTTTACAAGTACCTGCTAATGGAGGATGTACTGAGCGTCAACCCTACAGAGCTACTACTCACGTCCAAGCTGGCCCGCAAGCTACCCGATACACTCTCTATCGAGGAGATCAATGCGCTCATAGGATCACTGGATCAGAGCACGCCCGAGGGTGTACGCAATAAAGCAATGCTGGAAACCCTCTACGGATGCGGCCTCCGCGTGAGTGAGCTGGTGGGGCTCAAGATATCCGATATGTTCCTCGATGTAGAGTTTATCAAAGTGATAGGAAAGGGAAATAAAGAGCGCCTCGTGCCCATCGGCTCAGAGGCTATCAAGTACATACGCCTGTACCAGGATAATATCCGCGTACATATCACGCCAAAGAAAGGCGAAGAAGACATCCTATTCCTCAATAAGCGCGGCAGCCGCCTCTCACGCGTCATGGTCTTCTACATCATCAAGGACTGCGCAGCCGCCATCGGCCTCAAAAAGACCATCAGCCCGCACACCTTCCGCCACTCCTTTGCCACGCATCTCATAGAAGGCGGAGCCGACCTCCGCGCCATACAGGAGATGCTGGGGCATGCGTCTATTACTACTACAGAGATATATACACACCTCGATCGCGACTTTCTACGCAGTACGGTCATGCAGTATCATCCACGTTATAAATAGGCTAAAGGAATCACCTACTGCGGTCACGGATCATTCTATGACCAGCCTCCTCACATTAGACTGGTTGTACGATCTGAGATTGACAGAATAGACCCCTTTTGCCAGGGATGAGAGATCTAACTGTATCCTTTCTCCATCGTCAGCAGGTGAGATACGCTGCTGATAGCAGAAACGGCCTAGTGCATCCACTATAGTCAGGGCCAGCGGAACCGCAGATAAGCTCTGCATAGTCAGGTTGAAGACACCGCGATTAGGATTGGGCGCGATAGTAAACCTTAGATCGCCACCTACATCAGTGACGGATACACAGGGACTCACCGTGAGATATATGGAATCGGATACGGCCTGGCATCCGGCATGAGGTGCAGACACCTGCAGGTGATACCATCCGGTTTGCGTCGCCGTGTACGAGCTGGAGACTGCACCTCTCAATGCACCTGTAGCACCATACCATTGATAGCCCAGAGAATCGCCCGTTAGAGCCATCATAGTGACTTCATGGCAAGTACTGGTACTATCTATAGATGAAATAAAGGCCACGGGAGCACAAGAAGACGTATCTACTATATGATAAATGACACCCGAGGTGCGGGCAGCGATATAAAGCTCATAGTCATTATCCTCACCAAAAGTCCCATACTGATACATCAGATGAGATGGGAAAGTATCGATGACAAAGCTGCCACCACCGAGATCCTGCGCCGTCCAGAAGCGACCACTACAGAAATCAGTAAAAAAATACCTGCCGAACATACGGTTATACTTTGTTCCGCGATAGACATTGCCGCCTGTGATAGAGCAGCCATTGGATGTGCTGTGTTTATACTCATAAATAGGAGGTACAAAACCTGCTGCTGTGCAGCCTGAGAGATTATACGGATGTGTGCCCTCATAGCAGCGCCAGCCATAGTTTTCACCGCCTGTAGATGAGGCCGGCTGGAAATTGACCTCCTCCATGCTATCCTGCCCTACATCAGCTATCCATAGATCAGCTGTGATGCGGTCCATAGTGCAGCGCCACGGATTGCGCAGGCCATAGGCCCACACTTCCGGCTTGGCATTGGCATCTCCCACAAAGGGATTAGTGGCAGGGACTGAATAGGTAGCGTTGGCACCACTGACATCTATCCGCAGTATTTTACCCCAAAAGACATTTTTATTCTGTCCGTTGCCTGCGGGATCACCGGCACTACCACCATCGCCCTGCGTGTCATAGAGATAGCCATCGCGCCCAAACAGCAGTGTCGCGCCATTGTGATTGATATATGGCTGCGGGAATGTAAGCAGCTGCCGCTCGCTGGCCGGATCTGCTACATTGGAGTCAGTAGCGCTCACTTTAAACCGGGAGATCACCGTAGAGCCGGACCCGCTGCCGGTAGTATAGTTTACATAAAAACTGCTATCGGTTTTATAATGTGGACTGAATGCTAAGGATAGCAGCCCCTGCTCATTGCCACCAGTCAAGACACGGGATGAAATATCGAGGAATGGGACAGGGTTTATATTCCCCTGCTTGTCCATGATGCTGATGCGGCCATGCTGCTCTACTACAAATATCCGGGCATCTCCGCAGTTCCTGATATCTACCGGGCTATCTAGGCCAGTAGCTACCTGCATCATAGCTAGCTGGGGCTTTTGCCCAAGCATGGTGAGAGATAAGAGAAGAATAAGAACAGTGGTAAGTATTTTTCCCATAGTCAGAAAAATTGAAGTGATATAATCAGCCTACCGAAGACATATCAATTTTTATTCCAACCCATTGAGAACCACTGAGAGAAAATATAGATGGATCACGAGAGCCCAATCAGGCTTATAGGGCTTCCTCCTCTCCCACCTCTGCCGTCACTGTAGCGCCCGCCTTTGCATTGCGGATCGCTATCTCACGCGCTACATTGGTAGCCAGGTCCTCAAAGGCCTTTGCAGACAGATCTATATCGCTATCCCGGAGGGCTATGGGAGTTCCTTCGTCGCCTCCCTCACGGATGCTCTGTACGATCGGCAGTTCGCCCAACAGCGGGAGTTCGTATTCATCAGCGAATTGCTTGCCACCGCCTTTCCCGAAGATGTAGTACTTATTATCAGGCAGTTCTGCCGGGGTGAAGTAGGACATATTCTCCACGATGCCCAGCACAGGCACATTGATCGTATCCAGGCGGAACATGGCCAGTCCCTTGCGTGCATCTGCCAGTGCCACCTCCTGTGGTGTGGTCACGATCACGGCACCTGTCACATTCACAGTTTGTATCATGGTCAGGTGTACATCACCTGTGCCTGGGGGCATATCTATGATCAGGTAGTCCAGCCTGCCCCACAGGCAGTCGGTCACAAACTGGCGCAATGCAGACGTCACCATAGGCCCGCGCCATACGATAGCCTGACGCTCATCTACCAGCATACCCATAGAGAGTACCTTGATGCCATGTACCTCTATCGGCTCTATATAGTGCTTCTCTTTGATCAGGCGCACTGATGGACGCTTGCCACGTATGCCGAGCATGGTAGGAATCGAAGGTCCGTAGATATCGGCGTCTATCAGGCCAACTTTAGCACCTTGTTTGGCGAGTGCTATAGCGAGGTTGACCGAGACGGTAGATTTACCTACGCCTCCCTTGCCGGAGGCTACACAGATGATATTCTTGACACTCGGCAGGATATTCATATTGGTATTGCGGTGCGAGGTGACGCTGGCAGTCATGGTCACGTCTACCTCTGCATCTGCAGAAACATACTGATGCACCGCATTGATACAGTCGTTCTTGATCTTCTCTTTTAGCGGGCAGGCAGGAGTAGTGAGGCGTACGGTGAAAGTTACTTTATTGCCATCTACCTGTACATCCTCTATCATATTGAGGGTCACGAGGTCTTTTTTGAGATCGGGATCATCTACATGCCTCAGGGCATTGAGCACATCATCTTTGGTAAAAGCCATTACTGTCGTCTATTGAGGCTGCAAAAATAAGGAATAGTAGTGAGTATTGGGCAGCGCCTATTGAGTTGACAGCTGAGAATACACATTGGGATAAAACGTATGCGCTGTGAAGCCGAAAAGACGGTATAAAGGAGGCCCGGGTTGTCGTGTAAATCTGCCTAGCTTATACTTATATTGATACAAAGAAAGGATGGTAGTTTCTGCCGCAAACTTCTCATCAGTGGAATCTGCCTGGCTGGTGACTAGCAGATCAGGAATAGAATCACCGTCAAGATCGGATACATAGTAGCCACTGTAATCGATGCGGTAGTTTTCTATAAAGGTCGGGTGCTTATTAGCTATATCGTAAATGAGTGTCAGATTGGTGCCGCAGCCTATGCCCATACAAAAGTGCATCACTGAAGCATACAAAAACCTGCGGCCACACACCTCTATTATCACTGGTGAATCCAGCGTATTATCCAGATTGTAGCCATACACCTCCAGGTGGGCCGGGTCCGGGCATAGCACCTGATAGTCTTTGAATCTTATAGTCTTACCTCCATCATATAAGATAGATTGATTATCTCCCGACATCGGATCGCGATACCATCCTAGTTTAAAAAGGTAAGTGCTGTCCCGGTAGATATATTTTTGTTCTTTTTCATCCCAGCCATCCGCCAATCTGGATATCAGCTTTACCCGATCCTGATGAGTGATGGCACCGAGCAGCGTATCCACCAGGACTTTGTGATCCAGTAGTTTCGTTAGCGCTTCAGCCTTTGATAGCTGATCCATGAGCGGCTCTTCATCATGCGTGATAGTATCTGCACTGATGGTCACAGTGACAGGCTCAGCGCGATCTTTCGCACGATGGCATCCGGTGACTGCTACGACTGAGAAAATGCAGAATAGGCAGATCGCTTTCAAAGAGAATATCGTTTACCACAAAAATAAAAAAAGCCGCTCAGATCACTCTGAGCGGCTCATATCGTCACAGCCGGAGCTATAGGATTATAGCTTGATGACCTGTCTGGTGCAGGGCTTCCCATTGAGGAAATACTTGACTACGTAGGTCCCTGCTTCTACAGAGGTCATATCGATAGTTTGTGTCTGATAGCTCTCCGTAAACTCAATGCGCCGGCTCAGTATGCAGCGTCCCTGCAGATCATAGGCCTGAAAGTCAAAAGGAGCCTGTACAGTTTTAAAACATTCAAAAGTGATGACATCTGCTACCGGATTGGGATAGAAAACGGCCGGGACAGCCGCTACTGAATCGTCAAAGGCATTCTGCACAGCAGCCAAAGAGTCGTCTAATGCCTTTTGCACAGCAGCCAAAGAGTCGTCTAATGCCTTTTGTGCAGCTGTCAAAGAGTCAAGAAAGTGATGATCCAAGTTATGCCTGTAATATTCTTCTAATGTGTCAGACAGATATGCGCAAATGAAATGATTACTATAGCTCCACTCGAAAACATTCTCACAGTTTTCATCAAAGTTTGTGGTATAATATCCCGGTTGAGTTATAATTCTATTATCCAAATAGACTGTATCCCCCGGATGAAAATAAATATGTATGCTCAACCCATAAGGGCCGCCATTTAAGCTGTCGGCGTAGCAGTTGCCGATCCATTGACCATGAAAACTATTTATCCCCCCATCAAAAAACTCCAACCCGTTAATTCGTATTATAGCATAAGCGTAACATCCGGCTTTGAGGTTTATCACGCTGATTATAAGTACAACACTAATGAAAAAATGCTTCATATATTTGTTTTTGAATAGTCTCATAACGCTGTATTGAAATAATATTGCGTATTTATCCTGTGGTTCGGGGCGCTATCTTGGTGTACCATCCATCCACCTTAAGAAACTGATTTTTACAAATAAAAAAGCCGCTCAGATCACTCTGAACGGCTCATATCGTCACAGCCGGAGCTGTCAGTTACGATTTAAGAGAAGAGGTCGCCAGTGGCTTCGTCCTTCTTAGCGTCATCTTTCTTTTCTTCCTTGGCTTCAGCCGCTTTCTTGGATGCTGCGTTTGCTTCATCACCCATCAGCTTATCCTTGAGGTTGCTCAGAGCGCTGAGGTCACCGAGTGTAGATTTTTCTACAGACTTGTTGATCTCCTTCACCTTCTTGCTGGCTGAGGCTGCTTCTGCCTTCTTCTCGTTCTTGACAGCTTCTACAGCATCGCGCTTAGCTTCTTCCCATGTACGTGCATGAGAGAGGAGTATACGCTTGTCATTGCGATTGAATTCGAGCACCTTGAATTGTGCCTTCTCATCAGCAGCCAGATAGCCGCCTGATTCCTTGGCAGTGTGCTTCTTAGGAGCGTATCCCTCCAGGCCGTATGGCAGGAGTACTACGGCACCCTTGTCATCAGCGCTGATCACAGACGCCTCATGCACAGAGCCTACCGGGAATACAGTCTCGAAAGTATCCCATGGATCTTCCTCGATCTGCTTGTGGCCCAGAGACAGCTTGCGGTTATCATTGTCGATATCCAGTACTACCACGTCCAGCTCAGCACCTACCTTGGTGAATTCGCTAGGGTGGTTGTAGCGCTTGGTCCAGCTCAGGTCAGAGATGTGGATCATACCACCGATACCGTCACCCAGCTCTACGAATACGCCGTATGGAGTCAGGTTCTTCACCGTACCCTTCACACGGGTACCCACAGGGAACTTCTCAGCGATCTTGGTCCATGGATCTTCTGTCAGCCTCTTGAGAGACAGGGACATCTTGCGCTCCTCACGGTCGATGGTCATCACGATAGCCTCGTGTATGTCACCGAGCTTGAAGAACTCACGGCTATTGATCGGAGCAGAAGACCAGCTCACCTCAGACACGTGTATCAGGCCTTCTACGCCCGGGGTGATCTCGAGGAATGCACCGTAATCTTCGATATTGACGATCTTGCCCTTGACCTTAGAGCCCACTTCGATGCCGGCATCCAGGGTATCCCATGGGTGTGGCTGCAGTTGCTTGAGACCGAGAGATATCCTCTTCTTCTGGTCATCGTAGTCCAGTACCACCACATTGAGCTTCTGGTTGAGCTGCAGTACCTCGCTAGGATGCTGGATACGGCCCCATGATATATCAGTGATATAGAGGAGACCATCCACACCGCCCAGATCGATGAATGCACCGAAGTCTGTGATGTTCTTGATAGTACCTTCCAGTACCTGGCCTTTTTCGAGCTTGCCGATGATCTCTTCACGTTGTGATTCGATATCAGACTCGATGAGCGCCTTGTGAGATACTACTGCGTTCTTGATGGCTTCGTTCACCTTCACCACCTTCAGCTCGAGGGTCTTGCCTACGTAGATATCGTAGTCAGTGATAGGCTTCACGTCTATCTGAGAGCCTGGGAGGAATGTGTCGAGGCCAAATACATTGGCTATCAGACCACCCTTGGTCTTGGAACTGATGCGGCCTGTCACTACCTCGCCTGTAGAGGCTGCGGTCACGATCTGCTCCCATGCCTTCAGGAGCTTCGCATTCTTGCGGCTCAGCAGCAGGTGGCCCTTCTTGTCTTCCTTGCTCACTACATATACGTCATACTCTTCGCCGATCTTGAGCTCCTCCTGATCGCGAAACTCTGACAGTGGCACGAGGCCGTCAGACTTGAAGCCGATGTTGAATACCACGTCAGTATTCGTCACGGCTACTACTGTACCCTTTACGATCTGGTGGTCTTCCAGCGTGCGGAGTGTAGAGCCATAGAGGGCATCATACTCATCATGCTGCTTTTTGTCGTAGCTTACTACGTTGCGCTTGTCTACTGACCAGTCAAAGTCGTCGTGTGCAGTAGCAGGCTGTACTTGCTTTTTGGTTTCTGTAGCTGCCGGTGTAGCTGCTACTTCTTGTGTTTCTTCAGACATTTCTGATATACCTCTGTTATTGTTTATTCTCACCCGGAGTCCGTGAGTTTTATTTGTAAATGATCCCCTGTATAAAGGGAGTGCGAATATACACATAAATCACGAGCGACGAAAGCAGTAATCGCACGAGAGTGCTGACAGGCTAGATTTGAGCAGACCAACAACAACATATAACACTGTATAACAGATATTTAAATATCAATCAATCACCAAAAATTATCACAAATCGTCGCATTCCGATCCTAAATGAACTTTACTGCTTCTATCTTTGTATCGCATTATTCTCACCACTCAATCAGGCGATATGAAAAAGAACTCTTCACTTTTTTTTATGATACTATTTTTGCTGTCAGGGGGGCTGGCTACGGCTCAGGTCTTTACTCCCATAGATATCAATCCCGGAGCAGACAATAGCACCCCCTACAATGAAACATCCTTTCAGGGCAAAGTTTATTTTAGCGCCTACACACCTGCCACTGGTATAGAACTGTGGGTCAGTGATGGCACCAGTGCAGGCACTCAAATGTTTAAGGATCTGGTGCCGGGACCGGGCAGCAGTTATCCCAGTACATTTAAAGTATGCAACAACGAACTCTTTTTTGTGGCAAGTGATAGCATACACGGTACTGAGCTTTGGATCACAGATGGCACCTCAGCAGGCACACACATGGTCATAGACGCATATCCCGGCGGGAACTCCTCTTCTCCCGGATCACTGACCGTATTCAATAATAAACTATGCTATACAGCAAAGGACCCTCTGCATGGCTACGAGCTGTGGGTCAGTGACGGGACCAGTACAGGCACCGGAATGATCAAAGACATCTATCCCGGCATTAGCGACGGCTCTCCTGAGGGGCTTACGGCCAACGCTCAAACAGGGCTTTCCGGCCAGTTCAATGAATTTAACGGTAATTTATATTTCCGGGCCAATGACGGTGTACATGGTAAAGAACTATGGGAGACGGATGGTACCAGTATAGGCACTATGATGGTAGTAGACCTCCTGCCGGGACCCGGTGGTGGGAGAGCATACTGCATGACCGCCTACAACGGCAAAATGCTCTTTGGTGCGACTGACAGTGTGCATGGGTATGAACTATGGACATCAGACGGCACAGCTGCCGGTACCAGCCTCCTAAAAGATATAGACCCCGGGCTGGCGGGAGGAGAACCGGCATCTCTGGGAGGCTTTGTACTGCTCAATAACAAACTATACTTCAATGCACATCAGGCAGCTACCGGCTATGAACTTTGGGTGACTGACGGTACCAGCGCAGGTACTACACTGGTCAAAGACATCAGGCCAGGACCAGGCTCATCGGCAGCAGGATGGACAGGTATTGCCCTTTTAAATGATCGCTTGTATTTTGGTGCCAATGACAGTGTCAACGGCCGCCAACTCTGGACATCAGACGGCACCGACGCGGGTACCTCTATGGTCAAAATGTTAAGTGCCACACCCGCGATCGATGCTTATCCGGGAGCATTTCTGCCTTATAACGGGCAGTTACTTTTTGTTGCTTGTGTGAGTTCTTCTACTGATGCGGAGCTATGGGCCTCAGACGGCACCAGCGCCAATACAAGAATTATAGCACCAGCCATCGCACCCAACACTGCGCCACTGACCTCTGCTGAATATGGCTATGCCATGTGCC
The DNA here is from genome assembly GCA_018267365.1 of Bacteroidota bacterium. Classification (GTDB taxonomy): domain Bacteria; phylum Bacteroidota; class Bacteroidia; order Chitinophagales; family LD1; genus UBA1941. The sequence continues at coordinate 30,245 of JAFDYQ010000006.1, read as the reverse complement.
AGAATAATGGCAGTATCTTCTTTACCGCCGACTATAATGGCCTAGGCAATGAACTATGGATCTACCATACTCCTGGTACTGCGATCACTGAAGCAGGCGCTGCCTCCGGTATCTCGGCCTATCCCAATCCATTTGAAGATGCCATCTCTCTGACAGGGCTGGCGGATGCAGGTACTTATACCGTGATCATCACAGATATCGCCGGCCGCGAAATTTATAATAGTCCTCTGGAAGTATCAGGTGGCAAAGCCAGCATCAAGGCTCCTGTCTTGGGTGCAGGTGCGTATCTGGTACACATATCCGGTAGCAGTACCACGCAGACATTCAAGATGATAAAACAATGATCACCGTTTATGTAAATAAAATGGGAACATACCGGCCCATTTTATTGCTTTATCATTACTACACTAGTCCTTTTTCGCAGACCTGGCCAGGAGATGGAGCAGCCCTTTATAGGCGGCATTGTGCAGGATAGTGAGATGCGTCTCCTGCGGCATATGTAGAAAGGCTACTTTGATATCAGGCGATTTGATGATTTCCAGCAGCATCTTGCTGTCCCTCATGGACTGGTCGCCCTCATTGCCTATTGCCAAAAATACCTTCTTATTTTTCGACTCTTTGAGCGTTCCGGGTTTTATTTTCAAAAGCGCTTCATCATTCCACCACAGACTTGGGCTTACTATCAGATAGTTGTCAAAAAGACCGGTATGTGCCAGCAGGACTTCGGTGGCTAGCAGCCCGGCCGCAGACTGGCCTATCAGGGTACTGGTCCCTTTGCCGTTATACTTCTTCTGGATATATGGCCGGAGATCTTTCTCCAGAAAGGTGATAAACCCTTTGGATCCGCCGGCATTAGGTATCATCTTTCTAAACTCCTCTGTAGAGCCCGGAGCAAAAGTAAAATCACGCTTGCGGTCTACATTACATATCCCTACTATGATAGCTTCAGGCATAGTGTCTACTATTTCTGTAAAAAACTGCACAATGCCTGAGATATGTATGAAATCTTCATTCCTGCCACCATCCAGCAAGTAGATGACCGGCCATTGCTTTTGAGGTGTATAACCCTTTGGCAGGTAGATATTGAGATCTCTGCTTTGGCCAGGGATATCTGATTTCACATGGTCTATCACACCCAGCTCAAAGGGTTTGGTACCCTCTATGCTCTGCGCAACTGCAGCCAGGCCACACACTACCAGAGCGGCTAATATTAATTTCTTCATTCCGTGAAGCTAGTAAAAACAGTACTATCTGCACAAGGTCAATGCTTTGCCATCCCCTTAGGGTAGCAGATGTAGTGCTTGATCACAGGCTTGGACAGGCCGGAGATGTTGAGCTGGTCTGAGGCCTGGGTGATATCCTGCACTTTGCCATCTGCACCCAGTATGTTGATACGGTCCTCATCGGGATTGTAGGCATGATTGATAGTCGTGTCGGTCCATACCAGGTAGTGTGCGTCAGACTCAGTGATACCATACTCATGTGCCGCCTCGCGCCTGCGCGCAGTCACGGTCTCCTCCGAAAATGCAACTGCCTGCATCTCTATGCGAAAGAGCCTTCGGTCTAGTATAGACGCGCACAGTAATCTGAGAATAGCATCCTCTGAGTGCCTCCAGTACTTGAGCGCAGACATGATATCCATATCATCCAGGCGGGAGTACAGCTCCAGTACCTCCTGATCTTCGGCAAAATCACGCAGGGTCACACTTTTATGGAAGAAATAATTCAGCGCCGGCGAGGCCTCCACCTTGTGGCCCTCCCCTATCAGCTGCTGGGCACGCTGCAGGGCCCGTACCAGCATATTCTCTACGCATACCACTGTCTTGTGCAGATAGACCTGCCAGTACATAAGGCGACGAGCTATGATGAAGTTTTCTATGGAGTAGATGCCTTTGCGCTCTATGACCAGCTGGCCATCCGTCACGTTCATCATCTCTATGATACGGTCATAGCTGATCACACCTTCATTCACACCGGTAAAGAAGCTGTCGCGCGTGAGGTAGTCCAGCCTGTCCACATCCAGCTGAGAGGATACGAGCTGATGCAGGAATGGCTTGTGATACCTGCCCTCAAATATCTCAATAGCCATCCCGAGCTTACCCCCGAAGTGCGTATTGAGCCGCTGCATATAGATGCGCGATAGCTCCTCGTGATGCACACCGGGCACGAGTATATTCTCCAGGGTATGTGAGTAGGGCCCGTGGCCTATATCATGGAGTAGTATAGCTATCTGTGCAGCGCACTCTTCCTCAGATGTGATTTCATGGCCTTTGACCTTCAGGATATTGACAGCCTGACGCATTAGGTGAAAAGCCCCCAGGGCATGATGAAAGCGGGTATGATTGGCACCGGGATAGACATAATTACTCAATCCTAGCTGCTGTATGCGGCGCAGACGCTGAAAGTATGGATGCTCTATGATATCAAATATGATGTCATGCGGTATCGTGATGAACCCGTGTACCGGGTCATTAAAGATCTTGCGCTTATTGTCTGCCATGGGGCGAAAGTAATGAATCGGGCCCACTGAAAAAGTGAGGCACGTCATTTGAAAAGGATATAACATTCATCATTCTAAAATATCAAACATGAAAGCTTACACACTGATCCTGGCTATCGCTGCTGCTCTCGCTCTGACATCCTGTAATCATGAGCCTGCCCGCGATGAAAAGCCCGGTATACACATCAACGGCAAGAAAGGCGGAGAGCTGGACGTAGACAAGGAAGGCGTCAAAGTAGAGGGCAAAAATGGCGGTGGAGTCAATGTAGACAAGGACGGCGCCGAGACCAAGAAAGCCGACAAATAGAGAAAAAGCCTCCCCGTCTATTCCCCAGATCTTAATATCTGATCAAACGTCACTACTTCATCCAGCACCTCCCCATCGGAGAGGCGGATGAAGTAAGTGTGCGTGCCGTTGGTGAGCCAGAGATATTTTGCCCTTACGGTCAGATTGTAGGCTACTGCCTGCATCACTACTTTGTGGTCCAGAGGTTCTTCTTGCGCCTTGCACTCTATGAGTATGAGCGGTAGTGTATCACGATCATAGACCACTATATCAAATCGCCGCATCAGTCCATTGACCTCTATGCCGCGCTCTATCGCTATCAGCGATGCCGGATAGCCGCGATCCCTTAGGTAGTGAATGATGTGCTGGCGCACCCATTCCTCCGGCGTCAGCGCTACATACTTGCGCCGCACAGGATCGAAGATCATGCGCAACCCTTTCTCCTCGCGAAAGCGGAAGGGGTATTCGCCAAAAACCACTGTTGTCAACGCTTGTGGATTGATTTGACGCGAATTTGCGTAATTAGCACGTCAATAGATAATACGTGCGGTATGAAGACCAAGCAAGACATAGTGAATAACTGGCTGCCCCGCTATACGGGCCGCGAGCTGGCAGACTTTGACAAGTTTATACTCCTTACCAACTTTGACAACTATGTGACTATGTTTGCAGAATGGCATGGTGTGGAGGTAGTAGGGCTCAACCGTCCTATGCGCTCTGCCCGCGCCAATGGCATCACAATCATCAACTTTGGTATGGGCAGCCCCAATGCAGCTACGGTGATGGACCTGCTATCGGCTATAGAGCCGGAGGCGGTGCTCTTCCTCGGCAAATGCGGCGGCCTGAAAAAGAAGAATCAGGTAGGCGACCTGATCCTGCCTATCGCGGCGATACGCGGTGAGGGTACATCCAATGACTACTTCCCGGCAGAGGTGCCTTCACTACCGGCCTTTGCCCTGCAGAAGGCGATCTCTACCACCATACGTGACTACGCCCAGGACTACTGGACAGGGACAGTATACACTACTAACCGCCGTGTGTGGGAGTGGGATGAGGATTTCAAAGAATATCTGCGCAAGATACGCGCTATGGCTATAGATATGGAGACAGCCACGATCTTCATCACTGCCTTCAAAAATGAAATACCGGCAGGCGCACTCTTACTCGTCTCTGATCAGCCCATGGTACCGGAGGGCGTGAAAACGGATGCGAGCGATACCAAAGTGACGATCAACTATGTAGATACACACCTCAAGGTAGGCATATCATCCCTGCAGCAACTGATCAATAACGGACTGACGGTAAAGCACCTCAAATTCTAGAATTCCTGTAAACAGCCAACAGACACCTGCCAACCAATAATGGCCAAAGAGCAACACGACTTCGAACCGCTCCTGACGAGCATCCGCAATAAACAGTTTGCGCCGATCTACTTTTTTTGTGGAGAGGAGGACTATTTCATAGACCAGCTCACGGAGGCTATAGAAGACAATGTTCTGACCGAGGGCGAAAAGGCTTTCAACCAAACCATACTATACGGCAAAGACTGTACGGCTCAGATAGTGATAGAGACCTGCCGCCGCCTGCCTATGATGAGCGAGCGCCAGCTGGTACTGATCAAGGAGGCACAATCTTTCAAAGACATAGATGGCATCTTGTCTTATGTCAAAAATCCGGTTAAGTCTACCGTGCTTGCCATCGCCTACAAGCATGGCCTGCCTGACAAGCGTAAGTCTTTTGGTAAAGAGATACAGAAGCTGGCCGTTTACTTTGAATCCAATCCGCTGCGCGACTATCAGATGCCCGCATGGATCAAAGGATATATCAAGAGCAAAGGCTACAAGATGGATGATGATACGGTGGCACTACTCGCAGAGTTTACCGGCACGGAGATCTCTACTGTAGCCAATGAGATAGACAAGCTCATCATCAATAAGCCGAAGGGCGCCACCATCACCAAAGAGGATATAGAGAAGGGCGTAGGCGTGAGCAAGGAGTACAACTCCTTTGAACTGAGCAATGCCCTGGCACATAAGGATGTGACCAAGGTGCACAAGATTGTAAACTACTTTGTAGCCAATCCTAAAAATGGTCCGATGCCCCTGGTACTCGGTACACTACAGGGCTTCTTCTCAAAAGTATTTGTCACTGCTCACAACAAACTCAAATCAGATCATGAGCTGGCAGCCGTATTGAAAGTAAACCCCTACTTCGTCAAAGATTACAAAGCAGCTGTAGCCAAATATTCTAATCAAAAGCTGGAGTACATATTTCACGTACTGGAGGAGTATGATCTCCGGTCTAAGGGGATGAACAATAACAATACAGAAGAAGGAGAACTGTTAAAGGAGCTTGTCATCAAGATCCTTAGTTGATATGCTTACTTTTTGCCGGTCTCTATCGGCTTCATGTTATAGTCCAGCACACCGCCAAAGTTTGCCATCTGTATCAGTATCCAGTGCTGGCGGGTAGGCTGGCTATTGAGCTTGTAGATCAGCGGCCCTGGTATGATAGACGTGATAGTGGCAGCCTGAGCAGGTGAGAGGTTCTTCGCATGGCACTTGTAGTAAGCCATAGATGCAGCCTCGGCACCATAGATGCCGTCACCCATCTCTATCACATTCAGGTAGACCTCCATGATACGTTGCTTGCTCCAGAAGGTCTCTATCAGCAGCGTGAAATAAACTTCAAATCCTTTGCGGATAAAAGATCTGCCCGGCCAGAGGAAAACATTCTTGGCCGTCTGCTGCGAGATAGTAGAGGCCCCGCGCTTGTCTTTGTGCGTCTTATTGTACTCTATATCCTCCTGTATTGCCTTTACATCAAAGCCCATGTGGTTGATGAAATTCTGATCCTCAGAGCAGACCACTGCTAGCTGCAGATTAGGAGATATCTTATCCAGCGGCATCCAGGTCTTCTTTAGTTTAATGGGCTTGCCATTGGCCGCCTGCTGTACGCAGCGTATCAGCATGAGAGGAGTGACAGGTATAGGCACCCACCGGAAGGCAATAACAGACAAAATAGAGAGGACGAAAAATCCTATGACGAAGCGAACGATAAAGCGGCCGATCTTTTTCAGCATATCAGCTATCTATATCTGAAAAGTACTTCTTCTTTCGCACAAAGTGCTGCCAGACCACGCTCTTCGGGTAGAGGAGGTCAGGGTGCTTTCCTTTTATAGCATGCCGCTTCACGCTCATACCTGCCAGGTGCAGTGTAAAGTCCCAATGTGCCTTGAATATTGCACGAAAGTCTATCGTGTTTTTATTCTTCAGCAGGCTATACCAGGCTGCCACCCAGTCCAGTACCAGGCGAAATGGCATCTTCCACAGGAGCTGTCCCAAGGGAAGATTTTTATAGAGCATCATCAGGTTATTGCGGAAATTAAGGAATGTCTTGCGCGGATTGCCCTGCGGCAGGCTGCCACCTCCCACGTGGAACACGGTAGACTTGGGTTGATAGACGATCCTATAGCCGAGGTTCTTCATGCGCCAGCACAGGTCTATCTCCTCCTGATGTGCAAAGAAGGCTTCATCCAGCGCACCGGCGCGCCAGTAGGCATCTGAGCGGACAAACATAGATGCCCCGCTGGCCCAGAATATATCAATACTATCATCGTATTGACCATTGTCGGGCTCCATGGTATCAAAGATGCGTCCCCTGCAAAAAGCATAACCCATCCAGTCCATCATCCCACCGGCCGCACCTGCATATTCAAACATTTCCTTCTGCTTGTAGGCGCGCAGCTTTGGCTGCACTGCTGCGATCTTTTCGTCGCGCTCTGCCAGTGCCAGCATAGGATCCAGCCAGCCCTCTGTCACCTCTACATCCTGATTGAGCAGCACGTAGTACTTTGACTTCACATGACTGAGGCAGTCATTATAGCCTCCGGCAAATCCTCTGTTAGATGTATTTTGTATGATGCGGACGGTAGGAAAGTTTTCACGCACGTAGGCCACGCTGTCGTCAGTAGATAGATTGTCAGCATAGACTACCTCATATCTGGGGGCAGGACTATACTGCACTACAGACGGCAGAAATTTCTCCAGAAATTTCCGAGCGTTCCAGCCGAGTATGACTACTGAGACTAATGTACCTCCCTCCTCTTGTTGCATAATTTGTATCACAGGTGATGGCAGCCGCGCTAGTCCTAATATGCATCAAAGTCCAGCGCCTGAAAATATACATCATCGAAATGAAGCGGAGCGAGGCCGCCCTTCAGTGGCTTGAATATGAGATACAGGGGCGCGGGACGCAGCCTGTTTGGGATGTTAAAATAGAAATTTGTTTTGGATGTAATGTTCCGATCCACACCTATCCAGAGATTTAACATAGAAAATGAAGCGGCACAAGGGTTTAGCGCGTACTTCTTTTTGTCAAAGCGCCCCAGCGTAGCGCTGATCATAGGGTAGGCAGTCGCAGACGACACGGTCACGCATCGACTAGTGGCTACGCCATATTGATTGACCGGATTGCGCAGCCGCCATGCCAGTGCCTCCGGGCTCCAGTCTTTGTAGTAGGAGAAACCACTCAGATCATCTGCATACGGCAGTGCGCCCATACCCAGCAGCGCATGGAGCTGACCCACCAGCTGAAAACCCAGCTTCTTTGTGAAGCCGTGCACGCTATTCTGATTGGCCACTCCTATCACAAAGTCATAGCCATGATCTGCCGCATGTTGATAGGTTTGGTCTGCTAGCTTAACAAACAGCCCTTTGCCCTGATGACCGGGATGTGTAGCAGTGTTGAGAGAGAGCAGGCCGCGATGACGAACGCCATTGATCACTGACACCATGGGTTGCGTCACATAGTGTGCCGCCAGGGCCTCACCCGCATAGGCATTGAAGCCCACGATAGTACCATCCGGATTGTCTGCATACTGCCACTGTACATAGCCAGTAGTGAAAAGCTCCGGCTTGCCAAAAACCTCGCTGAGCAGGCTGGCGGCAGTAGCTATGCCGGTAGCATCAGTAGTTGTCTGCCTGATCTGATAGTCACTCATCGCTTGTCAAATAGTTTATCTAGTGTCTCGTCCATATCCATGATAGAAACACCGAGTGTATGCAGGTCATCTTTCGTCTCAAATGCCTTAAGTTGCTTTAGCCCTAGCAGGTTTTCCTGAGATACATTAAACGGTATGCGCAGTGTCTCTATGGTCCCTAGCGCCAGGCTCACCACTCCATATGGCACAGATACAAAGGTCGGCTTTTTACCAAGCCTCGCCGCTATGGCAGCGTATAGATCTTTCAGCGTATAGACGCGCGCTGTGCCTACGGTATAGCTGCCGGTTATATTCTCAGTGATTCCCTTCTCTATGATGCGGCATACATCTTGCACAGCTATGGTCTGTATAGGCTGGCTGCCACTACCCACCAGCGGTATGAAGGCACCCTTGCTGATAGCAGTCTTGATCGTATCAAAGAGGCCTTTGCGACCTACTACGAGTCCGAGCCTTAGTATCAAGTCTTTAGTTTTATCCAGCTTCTGCTCGATGTCATACTTATGTTTGCCGTAGTGCGAGATAGCCTCCCTGTGAGCCGACATGGTAGAGAGGAAAACAAACTTGGCTCCCGCAGCGTGGCAGGCGTGCTCCAGTGCCAGCGCACCCCGGATATTAAAATCAGAAGAGTCGGGCAGGTTTTTCTTATCGTATTTCAGGAAGGCCGTATGTACGACAGCATCTATCCCCTTGAGATCCGGTATCGAGTCTGTGCTGCGCAGGTCATAGAAACGCTCATCAGGTGCTCCCGCTGTGCGGCGCTGCAGCTTGATCACATCGTGACCGGCAGCAGTCAGGTGCCTGACCAGCTCTCCTCCCACAAATCCCGTAGCGCCTGTGACGGCTATCTTCATTCGTTTTTTGTTTTGATTTTGTATCGATGCAGTACCCTGCGTCTTTACGCTGATAGTAGCCGGGTCAGATGTCAGTGAATTAGTCGCCACCCTTTCCGCATTTGCCATCAAGGTAAAAGAAATCCCTTTGGCGGGCAAAAACCGGAAAGAAGAGGCATCTGCTATAAATACAGAGCGTGTACCATGTAGCCTGCCATCTATCGCCGTGGTCAATGCCTTTTCTTCTTCTGAAAATGGCAGCGTTCCCGCATAGTGAATGCTGGAGCCATTGCCGGGGTTGAGCCGGCTGATAGGCATACATCCCATACCGCGCAGCGCGCTGAAAAACGCGCTCTCTTTCTCTTTTACTGCCTGCTCCTCCGCGGCCGATAGCAGATACTCCGCGTAGAGCTTATCACCTGTCGGTGAAAGCCCATCTGCATGCAGCTCCAAATATTTCCTGTCACCATACTGTTCGGAGTGATGGATCCCCGCTATGACAAAGGCCGGCATGAGATACTGCTGCAGTAGCCGTGCATCCGCAAAATTCAATGGCGTCTCCTTTGCCAATCGAAACAGCAGTAGCTGGCGGAAAGTAAACAGCGCCGCCATCGATACATCAGAGTTATCTTTCAGCCTGTCATAGTAGAGCACGAGTTGCCCCATTCCATTCTTGCGCTGCTCTGGCACTTTGCCCAGTCGGCTCCAGTTGAGCATAGGCACGTAGGCGTAGGGGTTGCAGAGCAGCGGTAGCCGTGCGTTCTTGTTAGTAGAGCGTAGTACAATGCGTGCCGTCCCTAGTACCCCACTACACAATACCAGCTTCTTACATTTGTAAGTATGCTCTCCGCCGCTATCTACGTCTGTACAGTAAACCACGGTATGGTCTTCCTTCTCCTCATAGCGCAGCACAAGTTTGCGCCAGACGGCACTGATATCAGGTCGCTGTAGGAGCCTCTCAAAGGCTATCCACGGGCGGTACACCGACTTCGCATTGTCGTGCCAGAACTCCATATCCTCATACTGAAATGCCTTGCGGTCATCCCGTGCCTCAGTAGTGATCGCTACGCATGGGGTAGAGGCGTAGAAGCCTTTCTCATTATACTTTGCCTTATTAGCTTTATACTTATCGTAGACGTTCTGTATACTTTGCTCGGGCTTCACTGCGGGCAGCAAGCCTGTGATGCCCTGTAGAGAGTATGGCTCGCCATCGGGATCGGGCCTGGTCACTCCTACCCTGTCAGCTACCTTCTGATAGCTATTCAGAAATAGGCTCCTGTCTATACCCATCTTCTTAAATTCTTTCTCTGAAAACATATAGCAGCCTGCTCCCCAGGCATTGCCAAGGCCGCCGTAGGCCAGCGACTCATAGGGGAAGAATGACTCCGACAGCAATCCTAGCCATCGATCCAGCCCCTTCACCATGTACTTGCGGCCGGGAGTGAGCTGCGCACCGGTCTTGATGCGCTCCCAGGGGATACCTTCATAGTTCTCACCGAGCCAGAGGCGCTCCTGATCGGTGCGGTGCTGACGGATTGAGATAAAGTCCTCATCGGGAAATTGGACCTTGCTCTCATTGCGATAGCCTACATCCAGCAGCAGCACCTCCCGGCCGGCATCGAGTAGTGTTTCTACTGCCTGCGCGCCGGAGAGCCCGGTACCTACTACTATATACTCGTGTATCCTATCGTCACTCATCTGCTTCAAATCTGCAAAAAACTATTCAAACAGAGGTTGATTTGCCGAACGTAGTTTGACCAGATACCAAACATAAGTCGATGAAACAGCGTATGATGGATTTACATTGAGATTCGCTTTTGTATTCTCATTACTCTGCTACTTTCGCAGTATGGAAAAAAATGTAGAGGATATACTGAAGCAGTTCCGCTTTCGTATGCCTGTATCAAAGCGCTGGAGTGATCTGGATGAGGCCGGCCATGTGAATAATGCAGTTTACCTCACCTATTTTGAGGAGTCGCGTGGCCATTATTTTCAGGAAGCCTGTCAGTGGGACTGGACCAAAGATGGTATCATTCTGGCTAATAACCAGGTGGACTATTTCCGCCCGCTGCTATATCTCGAGCCTACATTCATCTACGTACGCACTACCAAGCTAGGCACCAAGAGCATCGAGGTACAATACGCGATCGTAAACGAATACGAAGACCGCAAAGTGCTGGTGAGCCGCGGCTCATCTGTACTGGTCATGTATGACTACCGTGCCAAGGGCTCCGTACCTGTGCCAGACTACACCCGCGAGCGCATCACTGCCTATGAACCTCAGCCCATTTCCTAAATCTGTAAATCAAGAACATGTCAGCCACACTGGTAGAAACATTCCGCGCCAATAACGTCGAACAATCTCAGAAGTATCGCGCACTCGTACAGAATAAACTCATGTTTAATCTGTTTCTCATCAAGAGCCTGCCTATGGGCTATCTGGCCGGGCTGAAGGTGGTAGATTTTACGCCGGAGCGCTGCTCCATATCCGTACCCTACCGCTGGATGAATCAGAACCCCTTCCGCTCCACATACTTTGCAGTCCTGGCCATGGCAGCAGAGATGAGCAGCGGGATGATAGCCATGATGCATACACACAACGCTAAGCCATCTGTATCTATGCTCGTGACCAATCTGGAAAGCCAGTTTGTCAAGAAAGCCACCGGCCTGACCATCTTCACCTGTGAGGACGGCGGCCCTATGCTACAGGTGATAGAGGAGTGCGTAGCTACCGGCGAGGGGCGCACCTATGTATGCACCTCTACCGGCCGTAATAAGGCTGGCGAAGTTGTGGCTACCTTCCGGGTGACCTGGTCCTTCAAGGCCCGTAGCAAATAGCCTTCGTCAGAACGGTCAAATACTAATATTCACCGATTCCCGTTTTTTAAAATAGACAGCCTATCCCTGCTGTGGATAGAAAACGTTTTGTATAAGACTGGCGCTTAATCCTTAAAATTAAATTTGTATGGAGTAATTGGTACTTAGATTGCTAATGTTTGATATGTGCAAACGATTGGCATTGTGTAATTAATCCATGCGTCAGATACTTCTCTCCATATCCCTGATCATACTGGCCTGCAGCGCAGCATCAGCGCAGCGCACTATGGTCTATAGTGATCCGCAGAAAGCCTATCAGGATGGACTGGATCTTTTCAATGAGAAAAACTTCCTCTCTGCCCGCCAGAGGTTTGAAGAAATATACCAGGTAAACCGCCGCGCATCAGACAATGTTCATCAGGTTACACTGCAAAATCTGGAGTTCTACATAGCTGCCTGCGCTGCCGAGGCGAATGACAAAGACGCTGAAACGCTCCTGCAGGATTACTACAAAAAATATCATGAGACGGATAAGCGCCGGCTCATCTATTTCTATCTGGGCAAGTATTACTTTCAGAATAAGAAATACGCTGATGCCTCTGAGTGGTTTGCCAAGGTCAATACAGAAGACCTCACCCCGGTACAGCTGACAGAATACAAATTCGACCAGGCATACAGCTACTTTATCAAAAAGAAATTTGACGAAGCCAAGCCCCTCTTCCGCGAGATCAAAGATGAAGACGGCAAGTATTTCTATCCATCAAACTATTACTACGCCTTCATCTGCTTCTATCAGAAGAATTACAATGAGGCTCTGAAAAGCTTTACGGCCATTCAGGACTCCAAGATGTATGCCTCTGTGATACCATATTATCTCTCGCAGATATACTTCCTCAATAAAGAATATGAGCGTACGATAGCCTATATCAAGCAGAGCCTCGGCAATACGGAGATCATGTACCAGGACGAGATGAAGCACCTGCTGGGTGAGTCATACTTTCAGCTCAATAACTATACAGACGCCCTCCCGCTACTAGAGGAGTTTGTGGCTAAGAATCAGAAAGTGCGCAAGGAAGATATCTACGAGCTGGGCTTCAGCCAGTATCATCTGGGCCAGTATGAAAAGGCCGTGACCAACCTCGTGCAGCTCAACCTGCTCAATGAAAAAATGGGGCAAAACTCCACTTATGCCCTCGCTGACTGCTACCTGCACCTGGGCCAGAAGGACAAGGCGCGTAGCGCCTTTCAGTCGGCAAGTACGATGGACTTTGACAACGACATCAAACAGACGTCACTCTTCCAATACGCCAAACTATCCTTTGAGCTGAACAATACATCTGATGCGATCACAGCGCTGGAGACTTATCTCAAAGACAATCCGACCGGACGCTATGTAGATGAGTCAAACGAGATTCTCGCCAATGTCCTGATCAAAACCAAGAACTACGAAAAAGCCTATAAGATCATGGAGGGGCTCCCATCTATGACACCTGCCATGAAGGAGGCCTACCAGCGTGTCACCTACTATCGCGCGGTAGAGGTCTTTAATGACAAGAAGTATGACGAAGCTATTGAGCTTTGTGATAAGTCGCTGAAGTTTCCATCCGTGCAGGAGTTTGCTGCCCTGGCCACGTATATGCGCGGTGAGTGCTATTACTTCCGGAATGAGTTTGACAAATCGATCGAAAACTATCAGCTCTTCAATCGCGCCATGAAGCCCTATATGGAGGAAAAGCTGGATGTATCAGAGTTTCGCTCTGAGTATAACATAGGCTACGATTACTTTAAGAAGAAAGATTTCCGCGCTGCCCGCATTCACTTCCGTGCTGCTCAGGAGCAAGCATCTGAGACAAAGGATCGCAAGGGTGTGCAGGCGCTCAACCCGGATCTGACCATGCGTCTCGGCGAGTGCTACTTTATCACAAAGGATTATAGTAATGCGCTCACTCAGTATGAAAAGATCGTTACATTCAACTGGGCTGGAGTAGAATATGCGCTCTATCAGAAGGCTATCGTACTAGGCCTGCTAAACCGTAATAGCGAAAAGATAGCTGCTCTCAATACGCTTATTTCCTCTTATCCTAAATCTGTCTATATAGACCAGGCCATATTTGAGAAGGGTGAGACCTACACAGACATGGAGAATAATGAAGCGGCGCTGGCTTCTTACAAAGAGGTAATATCCCGCTTCCCTAACAGCTCCCTCGCTCCTAAGGCGTATCTGAAGACTGCTCTCGCACTGTACAATAGCAACCGTAAAGACGAAGCGCTGGGCTACTACAAAGACGCGATCAAAAACTATCCCTCCAGCAGTGAGTCTAAGCGTGCGATCTCTGCTATCAAAGACCTGAGTGTAGAGCTGGGCCGCCCGGATGAGTACGCTGCTTACGCTTCATCAGAGACAGAGAAAGACTCACTCACCTACGAGGCAGCGGAAAATGCCTACGTCAATAATGATTGTGTCAAGGCCATCACTCTGTTCCAAACCTACTACAGCCGCTTCCCAAATGGTATCTTCTTTAATGAAGCGCACAACTATCGCGCGGAGTGCCTCCTTCGCAGCAAGTCTTATCCGAATGCATTGGGAGATTACGAAGCGATAGTAGCCAATAAATATTCCAAGTTTTACGAACATGCGCTGCTCAATGCATCCGGCATAGCACTCTACGAGGTGGGCGATACGGAGAAAGCCTACGATCTATACCTGAAACTATTCGACGCGAGCACCTCCACTGCCAATACATACACCGCGATACTGGGTGTGATGAGTACGGCCTATCATCTGGAGAAGTACCAGCAGGCTTCTGAATACGCTGACAAGATACTGAGCAACCCTGCCAGCAAAGAGGACCATATCAATGACGCGCTCTACATCAAGGGCAAGTGCGCCTATATGCAGAAGCAAAATGATATAGCATACATCAACTTCAACAGGCTGTCCAACGCTACAGTGAGCGAAAAGGCGGCAGAGGCTAAGTATATGGTGGCACAGCTACTGTATGAGAAGGGCGAGTACAAAGCCTCTCTTGATACCTGCTTCAGGCTCAAAAACCGTTTTGCCAGCTACGACTATTGGGTAGTGAAAGGCTTCATACTGATAGCTGACAACTATCGCGCGATGAGCAATTCATTCCAGGCGAAGGCGACACTGGAGAGTATCATAGAAAACTATAAAGGAGATCAAACCCTGATCGGTGAAGCCAGGACTAAGCTGGAAACCCTGCAAAACGACGAGCTGAAAAAATCTAAAATAGAAACTACCACACCGAGCGACTCCGTGATCATGGAGCAGGACCTGCCGGCAGATAAATAAAATATGAAGTCACAAAGCACATATCAGAGCGCAAGCAGCCTCGCCAGGCTGGCATTGGCCTGTGTATGCTTCATAGCAGGGACAGGGGCCTATGCACAGTCCGGCACTAATCCCGGCACCAATGACCAGGTGATCATCATGCGCGAGTATGAGGCCAAGGTGAAAGACGCTGACAAGATCAGCCTGAGCCCAAATATACCTGAGGAAGAAGAGCACACACCGAAACTCTCCTACAAAGTGCCTGAACGCGACTACAAGGACATATCCTTTGAGCCTAATCCGCTGCGCCCGCTGGGTATGAGCACCGATAAACTCGAGCGTTTTAATTCGTCGTATGTCAAGCTGGGATTTGGCAGTCAGCTGGCCCCTCTGGCCGAGCTGATGTACAATGACAATAAGTCAAAGACGATCAAATACGGGTTCTTTTATGATCACCTGTCCATGTATGGCTTTAAGATCAAAAATCAGCGCTTTAGCGATGACAAGGCCGGTGCCTATGTCAAATACAATCCGGGTAAAGTCGAACTAAGTGGCGCTTTTCGCTTTCACAATCTGAGGACGCATTTTTACGGCTCGCCCGATACTACCTTTGATGAAAAGGCTGTACGCCAAAATCTCCGCGACTATGATCTTAATATCGGCCTGAAGAATAGCGCAAAGAACAAGCTGAATATAGACTACAATGCTGCACTGCTTGGCAATTACTTTCAGGAAACTTATGGCAAGGGCTATGAATATTTTGTGAATGGCAAAGTGGGGGCTAACTATACCTTCCTAAAATTACATTCTGTATATGCGGGATTCCAGGCAGATATATCCGAATATAAGCCTGATTCCAATAGTATATTCCGCACCCTTTTCCTGACCAATGTAGGTTACGGCTTTAATAATGATGACTGGAAAGCCCACGGTGCTATCACGATAGCAGCAGATGGCAGCAAGGTATACGCACTACCTGATCTATATATAGAGAAGCGTCTGTACCAGCACAAGTTGCTCGCCTATGCCGGATGGGAGATCCGGTTCCAGAAGAACTCGTTCAAGACATTGGCCGAGCGGAATAACTTTATCAATTCTACCATCCAGCTGCAGAATACACGCATCGGCGATATCTTCGGTGGTGTGAAAGGTACAGTAGATGTTTTCTCCTATAACATTCGCTTCGCATATCGCAGAATCAGCAATATGCCGCTGTACTACACAGATTACTTTGACAATAAACGCTTCTATGTAGCCTACGACCAGAGCGCCAAAGTATTCAACGGGCTGGTAGAGCTGGGATACAATCACAAAGAGGACCTCCGCCTGCTAGCCTCCATGGAGCTCAACTCCTACTCTCTGCACGACAATGCCCGGGCCTGGTATGAGCCGCTTGTTCGGGCCAGTATCAAGGGAAGTTATATCATTCAGAAAAAGATCATAGTAGGTGCGGATATCTACGCTTTCTCAAACTACTATGGCTTTATAGCGCCGGACAATATCCGCAATATACATGGCACCGTAGATGCCAATCTGAATATCGAGTACCTTTTCAATAAGAAGCTTTCCTTCTTTGGGCAGCTCAATAATATTGCACATCAGCGCTATCAGGTCTGGGCAAACTATCAGGTCTATGGCATCAACGGTATGATCGGCGCCAGATTCTGCTTCTGATTCACTCCTCCTGTTATTAAACTTATCCCCACCCCATGTGAATAGCGTGTGAATAGCCGTGAGCAACTTAACAAACCGCTATTAGTTAAATTCCAGTATCATTGCGATCCTTGCAGGGGAATATTACGGCAATATTGTCTATATTAAGTCGTAATAGCTGATTTATAATCGATAATGGATATATCTGTCTACATACAGGAGCTGCTCTGGGACTACGAGTGCGTCATTATACCCGGCTTTGGCGGTATACTGGCCAGCTACAGGTCGGCTGAGATGGTGCTGGCAGAGCATACCATTTATCCACCCTCCAAGGCGCTGGCGTTCAATGAATACCTGACCAGGAATGATGGCCTGCTGGTCCAGCACATCGCCTCCCGTACAGGGCAGGATTATGCTGCGGTGGCAGATCAGGTAGACCAGTGGGTACAGAAAACCCTTAAACTCCTGGCCAATAATGAGGAGATATACCTCCCGCAGATAGGCCGTTTCCACAGAAATGTGGAGCGCAACCTCCAGTTTACTGCAGATGACAGGGTCAACTATCTCTATGCCTCTTACGGCCTGCGCAAGGTAGTAGCAGAGCCCGTACTCCGGGATAAATCTGACGCCACTATTGAGGTCATGGAGGTTCACCGTGCATCATATGCGCTGGATCGCACTAACAGGAGCTGGGCTATGGCCGCAGTGATACTGCTGCTGCTCACGCTCGGCACCATCACCAGCCTGATGTACCAGGGCGTAGATATCAAGCCACTTCATCTCAATACGGCCAGCGTCCTCAGCTTTATGGAGCGCGTAGACCAGCCGGTAGTGATACAGCCCGAGCCCAGGGTCAGTATAGATCATGAGGTACCTGCACTGGTCGATAATGATGCGCAGCCGGTCATCCTGCAGACCGAGACCACAGTAGACTCTACTACAGACCAGACGGCAGCACCTGTGCGCATACAGACTGAGACCACCAATACAGGTGTACAGTCTACCACCGGTCGCAAGTACTACGTGATCATCGGCTCCTTTCATGAGCCGCATAACCTACACCGCGCAGAAGCTTTTCTGAAAGACCACCATCCTGACAAACAGCAATTTGAGGATACGACTCCGGACTGGATACGCATTGGCTTTTATGCCGGTGATACTTATGCAGAGGCATTTCAGAAACTGAAAGATGCCCGCCAGGCTGACTCCTCCTACTGGTTGCTGGTACGCAAGTAAATTATCATCTTGCTGTCTCAAACCGCAGCATATGAGACACCTTCTCCTACCCATCCTCCTTCTGATCATATCTCAGCTATCTGCTCAGGATAATAGCTACGTACATCCCAAGGGGCAATACATCACTATAAACGGGGCACATCTCTGGGTGGAAGAAAAAGGCACGGGAGAGCCGATGATACTGATAGCAGGTGGCCCGGGCGGCTCACATGCCGGCATGCATTCCTTTGATACTTTGTCTGATGTCTGCAGGCTTATTTTCTTTGATGCGTATGGGCGTGGCAAATCTGATCAAGCTAAGGACCTGAAAGAATATACCATAGCACGTGATATAGAAGACCTGGAAGGACTGCGCAAAGCACTCAAACTCGACAAGATCTCCGTCCTCGGCCACTCCTATGGCGGCGTAGTAGCCCAGGGCTATGCACTGAAATACCCAGAGCATGTCAGCCACCTGATACTCGCCTGCACGCTGCACAGCTACGCCATGTGGCAGGAGAATGATGACAATAGTAACCGCGAGATACAGGAAAACTATCCCGAGGTATGGGATACCCTCATGACCCTGCGCAGCCAGGGCATCGTCTCATCAGATTCCATTCACCAGGCTATCTATGGCCGCGTACCTTACGGCTTTCTCTATGCTTACAATCCGGATCTCTTCCGCAGGAATATAGATCCCGGCTATCCAAATCGCTTCAACTATGACCTCTACTACCAGATGGTAGGTCGCGATGGTGACTTCATAGTAGGCAGTGATATCGGTAGCTTCGACTATCGGCGCGAGCTGAAAAATCTGAAGATGCCGGTTCTTATTCTGGCGGGACGTTTCGACCGTGTAGGCGTGCCTAAGTGGGAAGTACAATACAAGAGATTTTGCCCGCAGGCACGGTTTGTTATGTTTGAGCGCTCCGGGCACAATCCTCAGCGCGAGGAACCTGCTGCCTTGCATGCGGTGATCAAAGAATTTATGTCTAAATAAAAGTAATGGCCAGACTATCTGTCAATATCAATAAAATAGCGCTCCTGCGAAACTCGCGCGGCGCCAATATCCCTGATCTCGTACAGTTTGCCCGGGACTGCGAGAAATGGGGCGCACAGGGCATCACAGTACACCCGCGTCCCGATGAGCGCCACATACGCCGTAGTGATGTCTACGCACTCAAAGAAATAGTTACTACCGAGTTTAATATTGAGGGCTATCCATCGGATGATTTTATGAAAATGGTACTGGAGGTCAAGCCTGAGCAGTGTACGCTCGTGCCGGATGCACCGGGTCAGCTTACCTCAGACCATGGTTGGGATACGATCCGGCACGAAGCACTGCTCACGGATATCATCAGCACATTGAGTAAAGAAGGCGTACGCGTTTCGCTTTTTATAGATCCTCTAGCCTCATTGATAGATGGTGCTAAGAAGGTCGGCGCAGACCGTATCGAGTTTTATACCGGACCTTATGCGCATGACTTTTATACAGATAAAGAGGCCGCTATCAAAGATTTTGCTGGCGCAGCGATACACTGTGACGAGATCGGCATAGGCATCAACGCCGGTCATGATCTCAACCTGGATAATCTGAAATTTTTCAAACAACGGATACCCTCTCTGCTGGAGGTATCTATCGGTCACGCACTGGTGCGCGACTGCCTCTACTACGGCCTCGAAAATACCCTACAGCTCTATCGCCGCCAATTAGAATGATTTTTCTGAAAAAAAATTTGCAAATCAGAAATTCTGCTTACATTTGCATTTAGATAGTTATCTAAATATACAAACATCTACCGGATGAATACCTTGTTTAAAGCACTTAACGATCAGACTCGCAGGGATATTCTGCAGCTCCTGCAGCAGAAGGATATGACGGCGGGGGAGATAGCAGATGAGTTTAGCTTCTCCAAGCCTACTATATCACATCATCTCGATCTGCTGCGTCAGGCAGGCCTGGTCGAGAGTGTCAAGCAGGGGCAGTACATCTATTACTCGCTCAATACTACCGTCATGGACGAGATAGCGGCTTGGTTCATCCAGTTTACAGGAAAGAAAAAATCTAAAACCAAAAAATAAAAGTCATGAATACCATCCATCTGAAAAAAGAAAGCGTCCTCTGGCTGCTCACGCTTCTACCTATAGTTTACATTATCTACATCTGGCCGCAGCTCCCTGCTGAGATCCCGGTCCACTACAATCTGCACGGGGAGGTAGACGGCTGGGGTGGCCGTAGCACCATATTTCTAATGCCGGGCATCATGGTTGTATCTTACTTTTTGCTCCTGCTGCTACCCAATATAGATCCTAAGCGCATGGCCGGTGAGTTTTTTGCCAGCAATTTCTATAAGATCCGGGTAGTGGTCACGGCAGCCATGAGCGCTATTAGCATTCTCCTGGCCCATCTGTCTCTGAGCCATACACCGGATGCGCACGAGGTCAAATACATCCCGATACTGGTGCTATTGCTATTGGCTGTACTCGGCAACTTTATCATCAATATCAAGCCAAACTGGTTCATAGGCATCCGTACACCATGGACACTCAGCAGTGACCATGTCTGGAAGCAGACACACCTGGTATTTGGCCGGATCTGGTTTTATGGCGGGCTGCTCAGTATAGTGGCCGTTCTGATCCTGCCGGATACAGTCATACCGTACATTATTGCAGGCTTCGCACTGGGCACTACAGCGCTCTCATTTGTCTACTCATGGTGGCTACATCACAAAGAGACAGGCAAAGCCGGCGAAAACTAGAGGCCTACTCTCCCGGGTGGTAGATCCTCTCAGCATGTTGGTACGCCCAGTCTTTGCTCAGGCTTTCCTCCTTGGTCTGCTGGTGTACATACATCTGCATCTGATCCGTATAGTGCTTCGCACCCGGGGTATTGCTGCTGCCATAGCAGGCTATCGACCTTAGCACAGGCAGCTGAGCACCCTTGGGCCAGCGGGCCAGCAGGATGTATGATTCGCCGTTTGAGACTTTGATCTCTTTGTTATTATAGCGGAAGCCATACTTGGCGTTCCACATATCGGGTCCTCCCGCAGTAGGCAGATCTATGGTATCTCTGATATGGCGCTGGAAGACTCCCAGCGGCACATTCAGCTTGCCATAGTCGGTCATCATATCGGTCTTTACATCGCGCAGGCCTTGTACGAAGTAGTCCACCTTTGCCTTATTATCGATAGAAAATCTATGGTCCATAGAGTCATTGATAGAGAAGTAACAGCGATATAGGAATTTGTAAAGCAGTGTGGCATTGGTATCAGTGATGGCTCCTTCGCGCTTCACAGACCACTTTTTCAGGATGCCTATCGCATCGGCTATATCCGGGTATTGCTTCTCATCCAGGTGAAATATCTCTTCTACCTCAAAGTGCTTGAACGGAGCAGTGACATGCTGCGGATAGTGGATATCGTATTTGATCTTGAGAAAGTCGTCCCAGGTCAGTTTCCTGCCTTTCATCTCATCCATCATCTCGTAGAAGCGGAGGCTACGGTTCGTTTCGTTCAGCTCAAACCCTACATTCTTTTGTATAGGCAGCTTAGGTGGATTCTCATCCTTCGCTGTCATAGTATAGGAGGTATTGTTTGTCTCAAATACATAGCCGCACCTGGGGTTCAAAACGTGTGGCAGCGAGTCATGTGGCAGAAACTTTGTCCAGAGCGTTTTCATCGTGTTGCCGGGCACGGTTGATTTCCAGTTGTACCCATCAGCGCGCAGCGGCATCGCGCCATTGCTCACGCAGTAGATCGTATCATTATGATCTGCATAGGTGATATATTGATTGACTATGCCCTGCATATTCAGGATATTGCGAAACTCATGGTAGTTCTTCGCCTTATTCATCAGGTACCACTGTTCTACTGATTTGATGGTCATATTAGACGCCAGTCTGATGGCAAACCAACCCTTATCGTTCTTGTAGGTAGCGCCATATATACTCCACCACCGCTTCTTGCCTATGGTCAATACAAATTTGTGCTTCTCCCTGTTCTTGGCCAGGTTGACAGTCAGTTTTGCCATTTTGCTTTCCAGCCTATATGACTGACCGTCTACCAGGTAGTGATTTTTCTTCTTAGGGTCCTGCTGCAGCTGATAGATATCTATCGCATCAAAGTAGTTGGTAGTATGCGCCCAGCCGAGGTTTTCATTCACACCGTGAAAAATGGACACCGCACCATGAAAGGTCGCCCCCAGCGCATTCCATCCCTCCTCGCTATGCACGTGTGCTTCGTACCAGCTCATAGGTCCCTCCAGCGGCTGGTGCGCGTTCACGTCCAGGTATACACCGCCATCAGCAGTGACGTTAGAGTTCATGGCGAGCGCATTGGAGCCGCGGGCATCTTTATTGTAGTCCAGCGTCGGTACAGTATTTCCTACTACTTGCTTGATGGCATTATCTACACCTGTCATCAGCGCCATAGAGAGCATATAGCCGGCTATGAAGTCTTGCGGCTTCACAGGCAGGAGGCTCTTGGCTATCACGCGGTCAGGATGCTTGCGCGCATAGTCATTGCCGGCAGCAGCAGCAGCATCCAGCAGCTTGCGAAACTCCGGTGAGAGGTCTTTATCATATCGCTCATTGATGATATCCGGTACGCCCAGCAGCTGTACAGCATAGTCTATCTTGGCACCTTCCACACCCATCATCAGGCCCAGCTTGCCGCGGGCCAGCATGAGACCCCACTGCACGGTCTTAAAATCGTCTTCGCAGGCAGAATATACGAGGCCGTACGCAGCATCAGCATCCGTCTTGCCAAAGATGTGTGGCACACCAAAACTGTCCCTCACGATCTCTACGTGATAGTTAGGATTGACCTGGGCATGACTGCGCCACATAGCTATCGCCATGAAGCAAAGCAGAAAAGAAAGTTTTTTCATAAGCGCCAAATATGAGGCTTAAAATGAGAAGTGTGAAATAAAAACAGCCAGCGGCAGGATCATCTCAATGTGATCAGGCGCGCAGCTTGATCACTACCTTTTTGAGGAAGGTCGGAGTGCTGCCCGTCATAGCGCCCGGAGCATGCACATCTTCAGGCATCAGCAGGCTAAACATCCCCTCGCGCACCGTCATCCGATCCCCCTCGCCCTCATAGAGAGAATAGTCGCGTTCTGCATTATAGGGCTGTGTTTCCTTCATGCCGCTGATGTGAGCATAGGCTATACACTCCTCTCCTGTCACACTGTAGTGTATATCGCAATATACCTTATGCGCCTCCCAGCCGCACTCTGCAGCTGGCTTTGTGTCGTAGCTATTGACTATAGCATACACGTCTTCACCTTGTATCTCATAGCGCCCGTTCTCCATAGTGGCCAGCTCATTTTTGTGCTTTTCTATCCAGAGCAGGCCTTTGGCTACATACGGGCTGATAGGATAATACTTGACCGCGTTGCGGAGATGATCTATGACCATGTTACTTTTTTATTTAGAGCGGTGGCGAATATAGTTATTCCCTCCTATCCTATCATCCCGAGGTGTGTATGCTTGAATCCATCCAGGTATTTGAGTCCGTAGCCCATTATACGGTCCATAGAGGAGTGGCCATACAGCACCAGGCCCGATAGTAGCATATACGGCATTTCGGTATACCATCCCAGGCCTATGACGGCCAGCGCCACGAGCTTATGATGAAAGAAATTGTAACTGATCCCTCCTGCGGCAGGCCCTGCCAGGTATCCCAGCATACTCAGGTCAGGCAGCAGGAATATAATAGGCCACGCCCACCAGCTGATATTTACCGGCATGTAGTAGAGCGCTACGATCACTGCTGCAAATTGTGCCAGCTCTTCCAGTTTGATGACTTTGTCCATATTGTTTTGATTTTATGGTACAAAGGTGCGCAGACCCGCCGGTCAGATTATTTACATAAGATAAGAAAAACCGCCTCCTACTGATCTGCCAGCCTTTTGCGGATGCGGCTCAGGCTCACGGGTGTGATGCCCAGGTAGTTGGCTATATGCTGCTGTGGTATACGCTCGAGGATCTTCTTTTTGCTGCTGCCCAGCAGCTGGCGGTAGCGCTCCTCCGGAGTGAGCGTGAGCAGCCCCACCATGCGGTCCTCCAGGCCTATAGCCAGGTACTCCGCCAGCCTGCGGCCAAAACGCTCCCACGTATGGCTTTTGTCAAAAAGATCCTTAAACCCTTGGTAGGGGAAAACTAACAACTTCGTATCAGTTAGCGCTTCTATAGTCAGGCGTGATGGGTGCCCTGTCACACAGCTCATATAGGGACCTACGAAGGAATTCTCAAAGTAGAAATAGGTGGTGCGCTGCTCCTCTGCATGGGTATAGTAGTGCCGCATATCGCCCTCCAGTATATATCCGAGCTCGCGTCCGACCACTCCCTCGCGTATCATACAGTCATGCTTCCTGATGGTGCGCTCAGAGAGCAGGGACTGCATCATCAGCCACTCCTCATCCGTCACCAGGACGAACTGCTCTATCAGCCTGCGCATAGATAGTACATCTCCCATATCAGCGCGCTATAGTAAAGATGAATGAGCTGCCCGCTCCCGGCCTCGACTCCACTCTGATAGACCCGTTATGCTGCTCGGCTATCTTGGTACAGGTGGCCAGTCCTATGCCGCTACCTTCGTACTCATGCCTGTTGTGCAGCCGGTGGAAGATATGGAATACACGCTCGTGAAACTTAGGTTCTATGCCTATGCCATTGTCCCGCACGGTAAATTCGTGATGATCTTCCCACAGCCGGTAGCTGACATCTATGACGGGCTGCACACCGGCAGTGCGAAACTTGATACCGTTAGCTATCAGATTCTGAAACATCTGCACCATGCGTGATCGGTCAGCAGTGATCGTGTCAGGCATTTCATGCCATTGGATCATGGCTCCGGTCTCACGGATCATGGTTTTCAGATTATCCGTCACTTGCGCCCTGACCTCGGCCAGCATCAGCGCTTGCCGTTTCACTTCATCCGTATTGACCCGCGAGAATAGCAGCAGATCTGTAATGAGCATGTTCATATTTTTGGTAGAGGTGATCAGGTGGTCTATAAATTGCCTGCCCTCATCGTCCAGTTTATCTGCATAGCGGCGCTCCAGCAGCTGAGAGTAGCCTATGATAGAGCGCAGCGGCTCCTTCAGGTCATGCGAGGCGATATAGGCAAAGTTCTCCAGTTGCAGATTGGAGTCGATGTACTTTTCCATCTCTTTATTTTTCCTGGCCAGTGCATCGCGCATCTGCTCCAGCTCACGCTGCTGCTGTATGCGCTCGGTGATATCTGTAGAGACACCCAGCAGCTGGTTCACTATCCCGTTTTCATCCTCTATCGGCGTTTTGACTGTTTGTAGGTAGTACTTTCTGCCACCCGGGTCTGTGACGATCTCCAGCGGGATATACTTGGACTGCCCGCTGTCCATCACCTCTATATCATCCTGGCGAAATTGGATCACTTCTTCCTGGTTTGAGTTATAGTCTGCATCTGTTTTGCCTACCAGTATGTCGGGTGTGGTACCATAGGCTTTGGCCACCGCATCATTGGCCAGGGTAAACTGCCCCCTCCTGTCCTTTGCAAAAATGAAGCTGGGATTGAGATCTATCACCTTTCGCAGAAACTGCCTCTGCTCATTGATCTCTGACAAATAGCGGTCATTGATCATAAAGATGTATATGAAGCGCAGTGTGGTGAGCGGTATCAAAGTTATATTGACCAGATGGTGAAAGAACTTTATGACCGCAGGAGATTGATTGACCGGGGCGGGGAGATCTATCAGGTTTTCTGCCAGGATCAGAAATAAGCCAAAGCCCATGGCCATCATCAGATACGCCAGCCACTTCCTGTCTCGCAGGAAAAAGAGCGGCGTGACACAAACCGTAATGAGAAAAAAGTAGAGATGAGACTCCGCACCAAAATAAATATCTGTATAGGCTACTACCAGCAGCAGACCTATATGAATGATAAAAGAGGAAACAATATGATGCCCCTTGCTATTCAGATAGAAACATAGGGATATGACTGCTACATATATAGCTGCGAGTACCTGTAGTACAGTACGTGCGTCACCGGGCAGCAACATGACTACCGGGACCGTCAGTACGGCAAAACCCATATAGCCCATCAGGTCAAAGTTGAAATACTGGATATACGCTCTTCGCGAAATATCCTGCTCCGAGGGATCTACACCCAGCCCCAGAAAGTAATCAAGCAATCTGCTGATATATCCAGCCACTCTTTTCATTCCCTTTTGCGATAACTTATGGATGATATACGCACAGATCAGGCTTCTGTGTCAAAACACCCTGCTCTAAAATATTAAAATCAATGAACACACTGTACACAGATCAAAAAAGGTAAAAAACAGAACCTCTCTGCGCGCCCCCGCGTATAGATACATATAGACTTGCTACTTTGACTCTCGGCTGTTTGACTGATACGCCCTCACAAAAGTAAAAGAGACGACCATGTTCTGCGGATTGATAATATTGGTAGCTGTGCTGGCCTGGCTCAAACTCAATGGGCCCCTGGCACAGAAATAGGAGTACTTCTTATATTCTGGAGGCATGTGCAAATTCATTAATTTGCGCATAAATACAGCTAATGAAAATTCTCTCCGCGCCGCAGATACGAGAGGCAGACCTGTACACTATATCTCACGAACGTATCCTCTCACTCGACCTGATGGAGCGTGCCGCATTGGCCGCCATGCAGGCTATACAGCGCCTCGCCCCGGACGTGACCAGGGCCGCGATCGTATGCGGCAAAGGTAACAATGGAGGTGACGGCCTGGCAATAGCCCGCCTGATGGCAGACCAGGGATACAAAGTGCAGGTATATATACTGGAATACACCCCTGATGCCAGTCCCGACTTTGCTGCAAACCTGACGCGGCTCACAGCACAGGACAAGGCAGCGATCACATATGTGAACGCTGCGTCAGATATGCTCCTCTCCGACGGCAGCATAGTGATAGATGCTATCCTGGGCACCGGGCTCAATAAACCCGCTCACGGGCTCATAGCAGAGGCCATCCGGCACATCAACTCATGCGGCATGCACATCATCTCCATAGATGTGCCCAGCGGCCTGCGTACGGACGAGGCCACAGACACTAAAACCGCCATAGTAAAAGCCTGGCGTACCCTTACATTTCAGCAGCCAAAGTTATCTTTCATGTTTGCCGAGAGCGGCGAGTATACAGGTGAGTTTGAAGTTTTGGATATCGGTGTTGATACGAGCTTCATTCCTGAGAGTGCCTCTACATACTTTTATGTCTCTGCCCATACATTGCAGCCGCTGCTGAAAGACCGCTCCAAGTTTTCACATAAGGGCACATATGGCCATGCACTGCTGCTGGCCGGCTCCCGCGGCAAAATGGGTGCAGCAGTCCTCTCTGCCTCCGCCTTACTGCACAGTGGAGCAGGGTTGCTCACGGCACATCTGCCCTCCTGTGGCTATCAGATCATGCAGACTACCACCCCTGAGGCTATGGTCAGCACAGACCTTGAGCAGGAGTATATCAGTACCCCGCCTGCCATGGATCCGTATACTGCGGTCGGCATCGGACCGGGTATCGGTACGCACCCCGCCACTGCGCAGCTCGTGAAACAGGTAATCCAGTCCGTCTCCGACAATCTGGTAATCGATGCAGATGCACTGAATATATTATCTCAAAACAAGACCTGGCTGGAATTTCTCCCGCCACTCACCATCCTGACGCCTCATCCCAAGGAGTTTGACCGCCTCACTCAAAAACACAACAGCAGCTGGGATCGGCTGCAGACAGCCCAAAAGCTGGCTCAGAAAAATGACCTCGTGATCGTGCTGAAAGGAGCCCACACGGCTACAGTCCTGCCCGACGGATCAGTCTGGTTTAACTCTACCGGCAATCCGGCTTTGGCCAAGGGTGGCAGTGGTGATGTTTTGACTGGCATACTCACGGGGCTGTTGGCCCGCGGCTATGAGCCCGCTGTAGCAGCCTGTCTGGGCGTATATATCCATGGCCTGGCGGCAGATATCGGCGTAGAGCACATCCATGCCGAGGCATTTCTGGCCTCGGATATCATCCGTCACATATCCGATGCCATGCGCCGGATATATGATAGCAAAAGACTATGAAACCCGCACCATTGTTAGTATTAGGTTAATATCCGGTCTGATTTACCATCATTTCGGTTAGTCTCACCTAGTTTGGATTTTAACAACTTGTCATTTTGTGTATTTTGCGCCATTGCTCAACAGAATTAAACAAATGAAACATTTACTACGACCACTTTTTATGCTGCTCATGACCGGCTGTCTGCTCAGCAGCTATGGCCAGATCTACTCTTATACCAATGATACAGCCGGCACTGTAGCCTCTGTAGCTGTCAATGCTACAGGTCTGGGACTCGTTCGCGTCAATGGCGCTACAAGGCCCTCCTCTCCGTGCAGCACCGGATACAGTTCCACCACTTTTGACTCCTCCCAGATATTTACTACCGGCAAGGCAGGTATCCAGGCTGAGGTCCAGGCAAACCCGGGCTATATGCTCTCCGTGACGGGTTTCAGCGTAGGCCTGCGCAGGTCAGGTACCGGCCCGGCCAGTATCCGCCTGGCATATAGCACAGACCACGGCGCTACCTGGATAGACAAGGGCTCAAACGATGCTCCCGGCACTGGCAGCTGCGGCAGTACAGCCACAGCATCCTGGACTACCAGCTTCAATGTGCCAGTAGATAGCACCCTCCTTTTCCGGGTGTATGGTTTTCACGCATCAAACCTGTCAGGCACACTGCAGGCGCTCAATCTGACCATCAATGGCACAGTCACCAGTGCTACCAGCATTACTACATCTGCAGCCGCATTCGGCCCCTTCTGCCAGAGCAGCAGTGATACGATCGCAGTACCTTTTACATCAGTCGGATCGTTTACCGATTCTTTTCATATCCAGCTGTCTGACGCCGGCGGTGTTTTCCCGTCAGATGCTACCAGCAGCCTGATCGGTGCCGGCACCACCTCTCCCATCTCTGCAGTGATACCCGCAGGCATCACAGCGGGCACAGGCTACCGTGTACGTGTGGTCAATAGTAACCCTGTATACTACACTTCTGGAGATAACGGCACCGATATCGTGATCAATGCGCCTGTGTCTCCGTCAGTATCTATCACAGACTCACCAGCTGCAGTATGCCCCGGCAGCGCCATTGTTTTCTCCGTCAGCTCTGTGACCAATGGGGGTACGGCTCCGGCTTACACCTGGTATCTGAATAACAGCAGTGCCGGCAGCGGTCCTTCATACACACTGAGCAGCCCGGCCAATAACGACTCTGTGTATGTAATGGTGACATCAAACTACTCCTGCCTCTCTACCACCACAGCCAGTAGCAATACTACTACTGCTGTAGTCTATCCTACGGCAGCCACCGCACTATACGATACTATCTGCCCCGGAGCAGGTTATGTATTCCACGGCAATACACAAACCACTGCGGGCACCTATACAGATACGCTCAGCACGGTGCACGGCTGCGATAGCATCGTGACGTTGCATCTCTATGTGAAGCCAATGCTCACAGGTGCTGTACAGGCCAGCATCTGCCAGGGCGATGCCTATGTTTTTAATGGTACCAGCTATACCGCAGCAGGTGCCTATAATGATACCGTCCGCTGCGATAGTATCGTGACGCTCACACTGACCTACAAGACTGTGCATACCTCATCCGTCAGCGCTACATTCTGCCAGGGAGACTCCTACACATTCGACGGCACTACGTATACTACGGCGGGTTCATATAACGATACCATTCGTTGCGACAGTATCGTCACGTTGACCCTGACCTACAAGACAGTTCATAGCAGCTCGGTGAGCGCCAGCTTCTGCCAGGGTGGCTCCTATACATTCAACGGTACAACCTATACCGCTGCCGGCTCTTACAATGATACCATCCGCTGCGATAGCATCGTGACGCTGACTCTGACCTACAAGCCTGTGCATATCGCCAGTATTTCTGCCGCTATCTGCCAGGGCGAATCATACACTATCAACGGGCACAACTATACCGCTCCGGGCACTTATAATGATACCATCGCTTGTGACAGCATCGTGACCCTCACACTAGCAGTCAATAGTAATCCGGCACCTACTGTGACAGCCAGCGGCGCTACCCTCAGTACTGGTACTTTCAGCAGCTATCAGTGGTTTCTGGATGGTGCCCAGATCAATGGCGCTACCGGTCAAAACTACACCGCCACGCAGGACGGTGCCTACACCGTACTCGTGACCAACGCCAGCGGATGCTCCGATACATCTGCAGTATATACGCTGACAGGTGTAGGTATAGCCGAGGCAGATGCACTGCATGCTTCGGTATATCCTGTACCTACCGAGGGGCTGCTGCATATTCAGGCTGCAGGTTTGCTGCACATAGAGCTGGTCGATATGGTGGGCAGGACGATTTTAGTAAAAGATTTTGCTCAAGCAACGGATCGCACAGAGCTAGACCTCTCCGCCTACAGCAATGGTATATACACCCTGATGCTCCGCGGTGCGGACAATGCAGTCAGTGTACGAAACATTATGAAGAAATGATCAGTCAGATCAACCGCATAAAAAAAAGGGGCTTTCGGGCCCCTTTTCCATTTATATCCTGTTCCGTCCTGAAATAAGTTGACACAAAAGTTGACTTATATAATGAATTCAAA